>CALUFA010000014.1 GCA_944319795.1 uncultured Prevotella sp. | reverse complement strand
AGGTAGTGGTTGTTCATCCACTGGCCGTAGTGGTGCTCGCCCCTCGGCAGTATGTTGCCCACGTATCCGCTCTTCACGGCATCGTAGCCATACTTGTTCATAAGCCGGTAGGCGGCCTCCATGTGCCGCTCGTAGTTGCGCGACGAGCTCGAGGTCTCGTGGTGCATCATCAGCTTCATGCCCTTGGAGTGGGCGTAGTCGTTGAGCGCCTTGATGTCGAAGTCGGGGTAGGGCGTAACGAAGTCGAACACGTAGTCCTTCTCGTGGCCGAACCAGTCTTCCCAGCCTACGTTCCATCCCTCGATGAGCAGCTGGTCGAAGCCGTGCTTCGAGGCGAAGTCGATGTAGCGGCGCACGTTGGCGTTGTTGGCCCCGTGCGTGCCGTTGGGCTTCATCTTGGAGTAGTCGATGCTGTCGAGCTTCACCGATGGCAGCTCGTTTGTGTACGACCACGAGCTCTTGCCGGTTATCATCTCCCACCATACGCCCATGTACTTCACGGGGCGTATCCACGACGTGTCCTCTATCTTGCACGGCTCGTTGAGGTTGAGCGTCAGCTTCGAGGCGAGCATGCGGCGCGCGTCGTCGGTCACTTCTATGGTGCGCCAGGGCGAGTTGCACGGTGTCTGCATGTTGCCCTTGTCGCCCTTGGCGTCGGGCGTGAGCCACGACTTGAAGGTGAGCGTCGGCACGTCGAGGTCGAGGTGCATGCACGAATAGTCTATCAGGGCGGCCTCGTGGATGTTGATGTACAGGCCGTCGTCGGTCTTCATCTGCAGCGACGTCTGCACGCCGGTCTTCGAGAATGTGGTCTGCGAGGCGTTGTAGCTCACCGCCGCGTCGAATAGCGACGGTATCTCTGACAGGCGCGACTCGGTGTAGTCGTACTCCTGGGTGTCGTAGTCGCCCGGTATCCACCACGCCGTGTGGTCGCCCGTCATGGCAAACTCGGTGCGCTCTTCCTTGATTACGAAGTAGACAAGGTTCTTCTGCTGGGGGAATTCGTAACGGAAGCCTACGCCGTCGTCGTACACGCGGAAGCGGATGTTCATCTTACGGTCGGTCGAGGTCTGGCGCAACTCGGCCACGTACTCGTTGTAATGGTTGCGGATTTGGCTCACTTCGCCCCACACCGGGCGCCACGTCTCGTCGAAAGCGGCAGTCGACGTGCCGGCAAGCTCGAAGCCGTCGGTAAGGTTGTTGCCGTCTTTCAGCTCAAGGCCGAGGCGGCTGTCCTTGACGGCGGGGCGGCCCTTGTAGGTAACATTGTAAACTGGAACACCGTTGTCAACCCTGAACTCTACGCTGACGTTGCCGTCGGGCGACTTCACCGTGTCGGCCGCCGCAGGCAGCGAGGCCAGCGCCAGGCATGCGGCGAGTGCCCTCATGCGTTTAAGGTAATCTGTTTTCATCGTTTTTTATGTTTTTATAGGTAAAGTTTCCGGTCTTGTCAGGTCAGGTTGCGCGTGCGGCGGCGCATTGCGTGCCGCGGCTGTCCACTCGCGGCCTTTGCTTAGGCTGCGGTGCAAAATTAAGTATTTAAGCGGTACGCCCGTTACGTATTTTAGGGAAAAAGTAGGCCGCAGTAGGTGCGTGTTTTACGTAAACACTTGTAAAACAGTATGTTACAAAAACGTTTCAAAAGCAAAAAAGTAGTGCTTTTGAAACGTTGCGGTGGTGTTACCTTACGCCGGGATCGGTTCTTCCTATCCTCATTACGGCCTCGTCGAACTTGTCGCGGTCGCCCTCGGCGCCGTTGCGCAGCTTCACGCGGTAGTTGTATATCGTCGTTACCGAGTAGCGCAGGAAGCTGGCTATCTTAGTAGAGCTGGCGATGCCGAGGCGCACGAGCGCGAAGATGCGCAGCTCGGTGTTGAGCTTCTCGCCCGGTTTCAGGTGTACGCGGGCTTCGGGGCGCAGCAGGGCGTTGAAGTCTTCGACGAACGTCGGGAAGAGCTTGAGGAACGAGTCGTCGAAGTGCGCGTAAAACTCCTTAAGCTCGGCGTCGATGGTCTCGGTGGAGCGCAGCTCGCCGTAAAGCTCCTTCGCCCCGCCCTTGGCGGCTATCTTCTGCAGGTGCTTGCGGTAGTTGTCCATCTTCTCGATGTAGAGCGAGCAGCGGTCGATGTAGTGGGCTATGTATTCCTCCTTGATGCGCGAGCTTTCCGACAGCTCGGCGTTGAGCTCCTTCAGGCTGGCGTTGGCCCTCTGCGCCTCGAGCCTGGCGGCCGTTGCCCGGCGCACCTGCTTCTTTATCAGCAGCACGGCGGCCACGAGGAACAGAGAGAGCAGGATTATCGACACGAGCGAGCACATTATGACGCGGCGCTGGCGGTCGAGCTTGGCGTGGTAAGCCTTGTTGATTATGGCGAAGGCCTTCTGCACTTCGTATATGCGCCATATCGAGTTGCAGGCCGCGGCGTCGTCCATGCAGCGCGTCATGTAGGCGTAGGCGCGGTCGATGTCGCCCTCCTTGTAAAGCAGCACGGCGAGCTTGCGCAGCGACGTGTATTCGCGTATGCCCGACTTCAGGTCGCCGATGGCCGACAGGGCGAGGTGCTTCTTCTCGTTCTCCCTGTCGCCCTTGCCCCCGTATGCCATTGCGAGCGAGTAGTGGATGAGGGCGCGGTCGTGCGTGGCGGTGAAGTGGCGGTAAGCCTTGTTGAGGTTGCTTATGGCCACGTCGTAGCGCCTCATGGCGTTGTCCTTGTCGGCTTGCACTATTACGTGGTTGAACGACCCCGGCGGGTTTACCACTAAGAGCGAGTCGCGGTAGGCGTCGGTGCGCGCCGCGTACTTGCGCTTGGCGGCCTCGTTGGCGCAGTTGTCGGCCATGAGGCCGTATATCAGGCGGTATACGTGGTAGTAGTATTCTATCTGGTAGATGTCGAGCTTGCCCTTGTCGACGCCCTCCATGTATTCGAGCGCCTCCTTGTACATGCCTTGCGCCCCGGTGGCCTCGGCTATGTTCATCTGCGCGTCGAGCATGTAGCGGCGGTTGCCGAGGCGCTCCGCCGCGGCCATTTTCATGTTGGCGAGGTGGAGGGCGGTGTCGAGGTTGAACGGGACGTACATCTCGCGCAGCTTGCCCGTAAGGCGGTAGCGCCCGGCGTCGTCGGACGTGCGGGCGATGACGGCCTTCAGCGAGTCGAGCACCGACTGGCGCCCGGCTACGTACTTGCGGCTGTCGGCAAGCGTGCGGTCGAGCTCGCCGAGCAGGCCGTCGGGCCCCGGGGCCGACGGCAGAGCCGCCGTGGCGCAGGCCGACATGACTGCAAGCAGGCATGCCCTGCGCACGTAACGGTTGGTTATGAATCTTATTTTCATAGTGCTTGCAGAGGGCGGCATTGTTAAGTGTATGTTTCCTACGCATGGCTTGGCAGCCGTGGTTACGATTGCAAAAATATATAAAATATCGGAAAAAGTGACAACGCGCGGCCGTTTTTCACGGTTTTTGCCCTTCCGGCGGCCCTGCGGCGCGCCCTTAAGCCGCCCGAGGGCGCACGGCGGAAAAGAAGCCGCCTTTAGCCCGCTGGCGGCCCTGACGGCCAAAGGCGGCTTCTTGGCCGGCTGAAGGCCGTGTTTCGGGCTGCGTTTTGCCGTGTTTTGTTTTGCGTTTTGCCGTGTTTTGCTTTATGAATATCCGCATTTGCCCAATGTCTTCACCATCTTGAAAGAAGTCGTCAGCATACTGTCATTCCGGGCCGGGACCCGGAATCCAGAAATCACCCATTCATAACAACCTGAGTGTATAAACTGGATTCCGGGTCCCGGCCCGGAATGACAGTATGCTGACGACTTCTTTCAAGATGGTGAAGGCATTGGGCAAATGCGGATATTCATTGCGGATATTCATATTTTGTTTTTGTTTTTTGTTTTGCGTTTTGCCGTGTTTTGCTTATCTTTGTCAGCAGATAACCTTAATTACCTGCAGCTATGACGTTTAGAAGGATTTTCGTTACAGTGTTTTTAGTGTTGTCGGCCGTGGCGGCGTATTGCGCCGCCGACGTCGACGGGCTTAGGCGGAGGGCCGACGCGTTGCACTCCGAGGGCAAGAACGACTCGGCGCTGACCGTTGCGGCCGAGGCCGCAGAGGCGGCGCTAAGAGGGCGCGACACGGTGGCGCTGGTAGGGCTTTACTCGTCGATGGGCGTTTACCTGCGCACGATGGGCAGGCTCGACGAGGCGCTCGCGCGCTACGGCGAGGCCCTGGCCATGTGCACCACCGAGGGTTACCGCCGGCGCGCCGGCGAGCAGGGGCGGCAGGAGGCCGCCGGGCTTTACCTCAACTTGGCCACGCTGCACGTAGACTTGCAGCACAAGAAGGAGGCGGCGTATTACGCCCGGCTGGCGGCCGAGTGGGCCGGGCGCTGCTCCGACAAGGCTTTCAAGGCGCAGCTGCTGGCGCAAGACGGGCTCATAATGCTGATGTGCGGCGACAACGCGGCGGCCTCGGCCATGCTGTCTGAGGCATACTCTACGGCCGTAGCCGGGGGCGATCACGCCTCGGCGCTGAGCGCGGCGGCCTACATGGTGGCCGTGGCCGACCGCTCGGGCGGCGGCGAAGCCGAGGCCCTGTGGCGCGGGCGCTGCCGTGAGCTTGAGGGCAAGGTGGGCGACACGATGGCGTTGGTTGCTTACTACCAGATAATGTGCAGCCTGGAGATGAACCACGGGCGGTGGCGCCAGGCCATAGCGCTGTTTGACAAGATACTGTCGACGAAGGGCGTCGACGGCATGCCTTTCGTGGTTTACGACTGTTACAACAACATGCACGACGCCTGGGCCGGGCTGGGCGAGTGGCGCAAGGCTTACGAGTGCCTCGGCAAGGCGGCGGCGCTGAAGGACAGCCTGTTCGAGGCTGACAAGGCCGAGAGCATGCGCGAGCTCGACGTTAAATACCAAGCCAAGGAGAAGGAGCTCGCCCTGGCGCGCAGCGAGGCCGACCTGGCGCGGACGCGCATGTACCTGGCCTTCGCCGCCTTGGTGATGCTCGTATGCGTAGTGCTCGTCTCGATGTACGTGCAGGCGCAGCGGCGCAAGGCTCGCGAGCGCGAGGCCGAGTTCGCCCGGCTTAAGGCCGACACCGACCGCCGCCTTACGCAGCGCTACGTGGAGGGCCTTGAGAGCGAGCGCCTCAGGCTGGCCAAGGAGCTGCACGACGGCGTTTGCAACGACCTATACACCGTCGAATTGGTTTTAAGCAGACAAGTTATCAGCAGACAAGTTATCAGCAGACAAGCAGACAAGCCATTAGCAGACAAGTTATCAGCAGACAAGTTATCAGCAGACAAGCCATTAGCAGACAAGTTATCAGCAGACAAGCAGACGAGCAGACGAGCAGACAAGCCATTAGCAGACAAGTTATCAGCAGACAAGCAGACGAGCAGACAAGCAGACGAGCCATTAGCAGACGAGCTATTAGCAGACAAGCAGACAGGGCAAATCTCCTCGTCTGCTGGTCTGCTTGTCGACTCGTCTGCTGAAAAGCAAGTCTCCTCGTCTGCTGGTCTGCTTGTCGACTCGTCTGCTGAAAAGCAAGTCTGCTCGTCTGCTGGTCTGCTTGTCGACTCGTCTGCTGAAAAGCAAGTCGACTCGTCTGCTGAAAAAACCGTAAGCATGTTGAGGGAGTGCCGCGAGCGTGCTCGTAGGATTTCGCACGAGTTGATGCCGCCCGAGTTCAGCTATGCCGACATAAGCCTCGTGCTTGAAGACTACGTAGCGCGCACGGCCGAGGCGTCGGGATGCGACATAACGTTCGCGGCCGAGCCGGCTGACGCCGACTGGGGCGGCGTGGCCGACGCCGTGGCCCTCGAGCTTTACCGCATAACGCAAGAGGCGCTGGCCAACGCCTTGAAGCACTCGGGCGCCGGCAGGGTAAGCGTTGCGCTGGGCCTCGACGGCGGAGTGCTTACGCTCGCCGTGGCCGACGACGGCAACGCCGGCGGCAAGCCGGGCGCCGGCATCGGCAGGCGCACCATGAAGCAGCGTGCCGACTCGGTAGGCGGCAAGCTGGCCTTCGAGCGCGCCGACGGTAAGAACATCGTGAAATTCATTTTTTCAATGCACAATTAATGCATAATTCATAATGCACAATGCATAATCGGGCTGCGCCATGAAGGTTTCATGCCCACCTATTCTATTATTAGATACGTGAGTTCGGTATAAGAAATAAGAAAATGAAATCATTTTAAAGCGTAAGAAGTCGGTGGCATTCCGTCATTCCGGGCCGGGACCCGGAATCCAGGAAACACACTTTCGTCAACAATTTGGTTGCATACACAGGATTCCGGGTCCCGGCCCGGAATGACAGAATGCCACAGACTTCTTAAAGCCAATACAACACGAAATAATCCTTATACCGAACTCACGTATTAGATAGCCCGTATTAAATAGCCGCCGGCACTGCGCAGCCTATTGTGCATTATGCATTATGAATTATGCATTGAAAGAATTATGCATTGAAAGAATTGTGCATTGAAAGAATTATGCATTAATAAAAAACCACGGATTTCCGTTATTGCTATTATGAATGTATGGTATAATTTTGCCCCTGTGAACGAGGCGCAAAAATATTTGTTACAAAGTCTGTCGGTTGCGGTAGTCGACGACCATGCACTCATACTCGAAGGGTTCAAGAGCCTGATGAGGGGGTGCGGCGTAGAGGGAGTGGAGACTTTCCTGCACGCCGCCGACCTTGTCAACGTGCTGCCCTGCAAGCATTTCGACGTGTATATCGTCGACATCGGCATGCCCGACATCGACGGCTTCGAGCTTATCGACATCATCCGCCAGGCGCATGCCGGCGCCAAGATAATAGTCAACACCATACACGAGGAGATTTGGCTGCTGAGGCGCATGCTCGACAAGGGCGTGAACGCGATAATGTTCAAGTCGACCGACTTCATGCAGATGGTCGACGCCATCACGGCCGTAGCCAACGGCGAGCAATACTTCTGCCCGGGGCTTAAGAAGAAACTGTCGAGCTACCACCAGCGCATCGAGCACCCGTCTGAACGCGAGATAGACATCCTCAAGGCGCTCGCCCGCGGATATACGTCGAAAGAGATTGCCTCGATGCTGTTCATCTCGGAAAACACCGTAGAGACCCACCGCAAGCGCCTCTTCGCCAAGCTCGGCGCGCGCAACATAGCCGACCTGATGGTGAAGGCCGTGGCCCGCGGATACATCAACGCCTCGGATTCATCCCTTAATTCATAATGCATAATTCTTTTAATGCATAATTCATAATGCATAATGCACAATAGGCTGCGCACGGAATGTTGGTATGTTTAAAATACTTCATCCATGCGCAGCCTATTGTGCATTATGAATTATGCATTAATGAACGCGCAGCCTATTGTGCATTATGCATTATGAATTATGCATTGAAAGAATTATGCATTATGAATTGTGCATTGTCAAAAGTTCACTCCGAAGTTGAGCGTGAGGCTGCGGTTGCGCGACGTGTCGAACATGTCGTGGCAGATGTTCGACAGTCCGAGGTCGAAGGCCAGTTCGAGGTAGAATATGTCGTAGCCGGCGCCGCATCCGAAGCGCAGTCCGCCGTCGAACCTCTGGAACGCCTCGTCGGAGAACGAGCTGAACGCCTTGCGCTCCTCGTAGTTCTTCACCTTGCCGCCTACGCCGCACGCTAAGTATCCGCCGAAGTAGGGGTGTATGCTGAAGTGGTCGTCGATGTTGAAGATGTATTTCAGCACGATGGGCACTTCGAGGTAGTTCAGGTCGTAGGTCATCTTCTTCCTTTCGCCGTTGAAGCTCGTCACCTTCTTCTTGCCGCCCTTCTCGGTGTAGGCCAGTCCGGTCTCGATGAACAGCGGCATCTCGTTGGTGAGCGGTATGCCCATAAGCGCGGCGATGTTGAGCCCAGTCTGCCAGTTGCCGCCGTCGAGGTCGGCGTCGTCTGAGTTCACCTTCGAGAACGACGGGCCTATCCTAAGTCCGTAGTACATCTCTCCGGCGTCGTACCATCCGCCGCCTCCGTAGCCGTAGTCGAGCCGGCCCGAGCCGTGGTTGTAATATCTGCTGCAGCGGTAGTTTTGCGCCGACGCCGGCAGTATCAGCGCGACGGCGAGCAGCGCGAGTGAGATAAGTCGTTTCATGATAAATGTCGTTTTTAATGTTATTCTGACTGCAAAGGAACGAAAAATTATCGACAAACCCAAAGGAATTGCCCTAAAATCGGTGGGGAAAACCCTACGGAAGAGTTAAAAGTTAAAAGTGAAGAGTGAAGAATCCATTTGCGGTTAAGTTAAGGGTTAAAAGTGAAGAATGAAGAATCCATTTGCGGTTAAGTCAAGAGTTAAAAGTGAAGAGTGAGGAATCCAAATGCTGCATAAAGGTTTCTAAGCAAATGGATTCTTCACTCTTCACTTTTAACTTTTAACTCTTAACTTTTCCGCTTTTCACTTTTATTTGTATTTTTGCAAAAAAATTCAAGACTATGGAAACATTACTTCCTTACGCACTGTTGTGCCTGACGTCGATCTTCACCCTTGCCAATCCGCTCGGCACGATGCCCGTGTTCCTCACCATGACCCAGGGCCTGAGCGAGGGGCAGCGCCGCTCGATAGTCAAGCGGGCCACGATCACGGCCTTCCTCATCCTCATCGTGTTCACCTTCGCCGGCCAGTTCATCTTCATGTTCTTCGGCATATCCACCAACGGTTTCCGCATAGCCGGCGGCGTGGTGATATTCAAGATCGGCTACGACATGCTCCAAGCCCGCTACACGCACGTCAAGCTGAAAGAGAACGAGATAAAGACCTACGTCGACGACATATCGATAACCCCCTTGGGCATACCCATGCTCTGCGGCCCGGGCGCCATTGCCAACGCCATCGTGCTGATGAGCGACGCCCACACGCCGGCGATGAAGTGCATCCTGATAGGCTCGATAGCCTTCATCTACATCCTTACTTACTTCATACTGCGCGCATCCACGCGCCTCGTCGGCGTGCTCGGCGAGACGGGCAACAACGTAATGATGCGCCTCATGGGCCTGCTGCTAATGGTTATCGCCGTTGAATGCTTCGTCGGCGGAATGAAACCGATACTCGTCGATATAATTCATAATTCTTAATGCATAATTCATAATGCATAATGCACAATAGGCTGCGCATGGATGAAGGGTTTGAACGCACCAACATACCATGCGCAGCCTATTATGCATTATGAATTATGCATTATGCATTATGAAATGCGCAGCCTATTGTGCATTATGCATTATGAATTATGCATTAAGAAATGGCAGAAGTGCCAAACAACGATGCCGGCCGTAACCGACACGTTGAGCGAGTGCTTCGTGCCGTACTGCGGTATCTCGAGGCAGCCGTCGCAGGCGTCGACCACTTCCTGGCTTACGCCTTTCACCTCGTTGCCCAACACGACGGCGTAGGCCGCGCCCTGCTCGGGGCGGAACCCGTCGAGCATCGTGCTGCCCTCGCACTGCTCCACGGCCATCACCCTTACGCCGCGCCGCTTGAGCTCGGCCACGGCTTCGGCGGCCGACTCGAAGTAGCGCCACTCAACGCTGTCCTCGGCCCCGAGCGCCGTCTTGTGAATCTCGGGGTGGGGCGGCACGGCCGTGATGCCGCACAGCCACACGGTCTCCACGCGGAAGGCGTCGCACGAGCGCAACACCGAACCGACGTTGTACATGCTCCGCACGTCGTCCAAGACGACCGTCAGCGGCATCTTATCCGAACTCTTGAACTCGTCGACGGTCAGACGGTTCATCTCTGTAACACGTAGTTTCCTCATATCATTAGCAGACGAGCAGTCAGCAGACGAGCAGACAAGTTTTTTAGCAGACGAGCAGTCAGCAGACGAGCAGACAAGGAGATTTGCCTTGTCAGCCGGCAAGCAATCAGTAGACAAGCCAACAAGGCTAATCTCCTTGTCTGCTTGTCTGCTCGTCACTCGTCTGCTGAAAAACTTGTTTACTTTAAATTGAACGCCACGGCGTACATCCTTATTTGCTTGATCATGGCCAGCAGCCCGTTCGAGCGCGTGGGCGATAGGTGTTCCTTCAGGCCGATGCGGTCGATGAAATACAGGTCGGCGTCGATTATCTCCTGCGGCGTGTGTCCGCTGAGCACGCGGATGAGCAGGGCGATGATGCCCTTCACGATTAGCGCGTCGCTCTCGGCGGTGAAGTAGATGCGGCCGTCGCGGTAGTCGGCCTGCAGCCACACGCGGCTTTGGCAGCCGTCGATGAGGTTGTCACCGGTCTTATACTTGTCGTCGAGCGGCTGTTGCTCGTTTCCGAGGTCTATCAGCAACTGGTACTTGTCCATCCAGTCGGTGAAGTCAGCGAACTCTTCGATGACTTCGTCTTGTGCTTCGTTTATAGTCATTGTTCTTATTTTTTAGCATACAAGCAGACGAGTGACAAGCAGACAAGGAGATTTGTCTTGTCAGTCGGCAAATAATCAGTTGACAAGCTACAAGGCTAATCTCCTTGCCTGCCTGTCACTCGTCTGCTTGTCTGCTTAATTTAATTATCTTAAACAGCTTGTCGCTCGGCCTTACCTTGCCGGGCACCTTGAAGGCCACGCGCGTGCCCTTCTGCGCCGTCTCGACGGCGTGGGTGTCGTCGTGTATCTCGCCGACGGTGACGTACATCACGCCCGTCGTGGGGCCGGTCACGAGCATCTTGTCGCCTACGGAGAACTCGCACGCCTCGCAGGTGAACTCGGCCACGCCGAGCCGCGAGAAGTACTTCACGCCGCGGCCCACGTACACCTTGCGCTCTGTGGCGTTCGAGCCGTAGTTCTTGTTCCACTCGCCGAGCCTCTGGCCCTGGTAGTAGCCGTCCCAGAAGCCGCGGTTGAACACGGTGGCCAGGCGCTTGTCCCACTCGTCCTTCTTTGCGTCGGTGAACGTGCCGTCGAGCACCGAGGCTATGGCCTCCTTGTAGCATCTTACCACGGTGTAGACGTACTCCGGCCCGCGGGCCCTGCCCTCTATCTTGAACACGCGCACGCCGGCCTGCATCATGCGGTCGACGAAGCGCACGGTCTTCAGGTCCTTCGGGCTCATTATGTACTTGTTGTCTATCTCGAGCTGCGTGCCCGTCTCGTCGTCGGTCACGGTGTACGACCTGCGGCACAGCTGCATGCACTCGCCCCGGTTGGCCGAGCGCCCGGCGTTGTCGAGGCTAAGGTAGCACTTGCCGCTCACGGCCATGCACAGCGCGCCGTGGCAGAACATCTCTATCCTCAGCGGACGCCCCGAGGGGCCGCATACGCCGCGGCGCTCCACCTCGCGGTGTATCCGCCCCACCTGGTCCATCGTAAGCTCGCGGGCCAGCACGGCCACGTCGGCGAACCGGGCGTAGAACTCCAGCGCCTCGATGTTCGATATGTTGAGCTGCGTTGACAGGTGCACCTCCATGCCTACGCTGCGGCAGTAGGTGATTACGGCCATGTCTGAGGCTATCACGGCCGATATGCCGGCCTCCTTGGCCGCGCCTACTATGGCGTGCATGTCCTCGATGTCGTCGTCGTAGATTATCGTGTTCACCGTCAGGTAGGTCTTTATGCCGTGCGCGGCGCACGTTGAGGCGATGTCGCGCAGGTCGTCGGTGGTGAACGTGTTGGCCGAGTGGGCCCTCATGTTGAGCCGCCCCACGCCGAAGTACACCGAGCCGGCGCCGGCCTGGATGGCGGCCTGCAGGCTCTCGCGGCTGCCCACGGGCGCCATTATCTCGAAGTCGTCGATGTTTCCCTTTGTCATGTCTTGCTGAAAACGTTGTATCCCCGTATAAAAACGAAAAAATGCCCGCCGGTTAAAGGACGACGGGCAACCCTAATGTCTTCACAACGGAATAATCCTTATTGTGATTTGCTTAAAATTCTGCTACAAAGATAGTGATTATCTTTGAAAGCGCAAAATACTCGAAGAAGAATTTAGAGAAATTAGGGAAGTTTGGGAATTTAGAGAATTTAGAGAATAGGGAATTTAGAGAATAGGGAATTTAAAGAATAGGGAATTTAAAGAATAGGGAATTTAAAGAATTTAGAGAAGTTATCACTCGCTCCGCTCGTTAGAAGTTAAAGCCGTATGCATTGTTAAATAATAAATTGAATGTCCGCATTTGCCCCATACATTACATCCTTCCTCTTTTAAGGAGTCGGCAGCATACCATTTTAAAAGAAGTCGGCAGCATACCGTCATTCCGGGCCGGGACCCGGAATCCAGTGTATGCAACCACGTCATTATTAAAAAATAGGTGTTTTCTGGATTCCGGGTCCCGGCCCGGAATGACGGTATGCTGCCGACTTCTTTAAAGACGGTATGCTGCCGACTTCTTTAAAGACGGTATGCTGCCGACTTCTTTAAAGAGGAAGTAAGTAATCCGGCTAAATGCGGACATTCAATTTACTATTTAACAATGCATACGGCTTTAACTTCTAACGAGCGGAGCGAGTGCTAACTTCTCTAAATTCTTTAACTTCTAACGAGCGGAGCGAGTAATAACTTCTAACTCGCGCAGCGAGTGATATGCGTCGAGCTTGTCCGTATAGAAGCGCTTGAAGTCGCTCCAGCGGTAGTAGGGGGCGAGGTCGGAGGGCAGCGGCAAGGTGGCCTCGTTCTCGTTGAGCAGCACTTTTACGAGCACGTCGGCGTCGTCCTTGTCGCGGCGGTAGAACACGAACTGCACGTTGGCGCCCATTGGGAATATCCTGTAATTCACCCATCCCTTGCCTACGAGGCTCTCAAGGTCGCCGGTGGCGAGCCCGTAGCCGTCTATCCCGAGCAGGCATACGAGCGGCAGCACCATCGTTTCGTGGCCGAAGCGCAGCGTGGCCCCGGGCCTTTCGAGGGCTATGCAGCTGTCGGCCTGGCTGATGATGTTGCGCAGCAGGTTGCGCTGCGAGTAGGGCTGCGTGCCGCCGTTGAGCGTGCATGCGCCGTAGCCGATGTACCACGAGGCGTTGTCGGCCAACCAGAAGGCGTACAGCTCGTCGGGCGTGAAGATGTCGTAGAGCGGCGTTTCGGCGCCCAGCGGCGAGCTTTGCGCGTTTGACGCTAATTTGAACAGGCGCGCGGCCAAGTCGAGCGTGTCGACCTCGTACTTCACGTATCCGGCGTCGTTGAACAGCCTCTCCATCAGCGCGGCGCGGCTTACGTGGCGCGCGCAGAACTCGTCCCACGCCACGCGCGCCCTCCTCGGGGCCTTCTTGGCGCTAAGGGCCGGGTCGCTAAGGTTCATGTAGTACATGTCGTGCTGGCTGGCGTCGTGCCTTACGTCGAGCTTCGGGTTGAGCCTGAGCAGCTCGTGCAGCTCGTTCTCCATCGACAGTATGCAGCGTATCACGACGGTGCTTTTCGCGTCGACGGTAACCCCGCCGGCGAACACCTCGGGAAACCTTTCGTACATCCTGCGGGCTATCTGCCTGTGCTGCTCGGCCCCGAGCGGCGTGAGCTCGCCCAAGCGCCCGGCCGCCTCGTCCCTGAGCATCCTGGCGCGCTCGAGCGCCGAGCGCCCGAGGGGCGTCAGCTTGCCGAGGCTGTCGGCGCGGGCCAGGATGCTTACTGGCACGTCATACTCGTCTTGCCCTATCAGGTAGCGCGAGCCGTGGCGGCCGTAGTGGCTGATGTAGAACGGGCGGTAGCCCTTGGGCGCGGGCGTAAGCCGCTGCTGCCTCGGGCCGGGGTAGGCCAAGTGGTTGCTGCCCGACAGGCGCGCGTCGGCCGCAATCTCGTCCTTGGGCGACTGCGCCGCCGAGGACGCCATTATCAAAAACGTAAGCAAAAGTGTAAACAATCGGTTGAGCATAATGTTGTTTTTTATTAAATCGGAGCAAAGATAACAAAATTTTGCTTTTCTCCCCCCCCCCCCGAAAAATTTATTATACCTTTGTAACAAGCAAACCTGCATTTGAACCAATTTGAACGCCTTAGAACGCGCTACAACCTGTGATTGAAGTATATATTGAAACCAACAAAATACAACAACCAATGGGGAAAGTTAATTATGACCGTTCCGACGAATCTGAAGTGTTCAAGCACAAGAGTTTCAGTTCGCAGAAGAACAGGCGCAAGATGGGCCACGTTATGACGTGGGTGCTCAGCGTGCTGGCCGTGCTCATAGCGGCGGCGTGCATATTCACGTTTTTCGTAGGCGTCATCTGATTTGTCGGTATGCCGCTTTCCGCGATGCGGAAGGCGGCGTTTTGCAACCTAAAAGGCGGCATTCCGCAGCGCGGAATGCCGCCTTTTCCAATCGTCCTGAGTCTCAGCAGGTTGCGGAGCCGATGCCGGCCTCCGCCGGCATCGGCTCATAATGTGGCGGAAAAACGCCTCGCGTGTGTATGGGTTAGCGTCGGTCAGGCATAAGGAACATGAAGCCGCAATCATCCTGAAAGTGTAAGAAGTCGGCAGCATTCTGTCATTGCCTTAACGGCGATTTTCAATTCCGGGCCCAGACCCGGAATCCAGTGTATTCACCCAAGTTATTGGCGAAAGTGCATTTCCTGGATTCCGGGTCTGGGCCCGGAATTGAAAATCGCCGTTAAGGCAATGACAGAATGCTGCCGACTTCTTACATTTTCAGGATGATTACGGCTTCATGTTTCTTAATACACGCCCTGCGTTGGTTCTTAATTCTTACCTCTTTTATTCTTAATTCTTCACTCTTCACTCTTCACTCTTCACTTTTTTGTATTACCTTTGCGCCTATGAAGACATTCATCGTGCTGCTTGCGGCCGCCGTCATGGCCTGTTCGTGCGGCAGGCAGGAGACGGCCCCCGCGGCCTTCACCGTCGAGACGCTCAACAAGGCCACGCCCGTTAAGGACCAGGGGCGCAGCCCCCTGTGCTGGCTTTACGCCATGCTGGCCGTAATAGAGAGCGACCGCCTGATGATGGGCGACTCGGTAAACCTCTCGCCCCACTTCACGGCGCGCGCCATGCTGGCCGACATGGCCGGGCGCAGCTATCTTACGCAAGGGGCGGAGCCCGTAAGGGCCGACGGCACCGCCGCCGACGCGCTGGCCGCGATAGCCGGATACGGCGTGATGCCCTACGACGCCTACCGCTCAGAGTGCAACTACGACGCCCTCTGCCGCAAGCTCGCGGCCGTGGCCGCGCAGGCCGTGGCCGTGCGCGCCGGCATGGAAAGGCTGAGGGGCAGGGTCGACGGAGTGCTCGACTCGGCCGTCAACCCCGTGCCGCGCCGAGTGTGGCTCTACGGCGTAGAGTACACCCCACGGCAGTTCGCCGCCAGCGTGTGCGACCCCTCAGAGTACACGGCCATGACCAGCTACGCCCACTTGCCCTTCTACCAAGACGTAAGGCTCGACGTGCCGGCCAACCGCCTCGGCCGCCGATTCTACAACGTGCCCGTAGACACGCTCGAGGCCCTCACCCTCGCCGCCCTGCGCGCGGGCCGCAGCGTATGCTGGGAGGGAGGCATCGACAACGGCGGATTCTCGTTCGCCGACGGCACGGCCCGTCTCGCCGGCGGCTCGCCCGAGGTTACGCAGGCCGCGCGCCAACGCGCATTCGAGCGCTTCGAGGTCACCGACGACCACTGCATGGCGCTCATAGGCACGGCGCGCGACGGCCGCGGCCGCCTGTGGTTGGTGTGCAAGAACTCGTGGGGCACGGACAATCCTTACGGCGGACTGATGTACATGTCGTTGCCATACTTCCGGCTCAACACCGTGGCCGTAGTGATGAAGGCGGCCAAGCCCGCCCCCGCGCATGTTGGAAGTTAGGGGAAGTTGGAGAATTTAAAGAATTTAGAGAAGTTAAAGAATTTAGAGAATTTAAAGCCAAATGTCTTGTTGGTGTGTACAAGACTATTGGCTTTAACTTCTAACGGAGCGTAAGCGGAGTGATGACTTCTCCAAATTCTTTAAAATCCCTGAAAGAATGTCTTGTACACACCAACAAGACATTTGGCTTTAAATTCTCTAACTTCTTTAACTTCTTTAAATTCAATAAATAAAAACAATAATAAGAATGACCGATAAACTTAAGGCCGTCATCCTCGATTTCGACGGCACGATAGGCGACACGCGCAGCCTCATAGTGCGCACCATGCAGCAGACGATAGCCTCACTCGGACTGCCGGCTCGCACCGACGACGAGTGCGCCGCCATGATAGGGCTGCCGCTGAAGCAGACTTTCACCGACCTCATACCCATGAGCGACGCCGAGGGCGACCTCTGCGCCGCCGAGTACCGGCGCATCTTCGCCGTGAACAACAAGCCCGGGGCAGTGCCCATGTTCCCCCATGTGGTCGACACCATACGCCGCCTGCACGCCGCCGGACTGCTCGTAACCATCGCCAGCAGCCGCCTGCGCCCCTCGCTCACGGCCTTCGTCGACGAGATGAAGCTCGGCGGATACATACCGTACATACTCAGCGTGGGCGACGTAGAGCACGCAAAGCCGGCCCCCGACATGGTGCTCAAGACGCTCGGCGACAACGGCCTGCGCCCCGGAGAGGCGATAGTCGTTGGCGACACCGTGTTCGACATACGCATGGCCCACGCCGCCGGCGTCAGGGCCGTGGGCGTAACCTACGGCAACGGCGCGCGCGCCGACATCGAGGCCGAGCGCGCCGAATACGTAATCGACGATTTCGGCGAGCTTTACGGGATAGTAAAAAGTATGAAGGAGTAAGGAAAAAAACGTAAGGCAGGCAAGGCTTGCAAGGCCCAATATCCGCCTTGCAAGCCTTGCCTGCCTTACGTTTAAGTAATCACTTTTCGCCGAACGCGGCGGCTTCGGCGGCCGCTATGATGTCCTCTTTCGACATGCGCTCGGGCGTCGTCTTGATGTCTGACAGGTCGAACTCGTCTATCTCCTCCGTTGCTGAAGGTTTCGCGCCGGCCTTGTCGTCGGTTTCGGGCTGCCGTGGGGCGGCTTCGACGGCCTGTACGGGCGCTGCCTCGGCATGCTGCACGATGATGAAGTCTTCTTTGGCTTCAACGTCGGGCACGGTCTCTACGGGTTCTTCCTCCATCTTCGTGCGCTCGGTCTTGGCGGCGAACACGGCGTCGATGAACTGCGGCCTGCGCCTGAGGCTTTGCAGGGCGGTCTTCGAGGCGGCCTGCTGGCTTTCCTTCTTCGAGTAGCCTTCGCCCTGTCCGCCCTCAAGTCCCTCTATCATGGCCTTGTAGACGAACATGGGGCTGTTGTCGTCGCCGCGCTTCTGCTCTACGAGCTGGAAGTCGAGCTTCACCTTGTTCTTCTGGCACCACTCTATGAGCTTGCTCTTGAAGTTCACTTCCTTGTAGGCCACCTTGTCGATGTTTATCAGCTGCGATAGTATGCGTTTCTGCATGAAGCGCATGCACGCGCCGTAGCCGCGGTCCAGGTATATGGCCCCTACGAGGGCCTCGAACGCATTTCCTTCCATGTAGCTGTTATGGGAGGACATGTGTCCGCTTGACTTTATGAGCCTGCCAACGCCTATCTCGTGGGCCAGCCGGTTGAGCGTGTCGCGCTGCACAATCTTGCTGCGCGTGCTGGTGAGGAAGCCTTCGCGCTTGCCTTCGAAGTGGCGGAACACGATGTCGCCGACGATGGCGTCGAGTATGGCGTCGCCGAGGAACTCGAGCCGCTCGTTGTTTACGGGGCGGCCCTTGGCGTTGCGCTTCGACATGCTGCGGTGCATCAGCGCCTGCTTGTAGACTTCGATGTCGCGGGGGTAGAATCCGAGTATTGCGTACAGAGAATAATAAAGCTCCTTTTCCTTGCGGAAAGGGAGCTTCATCCTATCAATAAAGTTGTTAATCATCATATTTCTTGAAGATTACGCACGCGTTGTGTCCGCCGAAGCCGAAAGTGTTGCTCATTGCGGCGCGCACGGTGCGCTTCTGTGCCTTATTGAACGTGAAGTTGAGGTTGTAGTCTATCTCCTCGTCCTTGTCGGCGTCGTCGTGGTTGATGGTGGGCGGTATGATGTCGTTCTTTACCGACAGCACGCTCACCATTGCCTCTACGGCTCCCGCCGCTCCGAGCAGGTGGCCGGTCATCGACTTGGTCGAGCTGATGTTCAGCTTGTAGGCTGCGTCGCCGAAGACGTCCTTTATGGCCTTGGCCTCGGATATGTCGCCTACGTGCGTCGACGTGCCGTGTACGTTGATGTAGTCTATGTCCTCAGGCTTCAGGCCGGCGTCGTCGAGGGCGGCCTGCATTACGAGCTTGGCTCCGAGTCCGTCGGGGTGCGACGCCGTGATGTGGTATGCGTCGGCGCTCTCGCCTTCGCCCACCATTTCGGCGTATATCTTCGCGCCGCGCGCCTTGGCGTGCTCAAGTTCCTCGAGGATGAGGCATCCTGCTCCCTCGGCCATCACGAAGCCGTCGCGGCTTGCGCTGAACGGGCGCGAGGCTTTCGCGGGCTCGTCGTTGCGCGTAGAGAGGGCGTGCATGGCGTTGAATCCGCCTACGCCGCATGCGCAGATGGCTGCCTCGGCTCCTCCGCTGACAATGGCGTTGGCCTTACCCAGGCGGATGAGGTTGAACGCGTCGGCTATGGCGTTGGTCGATGAAGCGCAGGCGGAGGTGGTGGCATAGTTGGGGCCGTGGAATCCGTAGTGGATCGAGATGTGGCCGGCGGCTATGTCGCTGATCATCTTCGGGATGAAGAACGGGTTGAACTTGGGGCCGTTCTCCTTGTTCACGGCGTAGTATGACACTTCGTCCTCGAAGGTCTTTATTCCGCCGATGCCCACGCCGAAGATCACTCCGATGCGGTTCTTGTCCTCTGTCTCCAAGTCCATTCCGCTGTCCTTTACGGCCTGCATGGCGCTGATCATGGCCAGCTGGGTGTAGCGGTCGAGCTTGCGCGCCTCCTTGCGGTCGATCCAGTCGTTGACGTTGAGGCCCTTTACCTCGCAGGCGAACTGGGTCTTGAACTTCGAGCAGTCGAAAAGAGTGATAGGGGCTGCGCCGCTTACTCCGGCCAAGAGGTTCTGCCATGTCTCCTCGACATTGAGTCCCACCGGCGTCACTGCGCCCAGACCCGTCACTACTACTCTCTTTAATTCCATCTATTCGTTATGGGGTGATTATTTTACGTTCTCTTCGATGTACTTAACGGCGTCGCCTACGGTTGCGATCGTCTCGGCCTTGTCGTCAGGTATTGAGATGTTGAACTCTTTCTCGAACTCCATGATCAGCTCTACCGTGTCGAGAGAGTCTGCGCCGAGGTCGTTAGTAAAACTTGCTTCGGGCTTTACCTCTGCTTCGTCAACACCAAGTTTCTCTACGATGATAGCTTTTACTTTTGATTCAATTTCTGACATGATTGTAATGTTTTAAAATGTTTGTAAATAATATTCTAATTCTCTAAAACCGCTGCAAAGGAACGAATTTTTATTCAAGTTTGCAAATTTTTTCAACAAAAATGTTCTTATTTTTGCACACATACATAACATGTGTGCAAAAAAATAGTGTAAAATATACATGTTTCGGGCGGATTCTTGCATGAAAGGCGGCATATTATATACGGCCTTTTGCGCCGCAAAAGGCCGCGGACGGGAGCGCAAAAGGCGGCAAACGGGAGGCCGGAAGGCGGCATATCGGAATAAGGCGGATAAGGCAATTTGTGGCATTCCGTCTTTAAAAGAAGTCGGTAGCATACTGTCATTCCGGGCTTAGACCCGGAATCCAGTATATCCAGCGTCGTTACATGGAGTGGGGCTTTCCTGGATTCCGGGTCTAAGCCCGGAATGACAGTATGCTGCCGACTTCTTTTAAAGACGAAATGCAACAGACTTCTTTCAAGAGGGTGAAGACATTGGGCAAATGCGGATGTTCATATTCTTTTATATCGGACTTACGACGTAAATAATATCTGTAAGCCTAACGGGTTATGCCGGCCGTCTCGCGCCTCAGGGGGTAGTTGCCGCGCAGCTCCTCGAACTTTTCGGGCGCGGCCTTCAGGCGGGCCGTGTCGTCGAGGGGGTTGTAGAGCTGCAGGCGCAGTTCGTCGTCGTCGGCCGAGGGGACGAAACTTCCGGGCAGCTCGGGCGGCGCTATTGGCGGCGGCAGGGGCAGGCCGAAGTGGCGGCAGAGGGCGGCTACGGCCATGTTGTCGGCGTTGGCCTTGCCGTCGGCGCTGTATCCGGCTATGTGGGGCGTGGCTATCCAGGCGCGGCCGAGCAGGCGGCGGTCGATGTCGGGCTCGTTCTCCCATGTGTCGACTACGGCGTCGCTTACCTTATTATATATTAGGGCGTCGAGAAGGGCGCCGTTGTCGACTACGGCTCCGCGGCTCGTGTTGATTACCAGCGGCCGCCGCCCGAGGCTGTCGAAGAAGCCGGCGCCGGCTATATGGTAGGTGGGGTGGGGGCCGTCCTTCGTCAGCGGTACGTGGAACGTCACGATGTCGCTCAGCCGAGCTATGTCGCCGAGCGTTACGAACCCACGGCCGTCGCCGCGCTCCTGCCGCGGAGGGTCGCAAACGAGCACGCGCATGCCGTACTCTTCGGCCACGGCCTTCACCTTGCTACCGACGTGGCCGCAGCCCACAATGCCGATGGTCATGCGCTCGAGCGCCGCCCCGCGGCAGCGCCTGAGCAGCAGCAGCACCGACCTTACGTATTGCGCCACCGAGGCGGCGTTGCACCCTGGGCAGCTCGTCCACTCTATGCCGGCGCGCCGCATGTAGGCCGCGTCGATGTGGTCGAAGCCGATTGTGGCCGTGGCCACGAAGCTGACGCGCGAGCCCTCGAGCAGGGCGGCGCCGCAGCGCGTGCGCGTGCGCACTATCAGGGCGTCGGCGTCGCGCACGTCGGCCGGGCCTATCTCAGAGCCTTTCTTGTAGACCACCTCGTCGGCCAGCCTCTCCAAGGTCTCGCGTATGTATGGTATCTTGTCGTCGACAACTATCTTCATAATAAATATTGTAGCTTATCGGGCCGATTGCCCTTATCGGGCTTATCAGGCCAATTGGCCTTATCAGCCTAAATGGCCTGACAGGCCGCAGGGCATTTCTTAATTCTTGATTCTTAATTCTTAATTTTTCCTCTTTTCTCCTTGCAAAATTACAAAAAATATCCCGTTTCGGTTGGCTGAATGAAAATAATTAGGTATCTTTGTAGCCTTAATTCGGAATTTTAAACCTTGTTGGGTCTTAAACGGAGCTAAGCGCGGAAGCGCCGCCATGCCGCCCCGGCTCGTGGGCGGCCTACGGGGCGCAGGCAGCGCACAAGGACATAGATGAAGACAGAGCACATACTCATAATAAGATTCTCGGCGCTCGGCGCCGTGGCCATGACCGTACCCGTGGTCGACTCGTTGGCGAGGCAGTATCCCGACGTGAGGATAACCATGCTCAGCCGCCCGTTCGCACGCCCGTTCTTCGAGCACATGCCGCCCAACGTCGGCTTCATGGAGGCCGACCTTAAGAACGAGTATTACGGCGTGAAGGGCCTTAACGCCCTGTACCGCCGCCTGACGGCCAAGAACTTCACGGCCGTGGCCGACCTGCACAGCGTATTGCGCTCCGACTACCTGCGCATGCGCTTCAACATCGACCGCTACCGCGTAGAGCACATCGACAAGAACCGCTCGGCGCGCAAGACGCTAACCAGCAGCGACGAGAAGCAGCTGGTGCAGCTGCCCTCGGCGTTCCAGTGCTACGCCGACGTGTTCGCACGCTTAGGCTACCCCGTCGAGCTCGACTTCAAGTCGCTCTTCCCCGCAGGGGGCGGCGACCTCGGCCGGCTGCCGGCCGGGTTCAACGCGTCCAAGGCCGCCGGCGAGAAGTGGATAGGCATAGCCCCGTTCGCCGCCCACACGGCCAAGATATACCCCCTGCCGATGATGGAAGAGGTGGTGAGGACGCTCGCCGCCCGCCATCCCGGCTGCCGCCTGTTCCTCTTCGGCGGCGGAGCCGAGGAGACGGCCGCGCTCAACGAGTGGAGCGCCAAGTTCGACCGCTGCGTCAACGCCTCGGCCGGCCTCGGCGGCATAGGCAGCGAGCTGATACTGATGAGCCACCTCGACGTGATGATCTCGATGGACAGCGCCAACATGCAGATGGCCTCGATAGCCGGCGCGCCCGTTGTCAGCGTGTGGGGCGCCACGCACCCCTACGCAGGGTTCATGGGCTGGCGACAGGATCCGCGCAACGCCGTACAGGCCGACATGCCCTGCCGCCCGTGCAGCATATACGGCAACAAGCCTTGCCTGCGCGGCGACTGCATGTGCATGAAGGCCATACCGCCGCAAGAGATAGTAGACAGGGTGGAATTTGTCCTGAAGAGCAGGCAATTTTAGCAGACGAGCAGACAAGCGACAAGCAGACAAGGAGATTTGCTTAGTCTGTTTCTGCCGGGCTCGCCGCTGATACTTGTTACCAGCAAACTTGCTGGTCTGCTGGTCACTGGTTACTTGTCAACTAAAAACTTGCTGGTTACTTGTCAACTAAAAACTTGCTGGTTACTTGTCAACTAAAAAATTAACCTTATAAAATAAAGACGTTATGAAGAAGTATGTATGTGATGTATGCGGGTACGTTTACGACCCCGAAGTGGGAGACCCCGATAACGGGATAGCTCCCGGAACAGCGTTTGAAGACCTGCCCGAAGACTGGGTGTGCCCGTTGTGCGGAGTAGGCAAGAGCGATTTCTCGGTAGAGGAATGAGGCATTTTTCATTCTAATCTAAGAAGATAAGGAAAAGCGGACGCGGCAAACGGCCGTGCCCGTTATCTTCGATAGGTTTAGTTGATTGCGGCTTCACCGGTTTGTACCGCTGGAGCCGCTTAACTGTGTAAATAAGCGCCGCGGGCTTCTTGCGTTTCTGATGATAGTCTTTCCTTAATGGCGCATTAGACAACCGTCAGGCGAAATAATCCCTGAGCTGCGCGGCCAGCGCGGCCAGCGACTCGGGGTCGCCGTTGCCGTAGCGCTGCCATACGTCGCGGCAGGCGGCGAGCAGGGGCGAGTCTTCGGGCCTGGGGCGGCGCAGGTAGGGGTCGACGGCTTGGAACAGGCCGAGCACGGCCACTACGTCGGCCGCCTTGACGCGCATCAGCCGTGCGAGCTGCGCCACCTCGGGCGTGGCCTCCACCATAGTCGCCGGCGTAAGGCGGAAGTAAAGGTCGAGCGCCATTATCAGCATCACGGGCTTCAGGCCGGGGCTGCCGGCTATCGGGCGGAAGTCCTTCTCGAACGTCTCGCACACCTCCACGCCGTCGTAGAACCCACCGCCGCTGCCTAATCCGCTCATGCGGCGCAGCCGCCCTACGTCGCGCGCCAGGCGCTTGGGGTTGCCGGCGTAGCGCGAGCACAGGCGGGCCAGCCGCGGCGTGTCGGGCCGCCGCAAGCGGTACATCTGCTTGTAGAGGAACTGCGGAGGTATGTGCAGCTCGAGCGCGAGCTCCACCATGCCGCGCGAATACACGGGCTTGAGCCCCTCGGGCCTGGCCGTGTAAAGTCTCATCAGCGGAAGCCAATATTCTTCCGTCCACAAAGGATGGGTTGTCATAATGCAGACAAAGATAATGCAAATGAGCGCAACGCAACAATAAAAATACGTAAAATATTACCGTATTAGAAAAGTTTAGCTTAAATTTGCACGGTCAACGTCTTATATGACAGAAGATGAACATTACAAGGATAGCAAGGAATTTCCTCGCGCCGAGGCTGAAAGAGCTTGAACGTTACGCCACGAAGGGCGCCGAGATTCAGGCCGAGATGCTGAAATACCTCGTGCAGGGCGCGAAGGACACTGAATACGGGCGCCGCCACATTTTCGGCAACACGGCGTCATACGAGAATTTCGCGGCCAACGTGCCGCTCAACACTTACGACGACCTTAGGGAATGCATCGACCGCATGCGCCACGGCGAGGCCGACGTGCTGTGGCCGGGCGTGGTGAAATGGTACGCAAAGTCGTCGGGCACGACGAACGACAAGAGCAAGTTCATACCCGTAAGCCGCGAGGGGCTGCGCCATACGCACTACCAGGGCGGCACCGACTCGGTGGCCGTCTACCTCGGCAACAACCCCGAGAGCCGCATGTTCGACGGCAAGGGCCTCATACTCGGCGGCAGCCATTCGCCCAACTACAACCTTACGGGCAGCCTCGTAGGCGACCTGAGCGCGATACTGATAGAGAACATCAACCCCATAGTGAACCTCAAGCGCGTGCCCAAGAAGGAGACCGCGCTGCTCTCCGACTTCGAGCTGAAGCGCGACCGCATAGCGCGCGAGACGCTGCATAAGAACGTGACCAACCTGAGCGGAGTGCCCTCGTGGATGCTCTCCGTGCTGACGAGGGTCATGGAGCTGTCGGGCAAGGAGCACCTCGAGGAGGTGTGGCCCAACATCGAAGTGTTCTTCCACGGCGGAGTGGCCTTCACGCCCTACCGCAGGCAGTACGAGCAGCTCATCACATCGCCGCGCATGCATTACATGGAGACGTACAACGCCAGCGAAGGATTCTTCGGGCTGCAGAGCAACCCGGCCGACCCCTCGCTGCTGCTCATGCTCGACTACGGCGTGTTCTACGAGTTCATACCGATGGACGAGTTCGGCAAGGACAACCCCACCGTGCTGCCGCTCGAGGGCGTAACCACGGGGGTGAACTACGCAATGGTGATCTCGACGCCGTGCGGACTGTGGCGCTACATAATAGGCGACACGGTGAAGTTCACGTCGACCAACCCCTACAAGTTCGTCATCACGGGCCGCACGAAGAGCTTCATCAACGCCTTCGGCGAAGAGCTTATAGTCGACAACGCCGAGCAGGGACTGGCCGACGCATGCCGCAAGACGGGGGCCGAGGTGAGCGAATACACCGCCGCGCCCGTGTTCATGGACGGCGACGCCAAGTGCCGCCACCAGTGGCTCATCGAGTTCGCCAAGGAGCCCGAGGACATCGGCGCCTTCGCCATGCTGCTCGACCGCAAGCTGCAAGAGCTGAACAGCGACTACGAGGCCAAGCGCTACAAGGACATCACCCTGCAGCACCTCGAGATAGTAAAGGCGCGCCCCGGGCTGTTCAACGACTGGCTCAAGTCGAAGGGCAAGTTGGGCGGACAGCACAAGATACCGCGGCTAAGCAACAACCGAGACATAATAGAGCAGATGCTGAGGTTTAATAATGCATAATTCATAATGCACAATGCATAATCAATAATGCGCAATGCATAATTCATAATGCATAATGCGCAATGCATAATTCATAATGCATAATGCACAATGCATAATTCATAATGCATAATGCACAATGCATAATCAATAATGCGCAATGCATAATTCATAATGCATAATGCGCAATGCATAATCGATAATTCTTAATTTTTAATTTTTAATTCTTTTGCCCCTACGCCGTTATGCCGACCGACAAGAACATAAAGCAGTTACTCGATTATTTGGCTGGTAAGGCCAGGCGGCCTAATAAGCCGGATAAGCCCGATGGCATGCTGTGGCTGCTCGCCGCGGCGTGCCTGGCCGTAGTGTCGTGCGCCAAGATGGGGCAGCCCGACGGCGGATGGTATGACGAGACGCCGCCCGTAATCGTGAGGACCACGCCGCAGGACCAGGGCGTGAACGTCAAGCAGAAGAAGATAACGATATACTTCGACGAATTCATACAAGTCGACAACCCCACCGAGAAAGTCGTAATATCGCCGCCGCAGATTGAGCAGGCCGAGATACAGGCCGCCGGAAAGAAAATAGAGGTGGAACTGAAAGACTCGCTCAAGGCCAATACTACGTACACCGTCGACTTCTCAGACGCCATAACCGACAACAACGAGGGCAACCCCTTGGGCAACTATACGTACACGTTCTCCACCGGCGACCACATCGACACGCTCGAAGTGGCCGGCTACGTGCTTAACGCAAAAGACCTCGAGCCCATCAAGGGCATACTCGTCGGCCTGTACGCCGACCTTAGCGACTCGGCCTTCACAAAGCAGCCGATGCTGCGCGTGTCGCGCACCGACAGCCGCGGGCGCTTCGTGATAAGGGGAATAGCGCCCGGAAGCTACCGCATCTACGCGCTGCAGGACGCCGACAACAACTACGTGTTCAGCCAGAAGAGCGAGCAGATAGCCTTCACGCACGACATAATCGTGCCGACGTGGAAGCCCGACATACGCCAGGACACCGCCTGGATAGACTCGCTCCACATCGACTCGATAAGGCAGGTGCCTTACACGCACTTCCTGCCAGACGACATCGCCCTGCGCGCCTTCACCGAAGTGCAGACCGACCGCTACCTGGTAAAGTCGGAACGGCCCGAGCCCGACCGCTTTACGTTGTATTACAGCTACGGCGACAGCCTGCTGCCCGAGGTGCGCGGACTTAACTTCGACAGCGCCGGCGCCTTCGTGGTTGAGCATACGGCCAAGCGCGACACCGTGACCTACTGGCTGCGCGACACGGCGCTCGTCAACCAGGACACGCTGCGCATGGAGCTTAAGTACATGGCTACCGACACGCTCGGCGTGCTGCGCCTGCAGACCGACACCGTTGACATGCTGGCCAAAGTGCCCTACGAGAAGCGCATGAAGCAGAAGGCCGACGAGTTCGAGGAATGGATGAAGAAGCAGGAAAAGGCCAAGAAGCGCGGCAAGCCGTATGACTCGATAATGCCGCCCGTTATGCTCGAACCGAAATACGAGGTGGCATCCGAGCCCGACCCAGACAAGAACGTCACCATAACGGTGCCCACGCCGCTGGCCAAGATCGACACGGCGTGCATACACCTTTACTCGAAGCACGACACGCTGTGGTACCGCGCGCCCTACGTGCTGCGCCCCAAGGAGGGGCTGAGCCGCGCCTACGAGCTGCTGGGCGAGTGGCGGCCGGGCATAGAGTACAGTCTCGAGATTGACTCGGCGGCCTTCACCGACATCTACGGCAAGGTGTCGGCGGCCTTCAAGCAAGGCTTCAAGGTGAAGACCGAGGACGCTTACGCCACGGTGCTGTTCGAACTGGCGGGCATGGCCGACACCACCGTCGTGGTGCAGCTGCTCAACACGTCGGACGAAGTGGTCAAGGAAGTGTCGACCGACAACGGCACGGCCGAGTTCTTCTACGTCTCGCCGGGCACGTATTACGCCCGGATGTTCGTCGACTCGAACAAGAACGGCGAGTGGGACACGGGCGACTACGCCGCCGACAGGCAGCCCGAAACTACCTATTACTATCCCGAGAAGCTGGAATGCAAGGAGAAGTGGGACATGACGCTGACGTGGAACCCGGCGCGGCGCACGCTCTTCACGCAGAAGCCGATGGAGATAACCAAGCAGAAGCCTGAGAAGGAGAAGACCATCAAGCGCCGCAACCTTGAGCGCGCAAGGAAGATGGGAATACCCTACCCGGGCCTGCAATGAACATTAACCTAAAACCTGACGATTATGAAACATCTGAAAACCTTACTGCTCGCGGCCGTACTGCTCGGCATGGCCGGCGCAGCCGCGGCCCAGTGCGGCTACAAGAACACTGCGTTCAAGTCGGGCGAGTTCCTCTCTTACAACCTGTACTTCAACTGGAAGTTCGTATGGGTGAAGGTCGGCACGGCCTCGATGTACGTGGTGCAGAGCAAGTACGGAGGGCAGAGCGCCTACCGCGCCAGCCTCACTACGAGGGGCAACAGCAAGATGGACAAGATATTCGTGATGCGCGACACGCTGCTGTGCTACTCCACGCTCGACCTCGCCCCACTTTACTACCGCAAGGGGGCGCTCGAGGGCAAGCGCTACACCGTCGACGAAGTGTGGTACAAGTATCCGGGAGGCAAGTGCAGCATAACGCAGAGCCGGCTGCACAAGGACGGGCGAAGGGACAAGCGCAACGTTACGCCCGGCGAGTGCGTCTACGACATGATGAACATGTTCCTGCGCGCACGCAGCTTCGACCCCAAGAACTGGAAGGCCGGCTATGTCGTGGATTTCCGCATAGCCGACGGCAACAGCCTTAACCCGGCTAAGATAAAATTCCTCGGGCGCACCACCGTCGAGGCCGACAACGGCGTGAAGTACAAGTGCCTCGAGCTGTCGTACACCGAGAAGGACAAGGGCAAGTGGCGCGAGATAGCGCGCTTCTTCGTAACCGACGACGCCAACCACGTACCCGTGCGCCTCGACATGTTCCTTAAGTTCGGCTCGGCGAAGGCTTTCCTCACCAACATGAGGGGATTGAGAAACAATGTCACTGCCAAGACTAAATAATAAGATGAGGCTGCTTGTCTTGGCAACGGCCGTGGCGCTGCTGCCGTGCGCCGCCGTGGCGCAGACGGCCGTGGAAAAGATAGAAAGCCTCGTCGGGGGCAAGCCGGCCGAGGTCGGCGTGGCGTGGATAGCCGGCGGCAAGGCCGCCACGGTTGGCAACGGCGCGGAGTATCCGCTAATGAGCGTGTTCAAGACCCACGCGGCCGTGGCCGCCCTGCGCCGCATGCAGCGCGCCGGCACGCCTACCGACACGCTGATCCGCGTCGAGGCCGAAGAGATGGCCAAGGACACTTACAGCCCCCTGCTCAAGCTCCATCCCGAAGGCGGATTCACCATACGCTTCGACAGCCTGCTGCATTACAGCGTGGCCCTTAGCGACAACAACGCCTGCGACGTAATAATACGCCTGGCCGGCGGCATACAGGCCGTCGGCCAGGAGATGCGCTCGATCGGGCTGGCGGACTTCAACCTGACCGAGACCGAAGCCTCGATGAAGGCCGACCCCATGCGCTCGTACAACAACCGCTCTACGCCGCTGTCGGTGGCCTGCCTGTTCATGAAAATATACGAGGGCGGCATCCTCACGGGCGGATACGCCGACCTGCTAAAGCGCACCCTTGCCGCAACATCCACCGGTCCTGACAAGATGGCCGCGGCCCTCGGCCCCGGCATGGCGCTCGCCCACAAGACGGGCACCGGCTTCACGCTCGACGACGGCACAATGACGGCCGACAACGACGCCGGAGCCATAACCCTGCCCGACGGCCGCCGGATATACGTGGCCGTGCTGGTAAAAGACTCTAAGCTCGGCCCGGCGGAAAACGCAAGGCTGATAAGGGAGATAACGAAGACGATAATCGATTTTGGAATTTAAAGAGTTGAGTTTAAAGAATTTAAAGAATTTAGAGAAGTTATCACTCGCTCCGCTCGTTAGAAGTTAAAGCCGTATGCTTTTGAAGAATTTAAAGAAGTTAGAGAATTTAGAGAAGTTAAAGCCGTATGACTTGTTGGTTTTATCTTAGGCTGCGTTATGCGGCTAATCCGTCTAATTTGTCCAATCAGCCCGATAAAGATTTTAACGGCAAAGCATACGGCTTTAACTTCCAACGAGCGGAGCGAGTGATAACTTCTTTAACTTCTATAACTTCTTCAAAAGCATCCGGCTTTAACTTCCAACGAGCGGAGCGAGTGATAACTTCTTTAACTTCTCTAAATTCTATAAAAAACAAAACGATGAAAAAACTATACATAGAAACCTACGGCTGCCAGATGAACGTGGCCGACAGCGAGGTCGTAGCCTCGGTGATGAAGATGGCCGGCTACGAAGTGTGCGGAAACCTTGACGAAGCCGACGCCGTATTCCTCAACACATGCAGCGTGCGCGACAACGCCGAGCAGAAGATACTCAACCGCCTCGAGGCCCTCAACGCCATGCGCCACGGCCGCAAGAGGCTCATCATCGGCGTGCTCGGATGCATGGCCGAGCGCGTAAGGCAGGACCTTATAGACAACCACCACGCCGACCTCGTGGCCGGGCCCGACGCCTACCTCACCCTGCCCGACCTCGTGGCGCAGGCCGAGACCGGGCGCAAGGCCATCAACATCGAGCTGTCCACCACCGAGACCTACCGCGACATCGTGCCCCAGCGCATCTGCGGCACCCACGTAGGCGGATTCGTAAGCATAATGCGCGGCTGCAACAACTTCTGCCACTACTGCATCGTGCCCTACACACGCGGCCGCGAGCGCAGCCGCGACCCAGAGAGCATACTCCGCGAAGTGCGCGACCTGCACGACCGCGGCTACAAGGAAGTAACGCTCTTAGGGCAGAACGTGAACAGCTATTTAAGTGAAGAACGAAGAGTGAAGAACGAAGAACAGACTGGAAGTGAAGAACGAAGAGTGAAGAACGAAGAATCCAATAGCCCAGAGGTAATGGATTCTTCACTCTTAACTTTTAACTCTTCACTTAACTTCCCCCAGCTGCTCGCCCTCGTGGCCGAGACGTTCCCCGACATGCGCGTGCGCTTCACAACGAGCCACCCCAAGGACATGAGCGACGAGACGCTGCGCGTGATAGCCGCCCACCCCAACCTGTGCCGCCACATCCACCTGCCCGTGCAGAGCGGCTCTGACCGCATACTCAAGCTGATGAACCGCAAGTATACGCGCGAATGGTACCTCGGCCGCGTGGCCGCCATACGCAGCATAATACCCGACTGCTCGATAACCACCGACATCTTCGTAGGCTACCACTCGGAAACCGAGGAAGACCACCAAGCGTCGCTCTCGCTGATGCGCGAGGTAGGCTACGACTCGGCCTTCATGTTCAAGTACAGCGAGCGCCCCGGCACATACGCCTCGAAACACCTGCCCGACGACGTGCCCGAGGAGGTCAAGCTGCGCCGCCTGTCAGAGATGATAGAGCTGCAGACGCGCCTATCCGCCGAGAGCAACGCCAAGGACGTGGGCCGCGAGTTCGACGTGCTCGTCGAAGGCTTCAGCAAGCGCAGCCGCGAGCAACTATTCGGCCGCACCTCGCAGAACAAGGTCGTAGTATTCGACAAGGGCGCCCACCGCATAGGCGACACCGTGCGCGTAAGGATAACCTCAAGCTCGAGCGCTACGCTTAAGGGAGAGGAAATATTTTAAGAATTAAGAGTTAAGAATTAAGAGTTAAGAAAATATGTCCCGTTGACAGCCAAGAAATATCAGGTCAATAAGACTGATTGGCTTGATGCGCTACGGCAGTCAACGGGACATATTTTCTTAATTCTTAATATGAATATCCGCATTTGCCCAATGTCTTCACTTTCTTGAAAGAAGTCTGTTGCATACCGTCATTCCGGGCCGGGACCCGGAATCCAGAAATCACCCATTCATAACAACCTGAGTGTATAAACTGGATTCCGGGTCCCGGCCCGGAATGACGGTATGCCACAGACTTCTTAGAATAGGATGTAGTGTATTGGGCAAATGCGGATATTCATAATTCTTAATTCTTAACTCTTAATTCATTCTTAGCTCTTAATTCATTCTTAACTCTTAATTCTTAATTCATTACGTTTTACGCCGCAAAAGGCGGCGGAACGGAACGTGAAAGGCTGCCTTTCGCAACCCTACTGACAGTCAGCCACTTGCAGGCCCGCCGCCGGCACGGTTTTATCCGTTGTTTTTTACTATTGCCGTAGCCGCCGGCATCGTGCGGAAATCGCTCGAAAAAATATTCCGCATTCGTTACTCTTCTTCACGGAAAAATATTAATTTTGCATCGTTATGCCACAGAAACTCATACAAACGCAAGAGCAGAAACAGGTGCAGGCGCAGCGGCTGACGCAGCAGCAGATGCTCGTGGTGCACCTGCTCGAAATGCCCCTGACCGAATTAGAGCAGAGCGTCACCGCCGAAATCGACGACAACCCCGCGCTCGAGAGCGGCGCACCGGAGGACGCCCACGAGGCCGAGCCCGCGCAGGACGCGGCCGACGACGGCGCAGCCGACGAGGACTTCGACGCCGCCAAGGAGCGCGAGGAGCGCGCATCGGCGCTCGACGACGCCCTGGCAGGCATCGGCATGGACGACGAGATGCCCGAGCCTTACTCGCCCGGGGGCGGCGGCGACCAGGGCGCCGACTACGAGGAGCGCACTTACGGCGACCAGACGTCGTTCTACGACAGGTTGAGGGAGCAGATGGTCGACGTAGACCTTACGCCCAAGCAGAGGGAGATAATGGAGTATCTCATAGGCTCGCTCGACGACGACGGGCTGCTGCGCAAGGACGCCGGCGCGCTGAGCGACGAGCTGGCCGTATACCATAACATCGACGCCGGCGAGGACGAGATAGGGCGCATGGTGCGCACGCTGCAGACGTTCGACCCGCCGGGCATCGGCGCGCACGACCTGCGCGAGTGCCTCCTGCTGCAGATAAGGCGCAGGCCGAAGTCCGGGCTGCGCCGGATGATGGAGGACGTCGTGGCGAAATGCTTCGACGAGTTCATGGGCAAGCGCTGGGACAAGATAGCCGCGCAGTTGGGTTACGACGGCGGCACAGTGGCCCGCGTCCACGCCGAGCTGCTAAAGCTCAACCCGAAGCCGGGCGCGGCCCTCGGCGAGACCGAGGGCCAGGGCGCACAGCAGATAACGCCCGACTTCATAGTCGACACGGCCGACGACGGCACGGTGACTTTCACGGTGAACAACGGGCGCGTGCCCGAGCTGTACGTATCCGAGTCGTTCGCCGACATGGTGAAGGCGTACCAGAAGAACAAGGCCGCCATGAACCGCCGCGACAAGGAGGCCCTGCTCTACGCCAAGGAGAAGGTGGAGCGCGCACAGGGCTTCATCGACGCCGTGAAGCAGCGGCAGCACACGCTCTACGTCACGATGAAGGCCATCATCGACATACAGAAACGCTACTTCCAGGACGGCGACGAGGCCGACCTTAAGCCCATGATACTCAAGGACGTGGCCGAGAAGGCCGGATTAGACATATCCACCGTGTCGCGCGTCAGCAACATGAAGTACGCCCAGACGCGCTGGGGCACGTTCCGCCTGCGCCACTTCTTCAGCGACAGCGTGAAGACGGGCACGGGCGAGGAGATGTCGACGCGCAGGGTGAAGGCCGCGCTTAAGGACATGATAGACAACGAGGACAAGGGCAACCCCCTGAGCGACGACGCCCTGAAGACGATGATGACCGACAAGGGTTACCCAGTGGCAAGGCGCACCATAGCCAAGTACCGCGAACAGATGGGCATACCCGTAGCCAGACTTAGGAAACGATGAGAGAAAAACGGATAATATTCGCGGCCAAGGTGCTCAGCGTGGTGTTCACCCCCTTCTACCTGCCGCTGCTGGGGTTGGCCATACTGCTGGCCTTCACCTACCTCAGCCTGCTGCCCTTCATGTACAAGCTGCTGCTGCTGTTGGCCTTTTGGGTGTTCACGGTGTTCGTGCCCACGATGCTCATACGCCTCTACCGCCGCTACCAGGGGTGGTCGCTCTTCGAGATAGGCAGCCGCGAGCGGCGCGTGATACCCTACGTAATATCGATCGTGTCATACCTCTTCTGCTACTACCTCATGTCAGCCGCCCACGTACCCCACTTCATGGGCGTGGTCCTAATGGCCGCGCTGGTAATCCAGGTGGTGTGCGCAATGGTCAACCTCTTCATCAAGATATCTACCCATACGGCCGCCATCGGCGGAGTGGTAGGCGCCATAGCGTCGTTCTCGCTGATCCTCGGGTTCAATCCCGTGTGGTGGCTGTGCCTTGCGGTGTTCATCGCCGGCTTAGTGGGCACCAGCCGCATGATCCTGCGCCAGCACACCCTGCGCGAGATAGTGCTCGGCTTCCTCGTCGGCGTGGTATGCTCGTTCGTGTCGGTGGCGCTGCTGTAAGGGAATAGGGCGGAGGGGCCTTATCGGCCTAATCAGACCAATCAGCCCGATAACACCGAAAATAAGACAAAACACTAAGTAAAAAACAAAATATTATGACACCGTTAGTTAGCATAATCATGGGCAGCACAAGCGACCTGCCCGTAATGGAGAAAGCCTGCAAGTTCCTCGACGACATGAAGATACCCTTCGAGGTCAACGCCCTCTCGGCCCACCGCACGCCCGACGCCGTAGAGCAGTTTGCCAAGGGAGCAAAAGCCCGCGGCATCAAGGTGATAATAGCCGGGGCCGGCATGGCCGCCGCCCTGCCCGGCGTCATAGCCGCCTCGACCACGCTGCCCGTCATCGGAGTGCCCATCAAGGGCATGCTCGACGGCCTCGACGCCATGCTCAGCATCATACAGATGCCCCCGGGCATACCCGTGGCCACCGTCGGAGTGAACGGCGCTATGAACGCCGCCATACTCGCAGTAGAGATGATCGCCCTGGCCGACGACGGCGTGGCGGCGCGCCTGGCCGACTATAAGGCCGGACTCGGAGCCAAGATAGAGAAGGCCAACAAGGAACTGGCGGAGGTGAAATACGAGTATAAGACTAATTAAGAGTTAAGAGTTAGGAACTAAGAAAAAATGCTTTGCTGATTCAATTGTCAGTGCATTTTTTCTTAATTCCTAACTCTTAACTCTTAATTTAAAAACGAAGTTTTTTATGATTGACCTATTTAATTACCGCCGCCGCGCCGCTTCCGAAGTCAATGTCGGCGCCACGCCGATGGGCGGCGGCAACCCGATACGCATACAGTCGATGACGACCACGCCGACGACCGACACAGAAGCGAGCGTGGCACAGGCCGAACGCATAATCGAGGCCGGGGGCGAATACGTGCGCCTGACCACTCAGGGAGTGCGCGAGGCCGAGAACCTGAAGGACATCAACGCGCGGCTCAGGGCCGACGGATACATGACTCCGCTCGTGGCCGACGTGCACTTCAACCCCCATGTGGCCGAGGTGGCGGCGTTGTATGCCGAGAAGGTGCGCATCAACCCCGGCAACTACGTCGACCCGGCGCGCACGTTCAAGCACCTTGAATACACCGACGAGGAGTACGCCGACGAGCTGAAGAAGATTGAGGAGCGCTTCGTGCCCCTGCTCGACATCTGCAAAGAGCACCATACGGCCCTGCGCATAGGCGTAAACCACGGCTCGCTCTCCGACCGCATAATGAGCCGCTACGGCGACACGCCCGAGGGAATAGTAGAGAGCTGCATGGAGTTCTTAAGGATATGCCGGCGCGAACGCTTCGACGACGTGGTGATTTCGATCAAGGCGAGCAACACGGTCGTCATGGTGCGCTCCGTCCGCCTGCTGGTAAGCGAAATGGACAAGGAGGGCATGCGCTATCCCTTGCACCTCGGGGTGACCGAGGCCGGCGAGGGCGAAGACGGCCGCATAAAGAGCGCCGTGGGCATAGGCGCGCTGTTGGCCGACGGCATCGGCGACACCGTGCGCGTGTCGTTGAGCGAAGAGCCCGAGGCCGAGATACCCGTGGCGCGCCACCTTGTAGACTACGTTACGGCGCGCGCCGGCCACACGCCCATACCCGGCAGCGAGGCCCCGGGCTTCGACTGGCTGCGCCCCGAGCGGCGCAAGACGGCGGCCGTGGCAGGCATAGGCGGAGCTAACGTGCCCGTGGTGATAGCCTCGATGCTCGGCGGGGGCGACCCGTCGGCGCTTTCAGCCGGCGACGACATCGTGCCCGACTTCGTTTACACGGGCCAAAGCCTGCCCGAAAGGCGCATTGAGGGACAGCGTTACATCGTTGACTTCGCCACTTACGCAAGCCTTACCGACACCGAGGGCGTATATCCCATATTCCCATACAACGCCGTTCCGCTCATCTCGCAGGTCGAAGCCGGCCTGAAGTTCCTCGTGCTGCCCTACGGGGCCGACTCCGACGAGTACACGGCCTGCCTCAAGGCGCACCCCGAAGTCGTTGTGGTGAGCATGTCGCAGCATAAGAACCGCCTCGGCGAGCAGCGCGCCTTAGTGCACGAGCTGATGGCCGCCGGAGTGACGAACCCCGTCGTGTTCTGCCAGGCTTACCGCCGTTCGCGGGAGGAGAAGGGCGACTTCCAGATAGAATCCGCCGCCGACATGGGCGCGCTGATGTTCGACGGACTTACCGACGGCCTCTGGCTGATGAACGACGGCACGCTCAGTTCGGCCGACTTGACGGCCACCGCCTTCGGCATACTGCAGGCCGCGCGCCTGCGCACGTCTAAGACCGAATACATAAGCTGCCCCGGATGCGGCCGCACCCTTTACGACCTGCGCTCCACCATAGCGCGCATAAAGGAGGCCACCAAGGGCATGAAGGGCCTGAAAATCGGCATCATGGGCTGCATCGTCAACGGCCCGGGCGAGATGGCCGACGCCGACTACGGCTACGTAGGCGCCGCCCGCGGCAAGATTTCGCTCTACAAGGGCAAGCAGTGCGTTGAGAAGAACATCCCCGAGGAAGAGGCCGTAGAGCACCTGTTGAGGCTAATACGCGAAGATTCTTCCAATTTATGATTGGAGGTTGACGTTGTGAATTATGATTGCCTTTCGTGCATGCTGCGGTTGTGGTAATCATAATTCACCGTCAGCTTAATTCTGAACTTCATTCTCCAATCATCAATCCCCGATCTGACAAATTCCGATTCTTACGTTTTACGAAACGATAATGTGTGTCAATTTCCGAAATTGATACACATTATCGTTCGTTCCCGTCATGATTTTATTGTAAATTAGCGATATTTGCAACCGTCGGGTCGCATTGCTACGGCGGCTTCGGCGGTTACATATTTAAAACACATACACCATGAAACATCGTTATCTTATATTCGCTTTTGCGCTGGCGGCAATGCCCGCGGCGGCGCAGACCTACTTGGAGTGCGGCTTCGACGGCGGCATTCCGCAGGATTTCACGCTAATCGACAACGACGGGCTCGAGCCGTCGGCCAGCATGAAGAACGTCGGCTTCGCCCCCGGCACGCCCTGGATAACGGCCACGCCCAAGGGCGGCGACGGCCCGGCGGCCTTGAGCACGTCGTGGTATGCCGAGCCGGGGCGGTCGGACGACTGGATGATAACCCCGCCAGTCACCATAGCCGACGACGGCGTGATACTGCGCTGGCGCGCCACGGCCTCCGACAAGAACCACCGCGACGGCTACGCTGTGTACATATCCGAGACGGGCGGCAACACGATTGCCGACTTCGACACCTCGCGCCCCCTCTTCGCCGTAGAAGAGGAAGAGGCCGAGTGGACCGTGCGCAGCGTGCCCTTAGACGCATACAAGGGTAAGACGGTGAGCATAGCCTTCGTCAACAACTCCGAGGACAAGAGCCTGCTCTACGTAGACGACCTCTTCATAGGCGTGCATTCGTCGGTAATGCTGAGGCTCGACCTTGACCGCAGGATACCGCGCATGGGCGACATCGCCGTCACCGGAGAAGCCTATACCGAGGACGCCGAGCCCGTAAGCGGCTTCACGATAGGCTTGGAGTACGGCGGCGAGACGTTCACACAGCAGTTCGACGACGTTTTAGAGCAGGGTAAGCCGGTGGATTTCACGCTCGACGAGCCGCTGCCCGTAGGCTTCCATGAGGCCGTGCCCTACCGAGTGTGGATAGAAAGCGGCGCGTCGCGCTACGAGGTCAGCGGCGACGTTACGGCCTATCCGCGCCGCATAGTGTGCGAGGAGGGTACGGGTACGTGGTGCGGATGGTGCGTGCGCGGGCTCGTAATGCTCGACTCTATCAGGAATACGTGCTCCGACTGGGCCATAGGCATAGCCGCCCATTCGGGCGACCCGATGGCCTGCGACTACGTTTCGGCCATAACGCAGTGGCTCGGCAGCGGCGGATTCCCCTGCGGCACGGTGAACCGCAAGGCGCAGACCGACCCCGGCGAGTTCATCAACGTGGGCCGGAGGATGTTCGAACAAGAGGAAGTGCTCGTGGCGATGAAGGCCCAAGCCGAGCTTGACGAGGCCACACGCACGGTTAAGGCGCAAACCTCGCTCTGGTTCGCCGACGACGACCCTGAGGCCGACTACCGCCTCGGCTACACCATAATAGAAGACGGCGTGCACCAGCCCGACGACATCGACTACGCCCAAAACAACTCGTATGCCGGCGGCGGAAGCGGCCCAATGGGCGGATACGAAGACAAGCCCGGCTTAGTGCCGCCCTCGGAGATGTGGTATAACGAGGTTGCGCGCGGCTACGTAGACGACATAATGGGCGTGGCCGGCAGCGTGCCGGCGGAGGTCGAGGCCGACGAAGAGATAACATTCTCTAACGAGTTCGCCCTGCCCGACGGCATACTCGACGACTCGAACACAGCCCTCGTCGTAATGCTCATCGACCAAACGGACGGCCGCATAGTCAACGCCGTGCTGACGCCCATAGGCGACGGCGCCCACACCGGCATAACCGCCGCCGGCGTAAACCGCACGGCAAAGCCCGAGGCATACTACACCCCTGACGGCCGCAGGCTCTCATCGCCACAACCTGGACTGAACATCGTGAGGATGAGCGACGGCACGGCGCGCAAGATAGTCGTCCCTAATTGATAATTTAGAGTTGGGAAGTGGGATTTAAGAATTAAGAAAAATAGCATCGTGGCTTAACAACAAAGCATTTTTTCTTAATTAGCTAAACGCCGAACTTCGTTTCTTAACTCTTAACTCTTGATTCTCAACGTCTTACAAAAGGCCGCATTTTGCACCGCAAAATGCGGCCTTTCAGCGTGCAATAAGCAACCTTTCGCAACGTGGAATGCGCCCTTTCGCCGTGCGTGGGGCCGCCTGCCGTTTCCGGCCGCCGGTAGGCCGTGCGTTTCCCCGTTTGCGCATTAATCCTTGTTATTTTTGCCCGTTTCGCATTTTTACTGTATTTTTGTGCGTGAAAAACGAAAGGGGGCGCGCCTGTACGTATCCGTGCTGCGCCGTTCCGTAGTAATCTTCCATGCGAACAACAGCTTACGACATATCCGCCGCGGCCCGGCTTTTGGCCGTGCTGGCCTTGTTCTCTTCGTTTGTCGTGCCCGCCCGGGCGCGTCATGACGGCGGCATGCCGGAGCGTTTGGAAGGGTTGGCCGTGGGGCAAATCAACCAAAAGGGCGGCGCATGCCTCGAACGGGGCGACGTTGACAGCGCAATGGCTTATTTCACCGTGGCCGCCGGGCGCTACGCCGAGGGCATGGGCAGGGCCGGTAAGCACGCCTGCGTAGACGCGCTGAACAACATCGGGGCGATAAAGTTCTTCTACCGCAACGACTATATATCGGCCTTTTCATACCTGATAAAGGGCCTGAAGATTGCCGACGAGACGGGTTACGACGCCGTAAAGCCGAAGATTTACGTCAACTTGGCCGGCGTGCACACCATGTTCGGCGACTCGGCTGTGGCCGCGCGGCTGATGGGCGAGGCGTTCAGGGTGAGCAAGGAGCAGCGCGACTGGTACATATACGTGGCCTCGTTCATCGACTTGGCCAGCCACTTGGCCGTGAACGGCAACCTCGGCGGCATGCGCGGCGAGGTTGCCGACTTCAAGTCGGCCGACGTGCCCGACAGCATAAAGATGAGAGACTACGCCCGTTGGCTGTGCCGCGGGGTGGAGTTGTACAACAAGCGGCGCTACGACGACTGCCTTGAAGCCTTTGACTCGGCCGCCGCGAGGGTTGAGCCCGACCTGCAGTCGGCCACGTACCTCAGCATAGCCGACATGCTGGCGGCCAAGGCTTACGCCGCCAAGGGCATGTACGCAACGGCCATAGGCCGCATCAAGGCCGGCATGTCGCCCTCGATGACGATGTATTCGCGTTACATATCCTATAAGGCACTGGCCGCGTATTACGCCGAGACGGGCGCCGCCGACTCGGCCCGGGCCTACCGCATGAAGTACCTCCTGATAAACGACACCACCCTTTCATACGGCGAGTACATGCGCCTGCGCGACCTTGAGCGCCGCTATCTGCCGGCGAGCGTCACCGGCGACGGCGGCGGCCGTGGCTCTTCGCTTGTGCCGTTGCTGGCGGCCGTGGCCGGCGCCGTGATACTGCTGTTGGCGCTGAGGCGGCGCAAGCCGTCGCCGCCGGCGGCCGTGGAGCCCGGCGGAGGGGCGCACGCCGTGGCGCAACCGAAACCACACGCCCAGGCAGCCGCCCACGCCGAGCCCGACGAAAAGACGCAGGAGCTGGCGCGGACGATAAGGCGGTTCATGGAAACTTCGCCCGAGATATACGGCCAGGACTTCTCGCTTGAGAAGTTGGCGGCACGCCTCGGCACCCACACCCGCACCGCGTCGCGCGCCATAAACGACGTGTTCGGCGTGAACTTCAGCACCCTTCTCTCGCAATACCGCATCGGGGAAGCCTGCCGAAGGCTCTCTTCGGCCGATTACGCCAACGTAACCATACAGGCCGTGGCCGTAGACTTGGGCTTCAAGAGCCGCAGCAATTTCGCCATAGTGTTCAAAAAGTTCACCGGCGTAACCCCCAACGAATACCGGAAGGAAGCGCTCGGCAAGAGGCAGGCCGACTGACATAAAGCAGCCGGAAAACGCGCGAATATGTTCTAATTTCCGAAATCCGTTCGCATTTTTTGTCGCTTTTCCTTGTTTTACGATTACGTTTTAATGATATTTGCAGCTATTAAGTTTCAATCTAAAACACACGGATTATGAGCAACTTTACAGTGCAAACCATCAGAGCCGCGGCCTTATTATTGTTTGCCGCGGTGTGTACGGCGGTTCAGGCCGACGGCCCGAAGCGCATAGTAAGCGTGCAGAAGGCGAAAAAGCACGTAGTTTTGAACAGCGCCGAGTCGGCCGTTACGCCGACGCCGCTCAAGGCACGGCCCGGCAAGTCGAGCACGGCCCAGCGCGACATACTCATCGACGAGGACTTCTCGGGCATCACATGGGGCTCGGAGGAGCAGCCCGACACCACGTCGTACCTCGCCTCGTCGTACTACGAGCCGGGCATATACATAGACCCCTCGCTCACCAAGGACGGCACATGGGTGGGCGAGTTCGCCCACGCCGCCGGCGGAATGGTCTACCTGAAAACCCCCAACTCTTTGTATTCGGCAGCCCTGATGACGCCGCTCGGCGACTATTCGGGCGAGCTTACCGTTACGCTTAAGGCCAAGGCCATGCCCCACTGGCAGGTCTACGGCGAAGACCCCGACACGGGCGAAGAGCTTTGGTACAAGTCTACCGGCTCGAGCATCGGCGTGGAGGTGTGCAAGGGCAGATACCTTGACTACGAAATAGCCGACACCGACCTCGAGGACGGCACCGGATATTACTCGACGCGCCTGTACGAAGGCCAGGGGTGGACGGAAGTAGAACTGCACTTCAACAACTACTCGGCCGACAACGACGGCTTCGTATGCTTCTACACCGAGGGCGCGATACTCATCGACGACATCAAGATAACGTCGGCCCCGACGTTCCTCGCCACGCCGAAGATGATAGGCGTAACCGACTTCCAGGCCGACCGCTTCACCATAGCATGGCAGCCGCTGCGCAAGGCGCTCGACTACAGCGTCGACCTGTACAAGAAAGTCTACACCTCTGACGCGGACGGAGCCTTCGCCGAGGACTTCGAAAACTTCACCGCTCCGCAGGAAGGCTGGACTACTACTTCTACGGAGACGGCCGCAGGCGCAGGCCCCGACGGCTCTACGGCGCTCATACTGCGCGGAGGCGACACGCTGACCACGCCCGAGAACGGCGCTACGTACAAGACGATGGACTTCCACCTGAAGTTCGTCACCCATTATGAAGACCCGTCGTACTCGTGGGTAGTAGTCTACATAGACGGCCTTACCGACGCAGGCTGGAAAGCGGTGTCGTACATCTACGCCTACTACTTCGCCGAGGGCGACATGGTGAACTTGGCCGACGAGATATACGGCTTCGCCAACACGTACAAGGCCATACGCATAAGGCCGGCCGACATGGAGGAGGGCGAGTACATAATCGTCGACAACATCGGCATAACCACCAACCGCTCGTCAGTCTTGGAGCGCGTATGGGGCGAGAACTCGTCGGACTGGGGCGAGGACAGCAACGACACACGCTACGACTACACCGAGGACACGGAGTACACCTTCACCGGGCTCGACCCCGAGACCGAATACTACTACGGAGTGCGCGGACACTACGTGTTCACCTATTCGGACAAGGTGCTCTACCACGCGCTCGGCGTATGCCCGCCCAAGGTGCTGCCGGCAACCGGCGTAGACTCGCGCGGAGCGTTCACCGCCAACTGGGAGAAGGCGCCCAAGACCACGGGATACGTCGTCAGCATGTACGGCGTAGAGCAGATAGAAGAGACGTCTGACGACTACGTACTGCTCGAGGAGACGTTCGACAAGGTTGACGATAGCGTGACCTCGGCCACCGACTGGCGTTCGCCCGACATGCTCGGCAACTACGAAGGCTCACCGCTCGACGACTACACGCTGACGCCCGGATGGCTCGGCGCAGGCAACACGCTCGTGCAGGGCATGCTCGGATGCGAATACTCGCCCTACATACTGACCGAAATCATCACGCCCGAGATTTACGTGGGCAACGACGACGAGCTTAAGATGTACATGAAGGCATACGGAGACGCCGGCGACCAGCTGATACTCCGCCTCGCCGACGGGTCGGTTTACTACGTACCGTTCGAGACGGCGGCCGACGGCACGGGCTACATCGACAACACTTACATCATGCCGGTAACGTCGGAGACGATGCGCATGGAGATATTCACCTACAACTACGGGGCCTTCATGCTCGACGAGCTGCGCTTCACGCAGGCCGTAGAGAAGGGCGACATGCTGAAGACGACGGTGGCCACCGTCGAGACCGGCGCCGAGACGACGTCTTACGATTTCACCAACCTCGACGCTTACGGGTTCAACCGGTACGGCTACCACGTAATCTCGCAGTTCGACTACGAGGGCGAGAGCACCACGTCGGTATCATCAGACATCGTAATAGTTGACCTCGGCACGGGCGAGAGCGAGATAACCACAGGCATAGAGGAGGCCGCCCAAGCCGTCGAGGCAACCGAAACGGCACGCTACTCTGTCGACGGCCGACGCCTCGCGGCACCGCAGCGCGGACTTAACATCGTAAAGATGAGCGACGGCACGACGCGCAAGGTCGTAGTGAAATGATTCTGCCTGACCGGTAATCGGTAACGGATGATTGGCAATCATTGTTCACCGAACCGAAATACTTGGCTACCAACAACTTACAAGAGGCCGCATTTTGCACCGCAAAATGCGGCCTCTTAGCGTGCGAAAGGTAGCCTTTTGCATTCCGAAAGGCAGCCTTTCGCTTTTCATGGCCGACGTCTTTTCATGATATGTTACATCCAACGGGCGTTAATGATAATAAAAACGGAGATTTTACGTTAGTTGAATGATGAACGGCACGGAACAGAAGGAGAACAGCTACGGCCACGTACTGAAATACACCGGGGTGTTCGGCGGCGTGCAGGGCCTTAACATACTGATGGGCCTTGTGCGCAACAAGCTCGTGGCCCTGCTGCTCGGCCCGGCCGGCATGGGCCTGGCCTCGCTTTACAATTCGGTGGTTACGTTCGTGTCGCAGGCCACCAACCTCGGCATCTCCTTCAGCGCGATAAGGCACATGTCGGAGATATTCGACTCGGGCGACCGCTGCCGCATAGAAGGCTTCGTGGCCACGGTAAGGGCGTGGAGCGTGGTTGCCGCCGTGATAGGCATGGTGGCGTGCGTGGCCGCCGCGCCGCTGCTCGACGTGTACGTAATGGGCGGCGACGGCCATTCGCCGGGCATAATGGCGCTCGCCCCCGTGGTGGCGATGACGGCGCTGGCCGGCGGCGAGTCGGCCATACTCAAGGGCGCGCGCCGCCTGCGCGCGCTGGCCGTCATGCAGGTGTTCATGGTGGCCGTGTCGTTGGCCGTGTCGGTGCCCGTCTACTGGCTGTTCGGCATGCACGGCATAATACCCGTAATCATTCTTATAGCCGCTGCCAACCTGGCCGCCACGCTGCATTTCTCGCTCAGGGCGTATCCCATAGGAGGGCTGCGCGCGCTGGCGCGGCCCGGCGTCTTGTCGTCGGGCGCGGGCATGGTGCGCCTCGGCCTGGCGTTCATCTTGGCCGGAGTGTTCGGCAGCGGTGCCGAGATGGTGGTCAGGGCCTACCTTAACAGCGTGGGCGGCGTGGGCGCCGTCGGCCTTTACAACGCCGGATACGTCATAACGGTGACCTACGCCGGCATGGTGTTCTCGGCTATGGAGACCGACTATTTCCCCCGCCTGTCGGCCGTAAACCATGACACGGCGGCCGTAAACCTTGCCGCCAACCGCCAGATAGAGGTGTCGCTGCTGATAGTCGCGCCCATGCTCACGCTTATGATAACGGCCCTGCCGCTGCTCATACCGCTGCTTTACAGCGGCAGGTTCGCCCCGGTGGCGCCTATGGCCCAGGTCACCGTGCTTGCCATGTACGCCAAGGCCGTCACCACTCCGGTAGAGTACATAACGCTGGCCAAGGGCCATTCAAAGGCTTACTTGGCGTTGGAGCTGGCCTACGACGTGATGTTCGCCGTGCTCGTCGTCGTGTGCTTCGGCCGTTGGGGGCTTACGGGCGCCGGCGTGGCGCTGCTGGCCTCTTACGCCGTAAACACCGCCATAGTGTTCGCCTACGCGCGGATAAGGTATGCCTATAAGCCCTCGAGGCCGGTATGCCGGTATGCCGCCGTGCTGGTGCCGTTGGGCTTCGCCGCCTACGCCGCCACGTTCATAGGCTGCGCGTGGCTGCGCGTGGCCGCCGGGCTGGCCGCCACGGCGTTGAGCGCAGGCGTGTCGGTATACGTGCTGCAGAGCAAGACAGAGTTTATGGAAAAGATAAGGAACAGGTTGTTTAGACGCAAATAATAAGACATGAGCAAGGTAACGGTCATAGTGGCCGCGTATAATGCGGAGCAGTTCATCGGCAAGTGTCTCGACTCGTTGGAGCGACAGACGCTGCGCGACATACAGATAGTGTGCTCCGACGACGGCTCAACCGACGGCACGCCGCGCATAATAGCCGGCCACGCGCGGCGCGACGGCAGGATAAGGCTGGTGCGCTCGGACGTGAACCGGGGGCTGGCCAAGGCGCGCAACGCCGCCCTCGCCGCCGCCGACGGCGACTACGTGTGCATGCTCGACGCCGACGACTGGTATTCGCCCGACGCCCTTGAGAAGGCCGCCGCCGTGCTCGACGCCAATCCGCTGACGGGCTGCGTGCTGTTCGACTGCGTGCTGGCCTATCCCGACGGGCGCCGCGAGCCGTGCCGGTCGAAGCCCTTCGACGTTATTTCGGGCGCCGAGGCGCTCGTGCTCAGCCTCGATTGGAGCATCCACGGCATTTACATGACGAGGGCGGAGATACACAAGAAGTATCCCTACGACGACGCCTGCCGCCTTTACAGCGACGAGAACACCACGCGCATGCACTACGCCGCATCCGCCGAGGTTAGGACGTGCGACGGCGTTTACTACTATCTGCAGCATCCGGCGTCGGCCACCCACAAGGCAAGTGCCTTGAGGTTCGACCGCATGAGGGCCGACGCCAGCCTGCGCCGGCATGTTGCCGCCCTCGGCGTAGGCCCCGAGGTTACGGCCCGGCTCGACAACATAGCCTGGCTGCACCTTGTGGACACATACATGTTCTACCACTGCCACGGGCGCGGACTCAGCCGCGCTGAGAGGCGGGCCGGCCTCGCCGAGATGAGGAAAGCCTGGGCCGCGGCCGACCGCAAGGCGCTCGACGCGGCGGTTGCGCGCAAGTTCGGCTACCGCCCCATGCCTTCGTGGCCGCTGTTCAGACTCGAGGAGTGGGCGTATTTCACACTGCGCGGCCTGTTGGGGAAGAACGAGTGAGCGCCGCGCGGCGTGCCCGCCGGCGGCACGCCGCCGACTTCTTACCCTTTATGATTATTCCGTTTCATTATTATTTGTACAGTACTTGCGTATGATAATAGCAAAAAGCTGATGTCCGCAAAACTCCCGTGGTTTTGCGGACATCAGCTTGTTGGGGCCGAAGGGCCGTCATTTCATCAATTCTTCGTAAACGTTCAGCACGCTCTGCGCCACGTTGTTGTTCTCGAAGCGCGATATGTATTGCAGCCCTTCGGCTATGCGCTCGTCGCGCCCCGGCGCCCCCTTGAGCGTCAGCTTTATGGCGTGCGCCATAGCGTAGACGTCGTCGGGGTCTACGTATAGCGTGGCGTTGCCGCCCGCCTCCTCGAGGCAGCTGCCCGTGCAGGCCACCACCGGCAGCCGGCTCTGTATGGCCTCGATCACCGGCAGTCCGAAACCTTCGTAGCGCGAGGGGTAGACGCACGCTTCGGCCATCTGGTAAATGGCCGGCATGTCGTCGGCCGGCACGTTGTGGAGGAACATCACCCGGCGCTTGAGACCGTTGGCGGCTACGTATCGTTTCAGCTTTTCGGCGTAGGGCGTGGGCTTTCCCACGATGACGAGGCTTAGGTCGTCGGGCAGCAGCCTGAGCGCCTTTACGGCGAGTATGGCGTTCTTGCGCTCCTCGATGGTGCCCACGCTTACGATGTAGCGCTCGGGCAGCATGTAGTCGGTGTGCACCTCGTGCATCTTCTTCTCGCTCTCTGGCAGCTTGTAGTAAGAGCCGCAGCTTTGGTAGATTACGTCTATCTTCTCGGGCGTTACTCCTCCGTAGAGCATCACGTCGCGCTTGGTGCACTCGCTGGTGGCTATGATGTGGTCGGCCTCTTGGCAGGTCTTGCGGAACTTCCATGCCATTACCTTGCGCTCGATCCAGTTGTAATACTCGGGATGGCGCATGAAAACGAGGTCGTGTATGGTGACAACGGTCTTGATGCCTGCCTCCTTGATGCCTGCCGGCAGTTCGCCCGAGAGGCCGTGGTAGAGCTTTACGCCGTCGCGGACGAGGTCTTTCACGATGCCGCGCATGTGCCACAGTGCCTGCGCCAGGCGGCCGTTGTATCCGCCGTGGTAGACGTAGCGTGCGCTTTGGCTTTCGGTTACCTGCCGCCTCAGCGCGTCGTTGCCGCGGTCGGGGGCGTATAGGTAGAGCGTCGTTCCGGGCGGAACTACCTGTTGCATGTCGTTCACCAGCGTCCTTGCGTAGTTGCCTATGCCGGCAACGTCGTTGACTATGCTTTTCGCGTCGTATCCAATCGTCATCTTAATGGTTGTAGTTTTATAGGAGGCGTAGCGCCCGCCGTGCCGCACGGGCGTGGGCGGCGGCTGTCGTCCGTTCACCTTCTTACTTCCCATCGGTCGTGTATCCACAGGTAGAAGCGTGGGTCGCGGCGGATGGTTTGTTCGAGCATGGCGAAGAACCTCCTTGTTATTTCGTGTTCGGGCAGTTCGGCCGGGCGGTCGGTAAGCTGCTTGAACGTGTATATGTATTTGCCCCGTTCGGGGCGTTCCATGTCTACGTAGAACACGGTGTCGTCCATGTTCCTCATTATCCGCTCCGCTCCGGTGAACACGGGCGTGTCTTGTCCGAGGAAGGGCAGGTGCAGGTGTATGGCCTGGTTCTTGGGCCTTTGGTCGGCGATGTAGCCGAATATGTTCACCAGCCCTTGGTTCTTGAATGACACCAAGTAGCGCAGCACGTCTTGTTTTGGCACGCACACGCCGCCCATGTTCTGCCTTATCTTGATGAAGAGGCGGTCGAGCAGCTTGCATGTCTTGGGCGTATATACGAGCCCGATTACGGCTTCGCGGTGCCGTCCGAGCGTAAGTCCGATGGCGGTGAGCAGTTCCCAGTTGCAGTAATGGCCGAGTATGGCGGCGCAGGGCTTGCCTTGGTCGAAGCTCTTCTCGATTGCTTCGGTGCCGCGGAACTCTACGTGGCGCATCAGTTCGCCGCGCGACACGGTCATCAGTTTGAGCGTCTCGACGTAATAGTCGCACAGCCAGCGGTAGAATCCGCGCTCGATGCGCGCCAAGTCCTCGCCGTCCTTGCCGGGAAAGGCCGCGGCAAGGTTGCGCCTTACTACGCCGCGGCGGTAGCGCAGGGCGTGGTAAAGTATGGGATAGTACATGTCGGACAGGGCATAGAGGGCCTTGTAGGGCAGCAGCGATATGAGGTAGAACGCCGCGTATGCCAGTCCTTGCATCAGGTTGGACATTCTTTTGTTTTTTTGACTGAGGGGCTGATGAGGCGGACGGGGGCTGACGGGGCGGCTGGGACGTATTGGTCAAACGGGCCGGCGGGCGCAATCAGCGGGCCGGCGGCTACCGCCGCCTTACAGGCTGCAGCCCTTTCGCCTTTTCGCCCTTTCGATTCCTCACCCTCTCACCTTTCCCGCCTTCCGTTTTTTTCACCTTTCCAGCTTTCCGTCCTTTCACTTTTAACTCACAGGCTTTGCATGTCGTTGAGCTTCTTGTAGTAGCCGTTCTTGGCGAGTAGTTCGTCGTGCGTGCCACGCTCGACGATTTCGCCCTCGTGGATTACGCATATCTCGTCGGCGTTCTTGATGGTCGACAGGCGGTGGGCTATGGCCACTGTGGTGCGCGTCTTCATGAGGCGTTCGAGCGCCTGTTGGACGAGGCGTTCGCTTTCGGTGTCGAGTGCCGACGTGGCCTCGTCGAGTATCAGTATCGGTGGGTTCTTGAGTATGGCGCGCGCTATGCTTACGCGTTGGCGCTGTCCGCCCGACAGGCGGCTGCCGCGGTCGCCTATGTTGGTGTCGTAGCCGTGCTCCGACTCGGTTATGAACTCGTGCGCGTTGGCTATCTTGGCGGCGGCCTCTATCTGTTGTTGCGTGGCGTTGTCGACGCCGAAGGATATGTTGCCCCGGAACGAGTCGTTGAAGAGTATGGCCTCTTGGTTCACGTTGCCGATCAGCTGGCGCAGGTCGTGTATGGCCATGTCCTTGACGTTCACGCCGTCGATGAGCACTTCGCCCTCTTGCACGTCGTAGTAGCGCGGTATGAGGTCGACCAGGGTCGACTTGCCGCCGCCGCTCTGGCCCACTATGGCCACGGTCTTGCCCTTCTCGATGGTGAGGTTGATGTGGCGCAGCACCCATTTCTCGCCGTAGCGGAACGACACGTCGCGGAACTCTATCTTGTCCTTGAACTCGCTTACGCGTACCGGGTTCGGGCTCTCCTTGATGTTGTTCCCGGCCTTGAGTATCTTGTCGATGCGCTCCATCGAGGCCAGTCCCTTGGGTATGTTGTAGCCGGCCTTCGAGAACTCCTTAAGGGGGTTGATGATGCTGTAAAGTATCACCATGTAGTAGATGAACGTGGGGCCGCTGAGGCTCTTGCCGCCGAGCACGAGCATGCCGCCGAACCACAGCACTATGACTATCATCAGCGTGCCGAGGAACTCGCTCATGGGGTGGGCCAACTGCTGGCGCGTGTTCACGCGGCGTATGTTGTCGCGGTATTCGGAGTTTATCTTGTCGAACCGGCGGTTCATCTTCTCCTCGGCGCAGAACGCCTTGATTATGCGCAGTCCGCCGAGCGTTTCCTCCACCTGGCTCATCGTGTCGCTCCACAGCGCCTGGGCCTTTATCGACTTTTGCTTGAGCTTGCGGCCCACCATGCCCATCACCCAGCCCATCAGGGGCACGAACACGAGCGTGAAGAGCGTGAGCTGCCAGCTTACGAGGAGCATCGTGGTGAAGTAGAACAGGATGAACACGGGGTTCTTGAACAGCATGTCGAGGCTCGACATTATCGAGCTTTCAACCTCTTGCACGTCGCCGCTCATGCGCGCTATGATGTCGCCCTTGCGCTCTTCCGAGAAGAAGCCTAAGGGCAGCGACGTTATCTTGCGGTAGAGCTGGTTGCGGATGTCGCGCACGACGCCCGTGCGCAGCGGTATTATCGAGGCCGACGAGAGGAAGTAGGCGCCCGTCTTGAGCAGCGTGGCGAAGGCGAGGAACAGCCCGACTACCAACAGCGTGTTGGCCGGCCCGAGGCCGCCCACCATGCGGCCGACGTAATAGCCGGCGTTGTTCATGAGCACGTCCTTGGCGTTGTCCCAGTCCCACGCCATGAGGCTGGTCACCTCGGTGGCCTCGCCCGTCTTGAAGATAATCTGTAATATAGGCACTATGGCCATGAACGAGAATATGTTCAACAGGGCCGAAAGGATGTTGAACACTACCGTCAGGGCTAAGTATTTCTTGTACGGCGGCACGAATCGGCGCAGCACTTGCAGGAATTCTTTCATTTGCCTGCAAAGATAATGCTTTTATGCATAACGGCAAAGCCGTTGGGCGGTAAAACGTAAAAAAAGCGGAACGGCGGGCCGCAAGGCGCTTGCCCCGGGAACTGTGGCGCGCCGTGCCGCGCGCCGTGCGCAAGGCGCTGGTTACCAGGGCGTTGCCCGAAGGCCGCCTTTCGCCTTGCCGAAGGCGGCATATCGCGGCGTGAAAGGTAGCCTTTTGCGGCGTGAAAGGCGGCCTTTTGCAGGCGGCTTAATCGGGCGTGCCCTCGGGCGGGGCATGGCTTATATTGGAATGGTTTCGTTTTTTCCTTACTTTTTGTGCCTTACCGGAGTTGTATTAACGTCAGTTCGGTATAATGAAAAGGTATTCATTCTAAACCGTAAGAAGTCTGTGGCATACCGTCATTCCGGGCTTAGACCCGGAATCCAGTAAACACCATTTTGCGAATAAAGCGTTTTTTATACTGGATTCCGGGTCTAAGCCCGGAATGACGGTATGCCACAGACTTCTTACGGTTTAGGATGATGCCATTTGTTTTTAGCATGATTACATTCTTCTTATACCTTACCGGCGTTGTTTTAACACGGATTATTTGCCCGGACGGCTATAAAACGTTAATTTTGCGCCGCCGGGCCGCAGCCGCCTCGGCTGTTGCGCCGCCGCGCCTGACGGGCGGTTTGTTTGATTAACGGCAATCATTATTTTTTAATTATTTACATACATGAGAAAACTTTTACTTTTAGCCGCCGCTTTCCTGTCGGTAACGGGAGCGTCGGCGCAGGTCGAGCCCGCAGCCCGGAACTTAGACGTCTAGAGTTGCGGATACTTCTTCGTCAGGGGGAAAAAGTCGACACCATTAGCGACCGGGTTGATTTTGCTTTCTGCAAGACTACGTTGGAGGAATGCGTGCCCGGCACCGACGGCCTGCTGTATTTCCCGTTGTTCTTCAACTACGGCGTGATGCCCGAAACGCCGTGGTTCACGGGCAGGCTGAGCGACGACGGGGCGCAGCTTACGGTCTACGGCAGCCATTCCCTCGGCACGTACGACGGCCTGGCATATTTCTTCTTCATCGGCGATTCCAAGACGATGTGCGATTCGCTTACGTTCAACCTCAAGGACGACGCCGTGATGGGCACCGAAAACCGTTTCTACATAATGTGGGCCAATGAAGGAGACCCGTACTGTACTACGCTGTCGAGCGTGTTTTGCGTTTCCGCATATCGTGCCGACGACGGCGACGTGTTCAACAAGCCCGTGGAGCGCAGCCTTACGGCAAAGATAGTGACGAAAGAGGGAGTGACCGAGGTAGAGTCGACCGTCGTCGACTATGAAAGCCCGCGCCTCGGCGGCCATTTCATGAAGGGCGTCATGCCGTATTATCCCGAGCTGTGGGTGTTCATGCCTTACGGGGAAAACGGCTGCATAACGGCCGACAGCAACACGGTCGACAGCAGCACGATGGTATACATCAACGACGGCGTGACCAACCCCAACGAGGTAGACCTCAAGGCCGAGGTGCAAAACGTATGCGAGTTCAGGCCGAACGGCGACGGCTCGTACACTATGGACGACAGATGGGCGTGGTCCAACCTGTATTACGACGAGGAATTGGAAATGCTCATGACCAACATGGCATGCTATGACATCACCATCGGGGCGCCACAAACCGCCGGCATAGCCGATGCCGCGTCAGGCCAGGCCGCCGCGCCTACGTCCTCTGAGTATTACGACTTGTCTGGACGGCGCGTAAGCGCAGCCGCCAAGGGCGTAGTGGTACGCGTAGACAAGTACGCCGACGGCACGCGCCGGGCCGTTAAGACGGCGAGGTAGGCCGCCGGTTGCGGCATGGAAGCCAGCCGCCCCGGGCGCCGTCAGCTAAGCAGGCCGACGGCGCCCGGGGCGGCTTTTTGTATTTTTTGTATTAATGTGTCAGTTCGGTATAAGGAAAACGTAGTCATCCTATTTATCCCTTACCCACGTATTTATATATAAGGTGTGGCCGCCCGGAGGGCGCCCGGCAAGGCGTTATGTTGATAAAAATATTATAATTTACGCCCGGATATTTATCTAAATGAAAGTAATTTTGTAATTTTGTGGGCAATTTGATATTCATTTGACATTTTTCATAACTTTAATTCAGACACAGATATGGGGAAAGGATTGTATGATGCAGGGTATGAGCACGACGCGTGCGGCGTCGGCATGGTTGTCAACATCCACGGCAACAAGAGCCACGAGCTCGTAGACAACGCGCTGAAAGTGCTCGAGAACATGCGCCACCGCGGCGCCGAGGGGGCCGACAACAAGACCGGCGACGGCGCGGGCGTGATGCTCCAGATACCCCACGAGTTCATACTGCTGCAGGGAATACCCGTGCCCGAGAAGGGAAAATACGGCACGGGCCTCGTGTTCCTGCCCAAGGACGCCGGGCGGCAGCAGGACATACTGAGCGTGATGATAGAAGAGATAGAGCGCGAGGGGCTCTCGCTGATGCACCTGCGCAGCGTGCCCGTCAACCCGGGATGCCTCGGCGAGGCCGCGCTGGCCGCCGAACCCGACATCAAGCAGGTGTTCGTAACCGGAGTGACCGACGACCGCGTGCCCGCATTCGAGCGCACGCTCTACCTCATACGCAAGCGCATAGAGCGCCGCGTGGCCGACAAGGACTTCTACGTATGCTCGCTCTCGTCGAAGAACATCGTCTACAAGGGCATGCTCTCGAGCCTGCAGCTGCGCCAGTACTTCCCCGACCTTACCAACCCTTACTTCACCAGCGGACTGGCCCTGGTACACTCGCGCTTCTCCACCAACACCTTTCCGACGTGGAGCCTGGCCCAGCCCTTCCGCCTGCTGGCCCACAACGGCGAGATAAACACCATACGCGGCAACCGCGGATGGATGCAGGCGCGCGAGAGCGTGCTCCGCTCAGACGCCCTCGGCGACCCCAAGGACATCTCGCCCATAGTGCAGCCCGGCATGAGCGACTCGGCCAGCCTCGACAACGTGTTCGAGTTCTTCGTCATGTCGGGGCTCTCGCTGCCCCACGCGATGGCGCTCATGGTGCCCGAGAGCTTCAACGACAAGAACCCCATATCCGAAGACCTGAAGGCCTTCTACGAGTATCATTCAATACTCATGGAGCCGTGGGACGGCCCGGCCGCGCTGCTCTTCAGCGACGGCCGCTACGCCGGAGGCATGCTCGACCGCAACGGACTGCGCCCGGCGCGCTACACCATAACCAAGAACGACATGATGGTGGTGGCGTCAGAGGTGGGCGTAATGGACTTCGAACCCTCCGAGGTAGCCGAGAAAGGCCGCCTGCAGCCCGGCAAGATACTGCTCGTCGACACGCAGGAGGGCCGCATCTACTACGACGGCGAGATAAAGGAGAGGCTCGCCGCAGGCCACCCTTACCGCCAGTGGCTGGCCACCAACCGCATTCAGTTGGAGAAACTGAGGAGCGGGCGCAAGGTAGACAACGCCGTAGACGACCTGATGAGGCGCGAGCTGATGTTCGGCTTCGGCGCCGAAGACATCGACGACACCATCGTCCCGATGTGCACCGCCGGCCAGGAACCCACCGCCGCTATGGGCAACGACACGCCGCTGGCCGTGCTCAGCGACCGTCCGCAGCCCCTGTTCAACTACTTCCGCCAGCAGTTCGCCCAGGTAACCAACCCCGCCATCGACTCCATACGCGAGAGCCTCGTAATGTCGCTGACCGAATACATAGGCCGCGTGGGCACCGGAATACTGCAACCCGACGAGTCGAACTGCAAGATGGTGCGCCTGCCTCACCCCATACTGAACAACACCCAGCTCGACATACTCTGCAACATACGCTACAAAGGCTTCAACACCGTCAAGCTGCCGATGCTCTTCGAGTGCGCCAAGGGCGCCGAGGGGCTGCGCTCGGCGCTCGACTCTCTGTGCAAGGAGGCCGCCAAGAGCGTAGACGAGGGCTGCAACTACATAATACTTTCCGACCGCGACATCGACGAGACGCACGCCGCCATACCGTCGCTCTTGGCCGTAAGCGCCGTACACCATTACCTCATATCCGTTGGCAAGCGCGTACAGACGGCGCTCATCGTAGAGAGCGGCGAGATAAAGGAGACCATGCACGCCGCCCTGCTGTTGGGCTACGGGGCCTCGGCGCTCTGCCCTTACATGGTGTTCGCCGTGCTCGACGACCTCGTAAAGCGCAAGAAAGTGCAGGAAAACTACGCCACGGCCGAGGCCAACTACATCAAGGCCGTTAAGAAGGCGCTGCTCAAGATAATGGCCAAGATGGGCATATCTACCATCCGCTCATACCGAGGGGCGAAGATTTTCGAGCCCGTCGGGCTCTCGGAGAGCCTCCTTAAGGCTTATTTCGGCACAGAGGTGTCGACCATCGGGGGCATCGGCCTCGAGACGATAGCGCGCGACGCGGTGGCCATGCACGACGCAGGCTTCGCCAAGCAGGCCGGCGACGGCTTCCTGCCCAACCTCGGGCAGTTCCACTACCGCAAGGACGGGATACGCCACGCGTGGAATCCCGAGACCATTGCCACGCTGCAGCTTGCCACCCGTACCGGCGACTACGCCAAGTACAAGGAGTTTGCGAGGCTCGTCGACGACAAGCCCGAAGCCATATTCATACGCGACTTCCTCGGCTTCAAGCGCGCCGCCGAGCCGTTGGACATCGACAAGGTTGAGCCCGTAAGCTCGATCGTAAAGCACTTCGTGGCCGGCGCCATGAGCTTCGGGGCGCTCTCGAAGGAGGCCCACGAGGCCATAGCCCTTGCCATGAACAAGCTCGGCACGCGGTCGAACACGGGCGAGGGCGGCGAGGACAGCGAGCGCTTCCACTCGCAGATAGACGGCATACCGCTCTCGAGCAAGACCAAGCAGGTGGCTTCGGGGCGCTTCGGCGTTACCACCGAGTACCTCGTAAACGCCGAGGAGATACAGATAAAGGTGGCGCAGGGGGCGAAACCGGGCGAAGGCGGACAGCTGCCCGGCTTCAAGGTGGACGAGGTGATAGCCAAGACGCGCCACTCGATACCCGGCATTTCGCTCATATCGCCGCCGCCCCACCACGACATTTACTCGATAGAAGACCTTGCGCAGCTTATATTCGACCTTAAGAACGTGAACCCGCGCGCCGCCATAAGCGTGAAGTTGGTGGCCGAGAGCGGCGTGGGCACCATCGCCGCGGGCGTGGCCAAGGCCAAGGCCGACCTCATTGTGGTGTCGGGCTCGGAGGGAGGAACGGGCGCAAGCCCGGCGTCGAGCATGCGCTTCGCCGGCATTCCGCCCGAGATAGGCGTCAGCGAGACGCAGCAGACGCTCGTCATGAACGGCCTGCGCGGACAAGTGCGCCTGCAGGTCGACGGCCAGCTGAAGACCGGCCGCGACATAATAATAATGTCGCTGCTCGGCGCCGAGGAGTTCGGTTTCGGCACGTTGCTGCTCATCGTGCTCGGATGCGTCATGATGCGCAAGTGCAACCTCAATACGTGTCCGCTCGGGGTGACCACCCAGAACCCCGAACTGCGCCGCCACTTCATGGGCAAGTACGAATACATCGTGAACTACTTCACGTTCTTAGCGCAGGAGGTCAGGGAGTACTTGGCCGAGATGGGATACGCAAGGCTCGACGACATCGTAGGCCACACCGAGCTTATCGAGCGCCGCCCGGCCGCTCCCGGCGCGGCCGCGGGCAAAGCCGCCATGCTCGACTTCGGCCGGCTGCTGCACCGCGCGGAAGGCCCTTGTGCGCTATACCACACCACCGGGCAGCGCCACGACCTCGACGACGTGCTCGACCGCAGGATAATCGCCTCGGCGCGCGCCGCCGTCGACGCACGCGAGGAGGTGAACCTCGACTACGCCATAAAGAACACCGACCGCGCGGTGGGCGCGATGCTCAGCGGAGAGATTGCCGCCAAGTACGGCGAGGCCGGCTTGCCCGACTCTACGGTGAACATAAAGTTCAAGGGAAGCGCCGGCCAGAGCTTCGGCGCGTTCCTCGCCCGAGGGGTCGACTTCAGGCTCGAGGGCGAGGCCAACGACTACTTCGCCAAGGGCCTTAGCGGCGGCCGCGTGGCCATACTGCCGCCCGTGCGCAGCGGTTTCAGCGCGCAAGACAACACCATAGCCGGCAACACGGGCCTCTACGGCGCCACGTCGGGCGAGCTTTACGTCAACGGTAAGGTGGGCGAACGCTTCGCCGTGCGCAACTCGGGGGCCGTGGCCGTTGTCGAAGGGGCCGGCGACCACTGCTGCGAATACATGACCGGCGGCTGCGTCGTAGTGTTGGGAGAGACCGGGCGCAACTTCGCCGCCGGCATGAGCGGCGGCGTAGCCTACGTGTGGGACAAGCGCCACGACTTCGACTACTTCTGCAACATGGACATGGTGGAAATCAACCTCGTTGAGGAAAGCTCGTACCGCAAGGAGCTGCACGAGCTTATCCGCCAGCACTACCTGTACACCGGCTCGGCCCTCGCGCGCCAGATGCTCGACGACTGGGGCCGCTACGTCGACGACTTCATCCAGGTAGTGCCGATAGAATACAAGCGCGTGCTGCAGGAAGAGCAGATGCGCAAGCTGCAGCAGAAGATAGCCGACATGCAGAGAGACTATTGATTGATAGCAGACAAGTGACAAGCAGTCAGCAGACAAGTGAAAAGCAGTCAGCAGACAAGTGAAAAGTGACGAGTAACAAGTAACAAGCGACAAGCGGACAAGAAACAAGTGGACGAATAAACAAGCTATAAATAACTGACAAGAAGCAAGGCTAATTTCCTTGTTTGCTTGTTACTTGTCTGCTTGTCAACTAAAATAAAGAAACATGGGTGACCCTAAAGCATTTCTGACAATACACCGCAAGGAAGCGGGATACCGTCCGGTACACGACCGGATACACGATTTCGGCGAAGTCGAGCAGACCCTCAACTCTAACGACCGCCGCCAGCAGGCGGCGCGCTGCATGGACTGCGGCGTGCCCTTCTGCCATTGGGCGTGCCCGTTGGGCAACAAGCCGCCCGAGTGGAACGACGCCCTGTACCGCGGCGACTGGGAGCTGGCCTACCGGCTGCTCAACTCCACCAACGACTTTCCCGAGTTCACGGGGCGCGTATGCCCCGCGCTCTGCGAGAAGGCGTGCGTGCTCAACCTCGTAGAGCACGAGCCTACCACCAACCGCGAGGACGAGGCGGCCATAACCGAGCACGCCTTCGAGGAAAACTACGTGCGCATACGCCGCCCCGAGCGCAACGGCAAGGCCGTGGCCGTGGTGGGCAGCGGGCCGGCCGGGCTCGTTGCGGCCAACCGCCTTAACCTTATGGGTTACAAGGTGACGGTGTTCGACAAGAACGAGGACGCCGGCGGACTGTTGCGCTACGGCATACCCAACTTCAAGCTCAACAAGGCCGTAATCGACCGCCGCATGGGCGTGCTGCGCGCCGAGGGCATAGACTTCGAGTTCAACCGCGAGATAGACGTGGAGGACTTGCCCGGCGGATTCGACGCCTACGTCATAGCCACGGGCACGCCCGAGGCGCGCGACCTCGACATACCCGGGCGCGACCTCAAGGGCATACACTTCGCCCTCGACATGCTGGCTCAGCAGAACCGGGTGCTGGCCGGCCGCGAGTTCGGCCGCGCCGAGCGCGTAACGGCCAAGGGCAAGGACGTGCTCGTAATAGGCGGAGGCGACACCGGCAGCGACTGCATAGGCACGGCCCACCGCCAGGGATGCCGCAGCGTGACGCAGATAGAGATAATGCCAAAGCCGCCCGTAGGCCTCGACGACCCGCGCAACCCGTGGCCCGGATGGCCGCGCACGCTGAAGACCACCTCGAGCCACGAGGAGGGGTGCACGCGCCGCTGGAACGTCAACTCGCTGCGCTTCGTCGGCGAGGACGGCCGCGTTACCGGCGTCGAGGTGCAGCAGATAGAGTGGAAGCCCGCGCCCGACGGCGGACGCCCCGTGATGCAGCCCGCGGCCGACCCCGAGGTGATAAAGGCCGACATCGTGCTCTTGGCAATGGGCTTCCTCAAACCGCAGCTGCCGCAGCTGCCCCCGAACGTGTTCGTAGCCGGCGACGCCGCCACGGGCGCCTCGCTCGTAGTACGCGCCATGACCGGAGGCCGCGACGCCGCGGCCAAGGTTGACCGATACCTCTCGCGGAAATAATCCTTCTTTTTAATATCTTGAAAACCAATACGTTACGAAAGGCCGCCTTTTGCAGTGCAAAAGGCGGCCTTTCGTAACGTAAAAAGCGTCATTTCGGAGAGCGGAATGCCGCATGCGGGCTTTGTCAGATGTTTTCAGCGGCGCGGCGTATGCGGTTGGCCAAGTCAATCAACGCCCCGCGCATCTGTTCGGCTTCCGCCTCGCTGAAGCCGCCTGCGCCGCCGTTCCCGTCGATGCCGTCCATCTTATGGTAAAGCCATGACGACGACTTTTGGAAATAAGTGTTGGCGAAGTCGCGCCAAGAAACAGCCATCTGGATGTCTCTCAGCCTTCTTTTCATGTCGGAAATTACTACCGGGCTTTCGGTCAATGCTTCCATAATGTTATCTTGTTTTTGGATGATTTTGTCTTAATTTTAATTAGTAAGGCTGCCGTATAATGTTGTCGAACAATTCTTGGGCGTACCATAACCTTTACTCCTTGTCTGCAAGGCTGCTCCCGGGGTTCACGGCCGTGATAGTAGGGGGAAGGAAGGGCTGAAAGTAAAGAGTGAAAAGTTAAAAGTGAAGAGTGAAGAATCCAATAGTTTTGCGGCTTTACCTTTTAATTGTAAAGTCATTTGGATTCTTCACTCTTCACTTTTAACCCTTCACTTATTTTTATATTTTCCCTCCGTAGCACAGGTCGCCGGCGTCGCCGAAGCCGGGCACGATGTACTTGTGCTCGTTCATGCCGGGGTCGATGGCGGCGCACCATACGGTGGTCTTGTCGTCGGGGAAGGTGGCCTTGACGTGCTCTATTCCCTCGGGGGCTGCTATCACGCAGGCTACGTGGATGCGCTTGGGCGTGCCCTTGGTGAGGAACGCCTTGTAGCCTAACTCCATAGAGCCGCCCGTGGCCAGCATGGGGTCGGCTATGATGAGCGTCTTGCCGTCGACCGAGGGCGTGGCTAGGTATTCAACGTGTATGCCCACCTCGGTGTGCCCCTCGTCCTTATACTCTCGGTAGGCGCTTACGAAGGCGTTGCCGGCGTGGTCGAAAACGTGCAGGAAACCGTTGTGGAAGGGCAGCCCGGCGCGGAATATCGTCGCTAATATCACCTTGTCCGCCGGCACGCTGACGCGCGCCGTGCCGAGCGGAGTCTCGACGTCGCGCGGCTCGTAAGCCAGGGTCTTGCTTATCTCGTAGGCCATCATCTCGCCCACGCGCGTTATGTTGTTGCGGAAGAGCAGGCGGTTCTGCTGGTATTCGCGGTCGCGCATCTCCGCCATGTACTGGTTGATGATAGTGTTCTGCTTGCTGAGGTCTATTATTTGCATGTCCGTCCGTTTTCCGGCGGTTGAAGGGGCCGTGGCTAAGCCCTGGCGTGCTCGTTCCAACCGCCTGTGATTGCTGCAAAAGTAAGAAACTTTCCCGATTTTTGCAAAGTGCAAGTTGCAAAAACACTTCGGGCGGATTAAAATTTTGATACTTTAACCTAAAAACGCTTTAAGGTGGTGATTTTTACACACTTTGCTGTTTGAACCTATATTAAAATTTACTACCTTTGCAGGCGATTTAAGGCACATACCTTATTTTAATACGTTACTTTGAAACTCAGGAACAGATAATTCACTTTTTAATATTTACATTAAAATGGCAAATTTAGATTTAAGCAAGTACGGAATCACAGACGTGAAGGAAATCCTTCACAACCCGTCTTACGAGGTATTGTTTGAAGAGGAAACAAAAGAAGGCCTGACAGGATACGACAAGGGTCAGGTGACCGAGCTTGGCGCAGTGAACGTGATGACCGGCGTTTATACCGGCCGTTCACCCAAGGACAAGTTCATCGTTATGGACGAGACTTCAAAGGACACCGTATGGTGGACTTCCGACGAATATAAGAACGACAACAAGCCCGCTTCTCAGGAGGCTTGGGCAGCCGTAAAGGAAATCGCACAGAAGGAGCTTTCAGGCAAGAAACTTTACGTGATCGACGGCTTCTGCGGCGCAAACAAGGACACCCGCATGGCCGTGCGCTTCATCATGGAAGTAGCTTGGCAGGCACACTTCGTTAAGAACATGTTCATCCGTCCGACAGAGGAGGAGCTGGCAGAGTTCGAGCCCGACTTCGTTGTCTACAACGCGTCTAAGGCTAAGGTCGAGAACTGGAAGGAGCTGGGCTTCAACTCAGAGACCGCAGTAGTGTTTAACGTTACCTCTAAGGAGCAGGTGATCATCAACACATGGTACGGCGGCGAGATGAAGAAGGGCATGTTCTCAATGATGAACTACTTCCTGCCGCTCAAGGGCATCGCCTCAATGCACTGCTCTGCCAACTGCGACATGAACGGCGAGAACACCGCAATATTCTTCGGCCTCTCAGGCACCGGTAAGACCACCCTCTCTACCGACCCGAAGCGCCTCCTCATCGGCGACGACGAGCACGGATGGGACGACAACGGCGTGTTCAACTTCGAGGGCGGATGCTACGCCAAGGTTATCAACCTCGACAAGGAGAGCGAGCCCGACATCTACAACGCAATCAAGCGCGACGCACTGCTTGAGAACGTAACCGTAGCTGAAGACGGCAAGATAGACTTCAACGACAAGAGCACGACCGAGAACACCCGTGTTTCTTACCCGATCTACCACATCAACAACATCGTTAAGCCCATCAGCCACGCACCGGCTGCAAAGCAGGTTATCTTCCTCTCTGCCGACGCTTTCGGAGTGCTTCCTCCCGTATCAATCCTCGACCCGGAGCAGACCAAGTACTACTTCCTCTCAGGATTCACGGCCAAGCTCGCCGGAACAGAGCGCGGCATCACCGAGCCTACTCCTACTTTCTCTGCTTGCTTCGGCCAGGCATTCCTCGAGCTGCATCCTACCAAGTACGCTGAGGAGCTGGTTAAGAAGATGGAGAAGAGCGGCGCCAAGGCTTACCTGGTGAACACCGGCTGGAACGGCACGGGCAAGCGCATCTCGATCCGCGACACGCGCGGCATCATCGACGCCATCCTGAACCACTCTATCGACGCAGCGCCGACGAAGACCATACCTTACTTCAACTTCGTAGTTCCTACGCAGCTTGAGGGCGTTGACCCCAACATCCTCGACCCGCGCGACACTTACGCCGACGCAGCTCAGTGGGAAGAGAAGGCTAAGGACCTCGCAGGCCGCTTCATCAAGAACTTCAAGAAGTATGAGAGCAACGAGGCCGGCAAGGCTCTCGTAGCCGCAGGACCGAAACTCTAACGAACCGTTTCTAATGTAATCATAACCGGAAATCCTCGGTTCCAAGGCAAAACTCGGAACCGGGGATTTTTTATTGAATTCAAAACAATTAATCCTTAATAAACGATGAAAACAACAGCTGTCATTAAGTTTTTCGCCGTTGCGGCGCTTTTGCTGACGTGCTCGCAGCAAACGGCTTACGCCCAGTCGAAGGGCAAGTTCACGGGCAAGTGGTATTCGCCCGACGTTTACCTCAACATCGACTTCCACGGAAAGAGCGTAGAAGACTTCAACTCTATGGACGGGGGCCAGTGCCCTGGCATGATACGCATGCGCCGCGGAAAGGGCGACTATTCGATAGGCACCGCCGTAGTGTCGGGCAACGAGGCCGTAGCCACGGCATACGTGTTCGACAACAACGTGGGGATAAACTTCAAGCTGATGCCCGACGGCTCGATGAAGATGGACTGCCTAAACTTCAAGTATTTCTCCGACGACTACGAGGAGCTCACCCTGCCCACGTCGGTTACCCTGCGCAAGGCCGAGCCTTTCGCCGGCGAATGGAGGCAGGACGGCGGCAGCGCCAAGATGGCGCTCAACCTGTATTTCGCCGACGTGTTCAACAACGGCGGATATTATTACGGTTTGGTCAGCAACGCCGACAAGGCCGGCGACATTCTCATAACCGAATGCAAGGTTGACGGCAACCGGGCCGAGGTGGCCTACACCGTAGGCGGCAGCGGGGCTAAGCAAAACGCCGTGCTGACGTATGACCCGTCGGGCGGCCGGCTGACGTTCAAGCCTCAAGGCCAGGCCGGAGGCATGACGTTCGTGAGATAGGCGCGTTATGCTATTGACGTATGTCAAATAATCAATGCTTTTGCTCAAAAAACATAGTACAAACGTTGCTTTTTTGGGCTTAATGCGCTAACTTTGCCCCCGTGTTCGTGAGAATGCTTTTTCATAGGTTAGTAGTTTGATAGATTTAAGGTAAAGATTATGTTATTAGATTTTGAAACAAAAACTATGGCCGCGCCACTGTTAGCCGGTGGTATTCCGCTTGGAATATCCTGATACGGCGGCCCGGTACATGCGTTAAACAAAACATCAAGGCAGGCATGAGCGATTCACCCCTGCCTTTTTTCGTGCCCCGACGGCAACTGCCTGAGGTACAGGCGTTTGCGCGCGTATGGCTGAAAGGCCGCATTTTGCAACGCAAAATGCGGCCTTTTGGCGTGCGGAACGCCGCCTTTCGGCTTGCGGAAGGCGGCGTTTTGCAGATTGTGGAATCTTGGAGTCGGGAATGGATGATTATGATTGTTTTTTATATGAATGTCCGCAATCAGCCTGATGCTTTCACCAACTTCTAAGAAGCCGTCTGCATACCCGTCATTCCGGGCCGGGACCCGGA
>CALUFA010000013.1 GCA_944319795.1 uncultured Prevotella sp. | reverse complement strand
CATTAAAACAATCCATATTTGTACCATATAATTATAAATTACTGATATTCAGTGCATGTTACATTTGAGGAGGTCAAGTGATTCCGATAAGTAAAGACATACAAAATCGCAAGCAAAAGCGTGCAGCTCTGGTGGGTTGCACGCTTTTTGCGTTTATAGGGTTCATGGTTGCTATGTGTTTTCTATGGGCTTTTTTATCTCTTATTTGCGACATATTTGCGGCACGTCTTATTTGGCGGAAAGGTACAACTTAAACATACATAAACCATTTATAAAGAGAAAGATATGCCAAGAGGTAATTACAACATCCAAAGAGTTTGTGAGGAATGTGGGAAAATCTTCACTCCCCAGACACTCACATCAAAGTATTGTTGCTCTGCTTGTTCCAAAAGAGCATACAAGAAAAGACAAATCGCAAAAGAGAAGGAAGTCATACGGCAGGCATTGGCAAGACGAATTCCATCAACCAAAGGGTACTTGACCGTTAAAGAGGCGGTACTGCTTTATGGCATTAGCAGGGATGTTCTTTATCGTATGATTAGGCAGGGCGTGATTCCATCGCACAATTCAGGTCAACGGCAAACACGCCTTAGCCGTCAATACATGGATGAACATTTCAAAAAGAAGCCTATGCGTCGGAATAGCAAAAAGGAAACATTGTTTTTTGAACCCAAGGACTGTTATACCATCGGTCAGATAGCCAAAAAGTTTCATATAAATGAAGGTACGGTGTTGACGCATATACGCCGTAATTCTATCCCTACCCGTCAGATAGGAAGCTACGTTTATGTTCCAAAGTCAGAAATAGATAAATTGTATAAGTCATTATGAAAAAAGCATTGCCCAACACCAAAGTAACCGTCAAGCTCAGACGGTCGAGATACAAAGAGGAGTGGTATCTGATTATTGAATCGTACCCAGTTTACAAAAGAGGCTCAAGCAGGGCAAGTCGTGTGGTAGAGTCAATCAACCGGACTATATCCACACCTATTTGGGATAAGTCGTCCATCGCCCGCATCCTGCCGGACGGAAGTTTCAACTACAAGCCCAAGCGTGATTTGAACGGAATCATCCAATGCCGTTCCACCATCGACCAAGAGGCCTGCATCTATGCGGATAACGTCCGTAAACTGCGTCAGCATGAATACGACAGTGCCATTCTCTACACCGACAAGGAGAATGAAATAGCCGCACAGAACGAGCGTGGCGAACAGGACTTCATCAAATACTTCAACGGCATCATCAGCAAACGCCACCCAAACAGCTCCAATTCGATTATCGTCAATTGGATGCGTGTGGGCGAGTTGCTGAAAATCTATTCGCAGGGGAACCCAATACCTTTCAAATCCATTTCCGTCAAACTGCTCGAAGACATCAAGATGTTCCTGCTCCGTGCCCCGATGGGAGGAAACAAGAAAGGAACTATCTCGCAAAACACGGCTTCAACCTATTTCTCTATTCTCAAGGCTGGACTGAAACAGGCTTTTATTGATGAATACCTCACGGTTGACATCAGCGCAAAGGTAAAAGGCATTAGTTCGATTGAAAGACCGCGTGTCGCCCTTACCATGAATGAGGTGCAGATGCTGGTTGACACTCCCTGCAAAGATGATGTCCTGAAACGTGCGTTTCTTTTCTCTATTCTCACGGGATTACGGCATAGCGACATTCAAGCCCTGCGGTGGAAACAGATTCAACAGACAAGCAAAGGCGCATGGCAAGCCTTGGTGGTTCAACAAAAGACTAAACGCCCCGATTATTAACCCGTCACGGCACAGGTTCTCCAATTATGCGGCGAGCGGCCTGACGATGATGAACGTCTAGTATTCGAGGGTCTGACTGATGTTTCGTGGATTTCCATACCATTGAAAGCATGGATAGAGGCATCGGGCAAAAAGAAGCACGTAACTTTCCATTGCGCAAGACATATCAATTCTTCTTACTCATTGAAAACAAGAAACTTACAAAGATTGTCAGCTTGACAGGTAACGACTTGGAAACCAGTTGGCTTCTATATTCTGCAATGTTCTGCACTAATCAAAAAAATGCTTTTCTTAAATGCAAGGTGATGAATATTTCTTTAAATACCAAAGCAATAGTTAGAAACGAGAAAAAGTAAAAAGAACTTTTTCAGTCGTTGGAAGATATTATACCTATTGGCTGTTAAAAAAATCATCCCTTGATCTTGGTAAGGCTATATGGAAAGTAAAATATGGATGATTGCCTGTTCTCGCATTCTCTATATCTTCATAGCAGAATGTTTGTTAAATCGTTTGATATTTTGACTTTTATTTCGATTATCACTCCAAATTTATTACAAAACAGATGAAATTAGATATATTAGCAACCAATTCGTTTATATCAATACATGGAAGAATTTTTTTTTCGTTTTACAGTGCGTTGTGGTTACATAGAATTTCGCTATATTTGCAAAATATTATAGACCAATTGATTTTTAGAGCATAGCTGATATGTGCAATAGTGAACAACATGCTGTCTTGAATGAGATTTTGAACGCCCGTAACAGAGCGTCCATAACTCCTGATACGCCCTTTGGGAAACTTAAGTTAACCGAGGAAGAATATGCTCTACTTAAAGAAACTCTTTTTAAAAACACGTATCGATTAGAAATATTTGGAGTAGAGGCGGCATTGTGTTATGCCGAATGGTGGAGAAGGGACTATAATGGGGGAATCCCTTCCAGGGAAGACGTCGCGGTCGGGTTAGGATTGCCTCGTAATTGTTGGGAGCAATTATATAATGCCGCGCGTCATAGCCTTAAAAGTCATGGGTTCGCGTTCATTCGCTCTCTTAAGGGTAATGAGTATTTTAGGACTTTGCTGAATCAAGGCGGTCTTCCCGTAAATTACATAAAGAAGGGAACTAATCTCAGCGGATTTAAAGGTTTTCTTATTGGATTGGTTGAAGAATTGTCTTCAATAAATATTGACTGGGATAATAATAATCTTGATTTAATCAAGAATTTTAATTTATAGCTTATCTTGGGAATGCGTTCAGAAATGACAATATTTATGATGTCTCATTGCAGATAGCCCATGCTATCATATCCGAAGATGATCGCTGGCTGCCATATGATGATGCGGACACCTCTTTGTCTGATTTGACCCAATCCCTAAAAAGAGAATACCGAAGAGTCAAGAGTAGACGCAGGACCAAGCCGCTTTCTCTAAGCTGGAAACTTCGAATGACCTCAAATGAAACCACAAGCCTTTTTGTCAATTTAAACGTAGCAAAAGAGATTTCGTCAGTATCCATTGAAGGTCTTGACTTCCAGTCGTGCTACGCTTTCGACGTGTTTGTTGCCGGGGTATTCGTTGGAAAGTATATAAGAAAATCCCTAATTAAGGATGACGTAGGAAGGAGTGTCGGTGCGACATACTCCCGTGTGACCGTCGGTGCGGCGAAAGACATAAAGTGGAATGGAGAGCCTGTGGTCGAGGTAAAGATTAGGTGTGACAACGATGTCAGGTTGTTCCCAACGTTGTGTGGCAGTTATCCTCCGAATTTTGAGTGTCCTCAGGTTTTCCAAATGCTCGATGAAAATGTATATTCCTTGAAATCTACGGCCAACGCTGAAATTAATATGGCTGTTTTTTCCACAGACTGGAAATGCGACAGGAGCCACGAGCTATTGGTAAACGGAGAGTCTTATTCGGCGATAGAGTTTACTGACAAAGTGAATTTGCACAATTGCGTGTCTAATGAGGATATGACAATAACCAATGAGTACACGCCTTATAGCGTTGATTTCGGAAGCACGTATATACCATGGGTGGAGCAATCCAATTATAAGTTATTGACTCGCGTTCCGAGAATAAGCGTTTTTGACCAAACCGGCACAAGGGTAGGAAACATCAGGCCTAAATATCGTGCGCGTAACTGTAGCGGGTGGCGGAATTTGACCGACGCATGCCTCCTGCCATTCGGACTCGTTGATATCAAGGTAGAATTTCCCGACAGTAAATACGTAGTGGAGACATTTTATTTCATAGGCGATATGGCATTTGCTTCCCACAACGAAGGCATGTATTCCACAGAGCTACATCTTACCACTCGCAATGATGTCTCGGCAGAGCTTGACAAATGCGAAAACTTATCCGTAGAAATGATAGGCAAGAATGCTTGGAAGATTAGTCGAGACGCATGTGCTTCTAACTATTCCCCTACGTGTGATTTGAAAATATTCGCCGGGAACAATCCTCCATTGAAAGTGTCTGTTGCCGTGCCGTTTGAGGGCTTGGTGATATCTGACGTGGAAGGGAGAATCGTTCCGTCTGGAAAAATCATATCTTATGACAACCTGAGATATTTTAATATTATCAGTCACGGACGGACGAATAAGATAGACGTGACTTACTGTTCGGAAAGAATAGCGGACAACGATAATGTCATGCACCTTAGGAACCGCGTAATTGAAGGCATTGTTCCGTTGTCCGATTATCGCGACCTATTTGCGAGAATGTTCCAATTATATGGCACAAATACTTTTGACCGCAGCAGTTCCGTAAAACTAAGAATACAAGACAAAAGCGTCTATATAAGGAAATTTGTTCTTGACAGCGAGTTGAGCTCTGGCAAGATTCTAATCACGGATAATACCACAGAAGACACTGCCGGTTTCATATACGACGGCGAAGTATATGCCCTGCCTGTTTCAGAAGACATAAAACCAGCTGAACTAGTACAGATAAAACTCGAGTCGTATGATCGACAAAAGAACTTGTTTACGGTTCCTGACGAGCTCTTGGATTCGGAAGCAATCATTTTCTCCGGTTCCGAAAGTCCTCGCAAGATCGTTCCTAAGTATTACAATTTTAGAGAAGAAGATTACGGCGCTGAAGAGCGTAAAGAGAGGGCGGCCGCAAACATAAGATTTTGGAGTGAAAGACTCAGCAAGGATGGTGTTTATAATGGCGAATATTGGGCGAAGACAGTAAAAACATTCCGCATTATTTCCGAGTTTAATCTTCCGTTTTTCACATATAATGCTTTCAAAGCCATTGGCCGCGATCCAAAATTGTTGGTTAACTTAATATTAGCCTGTTGGCTTAACGGGGCTTCCGATATACTCATTCAAGAAATAGACCGTCTTGAAGAAGAACTAAACATTGCGGTACATTGGATTCCGCGCACCGTGTGGGAAGAATGTATTGATGGGTGCATGCGCTCGTTTACTCCGGCACTCCAAAATATAATGTACGCGAAAATAGACGAGATTGCGGAACTGATAAACGGACTTTTCAACACTACGCTGTCTACCGAAGTTGCTGCTGAACTTACCCAATATGTCGCTGGAGGCAACATCGGCACCGCCCCGAAATTCTCACTTGCGGACATAAATCGATTTAAGGCAAAAATACGCGGGTACGCAGACAATAACACAGACCTTCCTCTAAGAGAGTTTGATCTTCGAGATAGAGGATATTACGCCGACCCGGGAATGCCCACATACTATCGAGTAATGATTGAGTCTGCGATGTGCGCCGCAGAAAACCTCGCTCAAGTAACAGATCGTATAGATCTTTTTTCGCCGGAAAATCGAAAAAACTATGCTCGAGTTATTAATTTTTACCGAAAATACTTCAAAGAAACCTACAGTGAGATATTCATAGGCACTGTAAAACAGATTGTAAGCAGATGAACATGAATTATTTTTCTTTCTACAGTAGAGCCAAGGAGCTGCTAATAGATTCTCTTGCCTCTCTTTGGTTCAAGGGCAAAGCCCAAGAACAAGAATATATCAAGCGGGTACTGACTGAGGACGAGCCTCTTTTTGCCGAACCTGTATTCCAATCAATATTCCCGTGGGAAGAGGGTGCCAACAGTTTCGAGGCACACTCTTCTCGACTTGAATTGCTTACTCCTTCATTTGTTAAAGCACTGAGCAGCGAAGAGATTGACAACGATTTGAGATTCCCATTGGACAGACGCCCATATAAGCATCAGACGGAAAGCTGGAGAACCATGCTGTCTCCTCATCCGCAGACCATTGTTGTTACCACCGGAACAGGATCAGGTAAAACAGAATGTTTTGTGATTCCGGTGTTGCAGGACTTGGCTAAGAACAATGAAAAAGATTGTGTTCAGGCTATTTCCATTTATCCATTGAACGCTCTGATGAAAAGCCAGCAGAAACGTATTGACGCTTGGTGCAAGGCCCTCCCGGAAAAGGTTACCTATGCGATATATAACGGGGAAACCTACGAGAAAAGGCCCGACAGAGAAACTAAACCTTTTTATCCACAGTTAGTAACAAGGTCTCAGATAAGGGAAACCCCGCCTCAGATTCTCTTTACTAATCCAACAATGCTCAACTATATGTTGGTGCGAGCTGCCGACCGCCAAATCCTGGAAAAATCACAGGGGAAGCTCAAATGGATTCTTCTTGATGAGGCTCATACTTATACCGGTTCTTCAGCGGCTGAATTGTCATTGCAAATCCGGCGCGTTTTGGACGCTTTTGGCGTAACCATTGACCAAGTGAATTTTGCCGTGACATCAGCGACCATAGGGGATGAAAGTGACCCCAAAACGACGATAAAGCTATAAACTTTTGTATCACAACTTACAGGAAAACCATTCGACGATATAATAATCATTGGCGGCAAGCGCATTATTCCAGTGCTGAACAAGGAGGTTGCAAAAGAACAATTGTCAAAAATAAACAAAACATTCGGCACAAATCTAACCTATCCTAGCATTGAGAAGTTGAGAGAAAAGCTCAATTCTTCACCTGTGTTGAAAGCAACGGAAATCGGCGGCATGCTTGATGAGGAAATCGGGAAAAGCGTGGATGACTCATTGAAAATAATTGACGCTCTCGGTGAGAAAGTGAAAGGTCTGAACGAAGGAGGCGGATTGGGGGCTTTATTACCGACCCGTGCCCATTTTTTTGTTAGGTCGATAAGCGGAGTGTATGTCTGCACCAATCCCGATTGTCAGCGTCATAAGGAATATAGGCTGCCGATAGGTAGTCTGACAACTTATCAGAATATGAACTGTCCGGTTTGTAAATCAAAGATGTTGGAGCTTGCCACGTGCTCGTCTTGCGGTTCCCCCATCGTAGTAGGTGAGACGAGTACGACTAAGGGATTTAGGATGCACACCAATATAATTGACCTTGACAAAGCGCTTTTCTATGAGCAAAAGGAAGATCTCATTGATTTTGAATACATGGAAGACACTGACAATGTTGAGCAACATGAGGCGGACGGCTTTTCTAACTTTTATTTCGCCATTCCTGAAAAACCTTGTCTGAGGAGAAATGCAACCCGAACATATCATATATTCAATCATAAGAAGGGTAAAATAGAACTTGTTCCTGAAGGCAATGAAAGCAACGAACATGTATATCAATCTCTTCGACGCTCAGGAGATAACCACGTTCTTTGTCCTCATTGTGGCAATAATCTCAGTGAGTCTAAAAAACTTGATTATCTCAGGATAAGCGCTACTCAGATTGGACGCACCTTAGCGACATTGCTTCTTGATAACGCCGAACCAATTGACAGTAATGACGCAGGCGTCATATATGAGGGTCGGAAGTATATAGCATTTACCGATAGTCGTCAAGGGGCCGCACGTTTTGCGATGGGACTTAACCAGGACGTAGAACGTTCATGGATTCGAGCCTCCATTTTTCATAAACTTGCCGACATGCGTTTAGATGGCGTAGAACCTGCTGGTTTGACACCCTATGAGGAAGAAAAATATAATGAATATCTGAGCATCCGGGATAATCTTCCGCCTATATTATTAGCTGAATTAAATCAGCTTGAGGATAAGAGGAATGGCGCACCGGTAATCCCCAATCCGGAGAAAGTGTCATGGGGGCAGATAAGTCAGTCTCTTGAAAATGACTCGAATTTCAGGAAGTTGTACGCGCATGTTGATAATGCGCGTGGTAGGCAGAATCACAACAACGCAGCTAACTACCTGAAAGCTCTTCTTGTCGACCAATTCGGATGGATCCCAAAGCGGGCGAACTCATTGGAAACGATGGGGTTCGTGCATCTTGTTTATCCGGCACTTGCAAAAGCAAAATGCCCGGCACTCCTGCGGGAAAAATGTAAGGATGCCGACTGGCGGAATTTCCTGAAGATTTGTATGGATTATGTCATTCGCGGAGGTCGCCATTATATGCTTTCCGAAGATTTTACAGGTTACCTTACGCAAAATAAGTATTGTTCTGCCATATATCCTTCAAATTCAGATCTGAGGAGGAATGGAAATCCTGTGTCGAAATGGTTCCAAGTGAATGTAAGTTCAAGAGATATCATCAGTGAGAATCAGAACAGGCTCGTCCTTCTTCTATGTGCCGTTCTCGGTTATGATGATATTTCTCAAATCACAAGAGAGAAGATTGCCAAGATCAACAAGGTGCTCGATGAGGCCTGGGATTTCCTGAAAGACAATGTCCTTGAAGTGACAGATGCCGAAAACAATGGATATAAGCTCAATCTCACTGGCGATAAAGTTAAGTTACAGCTTATCGAGAGAGGTTTTCTCTGTCCTGTCGACAATGTTATCATTGATGCGCCGTTCTGTGGCTACAGCCCGAGAATGAACGGTTATATCGGTCGTGAGAATTTCGATAGATTCAGAATCCGGACAGAGTTTGTCTATCCGTTTTACCCGTTCAAGTCTACAGAACAGAACGAACAGGATGTTTTGGGATGGATTGAGGAGAATCTCTCCGACCAAAAGGCTGCGGGTGTGTTTGGGGTCATGAACTACAGGGTACTTGCTTCAAAACCGATTTTCATATCGGCGGAACATTCGGCTCAGCAATCGTCAGAGGACCTTGACCGGTACGAAAGGGAGTTTAATGAGGGAAAAATCAATATCCTTTCTTGTTCAACAACGATGGAGATGGGTGTGGATATTGGTGGTATCACGGAAGTTATGATGAATAATGTGCCGCCAAAATCGTCAAACTACCTTCAGCGCGCGGGACGTGCTGGGCGAAGAAGTGAGGCTAAGGCTTTGGTCTTAACAGTTTGTGCTCCAGGCCCTATTGGAACCCATACGTGGAAGAATCCGGATTATCCGATTACGCATGTTACAGAGACTCCGTTGTTAAAATTGGAAAGCCGCCAGTTGATTCAACGTCATGTTAATGCGATGGTGTTCGCTTCCTTTGTTGCTACTCAAGGGGGAATCAGGGTTACGGCTTCTCTTAAGGATTTCTTTGTCGAGACGGAGGGAATGTCTTTCTTTAATAATTTTCTAAATTACATAGACAGCATAATAAGCGGAGGCGTTGAGCGGCTTCAAGAGTCATATTTAAAATTGGTCAAGGGTACAAGTCTTGCCCAAATAACGTTGCCGGATGCCGCGCAAGTAGTCAAGAAAGACATAGTTGCTGTTTATGATGTCTTTTACGCTCACAAAGACGCTTTGGAAAAGTCAATTGACTCTCTGAGAAATGAAGCCGGAACGACCAACGCTATCAAAGCTATTGAAAGACAGGAAGAGAATCTTTTAAGAAATTCGCTGTTGTCATATCTAGCCGAGAATTCTTTTCTGCCAAGTGCCGGCATACCATTAGGATTAGTTGAGTGTTTGCTCGGAAGCAACCAAAGGAGTGACAACAACCCGCCGACATTGCATATAAGCCAGGCGATCTCTTCTTATGCTCCCGGCAATCCGGTAGTGAAAAACGAATGGGTCTATAAGCCCGGCGGTATTCGCATGAAGACGAAATATGATGAAACCTCAAGGTATGTCATACAGAATTGCGGTCACTGCGGCTATACCACTATTACCTATGGGAAAGCTCAAACGGATTGTACCAAGTGTGGCCGGCATGGAACCATGCATGGCATACAGGGCTTCTCGTTGGCAACGGATCAGCGTTTTACAGAGGTCGTTGAACCTGCGGCGTTCTCCGTAGCATGGGATTCGGCACCGACGCGAAAAATGGACTCTCTCGGCAGCATGAATTTCATTCAGCCTGTCTTACTTAACATGGATGCTTGGACAAGGAAGACAGATTCCGCAAAAATGTCCATCCGTTGTTCAACCACAAGGTCTGAGATTCTCTTTTATAATAAGGGAGCGAATGGGTATGGATATGCTTTCTGTCCTTATTGCGGCAGGATGGAGTCTGAAAAAACGCCGGACTCCGCATCCACAGAGCCGATGATGTCGCGCCATAAGCATCTTTCGGCCCCGATTCGTTGTCCTGGTGGTGAAAATGACGGCGCGGCTGTAAGACGCCATGTGTTATTGGTTGGGAGATACCAAACAGACTTTGTTGAGATAAAGTTCTATGATAAGGACAACAATTTGGTCGAAGATTCTGAGACACTCTATTCTCTCGGCGTGATACTTAGCCGTAAGCTCACAGAGCTGCTCGGAGTCAACGACGGAGAGATTGAATTCGGTTATGACGGCATAAATCATTCTATTTTCATATATGACACCGCCATTGGTGGCGCAGGTTACTCATTGCTCTTCCGAGAATACAAGGATGAAGTCCTTAAAATGGCCTTAGAGAGTCTCGAACGATGCGATTGTGAACGGTCTTGCACGAAATGCCTTATTGACCGCAGGTCGCAATGGTATTTGAACTATCTTAATCGGCCTAAGGCTCTCGAATGGTTAAGACAGGAAGTCAAGGCCCGCGTTGCCCCTGAGGACATTCTTCGCTTAATGCCTGATTCTCACGTTGTTACGTCAGATATTACGACTGAGTTTTATCAACTCACACGGAACAGGGACATTTCCAGTATCCGAATATTTGTCAACGGTGACATTTCCAAATGGGACGCGGAGACGTTCCCGTTTAAGAAAATTCTCACTGGGCTGTCTCTCGAGGGCGTTGACATTGCCTTTGTACTTCCAAGCACTCCGGATGTAGACTCTCTCTCGTCAGCCGACAGAGCTACTTTAATTGCGGAGGTGTTAAAAAACAACTTTAAATATCTTAAAAATGCATTGCCAGCAGAGTTGCTTCCATTGATGACCGTGAAAATGAACGACGATACTGTCAAAACATATTTTGGTAAGGGTATCGACATGTCCTATTCCAAGAATTGGGGAAGTGGAGACGTATTCATAACCAGCCAGCCAAATTCATTATTATACGCCGCCATAGACCAGACGCAGCTGTTGAGTGCTTTTTCACTGGACGATGCATCATTCGTGTTTGAATATAGAATAACGGAGGATGGTCGGTTAGGCTGTTTTTTTGATTCCCTGAAGGCTCCTGCGACAGGGTATTGGAATAGAATAATATCCCATCTGCAAGGTAAGACTGTTTCTGTCGAATATTCTGATAGATACCTGAAGACACCCCTGGGCTGCATGCTTTTGGCGAGAATGATTTCAGGACTTAAGAATGAGGCAGGCCTAACCATAGTATCAGTCAAGGTTGTCGTCGCAAGTATCGTCTCAAATGGTGATCTTGATATGGCGGTAAATGCTATAAAGGATTTTGCCGACGGTAAGAAGAGAAACCGTTTCCTGAAGGACGCGATATCTGAGCTGGTAGGAATAGAGCCTGAAATTCAAGACACCGGCTATGTCGAGCATGAACGGTGTCTGACGGTCAAAACGGATAACGTGGAGCTCTGCGTACGTCCGGATGCCGGCATAGCAAGAGGATGGGTGCCATTTGGAAGAGATAACGTAGATTGCGCCGACCGCGATTTCAGGGAAGATTGGAATATGGATCTCAAACTGTTTAACAAACAGAAGAGAGGAGCAGGAATACTCTACACAGTCTCATATAAGTAACTTTAACCATATAAGAAAATAACAACGCTCAATATCGTTATCAAGTTTTGGACAGATGTTTCAGTGATTGGAATAAGAAATACAACGTGACTTCGATATAATTCAAACTATTGGTGTCCGCTAAAAATCAGTAAGACATAAAATACACGTCCGCAATGCCCATAAACAGGCGTTGCGGACGTGTATTTTATGTCTTACTGATTTTTAGCGGATACCATAGTTTTCTATGGGCTTTTTTATCTCTTATTTGCGACATATTTGCGACAAGACAAAAAAGTAGATGATGTGGGGCGAAATCCTACTTATCCGTATTTATCATATTCTGAAAGTAGACAATAAGCCAACATTTAGTAATATTATCCAATTGTAATGTCACAATGTCACGACACGGCCTATATTACTGGTTTGCAAGCAGTTACACGGTGACATCAGCGTATGTTCCACTTTCACCACTGTCACGGTTTGCCGAATGTGACAGTGGTGAAAGTCGCAATCAAGCTAATGTCACCGTGTAACTGCTTGCAAACCAGTAATATAGGCCGTGTCGTGACATTGTGACGTTAAAAATGCGTCGTTTCTTTTTATCGTATGTTGTGTTTGGGCGTGCAAATGGCCGTGTATTAAGAGGCAAAAGGCAGCCTTTTACATGGCAAAAGGCAGCCTTTTGCTTTACCGTTAAAAGCGAATGACTTTCATTCGTTCAAGATAATTAATTGCTGTATTTTTTCTTATTAATTTTCACGAAATATAGGCTCTTGTTAATGCTTGTTTCCTTAAAATTGATTAGTTGGTATTCATTTCTCACAAAGTTTACGAATTCGTTTCCATGAAGTTTTTTATAAAATATCATGTTAATATTTGGAATATTTGTGAATTTATGGGTTTTTGTTTTATATTTTTGCTATTTTTGTAAAATCATTTTGTAATGATTATAACCCTTTTAATCTAATGAGCCTATGGATTTACGTGAATTTGCAGCAGATTTTATGGAGACTGTCAATGAGGCGGCCATGAATGAGTCTAAAAACATAGAGGAAGAACTGACTGAAAGCATTTTGGAATATGTTGCAGACAGTGGTGATGTGTGCGCTCCGACGATATGTACTTTTAAGAAAACAATGGCAAGAATTAATGCCTATGATTATAATGACGAGGGGGATTCATTGGACTTATTCATATTAGTGCGTACTAACACCTTGTTGGGGAAAGTGTCTAATAGTGATATAGACCAGAACTTCAACAGGCTCTATGGTTTTTTCAAGCAGATATTGGCAGGTAGGATTAATGATATTGAAGCAGAACCGTTTAGTGGTTATTCTGAAATTTCAGAACTTATAAAAGATGCAGTGAAAAAAGTTTCCACACTGCGTCTTTTTGTGCTGACTAATGGTTTGAGCGAGTATAATACTTCTACTGTTGAAATTGACAACGGAATGATCATGGAACAAAATGTTTGGGACATTCAACGTATCTACCAACAGGATTGTATAAAGAGAGGTAAGGAGAAAATTGAGATTGATTTTCCTGCTTTGTATGGTACAAAATTACAATGTCTTAAAGTTGAAGGTGATTGTGAAAATGTTGATTCGTTTTTGGCTGTGATTTCAGCAGAAACGTTGGCGCGGATATATAAAAAATATAAGCACGCTTTATTGGAGAAGAATGTACGAACTTTTTTGCAGTTTAAACCTAAAGTTAATCGTAACATTAAGCATACATTGGTTTATGAGCCGGATATGTTCTTTTCGTACAATAATGGAATATCGAGCACGGCCAATGACATTGAGACAATAAAAGAAGGTTCTACACTTTATATCAAGAAATTGGTAAATTGGCAAATCGTAAATGGTGGACAAACAACAGGTTCAATAGCTTCCGTGTATAATGAAAATAAAACAAGTCTTGCCAATGTCTATGTTTCAATGAAAATTTCAGTCATTAAGGATAAGGAGCATTCAAAAGAAATTGTTGATAATATTTCAAGAAGTGCTAATAGCCAAACGGCAATTAAAAATTCTGATTTTTCGGCTAACGAACCGTTTCTTATCGATTTTGAACGTTTTTCGCGGAGTGAATGGATTCCGAGCAAGACTTCCAAATCGGAAAGTAAATGGTATTTTGAGCGTACACGGGGGCAGTATCTTGATGAATTATCCCAATTGAGTGGTGTAACGGCTAAAATGTTTAAAAAGGAATATCCTAAGAATAGGAAATTGACAAAAACGGATATTGCAATATACGAGGAATGTTGGCAAGGTAAACCTCATGTCGTATGCAAAGGTGGTGAAGAAAGTTACAAACAATTTGTAAAAGACGTTAAACAGGAAAGAATAAAATGTTCGTTGCCTTATTATAGGCAGATGGTCTCAAAAGCGATATTGTTTAAGGCTATTGATGAAATTTCAAAAAAACACCAAGTGACTGGATATAAATCGTGCGTCAATGCTTACGTGTTTTATTGTATTTCCGTTTTGTCACGACGTAAACTTGACTTTGATTACATTTGGATGAACCAATCTGTACAACCGGAGTTGAAAAATATTATTTCAGAAACGATACTTCCTTTTGTTTGTAAATGTTTGTCACTAGACGGTACGTCTCCCAGTCGTTATGCGAGGACATTAGATTGTTTTGAAGTCGTAACAGAAGAACTTAAGTCTTTTGATACACTGCCTTTCACCCTGATAAAAGAAAGTAATGAGAATGAAAATGAAATTAGTAAGCTGGCAAAACAAGAAAAGATAGAAAAAGCTATATCAATCTCTTCGGAAACATGGTTTGCTGTTGTTAAATGGGCTAAGGCGAATAATAAGTTTACCCCCATAGAGAGGCGCCAACTTTATACCTATGGAGTGATGAAACAAAACGGTCGCGTTTTTAGTTTCAAACAGTCTTGTAACGGACTGGACTTGTTGAATGAAGCTGAGTTACAAGGATTTAATAAATAAAAATTGCAATGGACTCTAATAATACATTTATAGATTTAATAAGAAATTGTGATAAAGCTGATTTGAGGGACTGGATCGAACGATTCTTGGCAAATGTTAATTATTCTGATTGCCGATGGTTTCCTGTATCAGACGAAAATGGCGAGTTATATTTAACAGCGTCGGATAATACGGATGGCGGTGAATGTTTAATTGCGGTCAGGCAATATTCCATATTGACCGTAGACATTGAGGATTTGACTCGCTTCGTAGAAATGCTGAAAGGAAAAAACTTTCGCAATGGAATGTTTATAACAACCTCGGCATTTTCGAAAGAATGCAAGGCTTATGTTGATAATGTGAAAAATGAATGTGGTGTGGCTGTCGCGTTAGTTGACGGTAGGGTAATGTCTAGGTATATTAAACATGCTGATATATTGGGAGTAACTGATTTAAAGGATGATGAGCGGCTTTCTGTGAAATTTCAAAAAACAGCAAATGCATCCCGGAGATTACGTGGCGAAAAGAAATTATTACGGGTTACATTTAAGGATGGTACAGTATTATGTGATAAAAATGCATCACAGACATTTTTGCAAACAATAAAACATATAGGTGCGGATTTGGTCGCAGATTTGGGATTGGAAGTTTGCCATATACCTCTTGTATCGAGAAATGTTAATGAGAAGTATAAAGAATGGATAAAACCAATTGGTGATGGTTGGTATGTAATGATTCAGAGTGATACGGAGCAAAAAGTCAGACAATTATATTCCATCAACAACCAACTATCACTTAATATGATTATAGATTTAGGATATGGTTGGGCAACATCTTCGACAACGGAAAAACGGTCGAAACATAAGGTTAAAACTCAGTTGTTGGTGACGTTGCCGGATGGGAAGATGATAGCCGGTAGCAATGCAACAGAAACATTTGTGGAGTTTGTAAAATATATTGGTGTTGATAGGATTGAGAAAAAGAATATACAAATGGCAAATAAACAATTGTTTACGCATACCAATAAATATATAGGGCAGATAGAGATTGAAAATGGGAAATGGCTAACAATTCCTAATAATACAAAAGGCAAATATAAAATAATGAAAGTAATAGGAAGTATGGTTCATACTGATGTTGAAATTACTATTATATAAAGGTTTTAATGCAAGTGGATAAAAAATAATACGGCTCGTAGTTGTGCCGTTATGCATGCGACGTAAAACTGAATAACGATATGGGATTAAATAATTCATGCATCCTTGGGATAAACATTAACGGCGTTTCGATAAAAGTTGATACGCTTGGTTTTGAATCGGACCAATCATGTTACGACTTCATCTGCAATGTTGACTTGATGAACAACGTTAATGGAAACGGGGAGTATGCTATTTCGATAGTCAACGGTGAGTATGTAGCCGGATGCCCGGTTGGAGGGTGGCGGTTGGTATCCGGTAAGATAGTGTTTGATTGGGGTAGGTCTTCCGCCCGGTTTATTATGGCTGATAAGGACAAACATGAAACCGGTTACATAGTGTCCGCTTATTCAAAAGGAACTGCAAGCGGCTTTGATATAGAAATATTGGCACGCTCGATTTTTGCTAAAGCTCGGCAAATTGTTACCGAATATCCGTCGGCGCTTATTTATAATGCTTATGATAGGTTTCAAGGCTTGAAACCGTCAAAGCGTGTTTTGGGCGGTTGCAAGGAAAAGTCGGATGCCAATGAATGTATTCGTAGTTTTTCCGATGCTTTGGATGAACTTTCCGGATACGTGGAAAGTTTTAAGGCGTTAAGGACTTTATTACGTGAATGTGATGACCCAAGGGCCGAAACGCTGTTGGTTAAAGCTACGGATGAATGTAAGGAATATATTACTTCGTTGTTGGGCAATGACAATTGAAAATGAATAATGAAAAATGAATAATGAAAAATCTTTTACGGCAGTAAAATATATTGGCATTTGGATTTTTCATTATTCATTTTTCATTCTTCATTGATTATTCCTCCCAGTTGTCGGTGCGGAATGAGCTTACGGGCAGCCCGTCGCAGTAGAGGTCGCCGCAGACCCAGTCCTTGAAGGCGTAGCGCACGGCTACGGGGTGCGTTACCTTGTCGCTCTTTACGTAGACCTTGCTGCGCTCTATCCATGCCTTTGCCGGATGGAACACGCGGTCTTCGCCCGCAACCTCGAAGAGGTCGCTCTTCAGTCCGTTGCTGCCGTAGACCCACATGCCGGCGCGGTTGAAGCGCACTACGGCGGTGTCGTTTTGGAATGTGACATCGCGGAAGTAGGGGCTTTCGGCCGTCAGGCCCTCAACGCCGTAGGTCTTGTTGAGCGCGAGCAGGGCGAGGCGCAGTCCGGCGAGGTTCTTCTTGCGCGGATGGATGCCGTATTCGAGTCCTGCGTCCATGAGAACGGCCATGCCGCAGTTCTTGTTCATCAGTTCGGCCTTCGACTGCTGTTCGCGCAGCAGGGCGCTGTTCACGGTGTAGTTGATTATCTTGTAGTCGTAGGGGGCTATCTGGCAGAAGTAGAAGGGGAAGTCGCCCTGGCCCCACTCGGCGCGCCATCCGCCTATCATGGCCGTCATCATGTCGGCGTAGGTCTTGTAGCGCGGCACGTTGTCTTCGCCCTGATACCAGATTACTCCGCGCATCGTGATGCCGATGAGGGGGTGGAGCATGCCGTTGTAGAGCACCGTCGGCGTGCGGTTCTTCGACTTGATGTCGTCTTGCGAGGCCGGTATCTTTGCGTCGGGGAAGGCTTTCAGCCAGTCGGCCTTCATCCAAGCCTCGCACGCCGAGCCGCCCCACGACGTTACGATTAGTCCTACGGGCACGCCGAGCATGCGGCGCAGCTCGCGGCCGAAATAGTAGGCCGTGGCGCTGAACTCGCGCACTGATGCCGGACAAGCCTCGCTCCACTTGCCGCTTACGGTGTCGACGGGTGCGAACTTGCTGTTGCGTTTCACCGTGAAGAGGCGCAGCTGCGTGTCGGTGCTGTGCAGTATGTCTTCCACCGCGCCTTCCACGGGTTGGTTCTTGAAGCCTTTCATCGGCATTTCCATGTTGCTCTGTCCGGAGCATATCCACAGTTCGCCGATGAGGATGTTGTCGAGCACGGTCTCTTGCCCGTCGGTCAGGGTTATTTTATACGGCCCGCCGGCCTCGGGGGTGCGCACCGACGTTTTCCATTTGCCGTCGCTGCCGGCTTTCGTGGTGTAAGTCTTGTTGTCCCACGATGTGGTTATCTTTACGGTCGACGAAGCGTCGGCCCAGCCCCACAGGTTGGCGTCGGCCTCGCGCTGCATCACCATTCCGTCGGCGAACATCTTCGGCAGCGTTACCTTTGCGCTGACGCTTGTCGTTGCAAGCAGCGCGGTTAGTAAGAATGTAAGTTTTTTCATCTTTGTTATTTGTTTTGGATTTTAGGGGATTTGTTTCTTAGGAGTTAAAGAATTTAAAGAAGTTATAGAAGTTAAAGCCAAATGCCTTGTCTGCTTGTCGCTGTAAATGGTTTTAACTTCTATGACTTCTTTAAATTCTAATAACAGTTCATCACTTTCACCGGTCCGAGTAGTCCTGCTGGCAGAAGCTCTTTTTCAGCGCGGCGGTATTTGCCGTTCGTCCAAATGCCTTCAAACGGCGGATTGCCCTCGTCGCTGCCTTGCAGGGCGTTGGCCCATGTGTTCACCACGGTTATTGTCAGCGTGTTGTTGCCACGCTTTACGGCTTTGGTTATGTCTACCGCGAACGGAGCCGTCCATGCCGTGCCGCATTTGCGGCCGTTTACGTAGACTGTGGCGGTGTTGGCTACGCTGCCGAGGTTGAGCGTTATGTTGCCTTTGGGCTTGCTCGGCAGGCGGAACGTAGTCTTATACGTGGCGTGGCCTGAGTAGTATTTTACCTTGTTGTCTTCGGATTTGCTCCAGTCGAACAGTGCGTTTACGGTCATCTTCTTGCCCGTTTCCTCAAAGCTGACGTTCCACTTGTTATTGTCGAGCGTCAGCAGCGTAGTGCTTTCCGTCGGCATTTCCGTCAATACAGCAGGCACTGCGTCGTCAGACAAGATGTAGAACACCGAGCCTCCTACGGGCAACGTTATGCTTTCTCCGGCCTTATACACCTTTCCAGTTACAGCGTCGGCAAGGTAACTGTTGGCCCTTTCAGCCCTGAACGAGGGCGAGAAGGTCATGGCCGAGTCGGTTTGGTTGCTCAGGAAGTAGATGTCGGCTCCCTCGGCAGTGCGGTGGGCGAAGTCGATGCCTTCGGGCAGGTCGGCGTCTTTCTTTATGCCGAGGCTCGTAAGGTCTATCTCCTTCCACGGTTCGCGTATTACGGGCACGCCCCATTTCGCTATGGAGTCAATCGTGTTCCAGCATGTTATGATGCGTCCGGGGTTCATCTTCCTTGCCTGTGGAATTACGAGTGCGGCGTATTCCATGCCGTCTTGGGTAACGAGACGGCCGTTCTTAACCTGCGACTTTCCTAAAACGTCGTGGTTGAACGAGTCGTAGCGGTAGCCGCGCAGCGGATTAACCCAGTGTTCGGCCTTAGTCATGTTGGCCGTGTGGGTTACCTTTACGGGACTAACCTCGAGCGGTTGGCCTACGTTGGCGAGGCGCTTGCGTTCGCGCTCTTTCGTAGCTTCGCTGTAAAGTCCGGGTAGTGAAGTAATCAACCTTTCGGGCAGTATTGAGCGCCGGGGCGTTTCGTCGCCGGTGTACACGGCAAGGTCTATAACCGGTTTGCCGTACTGCAGCAGTGCTTGGCAGCGCACGATGTATCCGGTGAACGCCGGCATTTCCTTCCACCAAGTGTTGTCGCGCTGGAAGAAAGTGCCTATGCCGTCGAGCGTCATGCCGGGACGGCGGTCTGTCCACGGGTTGTGCGTGTTTACATGGAACACTATCGCGTTGATGCCTGTGCAATAGTTGCGGTCGAGCAGGGGTTTAAGCAGGGCGAAGTCCTCGTCCCATGTGCCGCGCACCTCGGTGAAGCCTTCGGCCTGGATTATGTTCTTGCCGTATATGTGCGCTCCGCTTACGGCATCGAGCATGTCGTTGAGCTTGTCGTGCGTCGGGCTGTTAAGCCAAAACTCGCCCATCGGATAGTCGGCGTATTGGTAGTGGAGCAGGCCGTCGCTGACCATTGTCGGCGCTACGCACTCGGCCGAGAGCTTGCATCCGTACTTCTTGCCGAGCGTCGACACTTCGTCGAAGAATACGTCGTTGATGAGGTCTGCGATGGTCTGGCGTATGTCGCGCAGCACTTTTTCGGATTCTTGCGAAGAGCCGATAGGCACGCCGGCGTAGAGCGGAAGCCACGGCATGAGGTCGTAGCCGCGGCGGCGGCGGAACTCTACGGCAAAGTTGCCGCTCCAGTTTTGGCTGCCGCACTCCCAGCTGTCAACGTGTATGCGTGTGAGCACTTTCTTCACGATGTCTTGTGGGGCGCGTTTGTAAATTTCGCCGAACCAGTTGTTGAACTGCTTCCTTATGGCCTTGCGCGAGAACTTGTCGCACTCTAATCCGCGGCCGCCGCCGCCCGTGGCGTTGACGTGCCCGGTAGACGTATGCCCGATGCGCAGTATGTGCCAGCGGCCTTTTGGCAGGTTGATTGAGAACGGTTTGTCGAGGAAGTCGGAAGAAAGCAGCTTGCCGGTAAGGTTGATAATCTTGTCCTTAGGTATGCATTCGTCGTCGGCTATGGGGAAATATTCAGACACGCGCCAAACCTTTCCCGACTTGCCTTCATAACCGTCGATTACGGGCTCGGTGCCAAGTACGATGTCGGCGATTTTCAGGTTGGGCTTCCATTTTGCCGCGTCCATGTCTTCCGAACCGGGGTCGCTGCCCTCGGGAGTCCAATGGAACTTGAAGTATCGCGCCGTAGTGGTGGGTATGGCGTAAGTGGCGTAGGCGTCGGTGTTCTGCCACCCCTGGCGTGCCGGGCTGATTTCGCGCACGAAACGGTAGTCAACGCCGTTGTCGGATGCGTACACCTTGAACCTGTGGGCCTGGTAGTTGTTGCCACCGGTGATTATCTCCACGCTGCGCAGGGTGTAAGGCTCGTCGTAAGATAAGATTATGTCGCACGGCTCCGAAGAGCGGTATGGGAACTCGACAGACGCTTTCGGCTTCCTGTTGTCTACGTATTCGGCAGGGTAGGCGAAGGTTGTTATGTCTTCGTAATAATTCTCCTTGCACGCCGGACGCGGCAACACTATTTCCTGTTGGCCACCTTCAACGATTGTGTCAGACCACACAATGCGTTGCATCGACTCTTCGGGGGTTATCCACGGGCCGCCTCCGAGGGCGAAACCGTCGGAGAAGTGGATGCCCATTTCGAGGTCGAGCTTGGCTGCGGTGTTAAACACCGTGTTCATGCGTTTCCACCATTCGGGCGACAATTGGCGGCTTGTGCCATTGTATTGCGGCCCGTCGCTGACGTCTTTTATCGGCATTAGGTAGAAGCCTTTGATGCCTGCGTCGTGCATGGCTTCAAGGTCGAGGCGTATGCCTTCGTCGGTAACGCAGCCGTACATCCAGTACCAGAATGTCCACGGGGCTGTTTTTTCAGACGGCGACATAAAACGCTTGTACCATTCAGGAGTTGTCTCCTGAATGGTAGTTTGCGCTGTCGCAGGCGCTAATGCCGCGCATGCTAAGATTATGGAAAGTAGTTTTTTCATCGTCATTCAAAATGTAATGTTACTTCGCCGACGTATGTCCCGTGTGCCCAAACCGGCTGGGCTGACGGGCCGTTGAGGTCGGTCGTGTTCACCTTGTTGCGCACTGCCGGTATGACTTGCATCATGCTGATGCCTGTTTCGGGCAGGGTGTAGAGCAGTTGGTCGCGTCCGTCGCGCGGTTGGAACACTCCAACATAGTCCTTATCCGTTCCGGGCTGTATCGTTATGGTGCCGGTCTTGGTGTTTAGCTTCATCCATTGCACACCGGCAAAGTAGCCCTTGAACTCGGGATAAGTGAAACTTTCACCCGGAATCGGGTCGTTGTAGTCGTTGCTCCATATTCCGAGTTGCGGTCCGTGTACTCGGTTTTGCCATACGCGGTAAGGGCCGTGGCCGAGCCACTGCTTGCTTTCAACCTCGGATTCGGGCAAGTCGAACTTCACTCCCATGAGGTCTACGACGCCGTTGAAACAGTATGTGTAAACGATGCGTGCGCCTCCGTCGGGAGCTATGCGCCATTCAACGTTTTGAAGCGAGCCGAGTGCGTATTCTGCTGTTACGACGAGAGTGTCGTTAGCGCCTTCCTTGCTCGTCAGCTTGACGAACTTACCCTGGTCCATGTACTCCGTGTAAGTAGTCTTTTTCTTTTCCGCCTCGGGGTCGTCGTGGTTGTAGAACTGGTCGAACGACCTGTCGGAGCGGCGGTAAGCGAAGAATTTCGGGCCTCCATTGAACTTGTAATCGCCTTTCGATGTAGTCACGCTTGCAAGCGTTCCATCGGTCGCGGAGAACGTATAAGTAACGTTTCCGGCCTTGACCGTATTGTTGCTGAACGTCGGGCGGTTGCCTCCGGCCTTACCTTTATATATGTTATCAGAGTCTTTCAGCTTGAAAACCCAAGTGTAAAGTTCCTCACCGTATTGGTCGGTGGCCTTCAAGCTGAGCGCGTCGGCATCTGCCGGAGCGGCCGGTATGCTGATAGTACCCTTTGAGTCGGGAGCTATGTTTGCTCCGTTCACTGTTCCGCTCTTCACGGTCTTGGTGTCGGCACCTACGTATTTCACGTAAGAATAATCGAACTTGCACTTGTCAAGGCTGAGGAAGTTGTAACGGTTCTCTACGTTGAGCGTGCCGTTGAATTCCTCGGGCATGAACACTTGGACGGGGCTCCAGATCTGTTTTACAGTGTAATAACTGCCTTCCTTCTCGTGATGAGGCCCTACGATGCCGTCTGCTCCGTAGTTGCCCACGTTGTCGATCATGTTGTTCAGGTCGGTGCGCACCACTCCTTCGTCGGCGTAGGCCCAGATGAATCCGCCTGCGCAGCGAGGCCATGAGCGCATCAGTTCCCAGTAGTCGTAGAGGCCGGCTCCGGCTCCGCCGTCGTAAAGGGCGTGCAGGAACTCAGTAGGCATGAATATTTCAGGACGGCGCATGTGCTCTTCGCTTTCGCCGTAAGAGCGGTAGTGCATGGTCTCATATCCGCCGAAGTTGCCTTGCGGATGGAGAACGGGGCGCTTCTGTATGTCCCATTTGTGGAACTCCCCGTCGAGTTCGGTGTTCCAGCCTTTCTCGTTTCCGTTGCTCCACCATATCACGCAAGGATGGTTCACGTCGCGTGTCACCATTTCCTTGATCAGTTTCTGTCCGTTGATGGTTTCGTGGTGGCCGTGCCATCCGCTGAGTTCGCTCATAACGTAGAGGCCGAGGCTGTCGCAAGCGTCGTAGAAATCGGGGTCGGCAGGGTAGTGGGCCAGTCGCACGGCGTTCATGTTCATGCTTTTGATAAGCTCTACGTCGGCTATGTTGAGCTTCTTGTTGAGCGTGCGGCCCGACTCCGGCCAGAAGCTGTGGCGGTTCACGCCGCGTATGTTCACCTTCTTGCCGTTGATGTAGAGGCCATCGCCGGCGCGCGTCTCAATCGTGCGGAAGCCGAACTTATCCTGCTCGATGTGGAGCGTCTTGCCGTCGGCGTCTATCAGGGCGAACGCCACTTGGTAGCGGTTAGGTGTCTCGGCAGTCCACAGTTTGGGGTTGTTTACCTTGAAAGCCACGTCGGCGTGGTCGCTGCCATTCCTTACGTCGGTAGTGTTTTCGGCTACTTTCTTGCCGCTCATGTCGCTGATGGTTGTGCGAACCTTAGCCCCTCCGAGCGTGTGGTTGAGCAGTACGTAGGCGCTGAAAGAGCCGTCTGCCTTAGCGTCGATGGCCGTGCGCTCGATGTTTATTGCCGGTTTGCAAACTATGAACACGGGGCGGAATATGCCGCCGAAGTTCCAATAGTCGGCGCGGCGCTCGGCAAGGTTCACGCCCTTGTTGGTACTTTCCTTGCTTACCGTAACCTCGAGCAGGTTTTTCTTGTCGCCGAAGAATACGCGGTCGGTGACGTCGTAGGTGATGCGGTAGAAAGCTCCCTGGTGCAGCGAGCCGGCCTTGCGCTTATTGATCATCACTTCGGTGTCGGTCATCGAGCCTTCAAATACGAGGTCGATGTGGTGGTTTGCCCACTCCGCAGGCAGCGTAAACTCGTACTTGTACATGCCTTTCTCGTCGGCGATGCCGTCGGGGAAGGGCTTGCCGTAAAACTTCATGCCGTATTGGTAAGTGCCGAAGCCTTGCAGCTCCCAGCACGACGGCACTCCGATTTTTGTCCACTTGCCCGAGTTGTTGCCACCGGTGCAGTAGAAATCCCACTCTACCATGTCGTCGCTTCCGCGTCCGCTGAGGTACTGGCGCTGCGTGTACACGCTGTTTTGCGCATACGCTCCGGCCACGGCCGACGTTAGTAATAACGCTGAAATCAATAACTTTTTCATATCTGTTTTGTTTAGGAGTAAAGGGGTAAGGAGTAAAGTTGTAAGTGAAATTGCATGGGCAATCAGGTTCTTAACTCTCCGTTCTTCACTCTTCGTTAATATTTTTTTACCTTTTTACTTTTTTACCTTTGTAAAACGGACGTGCAACTCGTAGGGTTTTTGCTGTATTGCGTACTTCGTAAGCACGCCCGGGCCGCAACTGCTGTTGCCGAGTCCCATTACGGCGGCGTCGATGTTTAGGTAGACGTTGCCGTCTTTCACCAAGTCGCAGTCGTGCGCCGTGGTAGAGAGTTGCTTTATAGAGTAGGGCAGGGCGGAGAAAGAGAACGGCTTTCCGGCTTCCGCTGTGATAGTCCATCCGCGGTCTTTCGTGTCGGTGATGGTCACCTCGGCCGTCTGTTCGTGGTTGCCTGAGTCTTGCGGACGGGCGTAATGCACGTACTGTTCGTCCACCGTACTGTTCCAGCGGCCTATCCATGCGGCCTCCAAGCGGTCGGGGTAAGTGTCTTGCATGCCCATGCCGTACCAGCTGAGCTGTGTCATGTCGGCGGGCAGGACGAACGTGTTGCCTACGCAGGGAAGGGGCGGCAGGGTGCCTTCGGGCGTGTAAACGGCATGGAAGTCAACCGAACCTTCGGCGTCCATAGTGTATGTGTAATCCGTGCGGATTGAGCCGTTGGCGTACTTGCAGACGGTCGACGTGGTTACGGTAACCGTGCCGTCGTCGTTGGTTACGGCTTCGATCGGCTTTACTACTGATGTTTCGGGCGAGTCGAGACGGTTGTTCTTCCAGTCTTTAGCAATCCAGTTGCCGAAGCCTTTGTCGTTATCTGTCGGCGCGCGGAAGAAGTGTGGGCTTACCATGCCGAACCATTCCTTCGCCGCCTCTACGTCTGCCTGCTTGCCGGTCTTCAGCTTCTTGGCCTTGAACGCCGTAGCGAGACGGTCGTTGAGGACGAATTGCTCGTTGCACACTTCGTGCCCGGCGGCGGCCCAACTCTCGTCGTTCTTCAGGCGGACGCTGACGTTAAGGCGCACGTCTTTGTCTTCGTCGTATTTCAGCGCAGGCAGGGTGAAGCCTTCAAGCCCGCCTTTCTTAGTCACCTTGCCGTTCTCCGTGACGTTCCAGAAGAACGAGTAGTTATCCAAGTCGGCGTGTTCGTCACGCTTGATGACGTTTATCTTGTTGCCGTCGAGCGTCAGTTTAATCGGTGCGTAAACGGCTTTCACCTCGTAGTATTTGGGCGTCGGCTCGCAGGTCGACGTAACGATGCCCTTTATGCAGAAAGCTCCGAGGTTGGGCGCGTCGCCGAAGTCGCCGCCGTAGGCCACCATAGTCTTGCCGTCGTCGCGCTTCTTGAAGATGCCCTCGTCGGCCCATTCCCAGATGAATCCGCCGAGCATGCGCGGGTTGCTGTATATCTCGTCCCAATATTCCTTGAAGTTTCCCATGGCGTTGCCCATTGCGTGGGCGTATTCGCTGGTGAGCACGGGGCGGTTGTCGTTGGTCTTCTGGGCTATTGAGAGCAGTCGTTCCCAGCGTGCGTTCTCGGGGCGCTCCATGTTGTTGTCCTTCACGCCGGGGTTAAGATACTCCTCTTGTACGCGCGGATAGAAGCGGCTTATGACGTCGACGGTTGCCGGATCCTTGCTGTCGGGTCCTTGCGCGCCCTCATAATGTACGGGGCGTGTCGGGTCGTACTCTTTTATCCATGCGCCGGTAGCCGCGAAGTTGGGGCCCCAGCCGGATTCGTTGCCGAGCGACCAGAACACCACGCAGGCATGGTTGCGGTCGCGGATTACGAGGCGTTGCGTCCTGTCCATGAAGGCTGCCGCCCACGTCGGGTCGCTCGCCAACTGGCCGCGCAGTCCGTGTTCCTCGATGTCGGCCTCGTCCATCACGTAAAGGCCGTACTTATCGCACAGTTCGTACCAACGCGGATCGTTGGGGTAATGGCATGTGCGCACGGCGTTGATGTTGCCTTGCTTCAGGAGCCTTATCTCGCGTTCCATGCGTTCCATCGTCATCACTTTGCCCGTCACGGGATCCATCTCGTGGCGGTTCACTCCGCGGAAACGTGTCTGCACGCCGTTGACGAGGAAGCGGCCGTCCTTTATCTCGACGCGGCGGAAGCCGATTTTGGTCTCCACTTGCTCCACGGTGTTGCCCTTGGCGTCGACCAGCCACAGCTTAAGCGTATAGAGGTTGGGGGTCTCGGCCGTCCATTTCAGGGGATTCTTAATCCTTGCGCTCATCCATCCGTAGGGGGCGTATCCGCGCTGCGGATTGCGCGCATTCATGATTTTGCCCTTGTGGTCGAGGTTTAGCATGGGCACGGCGTCTTGCTTAAGGGTGCTGTCGAGCACGGCGTTGCCGTCCTTGTCGTAAAGCATCGCCTCTATGTGGTAGCCTTCGCCGCGCTGCCCTTCGACTACGGATAGCTCGGGATGGATGACGAGCGTGGCATCGCGGTAATCGTCGTCGAGCAGCGTGCGCACGCCGAAGTCGCGTATGCGTATTTTCGGTGTGGCGTAGAGGTATATGCTGCGGTGGATTCCGCCGAAGCGCCACATGTCTTGGTCTTCAAGGTAACTGCCGTCGGAATACTTGAAAACTTTCAACGCTATTTGGTTCTCGCCGTTTTCGAGATATGGCGTAAGGCAGAACTCGGCCGGCTCCATGCTGCCCTCGGAATAGCCTACCTGGCGGCCGTTGACGTAGACATAGAACGCGCTTGCGACAGAACCGAAATGTATGTAAACCTCTTTGCCGTTCCAACCGTCGGGCAGCGTAAACGTGCGGCGGTAGCATCCGGTAGGGTTGCGCTCGATGTAGGCCGTGTATTTCTTCTTCGGCTCTTTCATTACGAACGGCGGGTCTATCTTGAACGTATAGCCCGAACTGCTGTAAATGGGCGTGCCGTAGCCGTTCACCTCCCAGTCGCCGGGCACTTGGAAGGTTGTCCACGACGTATCGTCGAAGTCCTTCCGGTAAAAGTCGGTAGGCTGTTCGTCGGGGGTTTTCGTCCAGTTGAACTTCCATAGGCCGTCGAGCGACATCTGCATGTCGCCGGGTGTTTCGGCGTAAGGTACGAACGAGGCCCTTGCCGGCTCGCGGTTTATCGACAGGACGTATTGGTTTTCCCAATCGTGTCCTTGCGCGATGGCGGCCGTCGAGCAAAGGGCGAGCGTTGCGGTTAATAGGATTTGTCTCATTATGAATTATTCGTTATATTGTTTCAGGTAATGTTTCTTTGCCGGTAGAGCCGTCGCCCGTAATGCGGAAGACGGTAAACGGCATTGCGAAAGGCGGTCTTTTATACGCTGAAAGGTGGCCTTTTGTCCGATAAAAGGCCGCCTTTTGCAATGTGTTGAATATCAGGCGATTATTCAATCGTCAGCTTGTCGAACAACATCTTGTCGATGCCCTCGCCCGTCAGCGTCACCACATAGCTGCCGGCGTTTATCTGCGAGCCGGTGGTTATGCTGGTGTTGCGCCGCTTGGTTTTCTTCTCTGGTGTCTTCACGAACGTGATGTCGTCCTCTTTGTAGACTACGCCGTTGAGGTCGGTGATCTTGACGTGCAAGTTCCTTTCCGCCTCGGGGTTGTAGTAGCGGAAGCGTATTGCGTAAACGCTCGCAACGCCCACGTTGAAATTCCACGTCATAGCGCCGTCCTTAATCATGCCGTCCACGCTGATTCCGCCGGTGTTGCGCGGCGGCAGCAGGCTGTCTGGCATCTGCACGAGGATGTCCTTGTCGAAGTTGCGCCACAGGCTGTCGTCCTCTATTACGGGATAGTCGGCGGCGTAATCGGGGTCTTTCGAGGCTATCGCTATCGCAGAGATTATGGCTTGTCCGGCGTTCACTTTCGGGAAATCTATCTTAATCCTGTCGCCCGGTACGTGGACGTCGAGCACTCGCTTGTAAGGCTTCGCGTAGCGCGCCTGCGCCCAGATGTCGAGGTTTTCGATGTAAGTGCTGTCGTTAATGGCCACGTCGAAGAGGCGCAGGCCTTCATAGTCGGTGGTCTCGCTTGCGCCCGGACCATACCACGGCTCGATGAAGTAAAGCTCTACGCGGTAGTCGCCGGGGCGCACGGGGAACGAGTATGACAGCTCGTGGCGGCCGAAGCGCGACGTGCGGAACAGTGGGGATATGGGCAGCAGCGGGTTTGATGTCTGGCTCGTTTGGTAAGGGCTTACTTCCTTCGGGAACCTTCCGCCCCATGAGCGCGACCATTTCGTGTTGTCCTGAGTCCACTCCGTAGCGAATATGTCGGTGTAGGTGTCGCCTCCGCAGTTTACGTTATACAGGTAGTGGTACCCGTCGGCAGGCTTCAGTATCTGTTCGTTCCATGTGCGGAACGAGGGCATCGCCAGCGTGTCGGCGGCTACGGGTCTGCCGTTGTGGTAAGCCGTTGCGATGAGAAGGTCGCCCTTCAGCTCCGGATTGTGCCATTTGTAGAGCGTGGTGTTCTCTTCGCGCGTCTTCTGTTCTTTCCACCATCCGCAACTCAGGGCTACGGAGTCGCAGTTGCTGTAAACGCGTATGCTGTCGGTAGAGATGTTGGGCACGATGTAAACCATCGGTTCTTCGTCGGCCGGAACGTAGCGCGACTTGTACATGTAGAACGCGTCCGTTGGCTGTTCCCATGCCGTGAAGATGCCCTTGTGGTTGAACGGGCCAACCTTGTCGACGCGCCTCAGGCCCTCGTCGGCCTGGCGCCGGCCGGGGTTGTCATGGCTTTGCAGTATCCATTGGAACTGTCCGCACACGCTGTCTTTCACGCTTTCGGCCAGCTGTGCCTTGCGCTCGAGTATGTCGCAGAATTTCTCTTCGGTGTAACGCTCGCCCGTGTGGTTGCCCACGGTGCGCCATGCGCCGTATTCGCCGTTGAGCAGTTGGTCGGGGCGTTTCAGTTCGTTGGCGTAGTTCTCGAGTTTTCCGCCATAGGTTCCGCTCCAGTTCTGCACGACGTTCCAGTCGGTTCCGTCGCCTCCGTTGCAAGTAGTCACTAAGCGCATCGTGGCGCACATCGGGTCCATCTCCTTTATAATGTCCATGCATTCGCGTGCGAAGTCGGCCGGCAGGGTGCTCTCGTTCTGCAGTCCCCACAGTATGATCGACGGCGAGTTGCGGCGCTCCTTAACCCATTGTCTTAGGTGGCGCTTGAAGCTCTCGCGGAATTGGGGCGTATCATACCATATATGGGCGGAGAATTGAGGCCACCACAGGATGCCTTCCTTGTCGATAAGGTCCTTGTATCGCAGGTTGTGGGGCTGGTGGGCGTCGCGGAACGCATTGAAGCCGGCGTTCTTCACTTCCTTTATTCGTGCGTCGATTTGCGCGTCTGAGAAAGCGTGGCTCTGCCCGAACATGTGCTCGTATTCGCACACTCCGTTGATGAAAATCGGCTTTCCGTTCATGTAAAAGCGTTGGTCGCCGTCCTTCCTGTTCAGCGGCCAGCTCGACGTGCGCACTCCGAACGGCGTGGCAAGCTCGTCTGTGGCCTTGTTGTTGCGCTTCAGGATTGTGTTGAGCGTGTACAGGTAAGGGTCGTCGGGGCTCCAAAGGCGTGCGTCCTTGATGGGCGACGACTGTTTTATGATTCTCGTTTCGCCCGGTTTCAGGGTTATGTTGTCGGTCAGTCGGATTACCTGTTTGCCGCTCTTGTCGCATATTTTGCTGATGACGCTTATGGTATCGGCGGTCTTGCCGTAGTTCTTCACTTCCGTTTCGACGAACAGGCTGTCGGCCGTAACGTTGTTCCAAATGTGTGTTCCGAACGGCTCAACCCTTGTCTTGTCGGTCACTTCGAGCACGACGGGGCGGTAAATGCCGAACGGTTGCGAGCCCTCGCTGAAGCCCCATTCAGAGCTGCAGCCGCCGCATACCCACGGCATGTCGGTGATTCCCTTCGGATGCGACACCCTTACTTCAAGCTCGTTCTCTTCTCCCTTGCGCACGTTGTTGGTTATGTCGATGGTCTTAGTCGTGCGCCCGATGTCGTAACGGCCGAGGCGTTTGCCGTTGAGCAGTACTTCGGCGTATGTGCCTACGCCCTCGAAGCGGATGAAATACTGCTTGCCGTCCATGTTGGGGGCGGTGAATTTCTTCTTGAAATCGGCGCGTCCGTGCAGGTTGCCGTGTATCTTCTGCAACGCTCCGTAGTAGTCGTCGAGGTTGTAAGGTATGTCCTTGGTGAAAGTTTTGTGGTCGTAGGTTATTTCCCAGTCGTCGTTTAGCGAGGCGGTGAAGCGTTTGCCGGTGGCGTTGGGACGGGGGAAGTTCACCTCGCTCTTGCCCATCGGCTTGCTCGTCGCTACGGCTATGCCGCGCTGGTCGTTGTTGTTTACGGCGCAATAGAAGTGGTAAACCACTCCGTTGTGGTAAATTACGCAACTCTTGTGGGCGAACATCTCGTCGTAAGGCTTTGACGGAATGATGAGGTCTTCGCCCTGCCAGTCGGTCCAATGTATCAGGTCGTAGCTTGCCGCAAACGTGTTGAAGGCGTTGTATTCGCGCGTTGGGTTGAACGCAGAGAAGTAGAACATCACGTAAAGGTCGCCCATTTTTACTATCTGCGCGTCGCCGGTTATGGTTCCGTCGCTGTCGTGCGCGAATACGGGATTGCCTTCATAACGCCGCCACTTCTTCATGTCGTTTGAGAAAGCTATGCCCACACGCTCGCCTTTCGGGTGGGTTTCGTCTTTTCCGCCGGCGTTGTAGAACATCATGAACTGGTAACCGAACTTCTCTTTGTCTACCATGTAGACGGTGCTCTTGTACTGGGTCATGCGTTCCCACCACTGCGCGTTCTTGTCGTCATACGACAAAATGGGTTTCTTGTAGGTCTCCCACAAGTGGGCTTTGGTCACGTCGCCTTCGGTTGAGGCTAAGCCTATGCTGAGCGGAGAGTTTACGGCTTCGTAACCTGTGCCGGCCCCTCCGATGTATGTCATCCAGTAGCGGTCCTTGAACTTTTGGATGTTGTAGCTGCCGCCCCATTCGTAATCGATCAGCGAAGGGAAGCCGCCGCGCTGGTTCATGTCCCAGCCTTCGTTGCCGAAGGCGAGGACACGTCCCAATGTTTCCCAGTGCAGCAGGTCTTTACTCTTTGCGAGCCACGTTTCATAGCCGCGCCCGTTTGTGCCGTTAGAGCCGTTGTAGCACACGTAAGTCATGTACCACATGTCGCCTTCGCGGAACACCGTGGGGCAATCTATCTTGCGGTCGTTGCTCTCTGGGGCTACGACCAGGCCGTATTTGTAAGGCGTGCGCGCCTTTTCATATACCCGGCGCATTTCCTCTTGGCTGACAACTGTCTGCACTTTAGGCTCTGCCTTGGCCCTGCGTGAGCGTCTGTTTTGAGCCTGTGAGTCGGCGGCAACCAGCAGGAGCAGTATGAATAAGATGTTCTTTACCATTTCTTTGTTTTATTTCATGAACAGCCAATCGACCTCGTTGCTCAGTCCGTTGAGCCTGGCGTCGCGTATCTTAAGGTCGGTATCGGTAAATCCGGCCACCATGATGATGCCTTTCGGCAGGCGGATTGTGTGGCGTCCGGGTTGCAAGTGGTATGCGTGAATGTTTACAATCGGCATGTTCGACATGCTTATGGCGTTGCTTATTACAGGCTCGGCCTGACCGAACTCGTTGCCGGTTGCGTCGATTTCGAGTTTGGGAGGACTCGCGAACTTGTTTTGGTCGTCGATGAAGAAGCCTACGAGCATCTTCACCGGCTTGTCGGTTTCAAACTCAACGACGCCTCCCTGGATGCGTGTGGTGTCGCGGTTCATCACCAACGCCTCAAGACCTTCAAGCTCGGGAGCGAGCGAGTCGATGGCTTCGTCGCGGTTTTCGAAGAGCTTAGCGCCCTTTGTCAGCTTGATTCTCTTATAGTTGCTGATGAGTTTCACCTCCGCGTTTTCCGCTTTTACAAGATTCTCGTTGCTGTTGTCCCCTTTTTGAGGGGATGTGAGCATCTTGATGTTGGCTTTCAGGCTGTTAAGCTCGTCTTCGTAAACGGGCACCATTTCCTCCCATGTCTTGAACTTGCCGTCGTCTCCGCCGACCGGTATTCGGCGTTGCGACGTCTGCATGCTGTTGGCGTAAAGATAGGTGTCTTTTGTCTTATTGACGAGCTGCATGTAATATTCGTTGCTCTTTTCAAGCAGCGGAACGGCCTTGTTAAGATAGTTTACGTCCTTGCTCCACTTGTAGTTGAGGGCTTGCTGGGCTGCCAGCACCTTGTATTTGAACGAGTATGCGAAGTCTTTATAGCAGTTTACGTCGTTCACGAGGCGTTTGAACTCGTCCTTGTTCTTCGTTATCTTGCCTTCAAGACCGCTGATTGCGGCTACAGCCTTGTCGCCGTGGGCTACGCATTGGTCAATGATATCGAGCGGAAGCTCGCCCTCGTGCTTCTCGTGTTTCCATTCTTTTTCGACGTATTCGATAAGTTTCTCGCCTTTTGGCCCGCAACTTTGGTAGAACTCTTCATATACGGTGTACTTGTATGGGTTTACCAACTGGCTCATCTTCATTCCGAGAAGGAGCGTCTGGCGGTTGCCTTCGGTGATGCCGAAGCGCCTCAACAGCTTGGGTGCAATCTCTCCGTACTCGTCGTATGCTTCGATAATGCGCTTTGCCGTGAGCGTGTCGGTGCCGTAATAGTCGGCAAGGCGCTTTTCCCAATAAGCCTTGTCCTCGCCGCGGTGGCAGTTCCATGAGTAGCGTCCCCATGCCGCATACCACATCCAGTCGCGGTCAATCTGCAGCTGGCGCTGTCCGCCGGGCAGCTTGTCGGCCGTGTACGGCCAGTCCCAATAGCTTGCCTGGGGATACAGGTGCAGGCCGTTTGCGCCGTGTACGCGGTGCATTGCTTGCACGGCCTTTTGCGTGAAGGCCGGAGAACTCCAGCGGAACGGCTCGAGGTTGGCAAGGATGTGCACGTTGCTGATGTGTATCGGAGCTACGCTGCTAAGCTGTTTCTGCGTTTCTCCCCACGGTCCGCCAGGCTCATACGTTGTCAGCGACTCGCCGTTATACTTCGTCATTGTGTAGATGTTCTTGTAAAGCGGTAGCGACTCCTTCAGAACGAGGGGCCCGTCGGTGTCGTGCGAGCGCAGGATGATTGGGGGCTCGTCGGTGCGTCCCGACGCTTTCAGTCCGTCCTTGATGCCCGGTATGATCGTCTTCGTCATCCATTCAACGTCGTCTTCGATGGTAGCCATAGCCTCGCCGAGGCAGATAAGGAAGCCCACATTGGGGTATTTCTCGATGAAGGCGGCTATGCTCTTGCGCGTATAGTCGCTGATCAGCGGCGTGATGGGGCGGTTGCGGTCTTGCGTAACGATGCCGTAATGGTCGGCGAAGGGCTTCGACAAAATGATGTTATAGAACATTTGGATTATGCGGATGCCGCGTTTCTGCGCCTCGGTGGTGAGGAACGTGAACATTTCCTGGTTCTTTTCCATAGTCGCGTCGTCTACTTCGACGGCGAATGGGTAATCCTCGAGCTTGACGAGCGAGGCAAACGGGTGGCCGTTCCACAAGAAAACGGCGTTCATGTTGTCGGCGGCGAGCATGTCGAGGTACTTTATCCACAACTCCTTGTCGTAGAACCACGGGAAGTTCTCAGGAGTGTAAGGATACTCGTAAACTTTGTGGCCGGGCAGGTAGACCGTCTTCTGCAGGCCGACGCATGCTCCGCGGATTTTCATTTCGGGGGCGTCGACTATTATTTCAGGCGTCTCGAGGGTGCCGAACTGGTTGAAATACTCGAGCAGGCGGTTGGTTCCGTAAATGGCGCCGGAGGCGTCGTTGCCGGTGATGTTGATTTTCTTGCCCTTCCTTGTTATAGTGAATCCTTCTTGAGGAAGGTTTGCCGAACCGTCGGCCACACTAATGTTTATCTTATATCCCTTCTGCATTGAGGGGACATATTTGTCTACAAGCGACGCGGCGTATTGCGTTTGCGGTACGGACTTTTCGCTTGTCACTTTCGTTGTTGTGCTTCCACAACTCGCTAAAACGATTGCGATGCTTGAAAGCAGTAGGTTGCGTGCTGTTTTCATAAGTTCACAGTAGTTTCTTTTCCGGGTTGTATTTCAATATGTTTCTCGTTCTCTCCGCGGCCTATTATCAGCGTGCCGCGTCCTCCGTCGGCCTTTACGGTGACGGTGTTCTTGTCCATCCTGACGTAGACGGTGCCGAAAGGAGTGGGCACGTTGCCTTCCATCCATTCAAGTCCGCCGAGCGTCGGCCTTACCGTATATTCCTCGTAGCCGGGCTTGGTAGGCTCTACGCCGAGGTAATACCTGCCGAGCAGGTAGATGGGGCTTGCGCCCCAGGCGTGGCAGAGGCTCTTGCCGTAAGGGCGGCCGTACATGGCCAACTTCTCCCTACCATGCTCGTCGGGGTTGTATTTCTCCCAAAACGACGTTGCGCCTTCGTGCAGCATGCCGCCCCAATACGCCTTCATCTCCTTCATCACTTGGTCTTGCTCGCCGAGCATGCACAGTGCTTCAAGTTCGTAGAAGCGCATGTAAGGAGTGGTTATCCTGAGAACGTCGTCGTTGAGGATAACCGAACGCTTGACGGCCTCTTGCCTCTCCTTGTCGAGGTAGCCGTACATTATGGCGAACATGTTGGGATAGCGGAACACTTCAGTGCTCTGCCGGCCGTCCTTGCGGTTGTGCATTAGGGCCTGTTTCCCGTCGTTCCAAAAGTAGGGCAAGAGCTTTTCGCCGAGCTTGTCGGCAAGTTCCTTGTACCGGCATGCGCCTTCCCCGTCGCCGACGATGCCTGCTACGGCGGCTATCGACTCAAGCGATTTCCTGAAAAGTATTTGCTCGAAGGCCAGCTGCCCTTGCTTGTCCATGGGTTTGTCGGCCCAATCTACGAACACCCAGTCGCCCGTAAGTCCCTCTACCATTCCGTCCTCGTCGGTCCGTCCGAGCACGTAGTCCATGTAGGTTTGCATCGTCGGGTATATTTGCGTCAGGAAATGGCGGTCGCCACTGTAAAGATAGTAGTCGTAAACGGAGTTGAACCAATAGAACGTATAGTCCATTATGGTGTTGATGTGGCTCGTTACGGGAGCTTTGCCAGCCAACAGCCATGTGGTGCGCTTTACCATCTCGTTGTCGTTGAAAAGGTAATAGTTCATCAGGTAGCTTTGGCTCGCGTCGCCGCTCCACACCCAACGGTCGCGCTTTATGCCGTCGATGAAGAACTCGCGCGAGGTCAGTTGCATTGTGTACGCGCCGATTTCCCAAATGCGGTTTAGCTCTTCGTCGTTGCACTTGAACGTGCCGTGCTCGGTCTCAGGCATGTACTCGTAGTCCATGCTGACGTTGCCGACCGTGCATCCGTCGGTTTCTATGTAAATGTAGCGGAACGCCTTGCTGTTCTGCATGACGTAGGCGTCGGTCAGACCGGTGGTCTTTCCCGTGGCGAGGTCGGTTATCCTGCCGTCCTTTACGGTTAGTTTGTCCAACGTTTCGCAGTGCTCCTTGTCGCGTGCTTCCTCTTCGCTTTCGCCGTAATAGATGTCGATAGAGCCGTCGCCCTTTATCCCGTGGAGGATTGCGTAGCCGAAAGTCTCGCGGCCGAAGTCGTAAAGTCCGTCGGCGGACGATACGGCCTGCTCGTGCCTGCGGCTGAGTTTGAACTCAGAGGGGCGGGCGTTGATGTCGTCGAAATTCCAGCATCCGGCCGACATGTAGACGGTCGACGACGTGTCGCTGGCCTTTCCGCTCTCGTCGATCCACTCCTTGTCCTCGAACGTTACGTTCCATGTCGAGTCCGTGCCGACGGTCTTTCCGCTTACGTAAAGCGCTGGCGGAACGGCTTGGTTGTGCACCTTGATGTTTATGCGGTGTTCGCCGGCTGTCAATACGAATTGTTTTGGCATGCCGAAAAGCATCTTTCCGTCAATCTTTATGTTGTAGTCGCCCTCGGTGGCTATGTCTAACGTCTCGTCCTCGGCCAGGCAGACGGCCTTGCTGAACTCTACGGTTACGTAGTGGCTGTCCTGCTTCCAGAACGGGGGAAAATACGCACCGCGGTCGGTGCGGCGGTTGTTCATTTTGTTGCCGAGCCAAATCTCGTAGTCGCCCGGATACCAAATCCATGTTGCCTTATATGTTGTCGCCATATCTTTCTTTTGTTATTTGTTCCAAAGTTTTTCCTCTTGTCTGCGGAGTCCATACTGTTCCGATTACCAAAGAGACGAGCAGCAGGGCCATCATTATGTAAGCCGCGAGGGTGAAGCCTTCGCCGTTTTCGCCGTAGATGTAGACGAAACCGATGCCCCACAGCGCCGAAACGCCGCGCACGATGAAGAACATTATGCCCTGGGCGGCCGCCCTATATTTGGCCGGGAACAGTTCTGACGCCCACAACGCGTAGAACGACTGCACCGAGACTCCTGCCTGGATGCCCCATATCAGGGTGAAGAACAACAGGCCGGCGATGCTGTTTACGCCGATCGTCACGATGATAACCCATGCCAAAACGCCCATGCCTACGCCGAAGAAATACAGCCAGCGCTGGTTTACCTTGTCGACTATCATCGAGAAAATGAAGGTCGTTATGATGATGATCACCCATTGGGCTACCGACAGCATGTTGGCGTGCTGGTTGGAGAGTCCGCCCGCCGTCTCGTAGATGTGCTGCTGGAAGAAGCCCATAACGGAGCTTACGAGGTTCCATGTGAGGTAGATTCCGGCGAGGAAGAGTATCGTGCGGATGTTCACCTTGTTTGTGAACAGCGAGCCGAACGACGAGAATACGCCGCCCTGCGGCTTGCCGCCTTGCTTGGCCTTCTGGGCCTTCCATTCCTCCGACTCGTCCAAGCGGCGCTGCAACAGCCATGCTATGAACGCCACGACGAACAGCGATGCGAACACTATGCGGCTGCTGAACACGTTGAGGGCGTTGCCCTCTACTGCGCCGCCCGTCAGCATTCCGGCCAGCGACTCGACTACCGGCGCGAACAGCACTCCGGCGCTGTCGGCTCCGCTCGTGGGCGGTGCGAGCAGCGTGCCGAGTATGAGTATGATGGTAGGGCCGATGCCCCATGCCATTTGCGAGATGCCGATGTTGCGGCCGCGGTTGCCGACCTCCGAGCTTTCAGATATGTAGGTCCACGACGCCGGCACGCCTACGCCTACGGATATTCCCGTGATGAGGAATCCGGCCAGCAGCATTGGGAAGTTCACTGAAAACATTATCAGCGCAACGCCGAGCATGTAGACCAGCATGTTGTAGGTGTAAATGGCTTTTCGTCCGTATTTGTCGGCGAGGAATCCGCCGATTATTGCGCCGATGGCAGCGCCGAGACAGTTGGCGCTGATGGCGTTAAGCAGGCCGAGATGCCCCTCGGTCAGCCCTAAGTAATTCTGCCAGAGGGTGAGTCCGCTGGCTCCTGCTACGATTGCGCCCGCGTCGAGATAGTTGGTCAGCGATACGGCAATCGTGCTTTTTAAACTGCTTTTTTTCTTTTCCATATATCAGATTTTTGTTCCCGTTGAACGCCGTCGGCGTCCATGTATGTTGATAGTAGATGTTAGTTGCTTATTGTTTGTAAAGATTATGGTGTTTCTTCTTTTCTTTGGCTTGTAACGCATTGATTGCCAGTATGATAGTATATGCTGCGCAAAATGCGGCGTTTAGGCTTGCGAAAGGTGGCCTTTCATGCGGTAAAAGGTGGCCTTTTACGTCGTAAAAGACCGCCTTTCACAAACCTTGTGTTTTGTTATGGGCGTATGCCTTGCGGTTTCTTGCCGCCCGGCCTATTTCGCTTCGGGTGTTATTCCGGCTTTAGCCTTGATGCTGTCGGGCACTCCGGGGCCGTTGTTTTCCCAAGTGTTGCCCGGGCCGTTGGCGTTTTTGAGGTATTTCTCGGTAGGAGTCCAGTTGTTCCTAACCGTGATATACGACGAGCCTTCGTCCGTATAGAGGTAGAACCAGTGGTTGGGGTCGTGGGCGTAGCTCGGAGAGTAGATGTCGCGTACTACGTTGCCCTCGATGAACGAGTGGGGTTGCGACCCTAAGGTGTATATGCCTGCCGTGTCATACATGTGCTTGGCGTAGTGGTGGATTAGGTTGCCGCTGACGAGGTTGTTCGACATCGAGCAGACTTGCTGGTTCCATCCCCAGCCCATTGATATGCCGGTGTAAGACACTTCACTGATTTCGTTGTTGCAAATCTTGATGTCTTTGACGAAGCCGGCTCCTATGCCTACGCATCCCCAGTCGTCGTTGGTCACGTCGGTGATGAGGTTGTTGGTGATGCTCAGTCCCGTGCAGATTATTCGTTCGTCGGTCGGAGCGTATGGCAAGTGGGCCTCGTGCCCCTCGGGGCCGAAGCCGCCGGCCAGTATTCCGGAGCCGCCCATGTCGCGGAAGGTGCAGCGGTCAACGCTTCCACCTTTTATATATAGGTGGTAGTCGAGGCCCGTCGAGGCGTTGTGCTCGAACGTGCATTTCGTGAACGACACGTTCTCGGCGCAGTTGAGGCTTACGGCTGCAGCCGGACGGCCTACCCAACCCTGGTTGTCGAGCTTGTGGTCGCCGTTGGGGCGGTTCATTTTCGGGCGCAGCTTGTATGCCTCTATCATGTACATTCCGGCCTGCAGGGGAGCGTGTCCGCTGACTGACGGGCGCATCCACGTTGCGTGGCTGAACGTGATGCCTTCAAAAGTGACGTCCTTTACAGGCTCGTCGGGCGTGCCTTCGACCTTGAGCAGGGTTTCTACGGCCGGCACGATGACTTCCGCCGTCTTCATGTTCTCGCCCTTACGGGGAATGTAGTACACTTTCGACGCCCTTGCGTCGAGATACCATTCACCCTCGGTGTCGAGCAATTCTTTGGCGTTGGTCAGGTAGAAGGCTGAGTTGCGGCCGTCGGTGTTGACCATTGGCGAAGGCCACGGGTGCATGAAGTGTACGTGGCTTTCGGGCTGGTGGAACGTCACAGCGGCGCTGTCGCCCTGTATCTTTATGCCTTTTATGCGCAGGTTGGCCACGCACCACATCTCGTGGATTACCATTTCGGCATAACGTGCGTTCACGATTTTCTTCACGGCTTCGGCCGGAACGTATATCGTCTCTTTCGCCTTGTCGAGGCTTCGGATGCGGTACATGTCGTTGAAGTCGGCCACGTCGCGCGCCCTTACGGCCTTTTGGCCGTTAATCCACATCTGGCGGAACTCTAACGGACGGCCGTTGAAGTCGGGAACGTCGGCAACGTAATATTTGCCTTCTTTCTTCCAACCGCTGATTTTCACGCCTCCGCTTATGGTAACCTTGCCGTCGGCAATGATGCGCGTGCCGTTGTCTTCGGGACGTACTATTATCGGTTGGTTGAGGTAATACGTGCCTTCCTGCAGCCGCAGGCATACGTCGTCGGCGTTGTTGAGGCGGCGTTCCTCGCGTGCTTGCTGCAAACCTTTCTCAATCGAGTATGCCCCCGGTTTTACGATAACGTCGGTTGCGTGGGCGTTTAGGCCGAAGGCAGCGGCTAAGATTGATGCAATTATAATTCTACGGGTATCCATATCGTCATTTCGCTGTCGCCCCTGTTGCCCCAAGCGTAGTAGGGGATGAGGCGTATTTTAACTGTATTCTTGTCTTTGCTGATTTCGCGGTAGAGGGTGTTTTCCCATGAAGCCTCGGTGCGGTTGACGGCTTCTGTCTCCAAAGCCATCATGCGGCTGCCCTCGATTGTAGTCTCTACGGGGGTGAACTTCGCGTCGACGGGAATGGCGATGTTGTCGATGTCGACTCCGTTAAGGTCGTTGCTCTCAAGGCAGTAGATGATTGGACCGCGCTGTACGGCCACCTGTCCGCGGCATTCCTCTACCAACGGGTTGGCTTCCATCAGTTTCGTTTCCATCGGCATGTCAAGGGTTACAACGTCGCCTTTTTTCCATTGGCGTGTTACGGCGGCGTAACTTTCGTTCTTAGCGTCGACATTGACGGGTTCGCCGTTGACTTTTATCGTTGCGTTGTCGCACCATGCAGGGATGCGCAGCTTCAGCGTGAAGTCTTTCTTACCCTTCAGTTTGGCTACGGTAAGCGCCACGTTGCCGTCCCACGGATAGTCGGTCTTCTGTTCAAGTGTGATTTCGCCGATGCCGTCGAGCTTTGTAGTGAGCGTGTTGGCACCGTAAAGGTTGACGTAAATCTCGCCCTTGCCTACGCTGTAAGCATAGTACTGGGCCTCACAAAGGGTGCGCAAAGTGTTGGGAGGACAGCAGAAACAGCTGATGTATTCAACGCGTTCCCTCGGCCAGCGCAGTTTGTAAGGCAGTTCGTCAGATTTTCTTAAGGCGTTCGTATAAAAGTATTTCTTTCCGTCAAGGCTTATTCCGCAGAGTATGCTGTTATACAGGCAATTCTCAACAAGGTCTGTATATTTGGCGTCGGCTGAGGTCTGGAACAATCGCCAGTTCAGCAGCATGTTGCCAATGTTTGCGCAAGTCTCGTTGTGGGCGGTGGAGTGGGGCAGCTGGTAGGGCCGTCCGTAGCTTTGGTGTACCTTCTGTATGAGGGCCGGCTTGTATTCAGTGCCGTCGGGAGAAGTGCCGTCGAAGAGTGGGCCGCAGGCTCCGTTGATGTACATTTTGCGGTGTACGAGGTCGTCCCAGATGGCATCTAAGTTCTTTTTCAGTTGGGCTTCGCCGTCCTCTACGTAAAGGTCGGCAACTCCGGCGTAAAGGTAGTTGGCCCTTACCGAGTGGCCCATTGCGTTGTATTGCTGGCGGAACGGAATGCGGTCTTGGTTGTCGTCGGTTCCGTTCTTTACGCTGTCGCGTATGTTAATGAGTTGTTTCGATAGCTCGAGATACTTCGGATTGCCCGTCTCGCGGTATATTTCGGTTATCGCCATGTAGTGTGACGGGCAGATGACGCCTTGCTCCAAAGCCTCTTTCGTAGGGTGCATGTAAAAGTCGTAAAGGCAGTCGGCTGCTTTTACGGCACAGTCGTAAAGCGTGGTTTTTCCAGTTGCGCGCTTGTGTATGATGCCGGCCGTGATGAGGTGGCCGAGGTTGTAAGCCTCGAAGTTCAGCGGATTGCCGAAGCGTCCGTCCTTGCTCGTGCCTACGGCGGTGCCTATGTTCTCGTTCTCCTTTTCCTCGTCTTGTACGGCTTTCTTGTTCATCTGGGCGATAACTACGGGCGTATGCAGGTATCCGTCGGGTTGTTGTGCCTTTGCGATGAGGCGGATCACGTCGTCCATGATTTTGTCTAACTCGGGATCTTTGTTCACTGCGTAGACCGCTGCTACCGCTTCGAGCCACTTGTACATATCGCCGTCGTGGAAAGGAGGCCCGTGCCTCTTACCTTGTTTTTCGCCGGCCGCGATTAGGAAGTTGTTGTAACTATGTCCTTTATCTGATTTCCAAGTCTCCCACATGCTTTGTATGGAAGTGCCGCTGAACACTCCGAAGCGTTCGCCCCAAAAGCCGTCGGTCCATTTTACGGCGTCGATCGGCGTTGAGTTTACCACTGCGAACTTGCTGTTGCGTGTGTCCGTAATGCCGTTTTGCTGCGCCGTAGCCGGTATTAAGGCTGATGCGGAAAGGAAAAAGGTTAGTAATGCTTTGTTTAATTCAGGGTTCATAATTCATGGTTTTATAATGATTCAGCAGGCAAGTTGTCGGCAGATGGGTAGACAAGCAGGTTTGCCTTGCGGCTTGTTCCTGCCCGTTTGTTTCTCATCAGTAAACAACTTGTCTGCTCATAATTTATTCCTCGTTTGTTGAGTAATATCAGCTTACAAGGTCAAATGTCCTTGTCTGTCCGGCTGCTGACAACTTGTTTGCCGGTTACAGTGTGCCTCCGCGTGCCTTAACCCGCTTTGCCCACTCCTCGCGCTCTTTCGTGAGGTCGTATCCGCGCTTGCTGAGATAGTTGTTGATGCGGCCCTTGTATTTACCGAAAGCCTCGTGCTTTTTCCTTGAGCTTTCAGCGTCTATGGCAAATTCGCGTGCCTCTTTCAGCCATGCAAGTATCTGTGCTTTCTCTTCTTCCTTAAGTGTAGGAATCATGTCGCACTGCGCGTCGTATGTCACTTTTACGACATTATACGTCATGACGTCTTTCACCGTTTCTATTTCCGCAGCGTTTAAGAACAGCGAGAGGTCAGCGTCGAAAGCGAAGTGTGAGCGGTACAGTTTGCTGTCTTTTTGGCTTTCGGCGAATGCCTGGGCCTGTTTCTTTGCATCGCCGGTGAACTTTGACGCAGCAGCTTTCAGACTGTCGCGCTCTTCGTAGATGTCATTCAATTCAAAGTAGCGGTTTGCCACGATGTTGAGCACTTCCGTACCTTTCTCCGTTCCTGTAATGTTCAGTGCGTCAGTCACTTTCTTCGACCTGCCGAGAATGGTGTTCACATAGTCCTTGTCGCGGCCGTTTGAATCCAAAGTGAATGTCTGCGCATTGGTAACGCTTAATGATAGTAGCGCCACGAAAACAGTTAAGATAGTTCTCATTGTAATATTTCTTTTAGGTATTTAACATTTTCGCCATAATTGAGCTTCACGTTGCGCACTTGGTTTACGTCCCTGCTGCGCTCAACGAAAAGCCAACCCGACCATCCGATTTCGTCGAGCGCCTTCTTGATTTTCTTCATGTTGACTGCCTTGTCGTCGCGCAGCCATACACCGTCGGTATTGCTTGCGTGTATGGCGCAGATTCGGTCTTTGCCGAGAGTCTTTATTTCCTTGGCTATGTCGCATTTGTTTTCGACGGCGGTTTGGAACTTATAGAAAATCTTTATACCGTCAGAACCGATTTCGTCAAGCAATTTTATGTTGCCCTCGGCGTCGAGGGGAGTGTCTATTCCGACCACCATTCCGCGCGCTTTTGCCATTTCTCCTACTTCTCGCAGGCGCCATACAATCTCTTGGCGCAGGGGAATTGAGTCAGCCCAGTTGTTACCGCATCCTCCGAGAGGCAGGAAAGCAACGCGCGCCCCCATCTTTCCCATCGTGTTGAGGCAGTCTTGCATGAGCCACCGCCAACTTTCTTTCTTTGCGAAACTTTGGCCGTAGAACCCCGACATGGCCACCGCTCCGATTTCTATTCCGAAACTGTCGGCCATGTTCGTGAACACCTTAACCGACTCGGGATCGCGCATCTTGTTGTCGAACGAGCGGCGCGTACCAAGGCCGCCCATGTCCATTTCGATACCGTCGCAGCCAAGTTCCTTGGCCAATTTAAACTCGCCTAACTTCTGGCGCTTAAGCACCATCCAATCGCACACACCGATTTTGTACCGTTGTTGCGCCAATACGGACTCAGGGACTATCAGCCCTGCAGTCAATATTAATAAGGTAATAAATAAACGTTTCATGTTATCTTATAGACGCATTCGAAATGGTTTTGTACTATATTTTATTTTTTTAGACTTTAATTATAAGCTACTATTACTTGAAATTTTGCTAAAGAGCGGTTACGGGGCTTCTTTGGACACGGTTTTTATACCTTGTCAATTCTTCCCCCTGATGTCGTTTCGGTATTCTTTGGGTGTTTTCCCGTATTTTTTCCTGAAGCATTTGCCGAAGTAACCGACGTCGCGGAATCCGACGGAATAAGCTATTTCGGTTATGCTGCTGTCGGTGGCCTCTATCATTCTTGCGGCTTTTGTCAGGCGTATTTCACGCACGAGGTCGACCGGGGCGAAGCCCGTAAGGCTCTTAAGTTTCTTGAAAAACGCCGAGCGGCTCAGTCCGATAGTGCCTGCTATGGTGTCGATGTTGAAGTCGTTTGAGTTGAGGTTGTTTTCGATTATCTCGTGAATCTTGTGCATGAACTCGATGTCTTTTTTCACGAGATGCTGCTCATATTCGTCGCCTGTGCTGTCGTTGCTGGTTTCGACGGCGCTCTGCACAACCATCTTTCTTTGGAATATGCGCTGCTCTTCTAACAGTTGGTCAACCCGCGCGATGAGGTAACTGCTGCTGAAAGGTTTGGTTATGAATGCGTTGGCTCCGGCTTTTACCGACATCATCTTGTCTTCCTCCGTGTTTTTGGCCGTCAACATGATCACTGGTATGTGGCTTATGTTGAAGTCTTGGCGCACGCTGCGCAGCAGGTCGAGTCCGCTTACGCCCGGCATCATCAGGTCTGTGATGATAATGTCCGGGTGGTACTGGTATATTTTCTTAAGTCCGTCGTTCGCGTCGTGCGTGGCCAGCACGTTGTAATGGGCGCCGAGTTGCAGCTGCAGCATGCGGCACATGTCTACGTTGTCTTCGATCAGCATGATTGTCGGCACGCCCTCGTCCATGCTTTCCTCCTTATTTGCTTTTTCTGTTGCGTTTGCGTTGGTTTCGGCCAGCGCCTTGCTGCCGGCCGTGCCGTCGTCGAAGTAGACCTCTATGTCCTTGTCGTTGAAGTGGTCTTTGTCCGTAGGCAGTTCTACGGTGAACACCACGCCCTTTCCGCCGGCAATGTTCTCGGCCCATATACGGCCGTGGTGCATGTTTACGTATTCCTTAGACAGCGACAGGCCGATGCCCGTTCCGGCGTAGACGTTGTCGCCTGACGTCTTGTTGTCGGCCTGCGAGAATCTCTCGAAAATCACTTCGAGCTGCGACTGCGGAATGCCGGCGCCGTCGTCCTCGACCCTTATCGTGCAGAGTTTTCGGTCGTGGTCGTAGGCAAGCGCCACGCAAATGTTGCCTCCGTCGTCGGTGTATTTGAAAGCGTTGCTTATAAGGTTGTTGAGCACCACGCCTATTTTTTCGGCGTCGCACCATGCCATTATCCTTTCGTCGGGCTTGTCGATAACGAACGCAATGTCGCGCTCGCCGGCCAGGATCTTGAATTCGTTCATCAGCATTTCGGTTATGCCGGTTACGTCTACAAGTGAAACGTGCAGCTTCATCTTGCCGTTTTGTATCTTCCTGAAGTCGAGAATCTGGTTTACGAGCCTAAGCATCTTGGTTGAGTTGCGCTCTATAAGGTCGAGGTACTCCTTGCCCGTAGGGCTGAACTTTTCCGTTGCCTTAAGTTCCTCTACCGGTCCTTTTATCAGCGAAAGCGGCGTGCGCAGCTCGTGGCTTATGTTCGTGAAGAAGCGTATCTTCAGTTCGGCCAGCCTGTCGTTGATGTAGACCTCGTTGCGCATCCTTATCACGTATGACACCGTGCGCATTATGGCATACAATGCCAGCGTGCCGAGCAAGGCGTAAATAAGGTACGCCCACCATGTTGCCCACCACGGCGGCAGCACTATGATTTCAAGAACGCGCTCGGGCGAGTATCCGTCGTTTACTTTTACCCTGAACGTATAGTGTCCGGGCGGAACGTTTGCGTAAGAAGCGATGCGGTTGTTGCCGTTGTCGTGCCACTGGTCTTCGTATCCGTCGAGGATGTATGTGTAGGGAACAAGGCTGTTGTCGGCGTAGTAAGGCGACGAGAATTCTATTGTAAACGTGGCCTGGTCGTGCTTGAGCACTATTTCCTTAGCGTATTTTAGCGAGCCCTGGTATATCGGCGGTTCGAAATCTTCGAGGCTGCGGTCGGCTACTTTAAAGTCAACGATGAACGTGTTGTATTTTATTTCGTTGTCGTTCCTTACGGCCGATGGGTTGAATGCCAGCAGACCTTGGCGGCAGCCTATGAGTATGCGCCCGTCGCTTAGGCATGTGGAGGTGTTGTCTTCCACGGTTACGTCGGGGAATCCGGCGAAGCGGTCGTAGTTTTTCACGAACGACGAGTTTTGCTTCAGGCTGGCGAGGCCGTTCTCCGTGCCTATCCACAGGCAATGGTTCTTGTCCTCTACGATCGAGGTTACCACGTTGCCGCCTTTCTCGTTGATCGTGTAAGACTCTAATACGGGGCGCCGTTTCTTCTTGTCGTAATATTTTATGCGCTTCAGTCCGTTGCCGAATATTCCCAGCCAGATGTGTCCGCGGCTGTCCTTATACATTGTGTATATGTCGTTGCTGGTCACGCCGGGGTTGTTCCTGTCGCGGTAAGTCTCGAATCTTATGCCTTCGCAGCCGTTGAATTTCCCGTCGAACGACATCAGGCCGTCGGTCGTGGCCACCCACATCCGCCCTTCGTTGTCTTCGGTTATGCTCCTTACGTCTGTGTACAGCTCGTAGTCGGGATACGTTTTCATGCCGTTGCGCTTATGCCTGAACACGGTCTTGCCGCCTCGGTTCTCGATAAGGTTTAGTCCGCCGTAGAACGTGCACGCCCAGATGCGCCCGCGGCTGTCCTGGTACGTGTAGTAAACCCGGTTGCTGCTTATCGAGTTAGGGTCGCCGCGCCGGTTGGCGTATCTCGTAAGCCGCAGTCCTTGCGGCGCCATGTCGTCGGGCGTGCCTTTCACCAAGCCCGAGCCTTTGGTGGAGAACCACAGGTTGCCTTCCTTGTCTTCCATTATGTGGTAGACCACTCCGATGTCCCTTACGCCGAAGCTGCGCTTTACGTCCTTTGTCTTTACGTCCATGCAGTAAAGCCCGCCGCCGCGCGTGCCGAGCCACAGGTCGCCGTTGCGCGCTTGGTAGACGGCGCGTATTCCCTTGCCGTCGTCGCCGGGTTTCTGCAGTCCTTGTATGTCGGGAAAGATGAACTTGAACCGGTATTTGGGGAAGCAAACCTTGAAAACGCCGCTCGTCGTAGACGACAGCCACATTATGCCGTTGGCGTCGAGGTCGATGTCGAAGAAGTGGGTGCCCGACGTGTTGTCGGCGAACTCTTTCAGGATGTTGACGTTCTGCATGAGGCGCGTCTCGTGGTCGAAGCGCCATATTTCGCCGTTGCGTTGCAGTATGAACAGTCCGTTGGCGCCCGTGTCCATGAATTTCATCTCGGCGAAGAGGCTGTCGGAAGGTAATGTGAAGGTCAGTTGCGACGATGTTGCCGGGTCGTGGCATACCATTGTCCCGTTGTTCGAGCACAGCCACAGCTTGTCGTTCTTGTCAACGAACGATGCGCTCACGCCGGTTATGCCTGCCGTTACGAGCTTAGGCTGCCCCCCGTCGTGCGACGAATACAGGCCCGACGGCGTGGTGAGGTAAATCTTTCCGTCGATAAGGTTGACGCTTGTCACGGGCGAGTTGATGCCTGGGAATGCGTACCGCTCGGCCCGTCCGTCGTCGATGCCGGCTATGTAGACGGCGCCGTTGCGCGTGCCGGCGCAGACGTACCGCCCCGTTTGCCTGAAGCATGTTATGTTGTCGCCTTGCTTCAGTCCGGCCAGCAGGGGCTTTGCGCTTTTCTTCGTTATGGCGCAGATGTTCAGGTTGGTGCTTAGCCAATATACGTATTTAGAGTTTTCGCCGAGCACGTTGCGCTTCAGCCGCATGGTTGCGCCGTCGATGTTGTTGCGCGAGTCGTATATCTTGGCCACCGTAGGTTTGCCGTTTTCCACCCACGCCTCGAACAGTTCCTTGTTGCGCGTCAGCACGAGCACGCGCCCGTTGTCCATCCTCTGTATCTTTATTACCTGCACGTTGCGCGACAGCCGTTGCAACTCGTCGTATGCGTCGTTGTAGGCTTCGGTGGTCTTGTCGAACATGTACAGGTGGTTGTCCGTGTTGCGTATCCACAGGTAGCCGTCCTTGTCCTCAACCATGTTCCTCACTTTCTGCGGCGGAACGTCCGACGTGTGGTTCGGCCTCGTCGTGTATGGCACGAACTTGGCACCGTCGAACGAGCAAAGGCCGTGCCATGTGCCGAACCACATGAAGCCGTCGCCGTCTTTCAGGGCGCTGTAAACGGTGTTGCTTGGCAGTCCGTCGTCTTGGGTGTAATGCTCAACTATCATGCCCGGGCGTGCGGAAAGCGCCGCCGGGAAGGCTATTATAAGGAGTATGGCGTGCAATAGTGTCTTCATCGGCAGGAAATATTGCATGAAATGTTTTTGTTTTTCGTAGTGGCCGAACCTGCCGCCGGCATGTACGTATGCGTTCCGGCGGTTCTTGTCCTTATGTGGTAACGATTATGTTCGGATAACGCAAACGGGCGGAAAGAAAGTTTACTTTCAATTTCCCGAGTGCAGCTTATCTTTGGCAAAGATAAAAAAAATACTTTATTCCACCTCTTATTATATTAGAAAAAATGCCGGTTAGGTATGATAATTATCTCAAATGGCATGAACAATTGTAATGAATTACATGCAAGCCGGTAGCGTTTTGTCATTACGCAAGAACCTGCCGTTACTCGTAAAATAAGAATCAAAATGCCTGACGTAGTCCGTTTCTTGGATGAAAAACGGCTTGCTCCTTTGTGAAAGACGGCAAACCGTAATGCAAAAGACCGCCATTTGCACTGCTGTTTGCCGCCTTTTGCATGGCGTTTTGCCGTTTTCTGTGTCACTTTTTGCAGCGTTTTACGGCGTTTTGCGCTGCTATTGGGCGTTTTTTGACCGTTTTTTATTGCACATTCCGAATCTTATCGCGGTTAATCCGTTGGTATGTTGGTAGTTGCGTTTGCACGCGTTATTTTGTGTTTTTCCGGTCTTCAGACTTGCTTTTTTCCCCGACGGCCTTCTGAGAGCGTCATGCCGAATCAGAAAGTAAGCCTTTCGTGGTTTTTATTGACGCTTTGTCAACGTGGCGTTGCTTCGTTTCTCGTTTATGCGGAGTGCTGCGATGCCTGCCGGCAGGCTTTCTATGCCCGTTTAACGCAAAATATTGTTAAACACGTTGGCAGCCTCGTAAAAAGGAAATACGCCGGCAAGTACAATTTAACATTATTTGCGTCGTTATCTTAAGAAACGTGAGGATACAATCAGATAAACATATTCATCATGGACAAATCTTTTAAAAACCGTTGCCTGTCAGCGCTGCTCGTGCTGTGCGTGTGTGCAGCCGATGCGTTTGCAGGCAAGGAGAAAAAGGAACTTTACGTCCCTATGGACTATTCTACGTGCGGCTACCATGCGTCTGAGCGGGCCATACCCGATGTGCGTAACGCCGTTTACGTTGAATGCGCCGGCGGCGACAGTCATGCCGTTTTGCAGCGCGCAATCGACTATGTGTCGTCGCTCAAGCCCGATAAGGACGGCCGCCGCGGCGCCGTTTTGTTAGGCGAGGGAGTGTTTTATGTCGACAGTCCGCTTCGCATAAGCAAGTCGGGAGTGGTGCTGAGGGGCTCGGGCCGCGGTAAGACTACGATTGTTAAGCGCGGCGTCGGCCGTGGGGCGCTTATATATATAGAAGGTGGCGTCAGCATGACGGGCGGCGACACGATAGCCGTTGCGGGCGGTAAGACCCTGGCCGGGGCTACGGCGTTGACGCTCGCGTCGGCCCAAGGGTTGCGCCCGGGCGACCGTATAAGGGTTGTAAGGCCCTCTACGCGCGAGTGGATCGAGTCGCTCGGCTGTTACGATTTCGGCGGCGGACTCGACTATACGGGCTGGAAGCCTACCGACATCGACATTACTTGGGAGCGCACCGTAGCTTCCGTTTCAGGCAATACCGTGACGATCGACGCGCCGATAACGACAACACTTGACGCTAAATACGGCGGCGGATACGTCGTTACGGGGTACAACAGCGCCGAATTGACCGAGTGCGGCGTAGAGAACCTTACGCTCGCGTCTGAACACAACGCATGGAACCCGAAGGACGAAGACCACTGTTGGGATGCCGTTTGGGTCGAAAATGCGCGCGATTGCTGGGTGCGACGCGTCAACTTTAGGTCATTCGCAGGCAGCGCAGTCAATCTCCAGAAGCATACGAGCCGCATAACGGTTGAAGACTGCATAGCCGACAAGCCTGTTTCCGAAATCGGCGGATGGCGTCGTGGCGTGTTCATAACGCGCGGTCAGCAGACTCTGATACAGCGTTGCGTGTCGCGCCACGGCATACACGACTTTGCCGCAGGCTTCTGTGCGGCCGGGCCTAACGCCTTCGTGCAGTGCGAAGGCGAAGAGAGCCTCGGCTTCAGCGGCAGCATAGGCTCGTGGGCCGCCGGCCTGTTGTTCGACATTGTGAACATCGACGGCAACGACATCTGTTTCAAGAACCTTGAGCAGTTCCAGTTCGGAACGGGCTGGAACACGGCCAACAGCATGATGTGGCAGTGTACGGGCTCTACGCTTTGGTGTTATTCGCCCGACGCCGACAACCGCAGCAGCGCCCACGGATGCTGGGGAACGCTGACTGGCAACGGCGAATGGACGAGCAGCAACGACCATGTTCAGCCACGAAGCCTGTTCTATGCGCAGCTGGAGAAGCGAATGGGTGAGGGTAACGCCGTCGACGGGTATATTCTCCCGAGAAGCACGAATGCGTCGAGCAGCCCGGAAATAGCTCAGGCTCAGGAGATGGCGCGCATCTCGTTGACCCAGCCGAGGCTTACTCTCGAGATGTGGATTGATTCCGTTCCTTATACGGCAAGCGTCTCTCCCGACGGTGTGAAGAATATAAACAGCGTTAAAACGGCTTCTGGCGAACAGGTTGCCGGTAGTTCTGAACATCCTGCATTCGCAGTTGTGGACGGCCATATAACCGTCGACGGTAAGCTCGTTACGGGCAACCGCTACCAGATTCCGTGGTGGTCGGGGCGTGTGAAAGACAATTTCGTAGCTAAGAGCGCCAAGCCGGCCATAACACGTTTCGTGCCCGGACGCGAGGGCACGGGATGGACCGACCGCATTGATTCGGTTGTGAACTATCTCGACAATAACGGCTTTTGCATGCTCGACCACAACTACGGACTGTGGTACGACCTGCGCCGTACCGACCATGAGCGCGTGCGCCGTGCCGACGGCGACGTGTGGGCACCGTTCTACGAGCAGCCTTTCTCGCGTTCTGGGCAGGGCACTGCATGGGACGGACTCAGCCGTTACGACCTTACAAAGCCTAATAAGTGGTATTGGGCGCGCCTGAACGAGTTCGCCGAAAAAGCCGCCGGGCGCGGTATGATGCTGTTCCATGAGAATTATTTCCAGCATAACATCCTCGAGGCCGGAGCCCACTGGGTAGACTGTCCGTGGCGTCCTGTGAACAACGTAAACGGTACAAACTTCCCCGAACCCGTGCCTTTTACCGGCGACAAGCGTATTTTCATGGCCGAACAGTTCTATGATATTGACAATCCCGTGCTGCGCCCGCTGCACAAGCAGTACATCCGCATGTGCCTTGACCAGTTGAAGGACAACGGCAACGTTGTCCAGCTGATAAGTGAGGAATATACTGGCCCGCTGCACTTTACGCGGTTTTGGCTCGAGACCGTGGCCGAGTGGGAACGCGAGACGGGCCGCCGCACGATGATAGCGCTTAGCTGTCCGAAGGACGCACAGGACGCAATACTCGCCGACCCTGAGCTTTCAAAGGTGGTTGACATTATAGATATAAGGTATTGGCACTATAATACGAACGGCCTTTGGGCGCCTCCGGCAGGGCATAACATGGCTCCGCGCCAGTTCATGCGCAAGATGAAGGTGGGCAAGACCGGTTTTGCCGAGGCTTATAAGGCCGTCAGGGAGTATCGTGAAAAGTATCCCGACAAGGCCGTAACCTTCTTCGCCCAACAGTATCCGCAGTACGGCTGGGCCATATTGATGGCCGGCGGCTCTTGCCCCAACGTTCCGGTCAGCGACGCAAAGTTCTTGGCCGACGTAGTGAAGATGAACCATGTCGGCGGTGACGGCGGTTCCGACTACTGCGCGATAGGCGACGCGGCAACCGGATACGTGGTTTATTCCAACGGCAAAAGTGACGTCCGCCTCGACGTCGGTGCGGGTAAATATGCCTTGCGTACCGTCGGCATCAAGGACGGAAAAGTTGAAACGCTGAAGAAAAGCGAGAAAATCAGCGGCGCGTACACCATCAAAGCCGACGGGAAAAACACTATTTACTGGTTGGAAAGATTATAACACAATTCTTGAATAAATAGATAACAGGTATTGATTTTACACGTCAATACCTGTTTTTCGTATTTTTTAATCAATTTTTCCCATTACTTTAGGTCGTTCTGAACTACTTTTGCAAGCAAAGTAACAAAACCTATGATAAACTTTACCGACCTTTACGACAAAACAATCGACGACCTATTTGTATTCGGAAGCAAATTTACGAGCGATAGGGAAATGATTAAAGACTGTATCCAAGATGTCTTTGTAAAACTGTTTACTAAGAAAGACGAGCTTACCTCCGTAACGAATATCGAGTCGTACCTTTATGTTTCATTAAGGAACAGGATCAACGACGAGTTCAGGCACAACGCCCACAATTCAGACAACGAGATAAACGAGAACCATATCAAGACTATTTCCGACGACAGCGAGGCTTACGATTTGGAGCGCATGGAGGAGGAACGGAAAAAGACAAGCCGGCTGAAGGAGTTTGTAAGCAGCTTGTCTCCGCGCCAGCAGCAAATCATCCGGCTTTATTATATAGAACAACGTAAGTATGATGAAATATGCCGCATAATGGGCATAAATTACCAATCGGTAAGAAACTTGATGCACCGCAGTTTGCTGAAATTACGCTACATGGCCGCAAGAACAAGCATGTATTAAGAGTACATAAACGTATGTTTGCCGTCTTTAGGTAAAAGTTGAGGAATATGGCAGGCAAACGTAATATAAAAAATACGGTAGGTAGGCTGATAAGAAGCAAGAGGATGCGTATCCCGATGTTGACTCCTTTGGAGAAAGAGGAGTTGAAGGATAGGATAAAGTTTGCAATAAGGCAGATGCAAAGCGGAAATGCGTGATATTAATTTCATAAATGCATATAAGTTGACGGCTTCGGATGGCGCTAACATCCGTAGCCGTTTTTGTTTTATCCGGCGGCTTTCGCCGCCTTCGTTTGCCTGTCCGGCTTGATTGCTTCTTATTCCGAACTCACGAATACGGTAAGGAACGGTACTTTTTGTGGGAAATCTTTATGCCGAACCGGCGTTAATTTGTTTTTATTTTATTCGATTGACGATAAAAAAGAGTATTTTTGCAAGAGATACGTGAGTTCGTGATTAATAAATAAGGAAATGGTGGAAAACATGTCATGACGTTGGTAAACTATTATATCAGCAATGCCTTTCGTTCCGTTTGCCGCATGCGGTTGGCGTGTGTGGCCGCGATTGTCTTTATGTCGGTGTTGCCGGTGTGCCGTGCCGTTGCCGGTGCGTGGCCTGCCGGCGAAGACGGTTCAAGTCTTTGGCTGAGGATGGGGCCGGCTGTCGGCGACGCAAAGATAGATACTAAAGACAGGTCGGCCGTGGCTAAAACTGCGGTGCGCGAGCTTGTTGCTTTCTGGAAAGGCGGCGGCGTTTCGTTGGTTAAGGACAACAGTCTGCCCGACAACGACGGCTTCATGATTGCTTTTCCCGACGGCGATGGCAAAACCGTCATAAGGGCGCGGCGCAGCGTCGGCCTGTTGTACGGTGCTTACGAACTGCTCAGACGGCAGCAGATGCGATCTCTGCCTTCGACTTCCGCAAGCAAGTCTTTCGTCTCAATGCCGGCATTGGCTGACCGGGTGATGTGCCATTACGACGGAGTTTGCGTTAAGTCGGTTGGCGGACATGTCGGCGAAAGCCTATTGCAGTGGAATGAAATAGACGGGCGCATGGGCACGATGGGCATCGACCAAAGGGAGCGTCTGATAACTTACGCCCGCGCCAACGCCTCGGTCGGCATTAACGGATGCGTGGTCGACACTACCGGTGCCGGGCGGTGCGTGCTTGCTCCTGAGTGTCTCGACAAGGTTAAGGCGGTAGCCGGTCTGCTGCGTTCTTACGGTATAAAGACTTATTTGCCTGTCGGCTTTGCCTCGCCGGTGGCCGTGGGCGGACTTAAAACCGCAGAGCCGTCAGATCAGGGCGTAAAGGATTGGTGGAAAAAGAAGGTGAAGGAAATTTATACGAGAATCCCCGACTTCGGTGGTTTCTTCGTAACCGACGGGTGCGAAGCCGCGCACGGTGCCGGCGGTCGCAGTGGCATCCGTGCCGACTGGGTCAACATGCTGGCCGAGGCGGTGGCCTCTTATAAGGGTGTTGTCATTCTGCGCAGTTCCCTTTACGGCACTCATGCAAGTGAAGATTCTGTCGGACGGGCTGTTACCGGACTAAAGGCTCTCGACGGCAAGCTCGCTCCAAACGTTGTGCTGCAATCAACTTATATTCCTTTTTGCTTAATGCCTTACGGCCCTTACAACCCGGTATTAGTCCAAATGAACCAAACACAGCTGTGGGCGGAGCTTCCAATCGCCGAAGAAAACTTCGTCCCGAGCCACCCTTGGGCATACCTTGCTACGGCGCGAGGTGTTTTTTTCGGTTTTGCCGGCAGACTGACAGACGCTAAGGCGGTTCAAGAGGCAGCTTCGCCAGCTGCCGGTTTGTCTGCCGTCACCGGCATAACCGGGGCGGTAGGCATGGTAGGCATGGTAGGCGGTTGGCGCAGTTTGCGCACACACGCAGCCGGTTGGTATGCGTTCGGGCGCAAGGCATGGAATCCGTCGATGCCGTCTGACAGCATTGCGAGGGAATGGTACGCTCAGACGTTTGCCGACGATACGGCCTTCGCAATGCATTGTGAACAAAAGCGTTATGCTCCGGCGGAAAGTCCACGGCGTTAGAGGTTGCAAATAAAGCGTTAATCTGTGTTAATACTATGCTCGTTTGTGGGTACAAGCGTGTAACAATGACGTTTAATAAGCAAAATGGTTTGCGTGCGTGGTGCGCAGCGCGGTAGGCGCAGCGTATCTGTGCGCCTTAGAAATGCAGGCATCCGATGTCGTGCCCATATATATAATAAGGTGTATGTATGTGGCTTTGGCTGCACGGCTGATGAATGAAAATCACTTATTAAAACATTAATACAAACAAGTAACATTAAGATTATGAAAAAAACTTTACTTTTGGTTTCTGTTGCGCTCAGCGCACTTACAGTAAACGCACAGACTGAGAGCTGGAGCGTAGCCAACGAGGACGGCACGCTTAAGGCTGAATACGTAGCTAACCCGGACGTTTCGGTAATGTCGGTTGTTGAGTTCTCAACGACAAACGTTAAGGGAACGCACACTTCAGGCCCGGTAGCCGGATATATCGATGCCGAGAAAACACCGTTGGAGGCAAACTACGACAACAGCTGGGGCAACCTTAGTACGAAAGCATTGAGCGCTGACGGCTCTGTTGCTCCCTTCTACTACGTTCAGGGCAAGGGCAACCCCGTGAACATCGACAAGGTGTCATTCGAGGAAATTGTGACCGACGGCGTGCCCACCGGCATGTACAGGGCTTATTGGGAGGACGCATATTATAATCCCGATGGTTCTGCCGGTCTGCCTACCAACGGTACTTACGTAACATTGACTCCTTCCGTAGACGGCTCGTTGTTAGTTGCAGCTTGGATTAACAAGGGTAACCGCGACGTTTACGTGGTAAAGGGCAGCGACGCTAAGGCTCTTGCTCTTGGCACGGACGTAGTAGTATCAGGCTATATCAACGGCCAGAACAACGACGTAGCTGAAGGCGATCCGCTCGCAGGCTATCCCATGTATCAGGAGAATATCCCAACAAAGGGCACTGAAGGCACTGACGCTTACGTTCTCGGCGAAGGCAACCAGGCTTGCTGGGTTTACCTTACGTTCAACGCAACCGCAGGCGAGACTTACTATGTGTTCAACAAGAGCACTCAGATCGGCTTCGGCGGCTTCGAGTTCACTGCCGGAACAAGCGGTATCAACGAAATCGCAGTTGACGCTGCTGACGCTAACGCTCCCGTTTACAACCTCGCCGGCCAGCGCGTAAGCAAGGACACGAAGGGCATCCTCATCCAGAACGGCAAGAAATTCATCAACAAGTAATAATTCTTACTTGACAATTGTAAAGGTTGCAAAACCGTCTCGGGCTGTTTGCCCGCCGGTTTTGCAACCTTATTATATTATATATGTGGGGTCGGGGTGTTCCTTAATGCCGATTCCACCTTGTTATATATTTATCAAGCCTTTTTGCGGAATTTACTGAATCAATATTTTCCAAGAAATATTTTTTTGAAAATTTGATTACATTTTTTTATTCTTTACGTCTTTTTTTACAAAGTATGATTGCGTCCCGGCGTAAAATCTTATGAGTCTGCCGGAAAAAGGACAGAGAAGAAAAACAAAAATTATATATGTATAACATTTAATAAAAACAAATCTATGAAAAAAGAATCATTTTCACTAAGGAGAAAAGCACGCCTGCTCTCGGCCGTGGTCGTTGGCGCGTTGCTTCTGTCTTCATGTGCGCAAGATGGTTTTGACGAGGACGAGCGATGGAGCAGCAGCGTTAAGAATACGCAGCTGGAATCTCCCGCAGTTGAAGACATTACCATCGAGGCTTCTGCCGACGGTGCGCAGACCATCATCTCTTGGCCTGTCGTAGAAGGCGCCGGCGGTTACATCTGCAGCGTGTTGGATGTTTCAGATGCCGAGAATCCGGCTGCCGTAGACGGCATTCAAGACTCGCTGATCGACCGTTGTACGATAGCCGTAACCCGTGCCGAGGACACCAACTACAAGTTTGTCATCACCACTGCCGGCAACGATAAGTTTAACAACAAGCAGGCAGAGACCGCTACCGAGGTCGCTTTCACAACCTTTACCGAATCTTATGCGAGCATACCGGCAGGAACCGACCTCGCCGAATGGTTTGCAAACAATACGATAGACGGCACGGGCGAACTTTGTTTCGATCTTGAAGGTGGCGCTGAATACTATCTTTCAAGGGATCTCGACTTCTACGACAAGCAGGTTACGCTTCGCTCAAACAACCGAACCGACCACGCTAAGATTAAGATTACCGCAGATGCCAGCTTCATGACTTCTACGGGACTTTCGTTCAAGTATATCGACTTTGACTGCTCTGCGTCTACCAAGCCGCTCATCAGGCTGAGTGCTACTCCTGATCCTTCCATACAGGGAGCTACTGGCAGTGGCGATTATTACAACATCATGCAGCCGATAACGATCAACACTTGTAACGTTGACAACATGCGCGGTACGCTTTATTATGACAATAAGCAGAAATATTGCGCTTCAGTCCTGCTCATCACCAATAGTGTAATTCATTTCACGCTTGACGGAACTGGTGAGATTTACGACCAAGCCCTTATTTCCGCATACTCAGGACATATTAACAATTTCACAGTCCAAAACTCAACATTCTACAACACGGGTTCTGACGAGGCAACGTATTTCGTTCGTTACAACAACAGCGGTCGCTGTACCCGTGCAGGCTATACGGCTGATTATGTGAACTATAGGAATTGTACGCTCTACAATATTGCTAAGTCGGGGCAAATGGCTAACTACGGCGGATTGGCGGGGCAGGCTTCGTCCAACTACACCGTAACGAACAACATATTTGTTGATTGTGGCGGTAATGAGGTTGCACGCCGTATCGTCGCCGGCCGTGTAGGTTCTGGCGTTGCCAACTTCTCGAACAACACTTACATGTTTGATAACGATTTCACCGAGAATCTTGCTGGTTATGACAACAGCGGTACGGACATCAAGGAAGATCCGGGCTTCGCTAATCCTGCGCAGGGCGACTTCACCATTAGCGGTGCTACACAGATAAGCCGCAGAACGGGTGACCCACGCTGGATACCAGCTAATTAATAATCAGTAACAAAAGAAACACAAGATATGAAAAGAAAATTCATAGCCAGTTTATGCTTCGGTTTCATGGCCTTTACGGCCGTCCCTGTTCTCGCGCAGAACACGGACATTAAGGGAACCGTTGTCGACGAGAACGGCGACCCCATTATCGGAGCGTCGATCCGCGTAGAAGGACAAGAAGGCGGCGTTATAACCGACCTTGACGGTAATTATACAATCAAAGCGCCAAAGGGAGCTAAGATTACTATCTCTTACATAGGCTATACGCCCCAGACGGTTACCGCCGGCGGCAGGGTGCAGCTGAAGGAAGACGCTCAGAACCTTGAAGAACTCGTAGTCGTTGGTTACGGCGTGCAGAAGAAGGCCCACTTGACCGGATCTGTTGCAACCGTAGACATGGATGAAATCCAAGATCTTGCTTCCGGCGACCTTGCAAGTACGCTCGAAGGTCTTGTAAACGGTCTTAGCGTAAGTGGAGGAAACTCACGACCGGGCGAAAGCGCAACCATGTACGTGCGTGGAGCAAACAACATTTCAGACGGTGTGGGTGCCACTGCACAACAACCGCTCTTTGTAATCGACGGATATGTGTATCCAAATGATGTCAAAGTAGGCCGCTCAACGCAAAACCTTGGTGCTGAGGCTTTCAACAACCTCGATCCGTCAGAGGTTGAAAGCATAACGGTGCTGAAAGATGCCTCGGCCGCCGTTTACGGTGCGCGCGCCGCTAACGGTGTAATCCTTGTTACTACTAAGAAAGGTAAGATAGGCGCTCCGCGCATCTCTTACAGCGGCACATTCGGTTTCACCGACGCCGTTTCGCATCCTAAGATGCTCAGCGCCTATGAATACGGACGCCTCTATAACGCCGTGGCCGCAGCCGACCCGATATCGCTTTCAACGCTTAACAGGAAGACCGGATTGTACCAGGCCGACGAGCTTGAAGCAATGAAAGGGCTTAACTACGACCTTCTTGATAAATATTGGAAGACGGGCTTTACGATGAAGCACAGCGTGAACCTTAGCGGAGCCACCGAGAGGGCGAGCTACTTCGCAAGCCTTTCTTACTTCGACCAGGACGGTAACCTCGGCACTATCGACTACGACCGTTGGAACTTCCGTACCGGTGTCGACGTGAAAGTAAGCAAATGGTTGTCTGCAAACTTGAACGTATCGGGCGACTACGGCAAGAAGAACACTCCTTATATTAAAATAGGTGGTTCGTCAAACCAAAAGGATTACAGCATCCTGCTTACTCGTCCGCGTTACATTCCCGAGTATGTAAACGGCCTGCCAATAGCCGCTTATGGTATAAGCAACGTACAGAAAAATGCTGACCAGAACTATTCGTTCAGCGAGGTACGCAATAACGGCGATTACAGCCGTCAAATGAATTCAAACCTTAACATACAAGCAGGCTTGAGCTACGACTTCGGCTGGAGTAAGATTCTTAAGGGACTTACGCTGCGTTTCAATTACTCTAAGAGCATCAGCACCGACAAGACCAACCAATACGGTTCAACGTTCGACGTATATACGATGCAGACACGTACCGGTAGCGGCCAGCACCTGTACACCCCCGTAGCAGGACAGGATTACGACCAATTCTTGGATCCGAGCAATTGGCAGGTTCACAACATTGCCAACGGTACTGCCCAGATCAACCGTACTATGCTGCGCACGGACAATTACCAGATGAACTTCACGGCTGCATACAACCGCGACTTCGGTGAGCATACCGTTGGAGCATTGTTCTCGATAGAGAAGTCGGAAAACGAAAACGAGTATATTTACGGCATGATAACCGACCCTCTGCCGTTTACCAACGGCCAGTCGAATACCGCCACGGGCGACAAGACCGTTGAATGGACCCGTAGCGAGGCTGGTACTCTCTCTTACATCGGCCGTTTGAATTATGCTTACGCTGACAAGTATCTCGTTGAATTCCTTATCCGTGCCGACGCGTCTACGAAGTTCGGCCCCAATAACTTCTGGGGCGTTTTCCCGTCGGGTAGCTTGGGATGGGTGATGTCTGAAGAGAAATGGTTCAAGAACGCCCTTCCTTGGGTTGACTTCCTTAAGGTGCGCGGTTCGTTCGGTCTTACCGGCCGTGACAACATCGCCGCATGGCAGTGGTCGCGTCTTTATAACTCTAACCAATGGGGAGGCCCAGTGTTCGGCGAGGATGCCGGCAGGGAGCCGGGAGGCGTGATAACAATCGACAAGAACACGGCTGCCATAAATCCCGACGTGCATTGGGATAAGGTTTATAAGGCTAACTTCGGTTTGGACTTCAACGTTCTCAACAACCGTTTGAGCGTTACGTTCGACATGTGGCGCGAGTGGAACCGTGAGATGCTCCTTAACATGGACGCATCGGTGGATGCTGTTGTCGGCACGCGCTCGGCTTCAATGAACATTGGCGAAATGGACAGCTGGGGATATGAGCTTAGCCTTACTTGGCGCGATAAGATCGGCAAGGACTTCAAGTACCGCATCGGCGTGAACACAGGATATTACGACGATAAGATTCTCAACAGGGACTGGGAGACCGACTACCTGTACCGTCAGATACGCAAGGGCGGACGCTCGGACATCGGCCTTTGGGGTATGCAGTGCATCGGTATGTTCCGCAGTTTCCAAGACATCGAGGAATATTTCGAGAAATATAACATCACTAATTACCTCGGTATGACAAAAGACCAGGTGCGCCCGGGTATGCTTATATACAAGGACGTGCGCGGCGAGCAGAAGGCCGACGGTACGTATGAAGGTCCCAACGGCGTAGTTGACGACGAGGAAGACCAGGTGCGCCTCTCAAACCGTTCCAACCCATACGGATTCACCGTGAACCTCGGAGCCGAATGGAAGGGGCTTTCGCTTACGGCGCAGATCAATGCTTCTTGGGGTGGATACGAGACGCTTGACGGCAGCATGCTGAAGAGCGGTTCGGGCGTTGCCGCCCTTGAGTACACCAACATGCCTTCGTTCTGGAATGTTGACAACATGTATTCTTACCAAGATATTTATGATGCCGCCGGCAACCTTGTCGTTAAGGAGAACCGCAACGGCAACCTGCCTAACCTGCAATACCAAAATGTAAACTCAATGGCTTCGTCGTTCTGGCGCATAAGTTCTGCCCGCGTAACGCTCAACCGCATCACGCTGGCTTACACCATACCGCAGAACTGGGTTAAGAAGATAGGTTTGCAAAACATACGTGTCAATGTTACCGGACAGAACCTGTTGAGCTTCTACAATCCGTATCCCGACAATTTCATCGACCCGATGTGCTCTTACGATTCTTATCCTACGCTTCGCAAGTTTACGGTCGGCGTGAACCTTACGTTCTAAAATAATAACTCTAAACGAATTATATAATGAAAACAAGAATAATCAATCTTTTTGGCATCGGCCTTGTTTCGGCTCTTGCGCTGACTTCGTGCAGCGACGAGTTCCTTGAGGATAAGAAGAGTTACGACAAGGTTTCCGGAGATTTGTATAATACGTACGAAGGCTGCGAGCTCCGTATCGACGATATTTATTCATGGTGCCTGCCTACTACTAACAGCAAGGCCAATTGGCGCTATCCTTCAAGCGGACAAAAAGACGACATGTCGCAGTCGACCGAGGAATATCCAGGTTTCAGCCTTTTTGTCGATCCCGAGACCGAGATAACCACAATGCAAGGCAATGCGCCTGACTATTTCTATGGTTCGTTCGGTAATATCCAAGCCAATACTTACGGACATATCCGTTTGATCAACGATGCCATCCAAGGCATATCGGCCAGCAACGGCATAACCGACGCCGAGAAGGACAAACTGTTGGGGCAGGCTTATTTCTTCCGTGCATGGCGCTATTATTGCTTAGTTAAGATGTATGGCGGCGTGCCAATCGTTACCGACCTTCTCGACCCGTCTTCAAGCGAGGGAAGCGTGCGTAACACTACGAAGGAATGCATCGAGTTCATCTGCAGCGACCTTGACAAGGCCGCCAAGATGCTTGCTGCAAGCACTATGAACGGCAGCGGCTTCACCGGTAACGACTACGGACGCGTTACTACGGGAACGGCCCTTGCACTGAAAGGCCGTGTGCTCCTGCTTTGGGCAAGCCCGTTGTTCAACCGCAAGAACGACCAGACCCGCTGGACCAACGCATATACGCAAATGAAAGAGGAACTTGACTCTATCAACCAGTGCGGTTACGGTCTGTTCACGTCGGGCAACAATGTGAACGGTTCTACCTTCGCAATGATGTTCAACCAAGTAGGGCGTAATCCCGAGGCAGTTTTCTTCACGTTGTATAACAACAAGGAAGGCGACGATATCGGCCAAAACAGCGACTGGGAGCGTTACATACGCCCGAGCAATCTAACCGGTTCTGGCGGCCTTATTCCTTCGGCTATGTTAATCGACATGTTCCCGATGGCTGACGGTAAGCGCCCTGCGTCGGCAGATACTTATACTAAGCTCGATCCGTCTTCTTACAACTACGAGAAGGAGTATCCGTTTATGAACCGTGACCCGCGTTTCTACCGCACGTTCGTATTCCCCGGCTTCCGTTGGGCTTATTCTGGCAGCGACGACATTCTGTTGGGAGAAGAGCCAAACACTCCGGTTTACAATTCAGGACGCGACTTCGAGTTGTGGAACTACGGCTGGTATGCCGACGAGACAAAGATTAACGACGAGGAAAGCGGATACGAGTATGGTGCCGACAACTTGTTAGGAAACGGTAAGGGTGTGTATGTCCGCAAGCGTTCAGACGATTACGACATAAACAACAATCCGTTGTACACATGGGCTAAGACTGATAACGGAAGTTGTTTCGCGCGTTCGGCACAGCCTTACATCGAATTGCGTTATGCGGAGGTGTTGCTTAACTTGGCGGAAGTAGCGTGTGGCGCAGGCGACATGGCTTATGCCGTAAGCCTGTTGCAGCAGATACGTGCACGCGCCGGATATACGGCAGAGAACAACTACGGCCTGCAGGCCGACTTGGCTTCAGACCAGGCCAAGTGTATGTCGGCAATCATTTACGAACGCCAGATAGAACTTGCGTATGAAGGTAAGCGCTTTGACGACATGCGCCGTTGGATGCTCTTCGACGGAGGTGCGGTTAAGGTTGACGGGGCGCCCAATTCATGGACTCTTGAAGGCTGGGGTGGAAACACTTGCACTTGGCTCGGCTTTAAGCCGCTGAACGGTCAGCGTCGTGAGAATATCGAATTCCGCGTGGCTGATAGCTTCGGAATCGGTGGAACTACTGCAGCCGATGGCGACGACCCGTTGAAGAAAGCAGGCGTTGAGCGTTGTCCGGCAGTTGACTTAAGGCAAGACCTTGCTCCGCAGTTGGAGACACTGAAAACGTGGTATAAAGCTAATCTTGTGCGCAAGGATTGGAAGGGTGATTCTTGGAGCTCGAACAAGGTAAAGCTCTACATTAAGTTCTTGCCTAAGTATTACCTGATGGGTATTCCGCGTGGAGCGCAAAGTAATATGAAGTCGGCTGCACAGACCATAGGTTGGGACGATTACAACAACGGTGGTGCTCCTGGTACTTTCGACCCACTGGCAGAGTAATGCCGTCGTGGCTTGATAATGTGAATTTTTAAAGAATCGTGCGCGTTGAATAATGCGCACGATTCTTTTGTATGAATATCCGCATTTGCCCAATACACTACATCCTATTCTAAGAAGTCTGTTGCATACCGTCATTCCGGGCCGGGA
>CALUFA010000012.1 GCA_944319795.1 uncultured Prevotella sp. | reverse complement strand
ATCTATTGCTGTAATCCGCCCAAATCCGTTTTTCCGCCCTTATGTCATTCCGTGCCACCCGAAGCCAAACCCTCTGATCGTCAGTGAGAATGCTCAAATTCGCTTTATTCTGCGTTTTATCCTATTATTTTCTTTTAAAAGCAGACAAGTTTTTCAGCAGACGGGCAGACAAGTTTTTCAGCAGACGAGCAGACAAGTGACGAGCAGACAAGGAGATTTGCCTTGTTTGCTTCATATTACTTGTCTGCCTGTCGTCCATTCGTCAGTTGACGGTGAACCAACAAGACATATCTCCTTGTCTGCTCGTCTGCTCGTCACTTGTCTGCTTGTCACTTGTCTGCTTGTCACTTGTCTGCTCGTCTGCTTGTCTGCTCGTCTGCTATAAAACATTGAGTACTTGTTCCTTAATCTGTTCCAGCTCGTCCTTCATCTTCACCACTATGTTCTGCATCTCGGCGTTATTGCTCTTGCTGCCGGTGGTGTTGATTTCACGTCCCATCTCCTGCGCTATGAAGCCGAGCTTCTTGCCCTGGCCTATGCCGTCGGCCATTGTCTCGCGGAAATACTTAAGGTGGTTCGCAAGGCGCTGCTTCTCCTCGCTTATGTCGAGCTTCTCTATGTAGTAGATAAGCTCCTGCTCAAGGCGGTTCTTGTCGTATTCAATCTCCGGTATGCTCTTCAGCCCTTCGATTATGCGCAGGCGTATTTTCTCTACGCGCGACTTCTCGTAAGGCTCTATCGAGGCGAGCAGGGCGGCTATGTTGTCTATCTTCTCGGTGAACTTACGGTAGAGGGCGGCGCCTTCCTGCTCGCGGAACGCAACGAGGGCGGCCAAAGCATCGTCGATGCCCCGGCGCGCGGCTTCCCACTCTTCGCCGGCAAGCTCTTCCACCTCGGTCTTGGCCAACACGTCGGGCATGCGCAGCAGCGTGGCGAACCAGTCTTGCGGTTCGGGTATCCCCGCGTTCGCCGAAATGTTTTTTATCTGCTTATAATAATTCTCGACAAGCGCCTTGTTTATCGGGGCGGCGTCTGCCGACTCGTCTTTCTCTACCCAAATAGAGAAGTCTACCTTGCCCCTTAGCAGAGTCTTCGCCACAAGCTGGCGTATCTCCATTTCCTTCTCGCGGTAAAGGGGGGCGATGCGTGTGGACAAGTCGAGGGCCTTGCTGTTGAGCGATTTGATTTCTACGTGTATTTTCTTTTCATTGAAAGTTACGACAGACTTTCCGTAACCCGTCATTGACTGTATCATAGCGATATATGTAGTTAAATTTATGCAAAAGTACATATTTCTTCGGAAAAAAGCGTATTTTTGCACGTTATTTAAAAAGATATTTTCGTTTTATGTCTTGCATTTTAAATATTGAGACAAGTACCAACGTATGCTCGGTGGCAGTGAGCCAAAACGGAGTCTGCCTGTTTAAGAAAGAAGACCACAGCGGCCCCAACCACGCCGTGGCGTTGGGCGTGTTCGTCGACGAGGCCCTTTCGTTCGTCGACAGCCGTGCCATACCGCTCGACGCGGTGGCCGTAAGCTGCGGCCCCGGCTCGTACACCGGCCTGCGCATAGGCGTGTCGATGGCCAAAGGCATTTGCTACGGCCGCGGCCTTAAGCTGATAGCCGTGCCCACGCTCGAGCTGTTGGCCGTGCCCGTGTTGCTCAACCACGAGCTTGACGAAGGCACGCTGCTCTGCCCGATGCTCGACGCTCGCCGCATGGAGGTGTATGCCGGCGTTTACGACCGCGCGCTGAAAGAGGTCAGGCCGGTGCAGGCCGACGTGGTAGACGGCGACACTTACAAGGAATACCTCGACAAGGGCAAGGTGTGCTTCTTCGGCAACGGAGCGTGCAAGTGCATCGAGGCCATCAACCACCCTAACGCCGTACTCATAAAAGGCATAGAGCCTTTGGCAGAATATATGTATCCGCTCGCCGAGAAACGCATGGTTGAGGAGAAGTTCGAGGACGTTGCCTACTTCGTGCCGTTTTACCTAAAGGACTTCGTGGCAAAGACGCCAAAGAAGCTGTTGTAGGCAGACGAGGGACAAACAGGCGAGAGACAACCATATAAGTAACAATGCATTGGGCTTTAACTTCTTAGCGAGCACAGCGAGCGATAACTTCATTAAACTCCTTTAACTTCTATAAAAATACATGAACATCGAAGGATTGGACTACAACACCCAACGGGAACAACTGATATTGCCTGAATACGGGCGCGAAGTGCAGAAAATGGTAGACTATGCCGTAACCATAGAGGACAGGGATGAACGGCAGCGTTGCGCCGAGACCATTGTCGGCATAATGGAAAGGATGTTTCCGCAGACCCAAGACAACATTGACTATCAGCAGAAACTGTGGGACCACCTCGCAATAATGAGCAACTTCAAGTTGGACATCGACTATCCCGTAGACATCAACGAGGCCAAGAACATAATGAAGAAACCGCAACCGATGGGCTATCCGAAGCAAACCAACCCGGTTAAGCATTACGGAAGCATGGTGTTCGAGCTGTTCGAGAAGCTGAAGGCGATGGAACCCGGGCCGGAGCGCGACGAACTGACGAGGCTTACGGCCAACCAAATGAAGCGCAACCTGATACAATGGAGCCACGGATCGAGCGACGATGAGAAGATAGCCTCTGACCTGGCGCGCTTCACCGACGGGAAGATACAGCTCGACCTTGACTCGTTCAGATTCAACGTCGGTAACCTGAAAGACCATTCCGACAAGCGACGCAAGAGAAGGTAAGGCACGTTTAACAAGCTAACCCCTAAAAGGATGGAATCATTCATAATAGAAGGCGGACATCCGCTGAGCGGCACGATAATCCCACAAGGTGCCAAGAACGAGGCACTGGAAGTTATCTGCGCATCACTGCTCACGTCTGACGAAGTAAGGATAAGCAACATTCCGGACATCCTCGACGTGAACAACCTCATCCAGCTGCTTGTCGACATCGGGGTGGATGTCGAGCGTATCGGTAAGAACGAATACGCTTTCAGGGCGAAAGACATCTGCCTCGACTACCTTGAAAGCGACGAGTTCATACGCAAATGCGCGTCGCTCCGCGGCAGCGTGTTGCTCATAGGCCCGCTGCTTGCCCGTTTCGGCCGGGCCGTAGTGACGAAACCCGGAGGCGACAAGATAGGCCGCCGCAGGCTTGACACCCATTTCTTAGGCTTCAAATATCTCGGCGCGGAGTTCTCACATAACGAAGAGCGCGGCACGTTTGAAATCAACGGCCGCGACCTCAAGGGGTGCTACATGCTGCTCGACGAGGCTTCGATTACCGGTACGGCCAACATAATAATGGCCTCGGTGCTGGCCAAGGGGACGACGACAATCTACAACGCAGCATGCGAACCTTACATCCAACAGCTGTGCCACATGCTCAACCGCATGGGGGCACGCATCAGCGGAATAGCCTCAAACCTGCTTACGATAGTCGGCGTGGACAGTCTGCACGGGACAAGCCATAAGATATTGCCCGACATGATAGAGGTCGGTTCGTTCATAGGCATGGCGGCGATGGTCGGCGACGGCATACGGATAAAGGACGTGTCTGTACGCAACCTCGGCATCATTCCGGAAGCGTTCCGTAAGCTCGGAGTGAAAATAAATATAGACAACGATGACTTAGTCATTCCTCACATGGAGCATTACGAGGTCGAATCGTTCATCGACGGCTCGATAATGACGTTGGCGGATGCGCCGTGGCCGGGGCTCACTCCCGACCTCATATCGGTGCTTCTTGTCGTTGCGACCCAGGCCAACGGCAGCGTGTTGTTCCACCAGAAAATGTTCGAGAGCCGTTTGTTTTTCGTTGACAAACTGATCGACATGGGTGCGCAGATAATACTTTGCGACCCCCACAGGGCCGTGGTGGTAGGCCACGACCATAAGAAACGGCTTCGTGCAGGCCGCATGTCGAGTCCCGACATACGCGCCGGAATAGCCTTGCTTATTGCCGCGCTAAGCGCCAACGGCACAAGCCGCATAGACAATATCGCCCAAATAGACCGCGGATACGAGGACATAGAATCGCGACTGAACGCTCTCGGGGCGAAGATTGAGAGAATATGAAATAAGCAGACAAGCGACAAGCAGACAAGTGACAAGTGTAGTTTGCTTGTCTGCTCGTTACTTGTAACTTGTCAACTAAAATTATGATAAGAACAGAAGAGGTATATAAGATTGGCAAGATAGGAAAGCCTCACGGCGTGAAAGGCGAGGTGTCGTTCATGTTTGACGACGACGTGTTCGACCGTGTGGACGCCGATTACCTCGTGTTGATGGTCGACGGCATACTTGTTCCTTTCTTTTTAGACGAATACAGGTTTAAAAGCGGAGAGACGGCGCTCGTAAAGTTCAGCGGCATTGATACGAAAGAGCAGGCGCAGGAACTGACGGGCTGCGACGTATATTTCCCAAAGGAGCTGTCAGACCGCGGCGAAGACGAACTGACGTATGACGAGCTTTGCGGCTTCAACGTGCTTGACGCCGACGACGGAGATAAGTTGATAGGCGAGATTTCGTCTGTTGACGACGCAACGGCGAACGTTCTTTTTTGCATAAAGACACCCGAAGGGGGAGAGGTGCTGATACCTGTTTCCGCTGATTTCATAGTGAATGTCAATCCTGACAAGCGCGAGATAAGGGTCACTCTGCCCGAAGGACTTCTCGATCTTGGATGATTCCTGCATGATGATAAGATATTTATAAACCAACGAAATGTGTTTAACACTGAATATATGAAGAAGCAAATAGCCATTCTCGGTTCGACAGGTTCGATCGGAACCCAGGCTCTTGACGTTATAAGAGAGCACTCCGACCTGTATGAGGCGTATTGCCTGACGGCGAACAACAAGGTAGAACAACTTGCCATGCAGGCCCGTGAGTTCAATCCAGCCGTAGTTGTCATTGCCAACGAAGATAAGTATGAGCAGCTGAAAGACCTGCTTGCCGACCGTCCCGACATAAAAGTCTACGCCGGTAAGAAGGCTATCGACGAAATCGTTGAGGCCGAGCCGATAGACATGGTGCTCACGGCTATGGTGGGATTTGCCGGACTAAACCCTACAATCCACGCAATAAAGGCGCACAAGAAGATATGCCTTGCCAACAAGGAGACGCTCGTCGTGGCGGGCGAACTCATCTGCAAGCTCGCCGCCGAAAACCATTCGCCGATTATTCCGGTCGACAGCGAGCATTCGGCGATATTCCAAAGCATCATCGGCGAGGGCGACAACGAAATTGAGAAGATTCTCCTTACGGCGTCGGGAGGCCCGTTCCGCAATTTAACTAAAGAGCAGCTTGCCAACGTAACGAAAGCCGACGCCCTGAAACATCCTACTTGGAACATGGGCGCTAAGATAACCATTGACAGCGCAACGATGATGAACAAAGGCTTCGAGGTTATTGAGGCGAAATGGCTTTTCGGCGTTCCGGCCGACAAAATACAGGTGCTGGTGCATCCGCAAAGCATCGTCCACAGTGCCGTCCAGTTCTGCGACGGGGCGGTAAAGGCCCAGCTTGGCGTTCCAGACATGCGCCTGCCGATACAGTTTGCCTTCACTTATCCCGACCGTCTGCACCTTAGCGGCGAGCGTCTCGACCTGTTCAAGCATCCGCTTGAGTTCTTCGAACCCGATTTGGACAAGTTCCGCTGCCTTGCATTGGCGTTCGAGGCGATACGCCGGGGAGGCAACATGCCGTGCATCGTCAACGCCGCCAACGAGATAGTGAACCGTGCGTTCCTCGAAGACCGCTGCTCGTTCATGCAGATGGGCGACATCATCGAGCGGACTATGGACGGCGTCGCATTCGACGGCAATCCCGATTACGACACTTACATAGCCACCGACACCGAGGCGCGCCGCGTGGCCGAAGCCATGCTTTGATTTCCGAATAAAAAACAACAATTAAGAATCAAACATCAACTAATAAATAAAAACATGTAAAGGAATGGCCTGTCGACGGCAGACCGCCGGTTTTTTCAAAGTCAGCCGCGCAGCCGCTCACTCCGCAATCTCCCATTAAAAAGAAAGAAACGACATGGAAGTATTTTTGATTAGACTGCTCCAGTTCATGCTGGCAATCTCAATCCTTGTGCTGCTCCACGAGGGCGGGCACTTCTTTTTCGCGAAACTTTTCGGCGTCAGGGTAGAGAAGTTCTACTTGTTCTTCGACCCGTGGTTCCATCTCTTCGAGTTCAAGCCCAAGCGCAGCGAGACCACCTACGGCGTAGGCTGGCTGCCGTTGGGCGGATATTGTAAGATTTCGGGAATGATAGACGAGTCGTTCGACACCGAGCAGATGAAGCAACCGGCCCAGCCGTGGGAGTTCCGCTCCAAGCCTGCGTGGCAGCGTCTGCTCATAATGGTCGGCGGAGTGCTGGTCAACTTCCTGCTTGCGCTGTTCATCTACGCAATGGTGCTTTTCACATGGGGCGACTCTTATTATGCGCTCAAGGACATGTCGATGGGCATGAAGTTCAACGATTCGGCAAAGGAAATCGGCTTCCGCGACGGCGACATACTGCTGCGCACCGACGAAAAGACGCTCGACAAGTTCGACGTAGACATGTACCGCGCCATAGCCAACGCCCAAACAGTTACCGTGCTGCGCGGCGGCAAGGAGGTAACCGTACCCATGCCCGAGGACATGAGCCTGCTTACTATGGTCAAGGAAGAGCCCGTTTTCGCACGGCCGTTCATCCCGGCCGACGTCGACAGCGTGCTTGCCGGCTCTCCGGCGCAGAAGGCCGGTATCATGAAAGGCGACAAGCTGCTTGCCATCGGCGGCGCGAACGTCGATTCGTGGAACGAGTTCGACAACCAGATCGGCCGCATGAACGACGTGCTCGCAGCCGCCAAGACCCCTGCCGACAGCCTTAAGGCGCGCACTACGACCATCGTTTTCAGCCATAAGGCCACGCCAGCGAAGAAAGATACGGCGCAAGTTGTGCTCAACGCCGACATGACGCTCGGCGTCGGCAAGACATACTTAGGCACTTACTACAAGCCAGTAAAGCTCGAGTACGGTTTCTTTGAGAGCTTCCCTGCCGGCGTAGTCTACGGCGTAAACGTGCTCCGCGGATATGTCGACGACATGAAATACGTGTTCTCGGCCGAAGGAGCCAAGTCGCTCGGAGGCTTCGGAGCCATAGGCAGCCTCTTCCCACCGACGTGGGACTGGATGATGTTCTGGCGCATGACGGCGTTCCTCAGCATCATCCTTGCCTTCATGAACATACTGCCGATACCTGCGTTGGACGGCGGCCACGTACTCTTCCTGCTCTACGAGATGATAACGCGCCGCAAACCGAGCGAGAGTTTCCTCATCAAGGCCGAATACGTTGGCTTCGGTGTCCTCATCCTGCTCATGGTCGTAGCCAACATGAACGACATCCTAAGGTGGTTGGGATACATGTGATAAGTTAAGAGTTGAGAGCGAAAAGTGAAGAATCCGATTGCTAAGGTGTTCTTTACTATAAAAACATTAAAGACGGCATGTACACGGCTTTATTCGTGTGCATGCCGTCTTTAATGTTTTGTCTTTTATAAATGTCCGCACTTGCTCCAAGCATTACATCCTCATTTAAGAAGTCGGCAGCATATTGTCATTCCGGGCTTAGACCCGGAATCCAGAATGTTTGGCATTATTCTTAGATAAAGAGGATGTTTCTTGGATTCCGGGTCTAAGCCCGGAATGACAGTTACCAGCCGACTTCTTAAATGTGGGTGGAATCGGTCGGCTAATTGCGTTCATTTTATTTATTTCGCTTTTCCGCCTTTCAAATGATTCCGAAGTGCCTTAGCGCCGAGGCCACACCGTCGTCGTCTACGCTCGAAGTAACGTAGTCGGCGGCGGCCTTCACGTCTTCGCCGGCGTTGCCCATTGCCACTCCGGTGCCCGCCGCGCTGATTATGGGCACGTCGTTGCCGCCGTCGCCGAAGGCCATAGTCTCCGATATTTCCACTCCTATGCGTGCGGCCATAGTCTTAAGGGCCGTGCCCTTGTCGGCGCCCTGCGCTGTTATGTCAACGAAGTCGGGATACCAGCGCGCCGATACGCAGTGCTTCATTATTGGCATCAGCGCCCGTTCGGTGTCGGTGCCGATTATCGGCGTGAACTGTATTATGCCCTGGCCGAGCACGTCTTCTACCGAGTTGCCCTCGCCGAGGTCGCTCACGTTGAGCATCTTGCGGTAAAGGCGGTCAACGTCGGGGTTGGGGTTGATCACCGTAAGGTCGCCTACGCCTACAACGAGCGTGGCGAAACGCATCTCGTCTGATTTTCTTACGAACGCCCTCGCCTCGTCGTCTGGTATCGTGATGCAGCTTACCACGTCGCCGCCCACCGTGCAGTAGGCTCCCGTGGCGGTTATGTATCCGTCTACGAGGTGGCTTATTTCGTCGAGGTTGTTTATCAGCCGCTTCGGCCTTCCCGTCGATATGTATATGCCTGCGCCGCGCCGTTTGGCCTCGGTCAGGGCGTCTACGGTCGACTGCGGTATCCGGTGGGTCTTGAAGCTGACGAGAGTGCCGTCGACGTCGAAGAACAATGCTTTTATCATAATCGGGTAATTAAGGTTTTATCTGTTCGTTTTTTCCGTCATTTTTGCGCAAAGTTACGCTTTTTGCGCTTCATTCATGCTACGCCTGTGATAATAAATGTTTATTTTTGCAATGGCAAACCATTTATTGATATATGACAAGATGAACCTACACGACACGATACTGGCCGAGCTGAAGGCGCTCGGCAGCGAGGAGAAGCGCCGCGTGCTGAGCGGATTTTTCAAGACTGGCAAGGGCGAATACGGCGATGGCGACATGTTCCTCGGCCTGCCCGTGCCGCTTACGCGCGGTGTGGCCAAGCGGCATAAGGACGCCCCGACGGCCGTGGCCGTAAGCCTGTTGCAATCTGAGTGGCACGAGGCCCGGCTCTGCGGCCTGCTTATAATGGCGGAGAAGATGAGGACGGCGCGCGGCGAAGAGGCGCGCGTGATATTCGAGACATACCTTGCCAACACCGGGAGGATAAACAATTGGGACTTGGTAGACCTCTCCGCGCCGCAGGTCGTGGGCAATTACCTGAAAGACAAGCCGCGCGACGTGCTCTACCGGCTGGCCGACAGCCCACTGCTTTGGGACAACCGCATAGCCATAGTGTCGACCTACGCCTTCATCAAGGACGGCGACTTGGACGACACCTACCGCCTCGCCCTGCGGCTTATCGGCCACAGGCACGAGCTGATGCACAAGGCCGTGGGCTGGATGCTGCGCGAGGCCGGCAAGCGCGACTTCGACCGTCTGCGCACGTTCGTCGACGGCCATTGGGCCGAAATGCCGCGCACCATGCTCCGTTACGCCATCGAGAAGTATCCCGAAGCCGAGCGCAAGGAAGTGCTCGGCCGCAGGCGTGTAAACAGCTGATAATCAACGCCGTTGTAAAAGGCCGCATTTTGCGCTGCAAAATGCGGCCTTTTAGCGTGCGAAAGGTTGCCTTTTGCACGCTGAAAGGTAACCTTTCGCATTACGGCCGACTGCAAGCCGTAATGACTTTATTCATTATTTTATTGCTAAACAATATCCGCAAACTCACGCATTTTTAGTAATTTTGCAGTCAACACGCATAATTCTGACTAACGTAACTAATGAGGAAAATCATCATATCGATCGTCGTAGTCCTTTTGGCTACGTTCTTTTACGCTTACGGAAAGATCGACTACGACGGCATAATGAACCGCTGGAGCGGGGCTTCGCTCGCCGAGCTGAAGGCCGACGGCAACGCCTGCCTTGAGCGCGGGGCAATTGACAGTGCCTTAGTGCTGTACACGATGGTGACAAGCCGCTACGACCCGGACATGGACCGCGACGAACAGAAGCTCTGCGCCCAGGCGTTCAACAACGCCGCCTACGTCTACACGTTCCATCTCGGCAACTATTCTGATGCTTACGTCAACCTGCTCAAGGCATTGCACATAGCCGAAGATATCGGACTGGACGATATCCTGCCTTGCATTTACCTTAACATAGGCAACGTCTACACCATCTATTACGACAACGACACGGCCATAAAATACTATAAGAAAGCCTTTTATTCGGGTATTGAGGCCAAAGATTGGGAGATATTGCTTACCACCTTCACCAATCTCATAGGCACTGCCGTACAGGAAGGCTACATCAACGACGTGAAGAATGAGGTCTACACATTTAAGCGGACACGGATACCGCAAATGCCGATGCTTGCTTACTCGCGCTCTATGGGCGCGGCGGCAGAGGCTATTCTCGAAGGGCGCGGCAACGAAGCCGTGGCTTACGCGCGCAAGGCCGTAACACAGGTGGACACTAACATGAAGCCCGAACGTTTCAGGTTGTTTACCGAGATGCTCGTCGCCGTGATCTACGAGAACATGCAACGCTATGACGAGGCTTTAGCAGCAGCACTCGACGTGGAAAGAAAAGCCATGAAAGAGACGGCCGACATACAGGAACAGGCGCGGTTCCTTATATCCGAACTTTATGCAAAGACGGGCGAGGCCGACTCTTCGTTATATTGGCGTAAACGGCAGATGCAGCTAAGGGACTCGCTCTTCCGCAACCAACAGTACAACCGGATACGCGACCTCAACGTAACTTACGAGATGCAGAACGCCGACGCCAAGCTGCAGCGCAGCGAGAGCAAGAGGCGCACCGTGATGGTGGCGCTCGCCATTACCACCGTAGCCACGGTCGTGATACTTGCCTTGGCCTTAGCCGTGATAAGGCGTAACCGCCGTCTCGACCGCCGCAACCATGACCTTTACCGCCGCAACTCCGAGATAATGCTCATGAACGAGGCCGAGCGCAAGATGCGCGCCGAGTACGGACGGCGCATAGCCGAATGCGAACGGGAGATCGAGCGCCTATCCGTTAAGGACGCTCCGCAGGCCGAACGCCGACCGCAGGCCGACGGAATGGACGACGCCGCAAAGCAGTCGCTGTTAGAGAAGATAAGCACCGTGATGGACGACGTAGGCGAAATATCCAAAAACGAGTTCTCCGTCGACCGACTGTCAAAGCTCGTAGGCTCCAACTCTCATTACGTTTCGCAAGTGATCAACGAGACTTACGGCAAGAACTTCAGCTCGGTGCTCGGCGAAGCGCGCGTAAGGCAGGCGTGCAAGCGTCTCGGCGACACGGCCGCTTACGGCAACCTGACCATTGAAGCCATAGCCGGCGAGTTGGGGTTCAAGTCGCGCAGCAACTTCGTCACCGTGTTCAAGAAAGTCACCGGGCTTACCCCGTCGGAGTATAAGAAGATAAGCAAGGAGAATATCAGCAGACAAGCAGACAAGTGACGAGTAGACTTTTTAGCAGACAAGTGACGAGCAGACAAGCAGACAAGGAGATTTGCCTTGTTGGTAATTAACTTTGCAAATCTCCTTGTCTGCTTGTTACTTGTCTGCTCGTCTGCTTAAAATACATGTAATTTTGTTCTTATTCGGGAATTAGAACATTCCTAAGCCTTGATTTTATTGCATTTTATTCAGCTTTTCATAGTTTTGCATCGGATTAATAACTAAAATTCAACGATTATGAAAAGATTTACATTAACCCGAGTAGTCGTCTCGATGCTCGCCTTAGTGGTGGCGTTGGGTATGACGGCGCAGACTTCTCCGAAACGATTGGTGAAGAGCGGTCAGCAGAAGACCATGAAACAGTTGACAGAAGAGTTTACAAAGAAGCAGAAAAACGCAAAAACGATAACTGCTAAAGACTTGCAGAAGAAGGTGCAAACGCGCGCCGAAGAAGATGATCCCGACAGGTGGGAGACTCTTATCTACGAAGACTTCTCCCTTATGACAAAGGGTACCGAAGACGCGCCTGACGGGACAATGTATCCCGAAGATTACGAGACGACGTATAACATGTATCTTCCTGACGACTTGTTCCATACTCCCGGATGGTTCGGTTTGGGCGTTTACCAGGCAGGAGGCAACATGGCCCTTAACTATCCGGGCTTCGGCGGCATCCTCAACTCCCCGATGATGAATATGCAGGGACGCATCCGCATGCAGCTGCGCGTTAAATGTATCGACTATTCAAGGCCGTTCTTTATAAGTATCGCAGCAGGTGGTTATGATTATCCGTTCGACCCGTCCGATTCTCAGGGCGGACAGATGAACATATATAATTTCGAGCCGGAAGACGGATGGCAGGAGGTAGAAGCCTATGTGAACATACCTTATGCCGGCAACGACTGCTTCTTCCAGTTGAATGCCGCAACTTACAACGACGGAGGCCTCATCGTTGACTATATAAAGGTAAGCCGCGACAAAGACTATATCAGCACTCCGCAGAATCTTGCCGCTACGAAATTCGTCACCGACGGCTTCACCGCAAGCTGGGACAAGGCGTATGGCGCAGACAATTATCTCGTTTCATTGTATGAAAGAAAGACCGTCGGCACCGACAATTACAAGACGGAAGAGTCATTCGAGGACGCAAGCCTTGATAACGGCGCAGTCACCGGCTTGGCCGACGGGTGGACGGCAATGACCAGCGGCGACGGCTTTACTACCGACGCAGCAGACGGAAGTAAGGCTCTGTTGTTGTCAACAAGCAGCGATTATGTACAGTTTGAATTGAACGGAAGCGAATTTCTTGACGGTAAATTATACATAAAGAGGGTTGACACTAATGGAGAGTGTTCCGATATGTTATATTTCGATGTCACCACCGAAGGACAAACCATGACGTGGTACACGTCTCTTGAGAGTGTAAGCGTTGATGAATGGACGGAAATTTCATTAGCCGAACTAAGCGACTTCCCGGTAGGCTTGGCTTCAACGGTAAAAATATATAAGGAAGCAGGATGGGGAGAAGAAGGCGTATTCGCAATAGACAACCTCAGCTTCGAGACCACTCCGCTTACGGAAACCACTTGCGTGGCCGAGAATGTCTCGACTGCAGACACTTGCATGACGTTCAACGACCTCGACCTGAACAACCTTTACTCGTTTACGGTGCAGGCTACGAGCGCAGACGGACGCACGTCTGATGCCTCAGAAGCATATTTCGCTTACGGCGTGGCCGCCCCGGTAGTGAAAGAGGCGACCGACGTAGACCGCCGCGGAGGTTACACGGCAAATTGGGAAAAAGCAATCAACGCAACAAGCTATGACCTATATAGCTACGAGATTTACACCGTTCCGGAGGATACAGAGGACTTCACCGTGTTCGAGGAGAACTTCAACAAGTGTACCGAAGGAACGTTAGACAATCCCGTTTCGCTCAACAACTATGACCCGATAATAATCAACGACTACACCGACAACATCGGTTGGAGCGGATGGGGAACGCTGCTCAGCAACGGCATGGTAGGCTGTATAAACAACTACGTCGACCTGCAGTCGCCCGCCATCAACCTCGATCGTGCCGGAGGCAACTATACCGTAACCGTAGATTTCGTAACATTGAACGACAATGTGGACTTTATCGTACAAGGCGACAACACCATGTACCAGCTGATTAACGCTGAAAAGGCCGGCAGCCACACAGCTACCGTAGAGATGAACGGCGGAACAAACACCACCCGATTACTCTTCTATACTTATGATGGCTCTGCATTCCTGATAGACCGCGTGGTAGTAAAGCAGGACGTTAAAGCCGGAGACGAGATTACAACGACTCTCGGCATGCAGACGCTCGACGGCGACGCCACCTCGGCACGCATCAGCGGATTGCAAATTAAGTCAGGATGTAAGTACGGCTACAACCTCGTTTCTTACTACGATCGTTTCGGCTTAGTCTACGTATCCGACCCGTCGGCAACGCAGTATGTCGAATTTGAGGGCACGGGCATCGACTCGGTTGAGACAGAAGACGGGGAAGCTCAGCAGCCGACAGAAATCTACGACCTCTCAGGACGCAAGGTAAGCACTCCTAACGCTAAAGGTGTTTACATCATAAAGAGCGGAGGCGAGGTTAAGAAAGTAAGGTTCTAAGCTAATTAAGAATTATGAGTTAAGATTTAAGAAAATAGCCTTGTCTGTGTAAGCAGAGCATATTTTCTTAAATCTTAACTCATAATTCTTAATTGCATAATCGATTTATAATACTTATAAAGATTATATTTTTTATTATGAAAAGAAATATTTGCCTGACACTTATGTTGTCGCTATGCTGCGCGTCTGTGGCCGATGCGGCACAATCGGCCGGCAGCGAGCGTTACGATTTCAGCAAGGGCATACCGTCTGACTTCATCCTTATCGACAACGACGGCAACACGCCGTCGGTCGACGTGGCTCGTTACGGCTTCAGCGTAGGCACGCCGTGGGTGAGCTATTACGTCGAGAAAGAGGACAACTACGTTGCCGCGAGCACGTCGTGGTACGCCGGGAGCGGAACGTCAGACGACTGGATGATATTGCCGCAGTTCACCGTGACCGGTGCCGATGCCGTAGTTTCATGGCGCGCTAAGGCCACCGATGCCACGTTCAGCGACGGTTACGCCGTCTACATAAGCGAGGGCGGCGGCGAGATAAGCGATTTCGACAAGGCCCGTCCGCTGTTCACCGTCGCTGCAGAGCAGGCCGAATGGACTTTCCACAGCGTCAGCCTTGCCGATTATGTAGGCAAGACGGTGCGCGTAGCCTTCGTGAACAACAGCAAGGACTGCAGCATGCTTTACATCGACGACATAATGATAGGCTCGCCGGCTACCGTCCGCATAGAGCAAACAATGCGTCCGCTGGTAAAGCCGACGGATGAAATCGTAATACAAGGCAACGTCTCCACCGACTTGGCCGAGCCCGTAAAGGGTTTTACCGTAGGCTATGAGTGCGACGGAGTGACCGGCACCGAGGACTTTGCCGACACCGAGTTGAAGCCCGGAGAGACGCTTCCCGTAAGCGTGGCCACGGGCGAAACGCTGCCTGCAGGCGAGACGAAGACGTATGAAATATGGGTGGAGGCAGGCGGAGAACGCTACGAAACGAAGGCTACCGTCACGTCGCATCATATCAAAGTTGTTGCCGAAGAGCTTACCGGCACATGGTGTGGTTGGTGCATCCGTGGCATTGTGACGTTTGAGAATATGAAGGAGAAATATCCCGAGTCGTTCATCGGCATTGCCGTACACGGTGACGACATACTTGAAAACGAAGAATACACCTCTTATATTAGGACGATTTCCGCCAACCAGGGTTACCCATACTCGATAACCAACCGCAACCGCGTCATGACGGGCGACCCCGCCGACATCCCGAAATTTTACGATAACGCAGCCGAAAGCGACATCCTCGGCTACATAGGGCTTGAGACGGGCGAGGGAGACGGCGGCGAATACACGGTGAAGTCGAGCGTTGTCCTTAACGACAACTATGCAGACGGCCGCTACTGCGTAGGCTACGTAGTGGTTGAGAACGACGTTTGCGTAGAGGGAGACCCGGGTTACGTACAAAGCAACTATTACTCAGGCGGTGCTGAAGGCCCTATGGGCGGATACGAGGACATGCCCAAATATCTGGCTAATTACCATTTCAACGACGTAGGCCGAGGCACGATAGGCGCTCCCGAGGGCATTGAGGGCAGCCTGCCCGAAGTGATGAACGTGGGCAAGACGTACACGCACGAGACGACGTTCACCCTGCCCGAAACGGTGCTCAACCCCGATAACGTTTACATCGTGGCCCTGCTGCTCGACCGCCGCAACGGCAACATCGTGAACGCCGACATGAAAAAGCTGACCGACGGACTGCCAACCGGCATAACCAATGCAAGCGCCGAGGCCGGCCCCGACCGCGAGGAGATGTTCACCTTGGACGGGCGCAAGGTTCATGCGACCGGCAACCGTCCCGGAATATACGTCCTGCGCACGGTGAAAAACGGAAAAGCTACGGTAAGGAAGTTAGTGGTAAAATAATAGAAAGACTTGGTTAATGTTTGCGGTTTGCCTCAGTGATTGCGGCAAACCGCATTTCGTTTGTAATACGCTGATAATCAACGCCGTTGTAAAAGGCCGCATTTTGCGCTGCAAAATGCGGCCTTTTAGCGTGCGATAGGTTGCCTTTTGCACGCTGAAAGGTAACCTTTCGCATTACGGCCTCTGCCTGCGGACGCAGGCGGAGGCGCAACGGCATAGTAGAGACGGTGTTCACAGTGATTGCGACAGACGGCAAGCCGTAAGGACATAATTCATTATTTTATCGCCAATCATACCCGTGAACTCACGTATTTTTCGTAATTTTGCAGCCAAAACAATAATAATAAGGTATATAGAAGATGAACATTGCCAATGAAATAAGCAGTTCGGTGGCCGCCGCCGTGAAAGCGCTTTACGGTCAGGACGTGCCTGAAAAGATGGTGCAGCTGCAGAAAACGAAACGCGAGTTTGAAGGACACCTTACGCTCGTAGTGTTCCCCCTCCTTAAGATTTCGCGCAAGAAACCCGAGGAAACGGCCGAGGACATAGGCCGCTACCTTAAGGAGAACGACCGCAACGTGGCCGCGTACAACGTGGTTAAGGGCTTCCTCAACCTCGTGATAGCCCCTGCGGCATGGCTGGCGTTGCTTAACGACATCAACGCCGACGAGCATTTCGGCGAAAAGAAGGCCGAAGCTGACGCCCCGTTAGTGATGATAGAATACTCGTCGCCCAACACCAACAAGCCGCTCCACCTCGGCCATGTGCGCAACAACCTGTTGGGCTGGAGCCTCGCGCAGATAATGCAGGCCAACGGCAACCGCGTAGTGAAGACCAACATAGTGAACGACCGCGGCATACACATCTGCAAGTCGATGCTGGCATGGCTGAAATACGGAGGCGGCGAGACGCCCGAATCGAGCGGAAAGAAGGGCGACCACCTCATTGGCGACTACTACGTGGCCTTCGACAAGCACTACCGCGAGGAGGTGAAGGAGCTTAAGGCAAAGTACACGGCCGAGGGCATGGCCGACGAGGAGGCCGAGAAGAAGGCCAAGGACGAGGCCCCTCTCATCAAGGAAGCCCACGAGATGCTCGTAAAATGGGAGCAGGGCGACCCCGAGGTGCGCGCCCTCTGGGAGAAGATGAACTCGTGGGTCTACGCCGGTTTTGACGAGACTTACAAGGCGCTCGGCGTAGGCTTCGACAAAATATACTACGAATCGCAGACCTACCTGAAGGGTAAGGCCAAGGTGGAAGAGGGCTTGGAGAAGGGCCTTTTCTTCCGCAAGGACGACGGCAGCGTGTGGGCCGACCTCTCCGACGAGGGCCTCGACCAAAAGCTGCTGCTGCGTTCCGACGGCACGTCGGTCTACATGACGCAAGACATCGGCACCGCCGAGATGCGCTTCGCCGACTACCCGATTGACAAGATGATATACGTCGTAGGCAACGAGCAGAACTACCACTTCCAGGTTCTCTCGATACTGCTCGACCGTCTCGGCTTCAAGTGGGGCAAGGAGCTTGTACACTTCTCTTACGGAATGGTCGAGCTGCCCAACGGCAAGATGAAGAGCCGCGAGGGAACGGTAGTCGATGCCGACGACCTTATAGCCGAAATGATTAAGGACGCGCGGCAGACGAGCGAGGAGCTCGGCAAGTTTGCCGACATGAGCGAAGACGAGCGCGCCAACGTTGCGCGCATAGTCGGCATGGGCGCGCTTAAGTATTTCATCCTGAAGGTTGACGCAAGGAAGAACATGCTCTTCAACCCGGAGGAGTCGATCGACTTCAACGGCAACACGGGCCCCTTCATCCAGTACACCTACGCACGCATACGCAGCATAATGCGCAAGGCCGCCGAACAGGGCATAAGCCTGCCCGCGACGCTCGACGGCGACTATCCAGTAAACCAGAAGGAGACCGAACTGATACAGAAGATGAACGAATACGGCGCTGCCGTGCGCCAGGCCGGCACCGACTACAGCCCCAGCGGAATAGCCAACTATTGCTACGAGCTGACCAAAGAGTTCAACCAGTTCTACCACGATTACAGCATCCTCGGCGCCGACGACGACAAGGAGAAGGTGCTCCGCTTGGTTCTCGCCGCCAACGTAGCCAAGACATTGCGCAACGGTATGGCACTCTTAGGAATTGAAATGCCCGAGAGAATGTAATTATTAAGTGAATAATGAAAAATGAATAATGAAAAATCATCTTGGGATTATTTATTGTTCATTTTTCATTGTAACGTTGGTTCTGCATGATAAATAAGGAATTTAACTATTCCTAAATGTAAGAAGTCTGTGGCATTCTGTCATTCCGGGCTTAGACCCGGAATCCAGGAAATGCACTTTCGTCAACAACTTGGTTGCATACACTGGATTCCGGGTCCCGGCCCGGAATGACAGAATGCCACAGACTTATTAAATCCAATACGGTAACGATGCTTTTTGTGTAATAATGCTTATACCGAACTGGTGTATTGTTCATTAAAACAGGCTATATGAAATGTGATTTAACATCACCGCCGGATTACAGGCACGACACGGTATTACCATTACCTGTCGAGGTTTCGGCCGACGCGTGGGCGGTAGACGCGGCGTGCAGCGGCAATCCGGGCAAGATGGAGTACCGTGGAATCGACCTTGCCACGGGCGCGCAGGTGTTCCATTACGGCCCGGTTTTCGGCACGAACAACATCGGCGAGTTCCTCGCCATAGTCCACGCCCTCGCCCTCATGGAGCAGAAAGGCATGAGGAAGACCATTTACAGCGACAGTTTCACGGCGATAACGTGGGTAAGGAAGATGCAGTGTAAGACAAAACTCGAGCTTAACGGCAAGACGGAGCAGCTGCACCAGGTGATAGCCCGGGCCGAAAACTGGCTGCGCACGCACCAGTTCCGCGTACCTATAATACAATGGGACACGCGCGCCTGGGGCGACATACCGGCCGACTTCGGCAGGAAATGACGCGCCATAGCCTGCCGCAAGGCGGGGCGGCGGCGTGGAAAACAACTTAAACGGAAGTGCCGCCCACGGCCTATCGGCCTAAATACTCCCATTAGTCACACCCTTTAATCAAACCAAACACCCAATGACCGAATTTGAAAAGATGCGCAGCGGGCAGCTCTACGACTTCTCAGACCCCGAGATACTCGAGAGTCTCAGGCACGCTAAGGAGGCGTGCGTAAAGCTGCAGGCGATGACGATAACCACCGACGGCTACCGAGAGGTGGTAGAAGACCTTATTCCCGGCATCCCGGAGGACAGCACCGTGTGCCCGCCGTTCCACTGCGACCACGGCAACGGCATACGTATGGGCCGCAACGTGTTCGTAAACTACAACTGCACCATGCTCGACGGAGGCATGATCACGCTTGAAGACAACGTGAAGATAGGCCCCCACTGCCAGCTTTACACGCCGCAACACCCCTTCAACCATGTGCCACGGCGCAAGACGATAGAGACCGCTTACCCCATAACCATAGGCGAAGACACCTGGCTCGGCGGCGGAGTAATAGTCTGCCCGGGCGTCAAGATAGGCAAACGCTGCATCATAGGGGCCGGCAGCGTGGTGACGAAAGACATTCCCGACGACTGCGTAGCGGCAGGAAATCCGGCAAGGGTGATAAGAAAATTGGAATTTAAGAGTTAAGAATTAAGAGTTAAGAAAATATGCATTGCCCGTAGAACCTTATTCAACAGAGCATGTTTTCTTAATTGGCTTAACGGCGAACTTCGTTTCTTAACTCTTAATTCTTAATTCAAATAACTTTTAACTCTTAACTCAAAAAGTGGACATATTGTACGTTTGCCTCGGTAATATCTGCCGTTCCCCGGCAGCCGAGGCGGTAATGAAGAAGAAATTGGAAGAGCGTTTTCCGTTCCGTGACGGCGTGTTTGTCGACTCCGCCGGCATCGGTTCGTGGCACGAAGGGCAGCTGCCCGACCGACGGATGCGCGAGCACGGCGCGCGCCGGGGCTACGATATATGCAGCCGCGCAAGGCAGATAAGGCGTGAAGACTTTGCCAAGTTCGACTACATCTTCGGCATGGACCATGAGAACATGGTCGACTTGAAGCGCATGGCGCGCACCGACGAGGAGCGCAAGAAGGTGATGTGCACGGCCGATTTCATGACGCGCCACCCCGGATACGACACCGTGCCCGACCCGTATTACGGCGGAGCGGAGGATTTCGAGCTTGCCCTCGACCTGATAGAGGACGCCTGCGACGGCATGATAGACTGGTTGGAGAAGTCGGGCGTGCTTGTTTAAATCGTTCAAAATAAACGTAATAATGGTTGCCTTGATGGGCTGTTGTCGTGATAATTAGTATCTTTGTATATCCGTTGGCGGAATTATTTTGGGTGGAACGACGCCGGTTACTATTTCAAGCGGTATCCTTTCAGCCTGCAAAACATGGCTTTTCGCACTCTGAAAGGTCGCCTTTCACGCCGCAAAAGGATGCCTTTTGCAAACCCGTCGGAGGCATGCGGAAACAGTAAGTAAAAGCCGTCGAAATACGATAAACCGTAAGTGCCTGCCGCGGGAAGGCACTGATAGTTCCGCCAATGAGCCTTTGTATTGTTTAAAAGATGAAAAAGGTATTCCACATAATATCCCATTTCGACGTCGGCGGAGCCGAGCGCGTGGCCGTGAACATAGCGAAGTCGGGTACGGAAGGCTTTGAATATCACGTAGTAGAGCTTATCCGCGCCCGTTCCACGTTCACGCGTGTGTTCATACGCGAGCTCGAGGATGCCGGCATACGCTACCACCGGGCCTACGTTCCCGACGTGCGTTTCCATTATTTGTTCGAGCGTTTGGCGGCATATACGTTCCCGTTGTGGTTTCTTCCGCTGTTCTTGAAGCATCGTCCGGCTGTTGTCCACAGCCATACGGAGATGCCCGACTTGGCCGTATGGTGGTTTTTCACGCTGTTTCCGCGCCTGCTTCACGGTTGCAAGGTGGTAAGGACGATTCATAACACGCGGCTTTGGAGCGGCATGAAGGGGGTGGGCCGGCGTGTGGAACGATTCTTCATAAGCCATCGTTCCAACGTTGCGATATCCGCTTCGGTGCGCGACAATTACGAGAAAGAATACCGCCAGCGGGCCCCGATGATATATAACGGCGTGGCCGAAACGCCGCAACAGCGGTATGAAGGTATCGTGCCGGGCAAGATCAACATACTTTTCGCCGGGCGCTTCGAGCCTCAAAAGGGCGTGTCAACGTTGGTCGAGATTATCAAAAGGCTGAAGGACGACGGCCGTTTCCATTTCCATTTGGTCGGCGACGGCGGCCTGAAGGCCGACATCGAGCGTGAAGTAGGGGCGTTTGAATGCGTCTCCCTGCGTCCGCCCGTGCATGGGTTGGCCGCTTACTTGTCGTCGTTCGACTACTTGCTGATGCCTTCAGAGTTCGAAGGGCTCAGCATAATGTCTATCGAGGCGAGTCTTGCCGGACTGCCGGTGATAGCCAACAGCTGCCCCGGATTGCGCGATACGCTGCCGCAAGACTGGCCTTTGTGCGTGCGCGGCAACGACATGGGGAAGTACATGGCAATCTTCCGCAGCCTGAGGAAGCGCACGCCCAACGACCCGTTAGGCAAGAAGTCTGCCGCCTTCGCCAAGCAACGGTTCGGCATCAGGCGCATGCAAGAGGCGTATGAGGCCGTGTACCTTTATTAAACAGAAGTGAGTATCGCGTCCTTGCGGAACTTGTATGCTACAAGGTTCTCACGCTTGAAGAATCCCAAGTCGATAAGAATCTTTACCAAGCGGTGCTTGATTTTCACTTTCAACGGGTCGCCGTGCATCAGCTTCATGCCTTTCCATTGGGTGTTGTCCCTGTATTTCAAGAACTCGTTCCTGTACGGATGTATGCAGTCGCGCTGCCACGGCTTAGGCCCGGTGATGTAATGTATGATGACGGGATCGGCCAGCGAGGCGTCAATTTCGCTTAATATGTCGTATGTGAGGTTGGCATACCTATGCTCGAAAAGGTAGTCGTTTTGGAAGTTAAACTTAGCGTCGAGCCTTTTTTTGCATGTCCTGAACACGTAGTTAAGTATGTCTTGGTCGTGGCATCTCAGGCGTTCGGGGTGCTCGCGGGCTATTTTGAAGAACTCGTTCTTCGAGCCGTGGCTGCGCCAGTATTCAAGGTTTATAACGAGGACTCCTGCGTTGAAGTATCCCAACGACTGAGGATAAAGCAGCCTGTTGTAGTGCTCTACGCCGTTGTTGCCCGTGTCGGGCGCGCCGGCTATGGCGTATCCGTCCATGTCCGTGTCCCAAAGCTCTTTCAAAGACTTGCGTACAATCAGGTCGCCGTCTAAGTAAATCACCTTTGTTATGCTGTCGGGCAGGATGTCGCCGAGGAACAACCGGTAGTATGTGGCGAGCGACGAGATATGCGCCGACTGGCCGTCGCGGCCTATCGGGAAGTCGGCGAGGTCGGCATCGTTGATTTTATGGAACTCGATGTCCTTGCCGTAACCGTCGGCTATGCGCCTTAGCGCACTCTTGTTGGCTTCGGTTATGTCCGAGCTTAGTACGTGGAAGCGCACTTGCTCGCCGCGGTTGTTCTCGCAGAGCGAGCACATCATGACGCCGGTCGGCATTACATAGTTGTTGTCGGTGCTGCAAACTATTTCCATATAAAGGGTTTTTAGTTGTTCTCCAATTGTTTTTCCAGCCATTGTTTCGATGCTTCAACTTGCTCTCCGAGCAGCTTGTCTACGCGCCCGAAGTCTATTCCCTCAAGCTCGGTTGCTGTCTTTTGGGTTATGAAACGGCTGCCGAGACCAGCCGAGTTGAGGAAATCCGTCATCCGGGATGAATTGTCGTGGCCTACCAAAGGGAAGATGTAGAAGTCGCGTTTGAATATCGTGCTGAAGGCGGCGGCATGGAACGACGAGGCCAGCACGTAGCTTGCGCCGCGGACATAGCCGAGAAATTCGGCCGGGCCGGCGTCGTTTATGTTCATGTCGGCGTAACCGAGCTTGCCGCCGTCGTTGACCGATACTATCTTCAGATGCTCTTTCCGGGCTAAGTGTCGGGCGAGTTCTTCAATGCGTGGGTCGTTGTGCAGGAAGTCGTAAACAAGTACGTAGCCATTTATTTTAGGCTCTTTGGCCACTTCGCCCCATTCGTCCCGGCTAAGCAGGAATACGGGGTCGACCACTTGGACGGCGTCGAACCCCATGCTCCGGGCTATCTTTACGCCCGTCGTCTCCCTGACGGATATGGCGCGGAAGTTGGCGAGTTGTTGCTGCGCGAACAGCTTGTCGTCGCCCGTTATGTTGCTTTTGCCGAAGCTCGCGGCGTAGGATATGCAACGCCGCGGGTCGTCAACGAAGGCGCAGTAATAGGCGGGGTCGCGCCCGTTGCCGTAGAACGGGTTCCATATTTGGTCGCTTCCGGCTATGTACAGGTCGGCTTCCATGTCCTTGTCGGCCTTCATTCCTTTTTCAAGCTCTTTGTTGTTATGGTATTCGGCGCCGGTGGTAATCAGGCGTTCGGCCTTGAACGCCTCGAAGGCTCGCCGCCTTTTCTGGAATTTCAACTCATGCCTGTTCTGCCAGAAAGCCATCGGCCGTTTCAGCCAGGGCGCAATCTTGGCGACCGCGGCGGCGCGGCCTGAGTTGTAGAACGTGGCCAACGAGTGGCGCGGAGGCTTGTAGTCGGGCAGATAGTCGATGATTTCAACCTCGTTGCCCAGTCCCTGCAGATGGCGCATCAGCGCGTATGCCTGCAGCGACGCCCCGTAGTTGCACACGTCGTGACATGTAATGGTTCTGATTCTCATCTTTTCCTGATCCTTAAAATCCGTTTCATTATTATGTTGCGTGTCATCCTCAGCGGATGGCGCAGGGGGTAGGTGAGGCGCAGCATGAGGTCGTGGCGGTCGAGCACGGCGGTCATTTGCGCCAACGTGGCCGACTTGTCGCGCAGCATCTTTGCCAGCTTAGCGTAACGCCGGTCGCGCTCAGGCGGAGCCTTCATCTGCCCTTCGGCTATTGTCTCGAACGGCAGCGGCGTCAGTTCGCATCCGCTTTGCCCGACGGCCTGACGCCCTTTCTCGGTGAACACGGCCACGGCGGTAACCCCGTCGTCGTTGCCTGCGTAGGTGTTTCCCCACAGGTCGCCTATGCGTATGTCGGCGCTCGACTTTCCGTACTTGAACTTGCACCGCCCGTAGCACGCCTTGCCGAGGCATTGGTCGCAGAGGAACAGGCGGAAGAACTCGTCGCCCTGCGACAGGCGTTTGCTTGTTCCGACGCGCCGTGCCTTGCCCGTGCCGTCTCCGCCGTCGGCGCACGGCGCTTCGCCGCTTACCGACATCACCCACGAGTCGTGCCATCCCGTCTGCTTGTCGCGCCATGTCACGCCTGTTACGTTGCCCCATCCGCGCGTCTTTTCGTCAAGATACTTGTTGAAGAGCAGCATCGACGGCACGCCGTGGCAGAAGAAGTCCATCAGTATGAAGTCGTCTTCGGCCTTGAATAGCCTGACGTAACGGCGGAAGGAGTCTATCTGGCAGGGCGTGCCCGTTACGAGCCGTTTGCCCTTACGGCCTACGGCGCGGAACCCGTCGACCGTGTAACTCTGTATGTATTTGCTTCCGACCGAGGCCGCCAGTTCGTCAGCGGTGGCCGCAACGTAGTGCTCGGCGCGCCGCAGGGCGGCGTTATACCTTACGCCGCACACCTTGTATCCTTGCCGGATGAGGCTGCGGCCTATCTCGAAGGCCGCCCCTCCCGACGAGCACGTCCGCCTTACGCCGGCGTCGCGGCTCCATGCTGCGTAGCTTTCGATGACGGCGTGGGGCGCGGCGAGTTTGTCGTCGGCGAACGAGCACACCTTTACGCACAGGCCGCAGTCAACGCAACTGCCGGCGTCGGTTATCCTCGGCTCGTAGAATCCGCCGCCGTTGAGGCCGACGGCGATTATCCCCTTGGGGCACACCGTGGCGCACAGGCCGCATCCGTAACAGTCTTTTGTTCCGCTTATGTTCATCAGTTTCCCTTTTTTCTTAGTTTTTCCAACAGAGCCGCGGCCTTTGTCCGCATGAAATGCTTTTCCGAACCGTCGAGCCCGAGCCAGTAGCTTATGCCCGTGGTGGAAAGCGCCGACACCGCGCATACGGCGAAAAATTCCGCCAGTCCGCCGTCGAGCGCAGCGCATAGGGCGCACGGCGCTACGGCCGACAGCAGCGTTACGGCCGCCACGCGGAGCGACACGCGCCTGAGGAACGCGCCCATTGGGAAGCCTATCGTGCGGCGCAGCAGCGCCTGCCGGGCGAAGTGGCACGCCACCGAGACGCCCAGGCCGACGTACATGGCGGCCTGGGGCGGATAACCGAGCTTGAAGAACGCGTAAGCCACGGGCAGCGTCATGAGCGACAGTCCGCCTACAACGATCTGGTAGTCGCGCACCTTTCCCGAAGCGTGCATCGCCGTTATGAGCGGGTTCGATAGCGAGTCGACGAGCGTGGTCAGCAGCACGAGCCGCAGGAATACCACCGTATGGTCGGGCACTTCCTTAAGCCACACGTCGAGGATGAACGGTGCCTCGAGCGCTACGGGCAGCGACATGGTGAGCAGCAGTAGGTAAGAGAACTTGCTGCCGCGGAACACCAACTTGAACATCTCGTCGCGTTCGCCTGCGGCGTACAGCTTGATTATCTGGGGGTTCATCGCCATCTGGAAGTTGGCCGCGAAGCCGGCAATGGCGTTCATCGCCTGGTAGGCCACGCCGCGGGCGGCGTTGACGGCGCTGCCGAAGAAGATGTTGAGCACCACGTTGATGCCCTGCTCCTTGCCTACGCCGGCTATTGAGCCGATGAGGTTCCACCCGAGGAACGACATCATGCCCCTGCCGCGCTCCCTGTCCCACTTCATGTCGCACCGGCATTCGGCGAAATGGCGCTTGCAGTAGCTGCCGTAAATCAGCCTGATGGCCACGGCTATGGCGGCTATCAGGGCGGCGTAGACCACCAACTTGTCGTATGTGGCAAGCATTATGAGATATACCACCGCGAGCTTCAGCGTTACTTCGACGATGCTTACGTAGGCGAAAGCCTTCATCCGCTCGTAAGCCACTATGGCGGCGTTGTAAGGCACGCTGGCTACGTTTACCGCGAAGGTGGCCAGCGAGAACTGGTACACCCAGTTGGCGGCGGCCAGGCGGCCGGGCGGAAAGTTCATGTACTTGTTGAGGAACCACAGCCCGACGGTCTCTCCGGCCAGCACTATCAGCGCGGCGAGCACTACGTGGATGACCACCGCCGTAGAGAACATGCGCCTGACGTCGCCCCCGGCGCCCCTGCCTATCTCTACGGAAAGGAATCGCTGGGTGGCCGTGGTCATCGCTCCGCTGATGAACGAGAACATCGTCACCAATCCGCCTACGACGTTGTATATGCCGTAGTCGGCCACTCCGAGCACGTCGAGCACCACGCGCGACGTGTAGAAGCTGACGGCCATTGTGAACAGCATCCTCGCGTAAAGCGCCAGCGTGTTCTTGGCTATGCGTTTGTTGTTCTCTGAATTTACTGACATTATATGTAAGGATAATGCAAACGAGCGCAATGAAAGTTTACTTTCAAATTGCCGAGTGCAGCTTATCTTATGCAAAGATAATGCAAACGAGCGCAATGAAAGTTTACTTTCAAATTGCCGAGTGCAGCTTATCTTATGCAAAGATAATGCAAACGAGCGCAATGAAAGTTTACTTTCAAATTGCCGAGTGCAGCTTATCTTATGCAAAGATACTTATTTTTCCCTTTTCCCAACGCCTTTACTGCCGGCAAAATGCCCCAAAGCGCGCATGTAATTATATAAATAATGTGTAATCGTTTGAGCCTTGCGCGTAACTTGCTGATAGTCAACGTGTTTCTAAAAGGCTGCTTTTTGCTTCGTAAAAGGCCGCCTTTCAGCCGGCAAAAGGCATCCTTTGGGAGCGTAAAAGGCATCCTTTTGCAAAACCGCTTCAGTCCGTTCCGCTTTTTCCTATTGGAAAAAATGTCCGGCAGTCATGTGTTTTTGCGGTGCTGTTTTTGTCGTTTCGTCATTATTTAGTATCTTTGTCCTGTTAAACTTAACTTAATCTGATTTATGACCGAATGGGATAAAATGCAAGAACATCAAATCTATAATGACTTTGATGCTGATTTATTCGACCTTAGGGTTGAAGCAAAAAAACTATTTAAGGAATTTAACCGCACAGAAGACGAAGAGGTTGAACGGCGTCAGGAAATCATGCGGAAGCTCTTTAGGAAAGTAGGTGAGCGCGTATGGATGGAGCCGAACTTTACTTGCGAGTATGGTAAGAACATTACTATCGGGAATGATGTTTATATAAATTTCGGATGTACAATCCTTGATTGCGGGCAGGTAACGATAGGCAATAATACGTTGTTAGGCCCTAATGTAAGCATCTATTCGGCTAACCATTCACTCGATTCCGCAGAGCGGATAGCCGGTGCCTTGATTCCTGAACCTGTAATCATAGGGAACAGGGTTTGGATCGGAGGTGGCAGCACCATTCTCAGCGGTGTCGCTATTGGTGACGATACCGTCGTCGGCGCCGGAAGTGTCGTGACTCATGACATCCCGTCTGGTGTCCTTGCTGCCGGAAATCCATGCCGTGTATTAAGAAAAATCACGGATAAAGACAAAGTAGGCTTCCATTGACGTAGGCGAACCGTCCTGTTTTTACCATATAAGTAGCATGGACATTCAGGTCCGGCAAAGTGGCAGTTGTATTATTTACCATGCATTCCGCTGTCTGTATTTGTCTTTATAGAAGGTGGAATCCCCATGCTTCTCCTATTGCATATAGTTATGGAAGAAAATTTATCGTGTTAAATATATATAAATGTTCGCAATCTTGCCTCCCCCAGCGAGGAAGGATATAATAAAAATGTGTACCTTTGCACGCCGATTATTATCGGGGGAGCACTTAGAACCCCCAGAACGGAGTGTTAATAGTCGTACTTTTGGCCGAGTGCGACGGTTAGTGAATCGCCGTTCACAAGAGAATTAAAAACGTTTTTTAGTAGTAATTTTAAATTAAAAATGAACACTTTAAGTTACAAGACTATTTCCGCCAACAAGGAAACGGTGAATAAGGAGTGGGTCGTAATCGACGCATCAGACCAGGTTGTAGGCCGTCTCTGCTCTAAGGTAGCCAAGCTCCTGCGCGGAAAGTACAAACCAAACTTCACTCCGCACGTAGACTGCGGTGACAACGTAATCCTCATCAACGCCGCTAAGGTCGTGTTCTCAGGCAAGAAGGAGACCGACAAAGTGTACACCCGCTACACCGGATATCCCGGCGGCCAGCGCTTCAACACACCTGCCGAGCTGCGCAAGCATAAGTACGGAGCCGACAGGATAATCCGCCACGCCGTTAAAGGCATGCTGCCCAAAGGTCCGCTCGGACGCAGCCTGATGGACAACCTCTACATCTTCGACGGCACTGAGCACAACATGCAGGCTCAGAAACCGAAGGCAATAGATATTAACCAGTACAAATAATTGAAGCGACAATGGAACAAATCAATGCAATAGGCCGTCGCAAGAGTGCTGTGGCACGTGTTTATCTCACTGAAGGCACCGGCAAAATAACGATTAACAAGAAAGACATAACGACATACTTCCCCTCTGCTATCCTGCAGTACGTAGTAAAGCAGCCCCTGCAGCTGCTCGACGTGGCCGAGAAATACGACATCAAGGCCAACCTCGACGGCGGCGGCTTTACCGGCCAGAGCCAGGCCCTGCGCCTCGCGATAGCACGCGCGCTCGTTAAGATAAACGCCGAGGATAAGAAGAACTTGAAAGACCACGGATTCCTGACTCGCGACGCACGCGTAGTTGAGCGTAAGAAGCCGGGACGCCCGAAGGCACGCAAGCGCTTCCAGTTCAGCAAGCGTTAATGTTTGGCCTGCCATCCTCCTTGGCGGAGGGGCAAGCCTCGCGTTTAGTATCCAAACCGACAAGACCCGCCACGGGGCTTATAATCGGAAACGCCGCGGCGGCACAGCTCCGCCCGTAGGCATCGCTCCGGTACGGTTACCTGCCGGTTGGTTCTAACAAAACTAAAAGGAAAGTAAACAACAACAATTAAAAAAAGAACAAAATGTCAAGAACAAACTTTGATATGTTACTCCAGGCCGGATGCCACTTCGGCCACCTCAAACGTAAATGGAATCCCGCTATGGCTCCCTACATCTTCATGGAGCGCAACGGCATCCACATCATCGACCTCAACAAGACGGTTGCCAAGATAGACGAAGCCGCCGAGGCCCTGAAGCAGATAGCCAAGTCGGGCAAGAAGATTCTGTTCGTTGCTACTAAAAAACAGGCCAAGGACATCGTAGCCGAGAAGGCAACCTCGGTGAACATGCCCTACGTAATAGAGCGTTGGCCGGGCGGTATGCTCACCAACTTCCCCACTATCCGCAAGGCCGTCAAGAAAATGGCTTCGATCGACAAGCTGATGAACGACGGCACGTACTCGAACCTCTCTAAGCGCGAGATTCTCCAGATTACGCGCCAGCGCGCCAAGTTGGAGAAGAACCTCGGCTCTATCGCCGACCTTACGCGCCTGCCGTCGGCACTCTTCGTAGTCGACATCATGAAGGAAGGCATCGCCGTTAAGGAGGCAAAGCGCCTTGGAATACCCGTGTTCGCAATCGTCGACACCAACTCTAACCCGCGCGACATCGACTTCGTAATACCCGCGAACGACGACGCTAAGGACAGCGTAGAGGTTATCCTCAACGCTTGCTGCGCAGCCATCGCCGAGGGCCTTGAGGAGCGCAAGATTGAGAAGGCCGACGAGAAGGCCGCCAAAGAGCAAGCCGAGGCCGACGCCGTGGAAGACAAGCCCAAGCGCGCACGCAAGGCACGCAAGGACGCTCCCGCCAAGGAAGAGGAAGCTCCCAAGGCCGAGGAAACTGCCGAGGAAGCTCCTGCAGAAGCATGATTTTCATTTGACAAACAATTAAAATATTAGGAAAAAACTATTATGGCTGTATCAATAGCTGACATACAGAAAATCCGCAAGATGACCGGCGCCGGCCTTGCGGACTGCAAGAAGGCTCTCACCGAGAGCAACGGCGATTTCGACAAGGCTATCGAAATCATCCGCGAGAAGGGCCAGGCCATCGCCGCCAAGCGCAGCGACCGCGAGACTTCCAACGGATGCGTGCTCGTAAAGGCTGTCGACGGCTTCGCCGCAATGATCGCCTTGAAGTGCGAGACCGACTTCGTTGCCAACGGTAAGGACTTCATCGCCCTGACGCAAGGCATCCTCGACGCCGCCGTCGCAGCAAAGGCTAAGACCCTCGACGAGGTTAAGGCCCTGCCCCTGAACGGCAGCACGGTGCAGGACGAGGTCGTAGCGCGCTCGGGTATCACGGGCGAGAAGACCGAGCTTGACGGCTACCTCTATCTCGAGGGCGACAATGTTTCGGTTTACGACCACATGAACAAGCACATCCTCTGCACGATGGTTCAGACTAACAAGCCGGCTGAAGAGCAGGCACACGCCATCGCAATGCAGGTTGCCGCTATGAATCCGGTTGCTCTCGACGAGGCAAGCGTTCCGCAGGAGGTTAAGGACTCTGAGCTGAAGGTAGCTATCGAGAAGACTAAAGAGGAGCAGGTGAACAAGGCCGTAGAGGCCGCGTTGAAGAAAGCCGGCTTCAACCTCTACATCGCAGAGAACGAGGAGCACATCAACGAGGGAATCATGAAGGGCAACATCACCGAGGCCCAAGCCGAGGAAATACGCAAGATCAAGAAGGAGACGGCCGAGCAGAAGGCTGCCAACCTGCCCGAGCAGATGATACAGAACATCGCCAAGGGCCGTATGGCTAAGTTCTTCAAGGATTCTTGCCTGCTCAACCAGGAGTTCATCCAGGACTCTAAGATGAGCGTGTCGCAGTATCTCCAGAGCGCAGACAAGGAACTTACCGTTGTTGCGTTCAAGCGTTTCACCCTGCGCGCAGACTAAAAGGTTAATACATAATTGTGAATTTTTGAAGGTTTATTAAAGACGCCCGTCCGAGAGGCCGGGCGTCTTTTTTGCGCCTTTTTCATGCCGTTGTTCTCATCTTTGGTGAAAAACAGGCTGAAAAGTTTGCTCAGATAGCAAAAAAGTATTATCTTTGCAGCGCAAAATTAACAGGGTACCTTGGCCGAGCGGTTAGGTAACGGTCTGCAAAACCGTGTAGAGCAGTTCGACTCTGCTAGGTACCTCAAGCTGGTTCGACAGGGCATGCGGCGGCGCCGCGTGCCCTGTCCGTTTATACGGGCATGGGCGCAGGCGCTTATTTTGGCGTTGTTTGCCATACGTTTCTTTGCCGTTTCGGCAAAAAACATTAACTTTGCCGTAACCTATTCATACCGGCCTGCATGTCGGCAACGTGGCGGCAGGCTTTGCTTACCTTATTATATTATTATCATTTATGAAGATTTTTGCGGTAGGGATGAACTACATCCTGCACAATAAAGAGCTTGACGGAGCGTTATATAAACCAGAGGAACCTGTCATCTTCACCAAGGCGGACTCGTCGCTGCTGAAAGACGGAAAGCCGTTTTTCCTGCCCGACGACCTTGGGCGCATAGAATACGAGACCGAACTCGTAGTGCGTATATGCCGCCTCGGCAAGAGCATACCGCAGCGTTTCGCCCATAGGTACTACGACGCGGTTACGCTCGGCATCGACTTTACCGCCCGTGAGCTGCAGCAAAAGCTGCGCGCCGAGGGCAAGCCGTGGGACTTGTGCAAGAGTTTCGACGGCGCGGCGGCGGTAGGCGAGTGGGTCGGCTTGGATAAGTTCCGCGACGTCCAGGCGTTGCATTTCCGCCTCGACATCGACGGGAACACTGTCCAGGAGGGCTGCTCGGCCGACATGTTGTTCAAGGTCGACGAACTCGTGGCTTATATAAGCCGCTGGTTTACGCTTAAGACGGGCGACCTCTTATTCACCGGGACGCCGGTCGGCGTAGGCCCTGTTAGTATGAACAATCATCTTACGGGCTGGATAGAAGACCGTAAAGTGTTGGATTTTAACGTTAAATGATAGGTAGGAAAATATTTACGGCATTGCTCGCAATGGCGTTGGCATGCGTTATCGGAGCGCACGGCAAGGGGCATAGGTTCTTCAACCTCACTGCAGACGAGGTTAGGATTGACAGCGTCCTGCCGTTTTTCTCGTGTTCCGTGCCCCTCGCCGGGGCGTGGGAGGACTCTGTATATTCGGTAAGCATAGAGTATCCGGAGTTCATAGAGATGGGCAAGGCCGACGTAGATAAGTGCAAAAGGCTGTCTGACGGCATGCTGCCGGCCATGCCCGTGGTATCGGCCAACGTCGTCGTAGAGCGTCGCAGGGGTTGCCTTGACGTGTCGTTCTCGCCGTTGGTCTACCGCGACGGCAAGTATATGAAGCTCGTCAGCTTCATGCTCGAGGTCGGCTCGATGCCCAAGAGCCGCAGAAGTAAGGCCGCTACGACGGCGCGGGCCGACCGTTATGCGCCCCATTCGGTGCTGGCTACGGGCCGTTGGGCGAAAATCCGCGTGCCGTCGACTGGAATTTACGAGATAACCGAAGACATAGTCCGCCGTGCCGGGTTCTCAGACATGGGCCGCGTTAAGGTTTACGGATACGGCGGAGCCTTGCAAGACGTGGTGTTCCGGGAAGAAACACTTGTAGAATACGACGATTTAAAAGAAGTGCCGACATGCACCGTAGGCGGCCGTAGGCTGTTTTACGCGCAGGGGCCGGTGTCGTGGAACGGCAATACGGCAAAAAAACGCACGCGCAATCCTTACTCGGACTACGGTTATTATTTCCTGACAGAGGGCGACGGCGAGCCTCTTTCGGTTGACAGTACGGCGTTTGTCGACTCGTTTTATCCGTCGCCCGACGATTACCATGCGCTCCACGAGGTTGATGACTTTGCCTGGTTCCAGGGTGGGCGAAACCTTTTCGAGGACGATCCGATAAGCGTCGGGCAGTCGAAAAACTACGTAATAATTCCCGAACCGGGGCAGGGCGGCATACGGACGGTGGCCGTCGGTGTCACCGCAGGCCAGGAGTCTTCAGGCCGGATAGCCGTAAACGGCCTGAATGTCAGCTCTTTCACGCTTAACAGATTTACGGAATACGACCACGGGAAAGAGTTCGAGGGAACTTACAGGCTGAATTATTCATCGCCGGCGGATACGGTTACTATCACTTCGGCGTCGGGCGGACAGTTGCGTCTTGACTACATTTCAGTAACTTACGAAACGCCGCGTAACCGGCCCGTTCTTGCCGGACGGTCGTTTCCTGCGCCTGAGTATGTTTACAATATAACCAACCAAGACCTTCACGCCACAGGCCCGACGGACATGGTCATCATAGTTCCTGCTTCGGCGCAGTTGACGGAACAGGCGCAGAGATTGAAGGAGTTTCATGAACAGCACGACGGTCTGAGGGTGGTCATAGTGCCTGCCGACGAACTGTATAACGAGTTTTCGAGCGGCACTCCCGATGCAAACGCTTACCGTAGGTTCCTTAAGATGCTTTACGACCGTGCGGAGACGGAGGACGACATGCCGTCGTACCTTCTGCTCTTCGGCGACTGCGTGTGGGACAACCGTATGAACACGGTGGATTGTGTCGGTCTTAACCCTGACGATTTCCTTCTCTGCCATGAAAGCGAAAATTCTTTCAGTGACACCGATTGTTATGTCGACGACGGCTTTTTCTGCTGCCTTGACGACGGTGAAGGCGGCGACCCGTTAAGGACCGACAAGCTCGACGTGGCCGTAGGACGCTTTCCCGTGCGCACGGCGGCCGAGGCTAAGATAATGGTCGACAAGACCATAAGGTACGTTGAGAACGAAAACGCAGGCAGTTGGCAAAACCTGTTTGTCGTAATGGGCGACGACGGCAACGACAACCGCCACATGCAAGACGCCGAGGACATGGCGGAGACGGTGGAAAGCATAAACCCGGCGATACAGGTAGAGCGCGTAATGTGGGATGCCTATACGCGTGAAAGCTCGTCGACGGGCAACACTTATCCGGAAGTTGCGCGCCTGTTGAAGCAGCGCCAGGCTTCGGGCGCGTTGATAATGAACTACTGCGGGCATGGCAGGCCCGACCAGATTTCGCATGAAAGGGTGCTTACCCTCAGCGATTTCGCCGGGTTCAGCAACGTAAACCTTCCGCTTTGGATAACCGCCTCGTGTGAAATCATGCCGTTCGACTCGCAGGAAAACAACATCGGCGAGACGGCCGTACTTAACGAAAACGGCGGAGCTGTGGCCTTTTTCGGTACTACGCGCACCGTGTACGTAAACTACAATAACGCCATCAACAAGGCTTATCTAAGGTATTTGTTCACTCCGGGTGCCGACGGTGAGTACATTTCCATCGGCGAAGCGCAGCGGTTGGCCAAGAATTATCTTATCACTCCGGTCGGCGACGGCGGCTCGCTGATAGACGGGACGGAAAACAAACTCCAGTATTCGTTGCTCGGCGACCCGGCCTTGAAGCTCAACATACCTAAGCAGGGGGCGGTTGTCGACAGCATAAACGGCATCGAACTTGCCTCGGCGGAGGAGCTTCCGCAGTTGCAGGCTGGGACGGTAGTTACCGTAAAGGGGCATATCGAGACTGCCGGAGGCGCAAAAGACACTTCGTTCAGCGGCGTTGTCACTGGCTTGGTAAGGGACGCCGAGAAGCTGATCGTATGCCGATTGAACAACACGACGGACGAAGGCGCAGACACGCCCTATGAATATTACGACCGTACTACCGTGCTTTTCAACGGAACGGACAGCGTGAGGAACGGCGAGTTCAGTTTCTCTTTCGCCGTGCCTAAGGACATAGATTACAGCAACGAGAGCGGAATGATAAACGTGTTCGCAATAAACGCCGCCACGGGCGGAACAGTAAACGGGTGCAACGGTGATTTCGTCGTTGGCGGAACGGGTTCGTTCGGCACTGATTCAATCGGCCCGTCGATATACTGTTACCTTAATTCGCCGTCGTTCGTGAACGGCGGGAACGTCAACACTACGCCTTATTTCGTAGCCGAGATTTCGGATAAGGACGGCATAAACGCCACCGGAAGCGGCATCGGCCACGACTTGTTGCTGACTATCGACGGCGACATGTCGAAGACATACGTGCTTAACGACAACTTTGAGTACGACTTCGGCAGTTACACTACCGGCCGCACGTATTACAACATACCAGAACTTGAGCCGGGGCCGCATAAGTTGAAGTTCCGCGCTTGGGACATAATGAACAATCCGTCGACCACTGAACTTACGTTCAACGTAGTAAAGGGGCTTACGCCGAGCCTGTTCGGCGTCGACTGCTCGTCGAATCCGGCGAGGACGTCGACCACGTTCATCATCACACACGACCGCATGGGAGGCAACCTTGACGTCGTGATTGAGGTGTTCGACGTCGGCGGCCGTCTTGTTTGGCTTCACAAGGAAAGCGGCGTTTCGCCGGCCGGCGCTTATACGGTAGACTGGAATCTTACGGGCGGCGACGGCGGCAAGCTCGATACCGGCGTGTATGTTTACCGTGTGAGGATAGGCAGCGACGGCAGCGAGACCGTATCGAAGGCGAAAAAACTCATAATCATAAACTGACATGTTGCCCTTCCGGGCGGCCGTCGGGCCGTAAGCTGAACTATGACCGGCCGCAATGTATGTGCCGGGCCGCTAATTTTAATTTGTGCAACCGCTGCGTACAATAATACGCCGGAAAATCAGTTATTTAGAAAGATGCCGTTCCGTGCTTTCCTGAAAACGCACGGCCGGCGTGCCATCAAACATTAATCCGAAAACAAAAAGTATGATGAATAACAGGTTAAGAATACTTGCGGCGTTGCTGTTCGCCGTCGTTTCGTCGGTAGTTTACGCACAGGAGAAGACCGACATATTCAATCCCGAACGCAACTCGGTCACGTCGCAGACGATAGCACCAGACGCGCGTGCGGCCGGTATGGGCGACGTCGGAGCGGCCACCGACCCCGACGTCAACTCGCAATACTGGAATCCGGCCAAGTATCCCTTCTGCATCAGCCGCGCCGGAGTGGCCGTAAACTACACCCCTTGGCTGCGCCAGTTGGTCAACGACATGGACCTTGCCTACCTCGCCGGCTACTACCGCATCGGCGATTACAGCGCTGTGTCGGCTTCTTTGCGCTATTTCTCGTTGGGAGAGGTGATGACTTCGCAGGACGAAGGCGCGATGACGGTCAACCCTTACGAGATGTCCGTCGACGTGGCTTACTCGCTGATGTTGAGCGAGAAGTTCTCAATCGCTGCGGCGGTCAGGTGGATTTACTCCGACCTTACTTACGACTATACAGACGAAACAACGCCCGGAAGCGCCTTCGGAGCCGACTTGGCCTTTTATTACAACGACTACATTATGCTCGGCCAGCGCGAATGCCAGCTCGGCATCGGCCTTAACGTGAGCAACATAGGTAGTAAGATTACTTTCGGAGGCGACGAGAACAGCGAGTTCATACCAGCGAACATGCGTCTCGGAGCGGCCCTCATGGTGCCGATCGACGAATACAACCGCTTCACCATAGCCGCCGACGCCAACAAGCTGCTCGTTCCTACATACCCGTTGCAGGAAGACGGCGAGTCGGGCGAGGACTACGAGCGCCGCGTTCAGGAAGATTATTACGACATATCGAGCATCGCCGGCATCTTCAAGAGCTTCGGCGACGCGCCAGGCGGATTCAAGGAAGAGCTGCAGGAGATACGCTGGAGCGTCGGCGCCGAGTATGTTTACAACGACAAGTTCTCGCTCCGGGCCGGTTACCACCACGAGTCCGAGAACAAGGGTAACCGCAAGTACTTCACGTTCGGCGCCGGTTTCCGCATGAGCGCATTCTCGCTCGACTGCGGTTACGTATGGGCTACGGCCAAGAGCAATCCGCTCGACCAGACCCTCCGCTTCACCCTCGGCTTCGACATGGACGGAATAAAGGATTTGTTCAGAAGGTAAAAACCGGTATATTTATAAATGTTTTTCATATTCAACGTTATGGAGTAAAAGGATTTTTTGCAAATTGTTTTACTCCATAACTTATTAAATTCCCGTTATTATGAATATCAGAGTAGGTTTCGGTTTCGACGTCCACCGCCTCGTCGAAGGTCGCGATTTGTGGCTTGGCGGCATTAAGATCGGGCACAGCATGGGCCTTTTAGGCCACAGCGACGCCGACGTGTTGATTCATGCTATATGCGACGCCCTGCTCGGGGCGGCCAACATGCGCGACATCGGTTATCATTTTCCTGACACGTCGGCCGACACGTTGAACGTAGACAGCAAGATACTGTTGCGCAAGACCGTTGAACTTATTGCCACGAAGGGTTACTCCGTAGGCAACATCGACGCCACTGTGTGCGCCGAGCGGCCTAAGATCAACCCGCATGTGCCGGCCATGAAAGCATGCCTTGCCGAAGTGATGGGCACCGACGAGGACAACATCTCGATAAAGGCTACTACCACCGAGCGCCTCGGCTTCACCGGGCGCGAGGAAGGCATGAGTGCTTATGCCGTGGCGCTTATACATTCTTAGCAGACGAGTTCACAGCAGACAAGCAGACGAGTTCACAGCAGACAAGTTTTCAGCAGACAAGCAGACAAGTGACGAGCAGACAAGGAGATTTGCCTTGCCTGCTCGCTTTGTTTTGTTACTGCTTTTTTAAAAGTCAAGGCAAATCTCCTTGTCTGCTCGTCACTCGTCTGCTTGTCTGCTGTGAACTTGTCTGCTTGTCTGCTGAAAGCTCGTCTGCTATAAGATGTCTTTCAACTTACGCGCCGGTACTCCTCCGACGACGGTGTTCGCCGCAACGTCTTTCGTGACTACGGCGCCGGCGGCTATCACGGCGTTGTCGCCTACGGTTACCCCTTGCAGTATCGTCGAGTTAGAGCCTACCCATACGTTCTTGCCGAGCACGATGGGCGCAGGCGTCATAGTGCGGCGTTCTTCGGGCTTAAGGCCGTGGTCGAGCGTTGCGAACACAACGTTGTGGCCTATCTGGCAGCGGTCGCCGATGAATATTCCGCCGTGGTCTTGAAAGTGGCAGCAGGCGTTGATGAACACGTTGTCGCCGATGTGGGTGTTCTTGCCGAAGTCGGTGTAGAACGGCGGAAACATCTTGAAGCCCTTGCCTACGGGCTTGCCGAACAGTTCGCATAGCAGTCCGTTTATTTCTTCCTGGCTGTGGTAAGCCGAGTTCAGCCGGAACGTTATGCGCCTTGCCTCGTCGCTCATTTCGTCCATCAGCCGGTAAATTTCAGGCGTGTCGAGCGGTCGGCGCGTCTTTACGAAATCAAGAAATTCATTCAGTGTCATGTCATTTGTCGTTTTATTGTTTTGCGCTTGCAAAGTTATAAAATGCCGACAGTATGTAATGTGCATATTTAATCAAACTTTAAATACATTTTACTGATATGTGTTAATCCGTTCACATATTATCGCTATCTTTGCATAAGCCAAGCTGCGCTCGGGAAACTGAGAGCAAGCTCTCTTTCCGCTCGCTTGCGTTGTCTTTGCATAAGCCAAGCTGCGCTCGGGAAACTGAGAGCAAGCTCTCTTTCCGCTCGCTTGCGTTGTCTTTGCATAAGCCAAGCTGCGCTCTGCAGACGGGACAAATCTGCTTGTCACTCGTCTGCTCGTCTGCTTGTCTGCTGAAAAAAGTCTGCTTGTCTGCTGAAAAAAGTCTGCTTGTCTGCTGAATAAAAAACATTGTTTATGGAAATAAGAAAAGTTCATTTAGTGTATTTCAGCGCCACGTTCACCACGCGCAAGGTTGTGCGCGAAATAGGGCGCGTTATTGGTGCGGAAGTTGTTGAGCACGATGTTACGTGCGCCGTTCCTGGGCGTGAAACGGTGTTGTCGGCCCCGGGCGACGTGCTCGTAGCCGGCGTGCCTGTTTACGCCGGGCGCGTTCCTGCACAGGCTGCCGAGGCGCTGCGCATGTTCAGGGGCGAGGGCGTGCCGGCCGTCTTGGTCTGCGTTTACGGCAACCGCGACTACGACGACGCGCTCGTCGAGTTGCAGGACATCGTCGAGTCGCACGGCTTCAAGGCCGTTGCCGCCGGGGCGTTCGTAGCCCGTCATTGCATTTTCCCGAAGGTTGCGGCCGGCCGTCCCGACTCTGCCGACATGCGGTTGGTAGGCGCTTTCGCCTCCAAGTGCGCCGCCATGCTGGCCGGTGTGGCCGATGCGGCGGCTTTGCCGGCGCTCGTCGTAAGGGGCAACCGCCCTTATAAGCAGGGCGGGGCGTCGGTGTTCAGCCCTACGGGCGACGCTTCGCTGTGCGACGGTTGCCAGGCGTGCGTGCGCCAGTGCCCCGTCGGGGCGATACCTTCGGCCGACCCTTGTTCTACCGACGGCGGCAAGTGCATAGCCTGTGGCCGTTGTCTCGTCGTGTGCCATACGGGTTCGAGGGCCTTCCGCGGCGACGCTTACAAGGGGTTCGAGGCCAAGTTCGTGGCCGCGTTCTCGGCAAGGCGCGAGCCCGAGACTTTCTTCCCGTCGGGCGTATGACGCGCCGCTGCTGGCAGGCTTGTTAGCGTCTGATTTTCAAAATGTGGCCTTTCACGAGACGAAAGGCCACATTTTGTTTCCTAAAAGGCCGTCTTTTACACGATAAAAGGCGGCCTTTTGCAATGCGAAAGGCTGCCTTTTATAACGTGTTGGATGTCAGTGTGTTATGAAACGGTAAGCATGCCGTGGCGCAGCAGGCGTGGCTCCGGCGTATAGGATGCAAAAAAATGCGCTGCCACTCTTCACGAGCACCAGCGCATAAAAATATGTTTAACTAAAAAACCTTTTGCGAATCAAAAGACAGCCTCACGGCTCCCTTTGTCATCCTAAATAATCATGAAAACTTTACCTTAAACTAATACTATTTACTAACCTAAACAATTTATTAACCTTTTGACGATGCAAAGATACGACGAAAATACGTTCCGTGCAATAGTTTGGGGTGCGTTTTTGTAATAAATAACGCTTTTCTTGATGCAAATCAATAATTTGTGTGCGCAAACAGCAATTAAAATGCCTTTTTAATTTGGAAAAACGAGTAATTTGTTATACTTTTGTGTCCGCTTATACGAAAATATTATCAACGATGCGTGTGCTTATTGTAAACACAAGCGAGAACACGGGCGGAGCCGCCGTGGCGGCCAACCGTATTATGGAAGCGCTCAACAACAACGGCGTAAAGGCGAAGATGTTGGTGCGCGACAAGGCTACCGGCGACCTTACCGTGGTAGGGTTGGGCGGCGGCCTGCGCCAGAAGTGGAACTTCCTATGGGAAAGGTGGTGCATATTCTGCCACGCCGGCTTCTCGCGCCGTCACCTTTTCGACATCGACATAGCCAACGCCGGCACCGACATTACCAAGACGCGCGAGTTCAAGGAGGCCGACGTAATCCATCTTAACTGGGTGAACCAGGGCATGCTTTCGCTGAAAGGCATAGGCAGGATCCTCGCTTCCGGCAAGCCCGTGGTGTGGACCATGCACGACATGTGGCCGGCCACGGCCCTGTGCCACCTTACGTTCAACTGCCGCAAGTATGCCTCGTCGGGCTGCTCGCAGTGCCCCCTGCTGCCGCGCGGCGGCATCATGGGCGACCTCGCCAAGGGCGTATGGAAGCGCAAGATGAACATATTAAAGAGGTATAACAACGTTTATTTCGTTGCGTGCAGCCGTTGGCTCGCCGGCGAGGCCGGGCGCAGCAGGCTGTTCGGGGGGCGCAAGGTGGCCAGCATTCCCAACCCGATAGACATCCGCACGTTCTGTCCCGGCGGCAAGGGCGAGGCCCGCCGCTTGCTCGGGCTGCCCGAGGGGCGCCGCCTCGTGCTGTTCGTAGCCCAGCGCGTGTCTAACGCCAATAAGGGCATGGCCTATCTCATCGAGGCTTGCCGCAGGCTCGCCGAGTCGCAGCCGGGCATGGCCGGCAGTCTCGGCGTGGTGACCTTGGGCGGTTGCGGCGGCGAGTTGGCCGGCAGTTTCGCCGTGCCCTCATATCCGTTGGGCTACGTATCCGACGTCCGTAAGATAGTGGCCGCCTACCGTGCGGCCGACCTCTTCGTGATGCCTTCGCTCTCTGAGAACCTGCCCAACACCATAATGGAGGCTATGGCCTGCGGCGTGCCGTGCGTAGGATTCAACGTAGGCGGCATACCCGAGATGATAGACCACCGCAAGAACGGCTACGTAGCGGCCTACAAGGACGCCGCCGACCTGGCCGAAGGCATGCGCTGGACGCTCGCCGAGGCCGACTACGCCGCCCTAAGCCGCGCCGCCGTGAGCAAGGTTGTCACGTCTTACTCGCAGCAGAGCGTGGCCATGAGGTATATCGAAGTTTACAACCAGGCTCTTGCCTACAAGCATTACAGGCTATGATAAAGTTCACGATAGTTACCATTACGTACAACGCCGCGGACGTATTCGTGCGCACCGCCGACAGCGTTCTCCGCCAGGATTACTCCAACGTCGAGCACATCATCGTCGACGGGGCGTCGACCGACGGCACCGTGGCACTCGCCCTGGAGTATAAGACCAAGTCTGACGCAATGGGCAACGGCCACGAGGTAAGGATTGTCTCAGAGCCGGACAAGGGGCTTTACGACGCCATGAACAAAGGGCTCGGCATGGCTACGGGCGACTATGTGTGCTTTATGAACGCCGGAGACTTCTTTCCCGGCGGCGCAACCCTTTCCCTGATATGCGCCAACGCGCGCCTCGACGGCTGCCGGAAGGACGGCGAACCGCTGCCGGCAGTGCTCTACGGAGACACCGACTGGGTTGACAACGAGGGCCGTTACATGCGCCGCCGCAGGCTTACTCCGCCCGAGCGGCTCTCTTGGCGCTCGTTCCGCCACGGCATGCTTGTGTGCCACCAGGCGTTCTACGCCCGTGCCGACATAGCGCGGCGCACGCCTTACGACCTGCGCTACCGCCATTCGGCCGACGTGGATTGGTGCATACGCGTGATGAAAGAGGCCGAAAGGATGTCGCTTCCGCTCGTCAACGTGCACGCAACGATAGCCGACTATCAGCGCGAGGGGCAGTCTACGAAATACCACCGCGCCTCGCTTCTCGAGCGTTTCGACGTCATGCGCCGCCATTACGGCCTGTTGCAGACGCTGGCGATGCACGCATGGTTCGTGGTCAGGGCCGTGGTGAAGTAATGTGTAACGAGTCCTTCCGCCCTGTGTCTTATGGTTGTTTTTTTGCCGTTCGCGCCGGTAAAAAACGTCCGTTTAGGCTTTAATAACAAAAAATATTTACATTTTCAGCGTTTAGTTCCTATATTTGCAAAAGGAACATACATGTGATTTAAGCTGAAATAAACGTTATGAAGAAAATCATTATCAGCGTAGTGTTGCTCGGGGCGGTAAGCCTCGGCTCTATGGCTTTCATCCAAAACGACGGCGACGAGCTGCGCAGGCCGCGCACGGCGGCAAGGCACGGGCATTACGATTGCCGTGGGTACGGCCATGATGATTGCGGATACCGCGACGACTACCGGCGTTACGACCGCCGTGGGGGATGCTGCGGCCATCAGCGCGGGCGCGGATACCGCCGCAGCGAGTGGTGTTGCGACGAGGCATACGACTGCGGAGCGTGCCGCCAAGAGCGTTGCACGGTGCGCGGATGCCATGAGAACGGCCGCCTGTGCGGGCAATGCGCAGAGTGGTACGACCGCCGCGGGCGCGACGACGTTTACCGCCGTAGGTAAACGCCGACGGTTTGACGAGGAATGAATGTTTTGAAACGAACGTGGGGCGGACGGCCGGATGCTGTCTGCCCCACGTTCGTTTGCTTGTCCGTATATATGCGGACAGACGGCTGCCAGCTCACGCTGACAGCCGTCTTTGCAATCTATTTATGACTTTAACAATTATGAGTATCTTAATATTTGTCCCGGGCGGATGCGCTGGCGCTTGCTTATGTGGTTGAGCTTGCACAGCTTGTCGATGGTGGTTCCGCGCTTCTTGGCTATTGAGCTGAGCGTCTCGCCGCGCTTAACCTTGTGGTAGCGTATGTCGCCCGATGCCGCCGAGGCGCGCTTGCTCTGCTTCTTGCTGCTTGCAACGTCGGTTTCGGCGTCGCCGCCGGCTGCGTCCTTGCCCCTTGCCTTGTTGGCGAGGAGCGACTCGCTCTCGTAAGTGTCGCGGTGGAACATGTACGTGTCGGCGGTTACGTCTTGGTTCCTGAAGTCGAACATCAGTGCCGGGTTGAGCGCTACGCCGCAGAGGCGCGTCTCAAAGTGCAGGTGCGAACCTGTGCTGCGGCCTGTGTTTCCGCCGAGTCCGATAGGCTCGCCTGCCTTAACTATCTGGTTTTCCTTGACTAAGTGCTTCGACATGTGGCCGTAGATGGTCTCGAGTCCGTTGTAGTGGCGTATCACGACGTAGTTGCCGTAGCCTCTTGCCTCGTACTTGACGATTCTCACCTTGCCGCTGAACGCCGCGCGTATGGTGTCGCCGATGTACACTTTCACGTCGATGCCCTTGTGCATGCGCCCCCAACGGCGGCCGAAGTTCGAGGTTATAACCTTGCTCGTTGTCGGCATGCAGAAGTTTTTCAGGTTGATTAAGAACGAGTCGGGAAGCTCGGTTGCGCGGTGTGCGTACTTGTTGCTCCACTCCTTATAGAGTTGTGCCGAGGGCGAACCCATTTGCTCTTTGTGTATCAGGTTGCGCAGCGCGAGGGTGTCCACTGCTTTCATTTTCCTGTCGATCGGGGCTTGTCTTGCCAGCAGGTCCTGGGCCGAGGCCGCCGTTCCCGCCATTGCAAGGAATGCTGTTATAGCTAATGTCTTTATCGTTCTTTTCAGGCGCATAATTTAATTGTTCTTGATTAAGTTGGCTACCCCGGCAAGTGCCGCGGGCGATAGTAGGAAAGTTTTCTAAAGGAGAAACTCCCGTGTTTCATAAAAACGTTGCAAAGATACGAAAAATTTTTCAATGTTGTTTTACACTTTAACAACTTTATTGACCTTTTAACAAAACGGGAATACGCTTGCCTGCATAACGTATTGATAGCCAACGCATTGCAATATGCCGTCTTTTAGGCTGTAAAAGACGGCATATTGCAATGCAAAAGGTAGCCTTTCGGACGATGAAAGGCTACCTTTTGCGGATTATGCGAATTATTGTTGGGATGGGTTTAACCCAAATCGGTCATTAGAACGTAGATGCTTGAATATTTCTTAATGAATGTTCGCAATTAACCTAGAATACATACACCTTCTTCTAAACAGTCGGCAGCATACCGTCATTCCGGGCTTAGACCCGGAATCCAGGAAACACACTCTTTGTAGAAGAATGAGGATGCATGTACTGGATTCCGGGTCTAAGCCCGGAATGACGGTATGCTGCCGACTGTTTAGAAGAGGGTGTATGTATTTAGGCTAATTGCGGACATTCAATATTTCTTGATTTTCATACTCTTCAGCCTGCTTATGCGTTTCTGCCGGCAGATTGCTTACCGTTTCGGCATTAACACATAATCAGGCCGAAGCCTAATGGCCGATTTGGGTTTATCGGGAAAATACTCCGGCGCTCAGGATATTGCGCCGAAGTAGGGTAGGTTCTTGCGCAGGGCTTTGAGCCTTTGCCACAGCATGGAATACCGCTCTTTGCGGCATTGGGGGTCGTCGTCGATTATCTTCTGGGCCTCGTCGCGCGCTATCTGCATCAGTTGCCCGTCCTTGCTTATGTCGGCGATCTTCAGGTCGAACATCAGTCCGCTCTGCTGCGTTCCTTCCAAGTCGCCCGGGCCGCGCTGTCTGAGGTCGGCCTCGGCTATCTTGAACCCGTCGTTCGTGTCGCACATTATGTCGAGCCGCTTGCGCGTGTCGTCGGATATGTTCCTTTTGCTTACGAGTATGCAAAACGACTGGTCGGCGCCGCGGCCTACGCGCCCTCGCAGCTGGTGGAGCTGTGATAGGCCGAAGCGCTCGGCGTTGTTGATGACCATTATCGTGGCGTTAGGCACGTTCACTCCTACTTCGATGACGGTCGTTGAGACGAGTATCTGCGCCTCGCCGCTGACGAAGCGCTGCATCTCCTCTTCCTTCTCGGCCGGTTTCATGCGGCCGTGCACCTTGCCGAGCCTGAACTCGGGGAACGCCTCGCACAGCGCCGCGTAGCCTTCCTCGAGGTTTTTCAGGTCGATCTTCTCGCTTTCCTTTATCAGCGGATACACTATGTACGCCTGCCGCCCGGCGTTTATCTGCCGCCTTATGCCGGCGTAGAGGCTCGTCAGCTGGTCGTCGTACTTGTGCAGTGTCACTACGGGTTTGCGCCCGGGGGGCAGCTCGTCGATGACGCTTACGTCGAGGTCGCCGTAGATGGTCATGGCCAGCGTGCGCGGGATGGGCGTGGCCGTCATTACCAATATGTGCGGAGGATTGTCGCTCTTAGCCCACAGCCGGGCCCTTTGTTCCACGCCGAAGCGGTGTTGCTCGTCGATGACGACGAAGCCGAGGCGTGCGAACTGCACCGTGTCTTCAATCACGGCGTGCGTGCCTACGAGTATGTCTACGCCGCCGTCGGCCAGTCCGGCCAGCACCTCGCGCCGCCGTTTGCCTTTCACGATGCCCGTCAGCAGTTCCGTGCGCACGCCGGTGCCGTGCAATAAGGCGGTTATCGTGGCCATGTGTTGCTCGGCGAGGATTTCCGTCGGGGCCATTATGCAGGCCTGGTAGCCGTTGTCTACGGCTATGAGCATCGACATCAGGGCCACCAATGTCTTGCCGCTGCCGACGTCGCCCTGCAACAGGCGGTTCATCTGCCGCCCCGAGCACATGTCTTTCCTTATCTCCCTGATTACGCGCTTCTGGGCCTCGGTAAGGTCGAAGGGCAGGTTGTTGTAGAAAAAGCCGTTGAAAGCCTTGCCCACTTTCGTGAACATGTATCCGCGGTATTTGCGCCTGTGGTCGCTGGCGTAGCGCAGTATGTTCAGCTGTACGTAGAAAAGTTCTTCGAATTTCAGCCTGTATTTGGCCTGCTTGATGTCGTCGGGATTCTTCGGTGAGTGTATCTTCCTTAGGGCCTCGTCCCTCGGCATGAGTTTCAGCGGCTGTGTGATGAACGGCGGAAGCGTTTCGCCTACCGGCTCTTTCAGCGTTGCGAGCAGCGTCTTCACCAACCGGTCCATGCCCCATGTGTCGAGTCCCGAGTTCTTCATCTTTTCGGACGTGTTGTAATAAGGCTGCAGTCCCAACTGCGAAAATTCCACTTCCGATATGGGTTTCAGCTCGGGATGGGCGAACTGGAAGCGCCCGTTGAACACCGTCGGGCTGCCGAATACGAGGTATTGCGAGCCTGCCTTAAGGTGCTTGGCTATGTGCTCGGCCTTCTTGAACCATACGAGGTCGGCTATGCCGCTGCCGTCTGATACGTGCGCCACGAGCCTCGCGCGGTGGAAACCCATGTCGAACAGTTCGCAGCTTAGCAGCTTAGCGCATATCTGCACCGACGCCGCGTCGGGCGTAAGCTCGCTGATTTTGTAAATATGGCGTCTGTCTATGTATTTGAAGGGATAATACTCCAAAAGGTCTTCATACGTCTTTATGCCGCGTTCCTTGTCGAGCAGGGCCTTTCGGCGAGGCCCTACGCCCGGCAGGAACTGTATGTCTTGGTCTAAAATGTCGAGCATTATCGCTTCTTGGGGTTGTTTTTCCACTGCCGTTATATGCCTTTGCGGGCCTTGTAACGCAGTGCTTCATGTTTTTGTCGGGTATGGGTCGGGGCTTTGCCGTCGTGGCTTTGCGCGTCCGTCAGTCAAGTACCCGTGATATGCGGAGGTCGAACGGGGTGGTGATTTTTATGTTCTCGCGGTTTCCTTCGATCAAGGTTATTTCCTGTCCGATGCTTTCAACGACCGAAGCGTCGTCTGTGAAACCGTCTTGGTAAGGCTGCGCGTAGGCGCGTTTCAGCAGTTGTATGTCGAACGTCTGCGGCGTTTGCACGAGCCGGTAGTCGCCCCTGGCCACCGTTTCGGTCTTGCCCCCGTCGACGATGTGCCTTAAAGTCTCGACAACGGGCACTACGGGAATAACCGCCTTGGCCGTCCTCGCCGTTTCGTAGCATGCCCTTATCACGTCGGTCGACGGGAAAGGGCGCACGCCGTCGTGTACTCCCACTACGCCTTCCGTTCCGTCGGGTATGGCCGCCAGCCCGTTCTTGACGGAATGGAAGCGTGTATCGCCGCCCTCGACTACGGCGTAGGCGTCGGTGAAATGGTAGTTCTTGCACAATTCGTTCCAGTATTCATGCTGCTCTTTCGGCAGTACGAGTATTATCCTCAGCGCATTGTCGTATTCCCTGAAGCGCTTTATCGTGCGCATGAGTATCGGCAATCCGTTGACGGGTAGGAACTGCTTGGGCACGTTCGCGCCCATCCTCAGTCCCTTGCCTCCGGCTACGATCACTGCATAATCCATAGTTTTTCTTCGTTGGTTAGCGTTGTTCCTGCTTGCGTATTTAAAAAGTTGCGCCACGGTCAGAGGTCGAATCCGGCCGTGGCGCATGTGGTTAAGCCTGCGCGTGGACTGCTTTTTGCGGTTGCCGCCGCATGTGCCACACGTTAGTCCGTGCCGTTTGTTATTTCAGCATGAGGTGCTTGTACATCATGCCGTCGGCTATGCCGTCGGCGGTTCTCCTGTCGGTAAGGGCCTCGAGCAGCGTGTAGGCGTAGGGGAACGCCGCCGCCGGGCCTTCGCCCGTGGTTATGTTGCCGTCCACAGTGCACAGTTCGTTAGTGTATTCGGCGCCGTCGAGATACTTCTCGAAGCCCGGGTAGCATGTGGCGCGTTTGCCTTCGAGCAGGCCGAGGCTGCCGAGCACCATCGGCGCTGCGCATATCGCGCCTATCATCTTGCCGCGTATGTTCTGCTCTACGAGAGCTTTCCTTACGCCTTCATGTTCGTTGAGATTGGTCGCCCCGGGCAGTCCGCCGGGCAGCATAAGCAAGTCTGCGTCACTGAAATCGGCGTTCTCGATAAGCAGGTCGGCTTCTATTTTCACTCCGTGCGCACCTTCCACCACTGCGGAACCGGTTACGCTGACTGTCTTGAACTCAACGCCTGCGCGCCGCATTATGTCTAATGGTATGAGGGCTTCAACCTCTTCGAAGCCCGTTGCCAGGAATTCATAAACTTTTGCCATTTTCAAATTAGATTTATTGGGTTATTAATGATGTTGTCGTCGCGTCCCGGCGTCATTCGAGGCATTTCAGGTAAGCCTGTATCGTGGCGTGGAGCCCCATGTAAAGGGCGTCGCAGATAAGGGCGTGGCCTATGCTCACTTCGTTCGTCCAAGGAATGTTTTGGTGGAAGTAGTGCAGGTTTACGAGGCTGAGGTCGTGCCCGGCGTTTAGTCCGAGGCCGACTTCGCGCGCCGCGTCGGCCGCCTCAATGAACGGTTTTATTGCTTCTTCGCGGTTTACGGGATAGCCTGAAGCGTAAGGCTCGGTATAGAGTTCCACCCTGTCAGTGCCGCAATCTTTGGCCGCGGCCACCATTTCCGGTACGGCGTCGACGAATATCGACGTCCTGATGCCTGCTTCCTTGAAGCGCCCGATGACGTCTGTAAGGAACGTGCGGTTGGCCTTAGTGTCCCATCCGTGGTTGCTTGTTATTTGGTTTTCGGCGTCGGGAACAAGCGTAACCTGTGTCGGCCTTGCTTCAAGGACGAGTTCGGTGAACTTGTCGATAGGGTTGCCTTCTATGTTGAATTCGGTCGTTACGAGCGGCCTTATATCCCTGACGTCGGCGTACCTGATATGCCTTTCGTCGGGACGTGGATGCACTGTTATGCCTTGTGCGCCAAACTTCTCACAATCCAGGGCCGTCTGCAATACGTTGGGATTGTTGCCTCCGCGCGCATTCCTGATAGTGGCCACTTTGTTGATGTTTACGCTTAATTTTGTCATTTTTTACGATTTTATTATGTCCGCAATGTCCTTTGTCGGGCAAAATATGTAATTTTGCATTTGCCTTATCCAACGGCAAAGTTACAAAATGTTTGGCATTTCCAAGCAATACATGTTGAAAAAGAATTTTAAAAGGATAAAATTATGGTGTCACGCAAGTTGAGGTTCGCCCTGTTCGGTAACATTTACCAAAGCCGGAAGTCGGCTAACATAATAAAGATAATGGACTGTCTTGCGGCGCGTGGCGCCGACATGTGCATAGAGAAGCAGTTTCATGATTTCCTTATAAGCACGGGCCGTATCGTTCCGGGCGGCGTAGGGGTGTTCGAGGGCGGCGACTTCTCGGCCGACTTTGTCATATCGTTGGGCGGCGACGGCACGCTGTTGAGGGCTGCGGGGCACGTAAGCGACAAGGACATACCTATTCTCGGCATAAACATGGGCCGTTTGGGGTTTCTTGCCGACATAGTTCCGAGCGAGATAGAGAGCGCCATAGGCTCGCTTTATGACGGCGACTACGCCATAGAGGCGCATTCGGTGATACGGGTTGAGGCCGACGGCGCAAGCCGCATCACTCCCGACTGCGCGCTTAACGACATAGCCGTGCTGAAGCGCGACACGGCATCTATGATAACGATCCATGCCGAAGTGAACGGCGAATATCTCGTAACATACCAGGCCGACGGACTTATCGTAAGCACTCCTACCGGCTCTACGGCTTACTCGCTGTCGAACGGAGGCCCGATAATAGTGCCGCGCACGGGCACGCTGTGCCTCACACCGGTGGCTCCGCACAGCCTGAACGTCCGCCCGATAGTCATCCCCGACGACTCGGCCGTAACCCTTACGGTGGAGAGCCGCAGCCATAACTTCCTGATTGCGGTCGACGGGCAGTCGGAGAAATGCGCCGAAAACACAAAGCTGACGATACGCAAGGCGCCTTATAATATAAGGATCGTGAAGCGCAGCAGCCAGCGTTACTTCTCGACATTGCGCGAGAAGATGATGTGGGGGGCCGATACGAGGATGGTTAAGAGTTAAGCGGATATGCGCCGTCTGGCTAAGGGATGAATGCCGTTCTGCCGTACTTGCCACGCCCGCATGCTCCTTATTTGTTCCGTAAATCCAATTAAAACAGATAATTATGACAATCAGACGAATTTTGATGTTCGTGGTCTTGGCCGTTGCCTTGACCGTGGACGCCGTGGCTCAAGACGCCGACGAGCGCTACGCCAAAGACTTGTTGCAACCCGGAACGGAAGCTCCCGACTTCACCCTTGCCGCTCCCGACGGCGCCCTTCATTCCCTCTCGTCGCTGCGCGGCAGTTACGTTGTGCTCGACTTTTGGGCTTCGTGGTGTCCCGACTGCCGCAAGGACGTGCCCGTTTTGAAGGAACTTTACGCCAAGTACGGGCGGACGGTGAAGTTTGTAAGCGTATCCTTCGACGACGATAAGGACAAATGGACGCGCTACGTGAACGCCAACGGCATGGACTGGCTCAACCTTAGCGAACTGAAAAAGTGGAAAGAAACAGACATCTCGAAGCGTTATAACATCAAGTGGATACCATCCATGTACATAGTAGACCGTCAAGGGCGCATCGTCTTTTCCACGGTTATGGTTGAAAAACTCGCCGCCAAGCTGAAAGAACTGCACGAATTGTAGGCGCTTGTGTGTTTTAAAGGTTTTAGTGTTATACCCGTTGGCGGAATTATTTGTGGCTCTTCAAGGCATATACTTTCAGTTTGTTGCATTCAGGCGGCTTTTACTTACTGTTCCCACTTGCTTCCGACATGTTTGCAAAAGGCATCCTTTTATCGTATGAAAGGTTGTCTTTCAAAAGGCAAAAAACCATGTGTTGAAAGCTGAAAGGACACCATTTTAAACTGTAATCATTGCTATGTCGATAGAAACAATTCAGCCAACGGGTACGGTTAAACGGTCGTGTGGTTGTTCGATTTTAAAGCAGTACAAGTTTTATAAAGAGCCAATGGTTAAAAAAATGTATCATAAAACTCCATAATCCTTACTCCCCATAACCTTACAACCGTAAAACCGGTCCCTTAACCCCACTCATTTTCGTTACGTTTCATATTCCTTGTGTGGTGCTCGAGTATCTCTCGGCGCAGCTCGTGGGTGTCTATATGCGTGTAAATATCGGTCGTGCCGATGCTCTCGTGGCCGAGCATTTCCTGTATTGCGCGTAGGTCGGCCTCTCATTATGGCACGGCACGGAGCGTCACTCCCTCGCCGTCACGCCAGCGGCATGGTCTGTCGTCTCCTTCGCCGCAAGTCGACGCACCGCGGCATGGGCAGTAATCTGCCCGTAAAGCACGGTCTCGTCGTTGACCGTGCCGTATGGCAGGTCGGGCCATTCGATGTCGATGCTCCTAACGTCGCGGTGGTAGTAGAAGGACATTAGCCTGTTGCCGGCCGAAAAGTCCTTCACGCTAACGTTGTCGTACTCGTAACGTTCGGTTACGACCGCCGAGCCCGAGGCATCGTATCTTACCATGCTGATGGGGTAGGGTGATATTTGGATCTTATGATTTATTACAATCATAGTCTAATTCCATTTCAATCAATTTTCATTCTTTTCAAATAAGTTTTCCGCATAAAACTAAAAGAATGAAGACTCAATACAAACAATAATATTTGTTTTATGTTTTAATCTTATGGTAAAACTATTATTTCAGACAGTTTGTTATTATCGAGTGTATTGAAGAATTTTAAATTTCATGTTTTCGTGAAACTTTATTTTTACGTTTTTTAAACGCCGCCCTTAATTTATCCAAAACTGAAAATTTGTCCAACAAAATAGTCGTGACAAATGCAAATCCATAATGAAATATGTATACAATAATGATGTTATCAAAGATGGGTAGATCAAATTCTGATATATTAGAAGGGAATATAAATAACAAACTTGTCAAAACAATTAACAATCTATCATTTAATGCATTATCCGACAACAATTTCAGAAATCTAAAAAAAACAAATAGTATTGTAATAATGGGTGATAGAAATATCAAAATTAACATCATACATAATAATGCCAATTGTGCAATAGGGTAAGGAATTTCGCCTTTTACATAGCCTACTATTAAAAATATCCAAACAATAATGAAAATCACGGTGGATGACAAGATATAAATTCTCCACATTGTTTTCGCCCAATATGACAAAAACGCTTTTAGTTTTATTTTATTACACATAATTTTTTATTTAAAACCTTTATACAAATTTTCAATTAACACATCGAGATGTTCTTCTTGTCCTTTCTGCCTTTGCACTGCTTTTTCTTGCTCATCTGCAGTCCAGGGTTTTGTCTTACCCCATCCCCATTTTATACCAGGTATGTTCTCACCAATATTTTTTATTTGTTCTTTTGATAATCCTGCTTTATATAAGACAGTAGAAGTACTTGAATTACAATTGCCTGTTGTTTCAGTTGTTGGATTTAAATGATATGTAAACTGTTCATTATTACCATATGATTCAGCTACATTTATAACAGCTTGGTCAAATTCATCTGACGACATACCCTGCGGTGGAGAGATGGTTATCATTCTTTTCAAATTATCATTAGTTGGGTCACTTATGACATTCAGGTCTTGTACATATCTTTGTCTGCTTAATTTTCCGCTAAATGCGCCTAAAAGCCCGTCTCGATCTGAACCGAATGCATAATAATGCTGACTTCCACTTTTTGTCTGCACGACAAGGAATGTATGCGTCGCAAATTGTGCAGCAGTTTTAATTATATCATTGGATTTTTCCATCGGAAGCCTTGTCACATATAAAATAACTTTTTGCCCTTCTTGATCGATTGCATTCACCGGATTATCCAAGCAGTACGCATACGGGCTTACGTGGTAGTATTTCTCGCACAGGGGGTCTATCCTGTCCCATGTCGGCAGCAACGGGTCGTAGAACCTCGCGCCGTAGTCGTATGCGTTGCGCCCGTGCATGGTCTCAAGCTCCTTGCCGTTGTACTTGTATGGCTGCAGGTCGGCGTTGAGCGCGGTCTCGTCGCAATAAGGCGCGCCGAAGGGGGTAGTAGTTCATCACCTGCTCCACCGCGCCGTCGTATCCGACCACTGCGCGGACGTTGCCCAGGTGGTCGCGGTCGTAATAGTGGAACACGGCGTGGCCGGCCGCGTCGAACGAGCAGTAGCCGCCGTCGAACAGGTACGTCTCAGGCTTGCCGCCCGTCATCACGAGGTTGCCCAAGTAATCCGTACGCCTTAACCGGTCCTCTTCACTGACCATTAACAACGAATCACGGCTGATGACGTATGTTTCGGCTGACTTGCGGCTTACACGTATTACGCTGTCCTCATTTTCGCCTGCATATACGTAAGTCCGCATGTCGTCATAAACGTCTATTTCGCTGAAATCCCATACTATGCCTTTTCCTCCATCACCTACGTTGGAAATACCTACCGCTTGGCTCGTTACTCGGTCGCCAGTGCGGACGGCATTGCGTTCTACGGTCAAGGTGTCTTGCGCCTGCGCGCACAAGTATGGGAACGATAATACAATAACTGCAATATTAACGCATCGGGATTTCATGGCGTAAGGTTTTTTGGTTAAACAGACAACTTCCCTTTTTACAGAACGGGGTCTTGTTTTTGCAAATATAGCGTTTTTTTTGTAAACAGTTGTAATACGGCCGTATTATTTTTGTGGTAATGTAAAAGTTATTGATTATATGACCAAGGTCTGCCTGTTTAGCTAATTTGTTGTCAGCGGTTCATGTTCCTTGGGTGGTGCTCGAGTATCTCTCGGCGCAGCTCGTGGGTGTCTATATGCGTGTAGATCTCGGTCGTGCCGATGCTCTCGTGGCCGAGCATTTCTTGTATTGCGCGTAGGTCGGCCCCTCCTTCGAGCAGCGCCGTGGCGAAGCTGTGGCGCAGGGTGTGCGGACTTATGGTCTTGTCGATGCCGGCTTCGGCGCCGAGGCGTTTTACCATTATCAGTATCATGGTGCGCGTAAGGTGGGCTCCGCGGCGGTTTAGGAACACGTAGTCCTCCTCGCCCGGCTTTATGTCCATGTGGTTGCGGTCGACGAACCACAGGCACAGCTGCCTTATTGCGCTCTCGGATATGGGCACGAGCCGCTCCTTGCGCCCCTTGCCTATAACGCGGATGAAGCGTTCGTCTAAGTAAAGGTCTGACAGGCGCAGCGTTACAAGCTCGCTAACGCGCAGGCCGCAGCTGAAAAGCACCTCGATGATGGCCTTGTTGCGCTGGCCTTCCCATTTGGTAAGGTCGACGGCCTGCTCAAGGCGGTCTACCTCTTCGGTGGTCAGCACTTCGGGCAGATGGTCGCCCAAATGGGGCGACTCGAGCAGTTCCGACGGGTCGTCGGCTATGTATCCGTCGGTAAGCAGGAAATGGTAGAAGGCCCTTACGCCGCTTAGTATGCGGCACTGCGAGCGCGGCCCTATGCCTATGTCGTGTAGCGAGGCGGCGAAGGCCTGCAGGTCGGCGAGCTTGGCTGAGAGCGGGTCGACGCCCTCGGTGTTGAAATAGTTTAACAGCTTCTCTATGTCGCGTGTGTATGCGTCGAGCGTGTTGGGCGTGAAATTCCGCTCGAGTTTCATGTAACGGCGGTAGGCATCGGCTATATTCGACGGCTTTTTGTTTACGTTTTCCATTTATTTTCGTACTTTTGCAGCGTTGCGCGGCGTTTCGTTGCCGTGCAAGTGCAAAGTTAAACAAATTAATCAGAATATGAAAATATTGGTGTTAAACGGCCCAAACCTTAACCTTCTCGGCGTAAGGGAACCGGGAATCTACGGCGGCAGCTCGTTCGACGACTATCTGCCGAAGCTGCGCGCGGCTTTTCCCGGCGTTGGGATAGACTACTTCCAGAGCAACATAGAGGGCGTGATGATCGACAAGATGCAGGAAGTAGGCTTTACGTATGACGGCATCGTGCTCAACGCCGGCGCCTATACGCATACGAGCGTAGCCCTGCAAGACTGCATCCGCTCGCTCAAGTGTCCCGTTGTGGAGGTGCACATCTCCAACGTGCACAAGCGCGAAGAGTTCCGCCATAAGTCCATGATCTCATGCGCCTGCCTCGGCGTAATCTGCGGCTTCGGCTTAGACTCTTACCGGTTGGCCGTAGAGGCTTTGGTAATGCATAATTCATAATGCACAATTCATAATTGGGCTGCGCCTTGACCGAGGGTATGCACGGCTTTTTAATATTATGAATATCCGCTATGAATATCCGCAATCAGCCTAATACTTACATCCTCTTCTAAGAAGTCAGTTGGTAAACGTCATTCCGGGCTTAGACCCGGAATCCAGTAACACACCCTCTTACCAACACAATTTGGCTGCATGCACTGGATTCCGGGTCTAAGCCCGGAATGACGTTTACCAACCGACTTCTTAGAAGAAGTACGTATTTGGGGCTATTGTGGATATTCATATTAAATATTGTTTTATACGGCGCAGCCCAATTATGAATTATGCATTATGAATTATGCTTTGTGAATTATGAATTATGCATTATGTATTGTGAATTGTGAATTATGAATTATGCATTATGAATTGTGCATTAAAGATTATGCATTATGAATTGTGAATTAGAAAAATATGTTCTCGCCCACATCGACCCCGAGGGCGACTACCTGTACAGCCTGTGGCGCGCAACGAACATACACCTGCTACACGGGCGCATGGCCAGCGGCCACCTACAGGGCCGCCTGCTGAAGATGCTCGTGCGCATGGTGCGCCCGAAGAACATTCTTGAGATAGGCACGTTCAGCGGTTACAGCGCGATATGCATGGCCGAGGGCCTCGACGAGGGCGGAATGGTGTACACTTTCGAGATTGACGACGAGCTTGAGGATTTCACCCGGCCGTGGATTGAAGGCTCGTCCGTGGCCGACAAGATACGCTTCATCATCGGCGACGCGATAAAGGAGGCGCCGCGGCTGGGAGTAGAGTTCGACATGGCCTTCATCGACGGTAACAAGCGCACATACGTAGAGGCTTACGAAATGGCCCTGTCGGTGCTGCGCCCGGGCGGATTCGTCATTGCCGACAACACGCTGTGGGACGGCCACGTACTCGAAAAGCCGCGCCCGACCGACCGCCAGACCATCGGCATAGAGGCGTTCAACGACTTCATAGCCGCCGACGGCCGTGTGGAGAAGGTCATACTGCCGCTGCGCGACGGCCTTACCATCGCCATGAAGAAGCACGGCTGACGCACGGGCGCTATCCCGTTGATTATCAACTGCTTACCAATATGCCACCTTTTGCGCTGCAAAAGGTGGCTTTTTAGCGTCTGAAAGGCGGCCTTTTGCACGCCGATATGCCGCCTTTTGCACGGCAGGGCTGCAGAAACAGAAAAATCGGCGGCATAAGTTCGCAATGTCGTAAAAAATGTGTAAGTTTGCACATTGTTAGGCACGGAGCTTACGATGCCGGCGGCGCAGGCCGGCCGGATCGGCCCCGTAAGGCTAATGGGCCGTATCGGGCTTATTAGCCGCATTACTCGAAGAAATAAACAAAAGTTACGATAAAATGCAGGAAACAAGACAAAACCGCATAGCCCGGTTGCTTCAAAAGGAGCTCAGCCTGATATTCCAGTCGCAGACGCGCTCGATGCGCGGCGTCATGGTGAGCGTTACGCGCTGCCGCATCAGTCCCGACCTGAGCATCTGCACGGCCTACCTGAGCATATTCCCCTCGGAAAAGGCCGACGAGCTGATAAAGAACATTACGGCGAACGAGAAGACCATACGCTACGAATTGGGCACGCGCGTGCGCAACCAGCTGAGGATAATACCCGAACTGCGCTTCTTCGTCGACGATTCGCTCGACTACATAGCGCACATTGACGAGCTGCTGAAGAAATGAACTTCCCGTTTTACATAGCCCGGCGCTACCTGTTCTCGAAGAAGAGCACGCACGTAATCAACCTGATAAGCGGCATAAGCGCCGTAGGCGTGGCCGTGGCAACAATGGCGTTGGTGGTTACGCTGAGCGTGTTCAACGGATTCCACGACCTCGTGGCGTCGTTCCTTACGGCGTTCGACCCTCAGATCGAGGTTGTGCCGGCGAAGGGTAAGACCGCTCCGGCCGACGACCCCGTGCTGACGAAGATACGCACGCTGCCCGAGGTTGACGTGGCCACCGAGAGCGTTGAGGACCAGGCGCTCGCCATATACCGGGGCAACCAGGCGATGGTGATGGTGAAGGGTGTCGACGACAACTTCAACCAATTGACGCATATCAACGAGATACTTTACGGCGACGGCGGGTTTGAGCTCCAGGCGGCCAACCTGCAATACGGCACGGTGGGCATACGCTTGGCCGCCGACCTCGGCATGAGCGCCGACTGGGAAGGCTTCTTGAAGATATACGCGCCGAAGCGTGAGGGCCAGTTGGACATGATGAACCCTACGGAGGGCTTCGTAGAAGACTCGCTTATATCGCCGGGAGTGGTGTTCTCGGTGGGCAACGGGCGCTACGACCGCAACTACATTCTGACGTCGATAGGCTTTGCGCGCAACCTGTTCGGCCGGCAGGGCATGCTGTCGCAGCTCGAGCTGAGGCTTAAGCCGGGGTCGGACATAGACGCGGTGAAGGAAGAGATGAGGGAGATTGCCGGCGGCAAGTATCTCGTGCTCGACCGCCTCGAGCAGCAGGCCGACACGTTCAAGATAATGAAGATAGAGAAGTTTATCGCCTACATATTCCTTACGTTCATCCTGGCCGTGGCCTGTTTCAACATCATAGGTTCGCTCTCGATGCTCATCATCGACAAGAAGAACGACGTAGTGACGTTGCGCAACATGGGCGCCACCGACAAGCAGATTACGCGCATATTCCTGTTCGAGGGCAGGATGATTTCCGTAATCGGCGCCGTTGCCGGCATACTGCTCGGCCTGTTGCTGTGTTGGCTGCAGCAGACTTACGGCCTTGTAGCCCTCGGAAGCAGCAGCGGCTCGTTCGTAGTCGACGCTTATCCGGTAAGCGTCCACCCTGAAGACATCGTGATAGTGTTCCTTACGGTCGTCGCCGTCGGCTTCGTCTCGGTGTGGTATCCCGTAAGGTATTTTGCCAAGAGGCTCTTGTGATAAATTAAGGGTTAAGAATTAAGAGTTAAGAAAATATGTTTTGTTGCTGTTTGATAATATCCTTCAATGCATATTTTCTTAACTCTTAATTCTTAACTCTTAACTCAATAAGTTTTCATCTTTCAGCCCAGTCGCCCCGGTCGAGGTTGCGGTAGCTTATCGCTTCGGCTAAATGCCGGGGTAGTACGCAGGGCGAAGCGTCAAGGTCGGCTATCGTGCGCGCCACTTTCAGTATGCGGTTGTAGGCCCTGGCAGACAGGTTGAGGCGCTCCATTGCAGTGCGCAGCAGGCTGATGCCGGCCTCGTCGGGCTCGGCGTATTGGTGGATCATGCGTTCGGTCATCTGCGCGTTGCAGTGTATTCCGTGGTGTTCCTTGAAGCGTTGCTCCTGTATCAGCCTTGCCTTTATCACCCGTTGGCGTATGTCGGCGCTGCTTTCGCCCTGGGCCGACTGGGATATGTCTTTGAAAGGCACGGGCGTTATCTCGATCTGTATGTCTATGCGGTCGAGCAGCGGACCACTGATTTTGTTCAGGTAGCGTTGTATCTGCCCCGGCGTGCATACGCATTTGTGCGTAGGGTCGTTGTAATATCCGCACGGGCAGGGGTTCATCGACGCTACGAACATGAACGAGCAAGGGTATTCTACGGTGTATTTTGCGCGCGAAATGGTGATTTTCCTATCTTCCAAAGGTTGGCGCAGCACTTCGAGGGTTGACTTGTTGAATTCCGGTAGTTCGTCGGCGAACAGCACGCCGTTGTGCGCCAAGGATATTTCGCCGGGCTGGGGATTTACTCCTCCGCCTACGAGCGCTGCTTGTGAAATGGTGTGATGGGGCGCGCGGAACGGCCGTTGGGATATTAAAGACATGTTTTTGCCCAACTTTCCGGCTACCGAATGTATTTGCGTTGTTTCAAGGCTCTCGGCCAGCGAGAGTGGTGGCAGTATCGAGGGAAGGCGCTTAGCCATCATTGACTTGCCGCTTCCGGGCGGGCCTATCATAATCATGTTGTGCCCTCCGGCGGCCGCCACTTCCATTGCGCGCTTCACGTTTTCCTGTCCGCGCACGTCGGCGAAGTCGAGCTCGAAGCTGCTCTGCTGTTCGTAAAACTCTCGGCGCGTGTCTATTACGGTAGGTTCAAAGCCGCCTTCGCCGTTAAGGAAACGGGCCACGTCGAGCAGGTTGTCCATGCCGTAGACCTCAAGTTTGTTGACTACCGCTGCTTCACGGATGTTTTGTTTCGGCACTATCAGCCCCTTGAATTGCTCTTTCCGCGCCCTGATAGCTATCGGCAGTGCGCCGCGTATGGGTTGTATCTTGCCGTCAAGTCCGAGCTCGCCCATGAGCATATATTCTGACAGATGGTCTGATTTTACTTTCCCCGTAGCTGCGAGTATGCCTATGGCGATGGGTAGGTCGTATCCGCTGCCCTCCTTGCGTAGGTCGGCAGGCGCCATGTTGATTGTGGTGTCGGCTACGGGCAGTTTTATTCCGTTGTTCTTCAGGGCGGCAGCTATGCGGTCGCGGCTTTCCTTTACGGCGGTGTCGGCAAGTCCGGAAAGGTGGAACATAACGCCTTTCGTCACGCTGACTTCCACGGTCACGGTCGTAACTTCAAGGCCGTTTACCGCAGCGCAATAAGTTTTGACCAGCATTTTATGTGTTTTTGCGGTGTTAGTTTAGTAGAACTTCTAATTTCGACTCTATGTCGTTGGGCTTCAAGTCGCGCTCAACTACGCGCCCTTGGGCGTTGAACAGCACGTTTTCTCCTACTGATCCGAAAGAGAACTGTTCAAGCAGCGGACTTTCAAACATCATTTGGTCGCATACGGTTATTACCCCGGTTGAGTCGTTTCTCAGCATTTGCCTGCACCTGTGCTTGCTTGCTTCAAGACTGATGCCGAGCACTGCGAGCCTGTCTCCGTACTCGTTTTTCATCCGGCTGAGCCTGTCGCGCAAGTTCCTGCTTTCGTAATTCCAGTCGGCCCATGTGTAAACCACTGCCACTTTGCCGCGTAAGTCGCCCTCTGAAACAGCTTTGTCGTATATGTCTTTTGCCTTGAACGCAGGCAGTTTCGCGCCGATAGCGCATTGTTTCGCCGCCTTGGTATAGCGTAATATGCGTGCGATGTTGCCGTTTTGGGGCTGTGCCTTATGTATGACGTTGGCCAATTGCTCTATCTTTTCGACATCGGCGCCTTCAAGCATGATGAAGTATTTCCTGAGGATATACACGCTGGCGAGCGATTCCGGGTTGTTCCTTATGAATTGCTCGGCGTATTTCGTAACTTCCGGGGGAGACGCTTTGGCTATTTGCTGACGGAATCCGTTCATAAGTTTGTTCTCGTTGGTGCCGTCGATTTCTATTTCCTTAAGGTGCGAAGCGTCGCCTTTTATTGTGGCGGATTTGCCTGGTTCGGCGAAAACTGGCTGTTCTGAGAAGTTTGGGAAGATGATAACGATAGTGCCGTTTTCCTTGCACGGCGTTTCAAACGTGAAACGTCCGCCTTCGACTTTTATCGTATCGAAGCCGTTGAACACGCCGTCTGGACTGTAAACATAAAACTCACCCTGGTTTAGGTTGAGTAGCCGGCCTTCAAAACTGAAGTAACCGCTGCGTGAACCGCAGGACACCAAAACCAGGGTGAGCGTAAAGATATAAATAAGCCGCTTCATGCGTCAGCGTGGTTTATTTGCTGACTTTTGACAGCTCGAGGTCGTTGTTTGCGTAAGATGCGAGTGAAGGATCCTTCTGCAAAGCGCTCTTCAGGTAAGAAGAAGCTGCGTCGTTGTTGCCCTGACGTGCGTTGAGGATTGCCTGCAGATAGTCTGTCATGGCGTCCTTGTTCTCGATGCTGTTCAGGGTGCTTGCTGCTCCGGCGTAGTTCTTGTTAAGAATCTGGGCCAAAGCGGTAGTGTTGCAGTTGATGCCTTTCAAGTTCTGCTCAGCTGTTGCGTAGTCGCCCTTAGCGAGGTTGAGTGAACCGAGCACCTTGTTATAGTCGCCGGCGGTGTTGCCTTTAGCGATGTAGCCTTCAGCTTCGCTTACGTTTCCGCCCTTCAGGGCCAGCAAACCGCGGTTTGCGTTAGCCTCGGCAGCACTGCTGTTGATGCTCAGGGCCTTGTCGAGGTAGTTCTTAGCCTCGGCGTCGTTGCCCTTTGCGAACTCGATGGCTGCTACGTTGTTGAATGCGCGGTAGTCGTTAGGATAAATCTCGGTTGTCTTCTTGTAGATAGCTTCTTTAGCGTCGGCGTTGCTCTCCAAAGTTGCAGCGTAGAGCAATTCGTCAACGCTCAGCTGTGTTGCGTCAGACTTGTACTGATCCTTAATCTGCTGGTCGCTGCGGCCGATCAACTCGTAGTTGATGTAGAGGCGTGAACGACGGAGTTCGGGCAGGATGCCGTCTGCAAGCTCACGGAAGCCGGCTGACATGTTGCGGATCTGCTGCTCGCGCTCTTCAGGATCTTGATACATAGAGAGGACGCGAAGGATGACATCCTTGTCCTGGATGTTTGAAGCTGCAACGAGTTGCTGGAAGCCTTCCCAGTCCTCGGCAGTGTACTTTCCGGTAACTTCGCCTTCGATGTTAGCGCCCTTGAGCTGTTTCTCTGCATAGTCGACAGAAACATCCTGGCGCTTGCTTGCGAGCTTGTCGTTGAAGTCGAGGGCACCGTCGGGAGATGCGTAAGCGAGAACCTCTACGTTCTTGAAGTTCAGCTTCTCGCTGTCCTCGTTGATCTTCTTAAGCATCTTCACGAATTCCTGAACAGAGTTGTTCTTCAACTCGCTCTTGCGGATGTTAGCCTGGTTGATGAGGAACTTGATCTGTGCGCTGAGCTTCTGTGCGCGTACACGCTGGAATGTATCGGGAGCGATGCAAGCGCCGCTGCCGGCGAGGGTGTTCTTATAGAGCTCTGAAGTTGCGATAACGCCTTCGGCAACCTTGACTGCCGGAACCTCAACCTTTTTCTTCTTCTTGCCTACGTAGGCGTCGAAAGTCATATAAAGGTCGCTCTTTTGCATTTCAGGTACATACTTGTAGTTGGCCTTCATGGTGTAGTTGCCGCCCATCTTGTACGAAATAGTCTGGTCGTTGCCTTCCACTTTTTCGCCCTGGAATGTTGCGGCCTGTCCCTGTGCTGCCTGCCCGTTGCCGTAGCGAAGCTCCGGAACAACTGTTACGACGGCCTTCTTCTTCAAGTACTTCTCGGGGAATGTACCGTTGATCGTCACGGCTACCTGTCCGCCTTTTGACTCGAGCGGATTGGGCGTAACCTTGAAATTGTCGGCTGAAAGCTCTCCCAATTTAGAAGAACAAGACGACAGTGCGAGCACTGAAGCCGCCGATAAGAATAAGATAAGATTTTTCTTCATATATGAAAGGTTTTTAAATGATTGTGCCGCGAGCGGGACTCGAACCCGCACAGCCATTACTGGCCAAGGGATTTTAAGTCCCTCGTGTCTACCAATTCCACCATTGCGGCATCCTTTGAGCGGCAAACGGGACTCGGACCCGCGACCTCAACCTTGGCAAGGTTGCGCTCTACCAACTGAGCTATTGCCGCGTAAATGTTATGCAAAGATAAGTCTATTTCTCGAAAGAGCAAATTAATTCACACATTTTAATATTAAATGTGTCAATTAGTAACCGAAAGTACACCTTGCGGGCCGGTTGTGCTTGCATGATAGCGTATCATCTTATCTCCTGCGTCACCGCTGACCACTATGCCTCCGTTGTTCATGTCATACTTGCGATGGCAACTGCCGCACTCGGCCGTACCGTCACTGTTCATCGTGAGCGAGTAACGCGGCAAGCTCGAGTTTTTATAACAGTTCGGGCACTGGCTGTCATAGGCGTAGAACGTCGGCGGATTGTCCAGATTACCGAATCCAACGATAACTCCGGTCTCGTTATAAACGCCGAGTTTCACCGTACGGTTCTCGTCTATGGCCGTCTTTGCCTGCCTGTCAGACAGTCCCTGGTTGCTTGTAAAACTGAAATAGTCGGCACCCGACGTCGTTATGCGGCAGAATATGCCCGGCGATTGGGCGTTCATTGCCGAGGCAAGGGCGGCACTACGGCCGGCATTGTTCTCGAAAATGAAATAAGCAGGATACCCACTATACTCATATTCGGTATCACCGCACGAGGTCAGCAATGTCAAGAGTGCTATTATTATATAATAGGTGTAGCGCTTCATTTCTTGTTTATTGAATGGAACTAATTGGCCGGATACGCCGAATTGGCAAATACGTCACGACTCTGAATACGGCCGGCGGCTACCGCCCGAGCAGTCTTTTTTCAGCCGTTTCCATCTTATCAAACGTAAAACCGCTGATGATATTGTCCATGAGAGCTGAGATTTTGTCGTTGCACAGGTTGCCTATCGAGCCTTCATGGGTATGACGTATGTCCTTATTTGGCGTAAACCGTCCCGCCTCGATGTCCAATCCGACCTTCTTGTAAGCGTCGCGGAAGGGCATGCCGGCGGCCGCAAGGCGGTTGACTTCCTCCACGGAGAACATCAGGTCATACCTCGGGTCATCGAGGATATGCTCGTTCACCTCCATCTTGTTGATTATGTAAGCGGCCATTCGCAGACAGTCTTTCAGTTCGTCGAACGCCGGCAGGAACTCTTCCTTTATTATCTGAAGGTCGCGGAAATAGCCCGACGGCAGGTTGTTCATAATCATCGTCACCTGCACCGGCAGCGCCTGTAGCTTGTTACACTTGGCCCGGATAAGCTCGAACACGTCCGGATTCTTCTTGTGCGGCATGATACTGCTGCCCGTAGTGCACTCTTTGGGCAACTTGACAAAGGCAAAATTCTGGCTGTTGAACAGGCATGCGTCGAAGGCCATCTTGGCCAGCGTACCGGCAACTGAGGCCATCGCGAAAGCCGTGTTGCGCTCGGTCTTGCCGCGCCCCATCTGCGCGTAGACGACATTATAGTCCATAGAGTCGAAGCCGAGCAGCCCGGTCGTCATCGTGCGGTTGAGCGGGAACGACGAGCCATAGCCCGCCGCGCTGCCCAGGGGATTGCGGTTGGCCATGCGCCATGCGGCTTGCAGGAACAGCATATCGTCGGCCAGGCTCTCGGCGTAAGCCCCGAACCACAGGCCGAACGAGCTTGGCATGGCCACCTGCAGGTGGGTGTAGCCGGGCATGAGCACGCCCTTGTATTGCTCGCTCTTTTGCAGCAGTTCGTCGAACAGGCTCTTCACGAGCTGCACTATCTCCTTTATCTCGTTGCGGATAAACAGTTTCAGGTCAACCATCACCTGGTCGTTCCTTGACCGTCCGCTGTGGATTTTCTTGCC
>CALUFA010000011.1 GCA_944319795.1 uncultured Prevotella sp. | reverse complement strand
CCGGCCCGGAATGACGGTATGCAACAGACTTCTTAGAATAGGATGTAGTGTATTGGGCAAATGCGGATATTCATAAATCAAAAGTCATCCACGGACAATTAACAGCCGGCAGCCGACGCCCCACCAAAAGGCATCCTTTCACCGCGCAAAAGGCGGCATATCAGCCTGCAAAAGGTTGCCTTTTACAACGCAAAAAGCAACCTTTTAGAATACGTGGATTCGGCATAAAATACGTCAGTTCTACGCAAGGAATACGTGAGTTCGGTATAAGGAAAAAGAAAATGAAATCATTCTAAAGCGTAAGAAGTCAGTGTCATACCGTCATTGCCTTAACGGCGATTTTCAATTTCGGGCCGATATCCGGAATTGAAAATCGCCGTTAAGGCAATGACGGTATGCTGCTGACAGCTTAGAAGAAGATGTATGCATTTAGGTTGATTGCGGACATTAATAAAAGAATAATCCCGACCGCTCGTGCGGTCGGGATTATTCTTATGCAAAGGCTTTGCGCAGCCGTGTGCGCCAAGCCATGCCTATCGTTGCGTTAAGCGCGTGGCTTACTTGTTGACGAACTTCTTACCGTTCTGGATAACGATGCCCTTAGTTGCCTTAGAAACGCGCTGTCCGTTGAGGTTGTAAACAGGAGCGTTCGGGTCGGCCTTAACAACATTGTCTTTTACGACATTGTCGATGCCGGTTTCAATAACCTCGTCGAGAGTAGCGTTGCCCTGCAGGATGATGATAGGCTCGGCAGAAGTTACGCCGCGGCCCTCAACATATACCACAGCCCAACGGCCCTTGCCGGCCTCAAGCTCGGTAGCGTTGAAGTTAAGCAATACGAGGCCGTTGCCTGATGCGCTCCAGTTAGAATCGTCGGCAACAGGATTTTCAGTGTCGAGCCAGCTGCATTTGCCTTCGCCCGTTGTCTCGTCTACTTCAAGACCTTCGCTTGCTGCGGTTACGTTAAACGTATAATATCCTTCGTCCCACGGAGTGGCCGTGCAGAGATAGAGAGAGTTGGCAGCCTCGTTGTTAAGGTAGCTTTCAACACCGTTCTCGGCAATCCAAAGAACATTCGAGTTTTCGTAGGTATTAATAACGTTGCCCTGCTCGTCGGTGTCATACAAGTCTTTCTGTACTACAACGTTGTCGAACAAAGCAGTTAATGTTATCGGCAAGCCGATTGAGCCTGCGTAACTGATAGAACGCTCTTCGCCGTCAGCGTCGCGTGCGAGGATGTAAGCATTCTCAACCTCCAAAGGAGCGTTGACCTCAGAGCCGCTTGCCTCGAAACCGAAAAGACCAACGTTTACGTCAGGATTGTCGAAACCGGTTACCTCGATAGTGTAAGCCTCGTTGATGACAACAGGGCTGACCACCGTTCCGAAAGCAGTCTCTTCAGTCCTGCTGAACACGAGGTTTATTTGCTGAGACTGTCCGTAAGGTTGCAAGTTTACGGGGTTGCCAATTTTAATTACATCGTCGGCGGTACAAGTAAGCGTGGCAATCTCGCCGCTGTTGTCGCCGATGATCTTCATCGTAAGCACGGCTCCGTTCTTCAAAGGCTCGGTGTCACCGTAACCAACGAGGGCCGGAAGGAAGATGTCCTCGATGTAAACGGGAGATATGGGCTTCGGCATGTGCTGTGAAGCGCCGTACATGGTAGTAGTAACCTCGACTTCGGTTGAGTCTTCATCCAACTCGGTAATGGTAGCATCACCCGAACCGAAAAGGTATTGCGTGCTCGTGAACCCTGAATAACCGTAAATCTGGCGGCCAAGGTTATACTCGGCATAAGTCAACGGAGAAGGTCTGTCGAGAGAAATGATACCGGCCATGTAATCGTCGCTGGGAACAGGGAGAGTATAAGAGTCTGAACCTACCAAAGTCGGGGCGTAATAAAGCGCGGGACCGTTCTCCCTTGAATCGTTAGGGAAGCCAGTCCAAACAAAGTTGTTGTCGCCGTCAACCAAGCCGAGTTCCTCTGCAGGCTGGCCGTTGTAGAGCCACGAAGCCGAAGCGGGGTTAGAGTTCATGTTGGTGAACACGCCCTGAGAAAGCGCCGGAACATTAACCGCAACCAGGTAATAACCCGCTCCTTCCTTGTCGAAGGTAAGATACATTGCGCCCTGGGGCACAGTGTAATAGTTGCCGTTGTAAATAGAGCGCATAGGCTTGGCGGCGCTCGTAGCGGCCTTAGCTGCAAATGCTACCGGTTTCGGTGCCTTTACCTTCTGGAGGTTGTTTACAAGGGCACCTGCAGGCGACTGCGCGAAGCTCATGGCCGAAGCCATGAGGACTGTCATAGTAAATAATGCTCTTTTCATAATGATAAAAATTTATAGTTAGTTAATCGTAAGCATAAAATTAGTGCCGGAGGCCGACGAGAGGCGCAGCTGTCGCATGTTGAAGCGCGACGAAGTAGCCTCTACGGTGAAGTCGGCGTTGAACACGTTGAGAAGATCGAGCATTTCGGGGAAGCTCTCTAATATGTCGGTCGAGTTATCGTCGGCCGGGCCTTCATAATGCATGGTGTAACCGTTGTCGATGGGCGTAAGCGTGAACTTGAAGTTATAGTTCAGCTGAGCATTGCCCAGCCTTCCGGTGAGGGTGCAGACGTAGCTGTCGTGTGAATAGCTGAACGACAATTGGTTGAACCTTGCGCCCTGGGCCGACATTGCAGAGGACAGGCCATCGTAGCGCTCGCGCAGGTCGTCTGACATTTCTGCCGAGCTTGTCAGGTTCCACGTCCTGCCGCTTTCGCTCATGGAAGTAGCGAAGAACGAGTAAGGCAGGTCGCCCTCGATTACGTACTCGGGATGCTCTACACCGGCGAAGAGGTCGCGCTCGGCGTCGTAAACGAACTCCTGCTCCTCAGTCTCGTCCGGACCGGCCACCGCGTCGCGGAAACGCAAGTAGTAGTTGTCGCCGCGCTTGGTGATGAGGAACGGATGGCCCGTGCCGTACAAGGCTTCGCTGTCGTAGGGATAGATTGTGAATATGCCGGTGCTGCCGTTGGACATCTTGCTTATGCTGTCGCCCATGGTAAGCATGCATACGTTGGGAGCCGTCGACGGGAGCACGGTCTTGGTGAAGCTCTCGATGTCGTCGAAGTATGCCTCGAAGTCGGTGTTCTCGGGCAGGCGCGTCAGCCTGGCGTAAGTGCCGCGCTTCTTTCCCTTCAGCATTACGAACTCTCCGTCTTCGGGCACGTCGATCATTACGAACTCGTAGTCGCCCTCGAGACCTACGCCGGTCTCATTGTTTGAAGTGCTGGGCAGGTCTTCAGGCGAAGAGAACGTATGCAGGCACTTGTTGTAGGTGTCAAACGTAAGCACGGGGCCGTTGTCCGTTATAACCTCCCACGACGAAGTGTCCTCATTGTAACTGTTGGCCGGCGAGCAGAACTGGTTCTTCATGCCTACCGTAACCGACAAGTTAGGGAAGAACTTGGCCAACATCAGGTAACCATTGCCCTTGGGCGAGGCCGTCTCAGTCGTCGGATAGTATTCCATTGACCAACCGCCCGTTGCCGCTGCAAGGCGCTCGGTGTATGTCTTGGCTGCCTCGTCAAGCCTAACGGGGGCCGAAGCGCTGAAGATGTCGTCTTCCTCGCTTACACAGCCGGTGAAAGAGAAGGCCGACGCAAGGCAAAGCGACGCTAATATTATCTTTTTCATAATCTGTTTGTCTCTTTTTGGTTATAACTCTTGTTCTTTATTGCTGAAGCTCCTCAAACTTGTCCACCTCGTTGAGCAGCACGTCCATAAGGGTCTGCGACGAGCCCTCCTCGTATGGTGCCATCAGCTTGTTGACAAGGTGGCCGTCCTCGACCACGAAGTTGCCGTCGGCGTCCATAACCCATTCACGCTTCTGCACTTCGCGGCGCAACTCGTCAAGGTCTACGTTGAAGTTGTCCTTGAGCCATGTACGCACGAGGTCGAGCTTCTGCAATATGACGTCACGGCCGTCGACACCGTCCTGCTGCAAGTAGATCATGTTGCCGTTCTCGTCGAGCAGCGGATTGCCGTCGGCATCGCGCGAGATGACCTTGCGCACTACGTTGTAGCCGGTAACGCTACCTGTGGACGACGTTGTTCCGTCGCTTACGTAGTAGCCCACGGAGTCGCGGTTGGCGCCCAAGGCTTCACACCTTTTATAATAAGACGCGTCGATTTCAACCTCTTCCCAGTCGTAAGAAGCCGTGTTGAGCATGCCTGCCCATGTAATGGTGTCCTTAACGATGTAGTTTGCGAGCACCTCTACCCAGTCCTCACGGATCTGAGACATAGCGTATGTTGATACGAATCCCTGCGTAAGGGCTATTGAGTCCTGCTCGTCCTGCCAGTCAACGGGGTTGTAGAGTCCCTGTGAAATAGTCTGGAACGAAGTAGGATAAGTATAGTTCTGGGCCAAGATGTGGCCGAACTCGTGGTGCATCGTCTTGAAGAAGTTCTCGTTCAACAGCTCGATGTTGTTCACGTCAAGATCGTTGGCTCCGTAGAGGGTGATCTTCAGTCCGCCCTCGGCCTCTCCGAGAGTTTCCGTTCCCGACACGGGATTGTAAGACTTTGAGCCTATAACGTGGATGATACGGGGGCTGTAAATCTTGAGGAACTCCTCGCCGGCACACTGAACGTAAGCGTCATACCAAAGGTATTTGGTAAGAACGGCCAGCTCCTTGCTATTCTCGTAAGACGCGGGGACGAGGTTCTTCTGCATGTCCGAGCCTATGTCCTCCATCTTGTAGACGTAACGCAAGTTGTAGGGGATGCGGAAATTCTCGATACAGAAAGTGTCGAGGGGGAACGTAACGGAACTGCGGTCGAGCGGATACTCGGTAGTATCGAATATCGTCGGGTCGAAATCGTCGTCAGAGCATGAAGTCGTAACGCCGAGGGTAAGCAGCGCAGCGGCCGCCATGGTGAAAAGTTTATATTTCAATTTCATCTTCATTTCTCCTTTCCAAATATTTATTTGTCAGCTTTCTTGATGTATTCGGAAGCAGCGTCTTGGTTCATTTTGTCGGTGTCGGGCCTTGAAGCCTGGAGTCCGGCGGAGATAACCTCCTGCGGAATTTCTATGGCACGGCGCGGGTCGTTCCACTTAAGTTCGTAGACAATTCCGTCGCGTCCCACCTTGTGCGAATACTCGATGCCGTAGCGCTTAAGGTCGAAGAAACGTGTTCCGTCGGCCAAAGTCTCGAACCTGCGGTAGTTGTTGAGGCAGTTCATGTAGGGAACGAGATTCTGAGGAATAACGAAACTGCTGCTCATATTCTGTGTGAAGTCCCAGTTCTCAAAACAGTTGGGAGCAGTCTTCGAGGTGAAATATCCCTGAATCAGCTCGTCGGTAAGGTCGCTCATACCGCCGCCACCGCTCATGTAGTGGGTTTGGTTTTTCTCGTCGAACGTCTGTATGCTCTTCACGTAAGCGGCCATGTCGGCAACGAAGCCAGCGATGTTGTGGTCGGGACCGAGCAGTTTGGCCTCTGCGCGTTCGAGAAGCAGCTCGGAAGCAGTGAACTCGCGGCGGATGATGTTAGGATAACCCGTACCTGCAACCTTGTCGGCATACTGGAACTGCTCGCACATCTTGGCAGGGAAGAAGCCGTACTCGGAGTTGCTGTAACCAGAGAAGAGGTAACCTGCGACCATGGCCGTCGGCATGATAGTCCAAGCCCAAGTCGGGCCGGTGTACCAGATTGTCTCGGTAAGCGGCTCGCCCGACCATGTGAAACGGTAGCCAGGCATGGCGCGGCGCGCCTGAATCGAGCTGGTAGCGATGAGCATGAGGTTGTTCTTAGAGTCGGGATCCTGCCAAACGTTGCCGTAGTCGTCCATGTAAGAACACTCAGAGAACTGTGTGTAGTCCATCAACATGCCCGTGGTAACGCCGTCGCCTGCGCCGAGAACTGCATCAGCATGCTCGATAACCTTAGCGTAATTGCGCTTGAAGAGGTAGAAACGGGCGGCGAAAGCGTGGGCGGCATTCGTGTTGAAGTGCCACTTCGGCTTCTCGAAGTTTACGTCGGAAATGAGGGCGAGACCTTCCTCGAGGTCGGCCTGTACCTTATTATATACGTCGGTAACCGTGCCGCGCTCGTAAGACGGAGAGACGGTGGTCTCAGGTACGGTTATGTAAGGTATGCCGACATCCTGCTTGCTGGCCTCGTCGTCCTTGTAAGCCTGCGAGAATACGTTCACGAGAATGAAATGGTGGTAAGCCCTTATAAGGAGGGCCTCGCCACGGGCGGCACGCATCTCGGCAGTTTCTTCGCCGCCGTTCTCTGCCTTCAGCTTATCAAGGTAGACAAGAGCCTGGTTGGCGGTGGCGATTGCATGATAGAAGTACTCCCAAATGTAAGAGGGCGAATCCCATGAAGTGGAAGAACGGCCCGGCTCGAAACTGAAGATTTCCAAGTCCATCCTGTCGTAATAAGGCAGGTTGTAATAAATCTCGTCCCTTTCCGAATCTTCGTCGATAGGCGCGTGTGGCGCGTTGTTGTCAATCACGTTGTCGCTTGACAGCTCGCATATCCAGCCGTAATTAGCCTCGGCGTATCCGGTGGCGAGCAAGTCTACGACCTGGTCTATCGTCTTAACGTCCACACGCTCGTCCGGTTCCTTGTCAAGGAAGCTGTCGGTGCATGAAGACAACGCAAAAACGGCTCCAAGCGAAAATGTGAGGTATTTCAAATATTTTGTTTTCATTGTCGTTGATGCAATTTATATATTTTATGTTTCTTTTATTCCGTCCGTCGGCAGACAGACTTGCCACGTCAGGACTGGTTACATATTCAGTGGAATCTATTAGATTCCAAGACGGAGCGTGAACGTGAACTGCTTAGGCATAGGAGTAGCCACACCACCAGAGTTTACGAACTCAGGATCCTGTCCGTTGAGTTTCTTGTCCGAATAGAGAAGGAGCAGGTTGGTAGCGTCAAGCTTCAAGGAAGCCGTGCTAAGTCCAATCTTGCTGAGGAACTTCTTCGGAAGGTCATACGTCAGCGAAACGTCCTTGAGACGGATGAAACCGCCGTCGGCCACGCGCGCCGTTGAATAGTTGTAGGCGTTGTAAGCGTAAGACAAGCTGTTGTCGTCGATGTACTGGCGCATGCTTGCTATTGCCGGGATGTCGGTATGGGCCTCGTCGCCGGGCACTGCCCAACGGTTCTTGAATTCCTTAGGCATGGCCGACATGTCAGAGTAAGAGGCTGCGAACACCGGGTCGAGACGGATCTTGTTGCCGAACGAGTACGTGATGAATATGTTCAGACGCCAGTTCTTGTAAGTGAGGGTGTTGTTGAAACCGCCGGTGATGGTAGGCTCGGTCGGGCCCTCGTACTTAAGATAGTCTACGTTCTCATACTCTTGGAAGTTGATGTCGGTAGTGGTGACCTCTCCTTTTTCGTTGATGAACTGCGGAATACCTTCGTCGTTAAGACCTACGAACGGTATTGAGAACAACGCCGACACGGGATAGCCCTCGCGGAAGTGCATGGTGCTGGTACCGGTGATGAGGTCGATGACAGTCGAGCGCGAGTCAAGATCGGAAATCTCGTTCGTAGCGTAAGAGAAGGTAAGGTCTGAAGTCCATGAGAAATCTTTCTTCTCGATGTTGCGCGTAGAGAGGGTTGCCTCGACACCGTTCGACTTCATTGTCGCAACGTTGGCGTACTTACCGATGATACCGCCGACGCCCTGGGTCTCGATGATTCCGATAAGGTCGTAGTTGTTACGCCAATAGATATCGAAGTTGAGGTTGATGCGATTGTTGAGGAAACCTGCGTCGAGACCGAAGTTAAGCTCGTGCTTCTTCTCGTAAGTAAGTTCGTCGTTGGCGAGGTTGTTAAGGTAGAGCCCCGTTTCAACCTGGTCGCCCTGCGGACGCCATATATTGGTAGAGTAGATTACGGGCAGCGCGTTGGTAACCCACGACGGGCCGCGGTCGGCCGTAAGCGAGTAAGATGCGCGGAAGCTCAAGTGCGACAATGCGCCGTTTGTCTTCTGCATCCACTTCTTGAAGAAAGTCTCTTCGTGGGCGTTCCATGCGCCTGAAACGTTCCATGTAGGCAACCAGCGTGCGCTGCGGCTGCGGCCGAGCTTGTTGGAGCCTTCGTAACGTCCGGTGAGGTTGATGGTGTAACGTCCCTTATAAGAGTAGTTGCCGCTGAGGAAGTAAGCGAGGTTGCGGGTCCACGAGCGTGCGAACGAGCTGAGCACCGTACCTTCCTCCTTAGCCTGCTTGTAGAACTCGGGGGTGATGGTTACGAGTCGGCCGTTGTTGTAGTCGACGCCGTAGTCGGAGTGCGACATTTGGTCGTTGTCGGTCTTGTTGGCCTCCATACCTCCGAAGAGGTTCATGATGTGGGTGTCGTTCCATACCTTATTATATTGTACGGTACCGCGGAAGTCGAGCTGCCTTACCATGTAGTCGTCGCGGATGTAGATACCGCCGGTAGGCATTACCGAGATAGGCAGCGAGTTGGGGTTGTCCGGATCCTGATAGAGATACGGGTTGCTGTACATTACGTTCGGGTCGTCAACTCCGGCGCGGTAAGCCTCGGCTTGGTTAGACTCGTTTAGGATGAAGTGCTCCTGAGACGTCTTCTGCACGCGGTAAGCTCCCAATGCGTGGAACTCGAGTCCGAGGATAGGTTTCCATGAAACTTCGCCCTGGAACTTCATGTCGGCAACCGACAGGTCGATGTAGTTGTTGTCAAGTTCCTTGAAGATGTTGAACGGGGCGTAGTTACGGGTGTACGTCTCGTTGGGGTCGAGCGTGCGCGACGTGTTCAGCGCGTAGCTGAACGGGTTGATGTCGAAGTTACGGTTTACCGAACCGTCGACCACGTTGGTAGAACGGGCGAGCGTACCGGGAGCCTGCTGGTCGCGGTAAGAGCCGTTGGTGAGGATAGAAACCGACAGTTTCTTAGAGAGGTTGAACGTAGCGTTCATGTTGGCGGTGTAACGCTCCACCTTGCTGTCCTTGGTCCATCCCGGGTCGTTCATCACTGAAACCGACGCGTAGAGGGCGGCCTTCTCCGAACCAGACGATATGCTGACAGAGTGGTTCTGTATGATGTTGTTGTTGAACAGGAGGTCGAACCAGTCGGTGTTACGGAACTCGGCCTTCTGGAGGTACTTGTTCATGGCTGCCTCGGTATAGGGAAGTCCGAACTGGCCGTTGGTCTTGTCATACTGCGACATGAGGGTGTACATCTTGCCGTAGAGACCGGAAGTCGAGCTGTTGGCCAAAGAAGCGTACTCGAGCCATCCCTTAGCTTCCATTTCCTTGTATATACCCATCTGCTCCTGTGAGTTGCTGATGTTGTACTCGCTGTAGCTGGGCTTCAGTCGGTAGGTGAACTCGCCGGTATAGTTTACTGTGCTGCGTCCGGCCTTACCACGCTTGGTGGTGATGACAACGACGCCCGCCATCGCGCGCGCACCATATATAGAGGTGGCCGAACCGTCCTTAAGAACCTGGAAGCTCTCGATGTCGTCGGCGCTGAGTCCTGCGATAGCGTTTGATATAAGGGTAACTGCGTCGCCCGAAGACAGGTCGTCGGCGCTCACGTCAACGGCGTCTTCCTGGATCACACCGTCGATAACCCACAACGGCTTGGAGTCGCCGTAGATCGAGGTGGCACCGCGGACACGGATTTTAGGGGCAGTACCGAATGTTCCTGACACGTTCTGCACGGACACACCCGAGACACGTCCCTCGAGCGCACGGCTCACGTCGGCGATACCGTCGAGCTTGGCCTTGTCGGCGTCTATCTTCGCCGTGGCGCCGGTGAAGAGTCGCTTGTCCATTTTTTGCATACCGGTGACAACGACTTCGCCGAGGGCGTGGCTTGTCGGCACGAGCTGTATTTGCATGCCGTCCTTAGCCTTGGCCTCGGATTTCTCATAACCCACGTACGTTATCACAAGTGTCTTGCCAGCCGATGACTTCAGGGAGAACTTTCCGTCGATGTCGGTCACGGCGCCAGTCTTGGTGCCCTTGATGAACACCGAGGCTCCGATTACGGGTTCCCCATTCTCATCGACAACGGTGCCTTGCACGCTGGCATTCTGGGCAAACGCGATGTTTGCCGATAGCACTGCGCAGAGCAATGTCAGTAAGAATTTTTTAATATTCATATTAACTCTCTCTTAAATAAATTAATAGTGTTATGTTGTGCAAAATTAAGGATAAATTCAATATATATGAAATAAAAACGAAAAAAATGTGTATTACACCGTTGTTTTTAACAAATCAGACACCATTTCAAGCCGTTTGAACCAAAATAATGGTAAGTTATACACTCTTTTAGCTTTCATTTTGCTTAAAAAAGGTTGCATAAAAAGTGTATAAAGTTCACTTAAGCGCAAAAAATCTGTTATTTGTTTATCAAGAAACAGGCCCTACGCGGCATGCGAAGGGTAACACTTTGACAAATTGGAAGCAGTTTACATACGCAACATGACAGCAATTACAAATTGAAAGTAAGAGTTTAACATGGGTTACCACGGACCCACAAGGCCGGATGTAGAGAATCAGGATACACTTTTCACACATATTTACGCAAGTTACGGACAAGGAGAACAAAGAAAGGAGCCGGCCAACGGGCAATAAGCCGGTTCGGTATAAAAGAAGGAATCTATGCTAAAAACAAATTGCATAATTCTAAACCGTAAGAAGTCTGTGGCATACCGTCATTCCGGGCTTAGACCCGGAATCCAGGAAATATCATTTGCAAACAAAGTGGTTGCTCATGCTGGATTCCGGGTCTAAGCCCGGAATGACGGTATGCCACAGACTTCTTACGGTTTAGAATGATGCAATTTGTTTTTAATAATCACCAATTTATCTTATACCGAACTCACGTATCTTTATCAAACCTACACAAACGGGCAAGCCTTCGGCGGCTGCTTCCGCTGTGGCAGCCACATAAAAGAGCACATTTTACACGCTAAAAGGATGCCTTTCGCACCACGATATGCGGTCTTTTACACTCCAAAAGGCGGCATATTGCGAACCGACTGATTATCAAGATGTTACACATCGACGAAAAATCAGCCCGCCGGAAGCGCGATGAACCAGACGGCCGATTCGGGTTAAAACATGGTGAAATTTGCAAATAATCATGTAAAAAACACACGCCGTATCGTTTTTTTAGGTAACTTTGTCGGTAAATCAAGAAACAATCACTAATTAAAACAAACAACTATGCTAAACAAAAAGATTGAAGAGGCTCTCAACGAGCAGATTAACGCCGAGATGTGGTCGGCTTACTTGTACCTTTCAATGGCCGCATACTGCCACTCGATAGGCCAGCCGGGAATGGCAAGCTGGTTTGAAGTGCAGTTCCGCGAGGAGCAGGACCATGCGAAAATCCTGTTCAACTACGTAAACTCGCGCAACGGGCGCGTCGAGCTGAAAGCCATCGACGCCGTGCCGACGGAATGGGACGGCATACTCGACGTGTTCCAAAGCACGCTCAAGCACGAACAGAAGGTTACGTCGCTCATCAACGACCTCTACGCACTGACCCACGAGAAGAACGACTTCGCCACGCAAAGCATGCTGAAGTGGTTCATCGACGAGCAGGTGGAGGAAGAGGAGAACGCGCAGACAATCATCGACAACATCAAGATGATAAAGGACAACGGATACGGCATCTACATGCTCGACAAGGAATTAGGAGCTAGGACATACACGCAGGCCGCACCGCTCAACGGCTCAACGCTTTAACGGATTAATTGTATATTCTGGAACCGGAATTTGTGATTCCTTTGTTTACGTAAAGTTGTAAAATAAATGAAGGTAATTACAAATTCCTGTTTACGGATAACAGTAAATCGGCCAAACGCTCCATATTCCCATCCCCAATAAGAAGTCTGTGGCATACCGTCATTCCGGGCTTAGACCCGGAATCCAGTGTATGCATCCTCGTTCTTCTACAAGAGTGCGTTTCCTGGATTCCGGGTCTAAGCCCGGAATGACGGTATGCCACAGACTTCTTACGCTTTAGAATGATTTCATTTTCTAATCTCTTATACCGAACTCACATAGTTTCAGGCTCGCAGTTAAGAAAATCCGATCCGGCTTATAACGTTAGAATGCTTCGTTAATGTTGAAAACGAAGCCGGAAATCCCGCTTTTGCCGAAACCGTAGTCAAGACGTATGTTGCCGTTTTTCTTAAACTCCCAGCGGTAACCGAAGCCCCAGTTGGGCAGAAGGCGGTCGAAATGCACGGCGCTGAACTTGCCGAACACCGTACCCGCACCACCCCACACGGCCACGCCGTGGCGCTTGTACACACGCTGGCGCAACTCAACCTGCGCTTCAATCTTGTGCTTATCGCGGTAGCGGCCGCCGTAATATCCGCGCATCGAGTAAGAATTGCCGACCTGTGCCATCATGCCCCACGACGGATTACCGAAATTGAGCGTGCCTCGCAAGTCGCCGGCAAGTACGGCTCCCTTCCACAACTTGCCGTAAGTGTCGAACCGGAAATCGGTGGTCGAATACGCGTACCCGTTGCTTAAGAAGCGCGGATGGAACATTTGCGAGATGATGACGTAGACGCCTTTTGTAGGACGGGTGAGGATGTCGCGCGAATCGTAGGCGAAAGTAAGGCCGAAGCCGACGTTCCAAACCAGGCGGTCTTGCCCCATGAGCAGTTCGGGACGGTCAATCAGGTGCGCGTTTACGTAATCGTAAGTAACAGCCGGGCCTATGAACATGTTGTCGACGACTTGCCACAGGAAACTCGCGTTTGCAGCTATCTTCAGGCGCGTCATCAAACCTTCGTTGGCGTCGTCGTCGCCCATCTCGTAGCCTATGCCCCAGAACTTTTCCTTAAACGAGTTCACGGCCAACGTGTATTCGATACGCCCCTTGTCATAAGGGAAGATATGCGTGCCGCGCACCCCGAGCGTGTACGACTGCCTCGTGGTGGCGTCGCCGAAGATCGCGACGTCCGACGGTGGCGACACGGTGTCGTGCCTGTCTTGGAAATATTGGCCGAGGGCCACGAGGCCGATGCCGAAACCAGTGTCGGAGCTGAAATGGGGACCGCCGAGCATGCCGAAATCAATCTTCTTCGTCCTGTCAATCTTGTTTGAATTGCGGAAATAGTCAAGAAGTTTCCGCCCGAAACCTTTCTTCACGGGCACGCTGTCGGTGCGCAAAGGCGCGCCCATGCTTGCCGAATCGCCCGCCGCAAGGACGGGAACGGCCGCCCCCGCTTCGGCTACGCAAAGCGAAAAGGCGGCAAGCAATAACAATAAAGTAGCTTTCAACAGTGTCATGCAGGCATCAGTTTAATACACCAACCTTACGTTGTCTACCCAAAGGGTGTTGCCGGGCGAGCCGATGAACGCCCCGCCGTGGCTCGAAGCGAACTGGAGAACCATGTGGGTCGGGGTCTCTCCGGCAGCGGCCCAACCCGTCTCTTTTACAAGCACGCTCTTGCCCTTGCTGTTGAGAGCGTAGTCGGAAGAGCGCAGCTTCATGGTTGAAGCGTCATAGCGCGGATTGTTCCTTATGTCGCCGTACATTATGTCGTATGTGGCATTGTTCACCCATCCGTTGGTGCTCTTGCTGAATCTCACGACCATCGTACCCACGCGCTTGGCCGTAATGTTACCATTGCCGTCTTCGGTGCGCTTCTGAAGCAGCAGCACGGCCACGGCGCAATCCTTGCCGGGCACGGTCTTCCGCTTGCTGAATCCGGTCAGCTTGATCCTGCTCGGAGAATTGGCCACATGCACCTGATAGTCGAACTTCAACGCCTTCGGCCTTTGGTTGAAGCGTATGCCGCAGTTCATGGCCTTCACGCCGTCCTTAGTTCCGCTGATAGGCTCGCGCATGCTGCCCAAGTACATCGAGCCGGCCGCAAGCACGTTGATGTTGAACAAGCCTATCACCTTCACCTTTTCTATATGCGTGGTCAGCTTTGCGCAATAGCCGCTGCCGCGGCGTTCGCGGTAAACGCTGTTGTTGGTCTTCACCACGCCCATCACCTTGGCCATGACGTTGGACGTGGCCCAAGGCGAACCGCCGCCGTTCACGTAAGGCTTGTTGCCGTCGATGGTACGGTTCGGACCTATCTCGTAAAGGGTTTTGGTATTGCCTCCGATGACGGCAGACTCGTGTATCTTCCTGATAGTCCACCTGTTCATGTCGCCGTAAGGCAGAAGCACGTCCTTTGCCGGCGCTTCCACGCCCGTCGCCGCAAGGAAGGCGAAGAGCGCCATTGTTGTCTTAATAACACGTTTCATATTGTCGGCAAAGATATGAAAACTTTCCATACCACGATAGTTTTAATGCGCATTTTTACTCTTTTTGGGGAAATACAAACACTTTTTATTACAAATAAGCACCGCACAGAGCCTACACGCAAACAATTAAACAAGGCACGAGATGCAAACGATTTTGAAACATTCACAATTTTAACATTGAAAAAAACGTTTACGGCTGTGCGTATTCAGATTATTTTTCCTATTTTTGCAAGTGATTAAATTTGTAAAGCCGAAATTACAAAAAACACATATTTTCTTATAAACTACAAAACTATGGATTTAGTACAACAAATCATCGCACGCGCTAAAAGCGACAAGCAGCGCATCGTGCTCCCCGAAGCCACCGAGGAGCGCACGTTGAGGGCGGCAGACATGGTGCTGGCCGACGACGTAGCCGACATAATCCTCATCGGCAACCCTGACGAAATAAACTCTTTGGCCGCGAAGTGGGGCCTGGCAAACATCGGCAAAGCCACGATAATCGACCCGGAGAACAACCCGAAGAGCGAAGAATACGCCGCATTGCTGGCCGAACTGCGCAAGAAAAAAGGAATGACCATTGAGCAGGCACGCGAACTCGTAAAGGACCCGCTCTACTTAGGATGCATGATCATCAAGACCGGAGGCGCCGACGGACAGATTTCCGGAGCCCTCAGCACAACCGCCGAAACGCTGCGCCCGGCGCTCCAGATAATCAAGTGCAAGCCCGGAATCACTTGCGTGAGCGGCGCGATGCTGCTCGTAACGAAGAAGCCCGAGTACGGCGAGAACGGCGTACTCGTCGTAGGCGACGTAGCAGTAACCCCCGTTCCCGACGCATCCCAGCTGGCACAAATAGCCGTTTGCACGGCGGAAACAGCCAAGTCGGTCGCAGGATTCGCCGACCCGCGCGTGGCAATGCTCAGCTTCTCGACCAAAGGCAGCGCCTCGCACGAAGTAGTAGACAAGGTGGTTGAAGCTACGAAATTAGCCAAGGAGCTTGCTCCCGAACTGAACATAGACGGCGAAATGCAGGCAGACGCGGCCCTCGTGCCCTCCGTAGGCGAGAAGAAAGCGCCGGGAAGCGCCATCGCCGGCCATGCCAACGTGCTCGTATTCCCATGCCTCGAAGTCGGCAACATCTCTTATAAGTTAGTCCAACGCCTCGGCGACGCCGACGCCATAGGCCCAATCCTGCAGGGCATCGCCCGTCCGGTGAACGACCTCAGCCGCGGCTGCTCCGTCGACGACATATATAAATTGGTGGCAATCACCGCCTGCCAGGCAATGGACGCTAAAGCCTAACGTTATCTCTTAATGCAGTTAAAGGGGTTCATAAGACCGCTTTAACTGCTTACAAAACAAATAAGACATGAAAATTTTAGTTTTAAACTGCGGCAGCTCGTCCATCAAATACGCACTTTACAACATGGACGACAAGTCAGTCATGACGTCGGGCGGCGCCGAGCGCGTCGGCCTTGACGAAGCGTTTGTCAAAGTCAAGATGCCCGACGGCACGAAGAAAAAGGTGATGCACGACATTCCGGAGCACACCGAGGGAGTGAAATTCATATTCTCGCTGCTCACCGACCCTGAAATAGGAGTGATCAAGAGCCTTGACGAAATCGACGCCGTAGGCCACCGCATGGTGCACGGAGGCGAGAAGTTCAACAAGAGCGTCGTGCTCAACGACGAGGTGCTCGAGGTGTTCAAGTCGGTAAGCGACCTCGCTCCGCTGCACAACCCGGCCAACCTCAAGGGCGTTAAGGCCGTCAGCGAGCTGATGCCCGGCCTCCCGCAGGTCGGCGTATTCGACACTGCGTTCCACCAGACGATGCCCGCCCATTCTTATCTCTACGCCATTCCCTACGAGCTTTACGAGAAATACGGCGTGCGCCGCTACGGTTTCCACGGAACAAGCCACCGTTATGTGTCACAGAGGGTTTGCGAGTTTCTCGGAGTAAATTACAATGAGAAGAAGATTATAACCTGCCACATCGGCAACGGAGGCAGCGTGGCAGCCGTAGAAAACGGCAAATGCGTAGATACGTCAATGGGACTTACTCCGCTCGAGGGACTCATGATGGGTACGCGCAGCGGCGACATCGACGGCGGGGCCGTTACCTTCCTCGAAAAGAAGCTCGGCTTGGATGCCGACGGTATGTCGAACTTACTCAATAAGAAGAGCGGCGTGCTCGGCATAACCGGCATTTCTTCAGACATGCGCGAGATCGACGACGCAATAGCAAACGGCAACGAGCGCGCCAAGCTCGCCCTCGACATGTACAACTACCGCATAAAGAAATACGTGGGCGCATACGCCGCAGCAATGGGCGGATGCGACATCATCGTATTCACGGCGGGTGTCGGCGAGAACCAATACCAAATGCGCGAAGCCGTATGCGAAAACATGGAGTACATGGGAGTAAAACTCGACAAGGAGAAGAACAAGACCGTGCGCGGCGTCGAAGAGGTCATATCAACCCCCGACTCGAAGGTAACCGTATGCGTAATACCTACCGACGAAGAGCTGATGATAGCCACAGACACTATGAACCTCTTGAAATAACAACACCACAAAACGCTATTAAGGGCTGGGACGGAGCCGGATTCACGACGATTTTCGGCCCGGTTCATACATATTCTTAAATAACAAGCGCCGCCGTGCAAAGGCTTTCCTTCTGCACGGCGGCGCTTATTTTACAAACAAGCCATAAGTCAGGCTGCGCCACGGAATCGAAGATCGCTGTTAAGCAAATGTAAATAAGAATGTTCGCAATCAACCCAATGCATTCACCAACTTAAAAAAAAGTCGGTGGCATTCTGTCATTCCGGGCTTAGACCCGGAATCCAGTGTATACAGCATCGTTCTTATACAAAGAGGGAATTTTCTGGATTCCGGGTCTAAGCCCGGAATGACAGAATGCCACCGACTTCTTAAAGAGGATGTATGTTGTATGCAGGTTGATTGCAGATATTCACAAATAAATGTTCGTTTCTCTCGCATTTATTTTGCATTTCGCCCGACTTGCACTAACTTTGCATCAGATTTTTTAGATTTAAAAGATTATGGCAAAGAAAGCATTATTGATGATACTCGACGGATGGGGTATCGGAAAACACGGCGAAGGCGACGTAATCTACAACACGCCTACTCCTTATCTTGATTATCTTAACGCAGTAAGCCCCCACTCGCAGCTGCAGGCTTCGGGCGAAGACGTGGGCCTGCCCGACGGCCAAATGGGCAACTCTGAGGTGGGCCACCTCAACATCGGCGCGGGCCGCATCGTATATCAGGACTTGGTTAAGATCAACCGCGCCTGCAAGGACGGCTCGATACTGAAGAATCCCGAAATAGTAAACGCATACGGTTACGCCCGGAAAACGGGCAAGAAGCTCCACCTGATGGGACTGACCAGCAACGGCGGCGTGCACTCTTCGCTCGACCACCTGTTCAAGCTCGTTGAAATAGGCAAGGAATACGGCCTGAAGGACGTTTACGTACACTGCTTCATGGACGGCCGCGACACCGACCCGAAGAGCGGCGCAGGCTTCATACGCGAGCTTGGGGAAGTGTGCTCGAATAACGGCGCCCACATCGCAAGCATCGTAGGACGCTTCTACGCAATGGACCGCGACAAGCGCTGGAACCGCGTCAAGGAGGCTTACGACCTACTCGTCGAGGGCAAGGGCAAGCAGGCCGACGACATGGTGAAGGCCATGGAGGAAAGCTACACCGAGGGAGTGACCGACGAGTTCATCAAGCCGATAAACAATTCAACCGTCGACGGCACAATCCAAGAGGGCGACGTCGTTATCTTCATCAACTTCCGCAACGACCGCGCAAAGGAGCTTACGCAAGTGCTCACCCAGCAGGACATGCCCGAAGAGGGTATGCACACCGTCAAGGACCTGCAGTATTACTGCATGACGCCTTACGACGCGTCGTTCAAGGGCGTACACATACTCTTCCCGAAAGAGAACGTCGAGGACACTCTCGGCGAATACCTGAGCAAGCAGGGCAAGAAGCAGCTGCACACGGCGGAGACCGAGAAGTACGCCCACGTAACGTTCTTCTTCAACGGTGGCCGCGAGGCTCCTTACGAGAACGAGGACCGCATACTCGTGCCGTCGCCCAAAGTAGCCACCTACGACCTGAAGCCGGAGATGAGCGCATACGAGGTTAAGGACAAGTTGGTAGGCGCAATCAACACCCAGGAGTACGACTTCATCGTAGTAAACTTCGCCAACGGCGACATGGTGGGCCACACCGGAGTCTACCACGCCATCGCCAAGGCAGTGTGGGCAGTCGACCATTGCGTCAAGGACGTCATCGAGGCGGCCAAGGCCAACGGCTACGAAGCCATCATCATAGCCGACCACGGCAACGCCGACAACGCCGTCAACCCCGACGGCACGCCCAACACGGCGCACTCGCTCAACCCCGTGCCCTTCATCTACGTGACCGACAACAACAGCGCAACCGTGAAGAACGGCCGCCTGGCCGACGTGGCTCCGTCGATCCTGCACATCATGGGCCTCGAGCAGCCTGCCGACATGACCGGCGAGAACCTCATCGAGGATAACATCTGATGTGGGGTTTTGCGGTTTTAAGGTTATACGGTCTTAAGGTCGTAAGGTTTTACGATCGTAAGGTTTTGCGGTTTTAAGGTCGTGAGGCCATAAGGTCGTGAGGTTTTACGGTAGTAAGGTCTTACTGCCGTAACAACTTAAGACACAAATATTTAGCATAAGATTCCGCCGCGGGCTGAACGTTCCGCGGCGGATTTTTGTTTGTCCTGCCGACGGCGGCGCTGCAAAAGACGGCCTTTTACGTTGCAAAAGGTTGCCTTTCATGCGCTAAAAGGATGCCTTCCGTATTGTAAAAGGCATCCTTTTACAAAAACACAAATATTTACAGATTCATAAGTATGTTTTATGTTTATGTGAAATTTTGAGCATTTTTAATCATAATAAAACAACTTTGTAACAATGTAAATTAGTAACTTTGCACCGTTAAAACGTGAATCAGTTGTTTATTTAATGATCAGGATAGGTATCGACATAGGTTCGACTACGGCCAAGGTCGTAGCCGTAGGCGATGACGGAAGAGTGTTGTTCTCGCGCTACGAGCGGCACAACGCCGATGCGAAGACCGCTGTCGCCGGCATATTGGGACAGCTCGGCGGCCGTATAGGCGACCACTCGGTAGGCGTAAGGATGACGGGGTCGGTGGGCATGGGTTTCGCCGAGAAGCACGGCCTGCCGTTCGTCCAGGAAGTGGTGGCGGCCACTAAAGCCGTGCAGAGGCATTATCCGGCCACGCGCTCGCTGATCGACATCGGCGGAGAGGACGCCAAAGTGGTGTTCTTCCGCAACGGGCGCGCCGCCGACCTGCGCATGAACGGCAACTGCGCCGGCGGCACGGGGGCGTTCATCGACCAAATGGCCGTGCTCCTTAACGTCGGTGTCGACGGGCTTGACGGCTTAGCCATGAGCGCCAAGCAGACATACCCGATAGCGTCGCGCTGCGGCGTTTTCTGCAAGACCGACATCCAGAACCTCATCGCCAAGAACGTAAGCCGCGCCGACATTGCCGCTTCCATACTCCACGCAGTGGCCGTGCAGACCGTCGTAACGCTGGCCCACGGCTGCCGCATCGAGCCGCCCGTGCTGATGTGCGGCGGCCCGCTGACGTTCCTGCCCTCGTTGCGCAAGGCGTTCAAGGACTACCTGTCGCTCTCCGACGGCGACATTATCCTGCCCGACGACGGCACTCTGCTGCCCGCCCTCGGCGCCGCCATAGCCGACGTCGACGGCGAACGGCCGCGCAAGCTGTCGGAAATAATTGCCGAACTGGGCCGCGCCGACACTCCTGCCGACCGCCACGGCTCGGCCCTGAGGCCGATTTTCAGCGACGAAAACGAATACGCCGGGTGGCGCAAACGCATTTCAGCCGGGCAAGCGACGGGCAGACAAGCAGACAAGCAAACAAGCAGTCTGCAGACAAGGGACAAGGAACAAGCCGACGGGAATACCGACAATGGCTTGTCTGCCGGTCACTTGCATGCCGGTCAACTAACCCAAGACGTGTTCCTCGGCATCGACTCCGGCTCGACGACTACAAAGATAGTCGTAACCGACGAAGACCTCAACATACTTTATTCTTATTACAACCCCAACAACGGCAACCCGATAGAGACCGTCGAGAAGGGGTTGGGCGAGCTGAAACGGCGGTGCGACGAGAGCGGCGTTAAGCTCCGCGTGGCCGGCAGTTGCTCTACCGGCTACGGCGAAGACCTCGTCAAGGCGGCGTTCCAGCTTGACTCGGGCGTGGTCGAGACCATAGCCCACTACATGGCCGCGCGCCACCTCGACCCCGACGTTACGTTCATCCTCGACATCGGCGGACAAGACATGAAGGCCATATTCGTGACCGACGGCGTTATCGACCGCATCGAGATAAACGAAGCCTGCTCGTCGGGCTGCGGCTCGTTCATCGAGACATTCGCCAAGACTCTCGGCTATACGCCCCACAAGTTCGCCGAAGCCGCCTGCCGGGCGGCCGCCCCATGCGACCTCGGCACGCGCTGCACGGTGTTTATGAACTCGAAGGTGAAGCAGGTGTTGCGCGAAGGCGCCACCGTAGGCGACATCGCCGCCGGACTGGCTTACTCCGTAGTAAAGAACTGTTTGTATAAAGTGCTGAAGCTGAGGGACGTGTCACAGCTCGGCGGCCATGTCGTCGTGCAGGGCGGAACGATGAGGAACGACGCCGTAGTGCGCGCCCTCGAGCTGCTGACGGGCGCCGATGTCACACGCTGCGACGCGCCTGAACTGATGGGAGCATACGGCTGCGCCCTCTACGCAAAGAACCACAAAGGCGCCGGAGTGGCGCTCGACGACATGCTCTCGAAAGCCAACTACACGCAGAAGGAGCTTCACTGCAAGGGCTGCGACAACCAGTGCCTCGTTGTCCGCTACCGTTTCGGCAACGGGAAGGAATACTTCTCGGGCAACCGTTGCGAACGGGTGTTCGGCAACGGCGGCGCCGACAAGCCCGAAAAGGGCGTCAACGCCTATGAGTATAAGAACTCGCTGCTGTTCGACCGCGACCCTGTGAAAGGCACGCCGCGCATGACCGTGGGCATACCCCGCTGCCTCAACATGTACGAGGACTATCCCTTCTGGCACACGCTGTTCACCGCCTGCGGCATCGGCGTGCGCCTGTCGGCCCCATCCAAGTACTCCGCCTACGAGCAGAGTGCCTGCATGGTGATGTCAGACAACATCTGCTTCCCTGCCAAGTTGGTGCATAGCCACATACAAGACCTCATCGACGGCGGCGTAGACCGTGTGTTCATGCCCTTCGTCGTTTACGAACGGCAGGGCAAGGAGCAGAACAGCTATAACTGCCCGATAGTGACCGGCTACGCCGAAGTAGTGAAAAGCGTGCAGGCCGGCGGCGTTCCGATCGACTCGCCTACGATAAGTTTCAAGGACAAGCGCCTGCTTTTGAAGCAGTGCCGCGAGTATCTCGGACGGCTCGGGGTTACGGGTAAGACCGTCGACCGGGCCTTCAGCCTGGCCGTCGGGGCGCAAGACGCTTACGCAAGGGACATCGTAAACTACGACGAGCGCGTCTACCGCAAGGCCCGGAAGCAAGGTGCGCTGGCCATACTCCTTGCCGGACGGCCCTACCATGCCGACATGCTGATACAGCACAAGGTGGCCGACATGCTGGCCGACATGGGCATTTACGTGGTAACCGACGACATCGTGCGCGGCAAGAACGTGGCCGTAGACGACGCGCATTACCTGTCGCAATGGGCTTATCCCAACCGTATCTTGGAGGCGGCGAAGTGGAGCGCCGGGCAAGAGGGCATGGAGTTCGTCGAGATGACGTCGTTCGGCTGCGGCCCTGACGCGTTCCTCACCGACGAGGTGCGCGACATGCTGGCGCGCCACGGCAAGGTGCTCACGCTGCTTAAGCTCGACGACATCAACAACATAGGCTCGATGAAGCTGCGCGTGCGCTCGCTTATCGAGAGCCTGAAGATAGCCGGATGCGCCGGCCGAAAGGACAGGAAAGAACAGGATTTCGAGACCACACGGACGTTCGACGAGGCATGCCGAGGACGCAAGATACTCGTTCCTTACTTCACGCCGTTCATCTCTCCGCTCATCCCGGCCATCATGCGGATAGCCGGATACGACGTAGACAACCTGCCGCTGAGCGACACCGATTCGTGCGAATGGGGCCTGAAGTTCGCCAACAACGAGGTGTGCTACCCGGCCACGCTCATCGTCGGCGACATAATAAAGGCTTTCAAGAGCGGCAAGTACGACCCGGCCACGACGGCCGTGGCCATGACGCAGACGGGCGGACAGTGCCGCGCGAGCAGCTACGTGGCACTTATAAAGAAGGCGTTGGTCGACGCCGGCTATGCCGGAGTGCCCGTGGTGGCGTTCACCTTCGGCAGCGCGATAAAGAACACGCAGCCCGGATTCCGCGTCAACTGGCGCAAGATGCTGCCCATAGCGCTGTATGCCGTGCTTTACAGCGACTGCATCGCCAAGTTCTATTACGCCTCGGTAGCGCGCGAGAAGCAGCCCGGACAGGCCGCGAGGCTGCGCGACCTCTACCTGCAGGCCGGCGAGAGCCTCATACTCGAAGGCCGGCACGACGACCTTGTGAGCTATCTTACGATGGCCGCCACCGAGTTCGACCGCGTCTGCACCGACCGCCAATGCCCGAAGGTGTGCGTGGTGGGCGAGATATTCCTTAAGTTCAACCCCTTCGCCCAGAAGAACGTAACCGACTGGCTCATAGCCCAGGGCGTCGAGATTGTGCCGCCGCTGCTGTTGGACTTCTTCATGCAGAGCTTCGTCAACAAGCGCGTCGACGAGCAGGCGCACCTCAGCCGCAAGACCGTTACGAGCCTGATATACGGCGTAATGTACAAACGCATACGCAAGCACGTCGACCGCGTGAACCGCGCCGCGTCCGCCTTCCGCTATTTCACGCCGTTTAACGACATATTCTCTGAGGCCGACGAGGCGCGCAAGGTAATCACCCTGAGCGCCCAGTTCGGCGAAGGCTGGCTGCTGCCGGCCGAAATCATGTCGTGCGCGCGCCAGGGAGTGAGGAGCGTCATCAGCCTGCAGCCGTTCGGATGCATAGCCAACCACATCGTGTCGAAGGGCGTGGAGAAGAAGATAAAGTCGTTTTTCCCCGACATGAACATCCTCTCGCTCGACTTCGACAGCGGCGTGAGCGACGTAAACATAACCAACCGACTGCTGCTGTTCATCGACGGCCTGAAAGAGAAAGAGCTGCAGGCAGACGGGCAATGACGGCCCGACGGGCCACTAAAAGCGCAATGCCGCAACACCGGAGCGTTCCGATGTTGCGGCATTGCGCTTTTATTTCCTACGTCAACACCTATTTATAACGTGAGTTCGGTATAAGGATTATTCCATAAAAAGTATCGTGTTGTATTGGCTTTAAGAAGTCTGTGGCATTCTGTCATTGCCTTAACGGCGATTTTAAATTCCGGGCCGGGACCCGGAATCCAGTGTATGCAACCAAATTGTTGACGAAAGTGTGTTTCCTGGATTCCGGGTCCCGGCCCGGAATTTAAAATCGCCGTTAAGGCAATGACGGAATGCCACCGACTTCTTACGCTTTAAAATGATTTCATTTTCTTATTTCTTATACCGAACTCACCTATTTTATAAATACACGCATAATACCGACCGCATCACACGCCGGCCTCGCGCAGCAGTTCCGCTATCTCGTTTTTCGATATCGACTCACGGTCGTTCTTGTCGTAAATCGTCAACAAAGTAACCTTTCCGCTTTCCTCGTCGATCTCCACCGTATAGGTTATAACGCGCGCCTCCGCTTTTCCCCTTACCCTTATCGCTTACGGCCATGCGTATCTTGCGCACACCGTCGCCCAGGTCTGCGCCGATTGCCGGATTACTTTTAATCATGGCAACTAAATTGTCAACATCCTTTTCAAGAGAACGGTATTTCTTTCTCAGTTTCTTATACGCTTTCTGAAAACTGGCAGCAAGTTCAACTGTGTAATTCATGCTTAAACTCCTCCCAAGTCTGCAGTTTAACCTTTCCCTCTTTAGCCAACTTCAATTCCTTGAACGCCTCGCGCAGGTCGTCCAATATTTCCTTTTTGTCGGCCTCGGTAAACTCGTCCGTTTCGTCCTTTTTGCTTTCCCTCTTAAGTTTCTTGGCAAGGGCAAGCACCTTTTTCAATGCGTCGTCGTTGTCCAAAAGCGACGCAATCTCTTTCAATACCGACTGTTGCAAACTAATAGAACTACTCATAATCGTAAATGTTTATAAACTTATATCTGCAGGCAAAGATAACGCAAGCGAGAGCAATGCAAGTTTACTTGCTGATTGCCGAGCGCAGATTATCTTATGCAAAGATAACGCAAATTGGAAAAACTCAAAATAAAAACGCACGAAACGAGCTTTATTTACATTTCCGCTTGCGTAGTTTGCCAACACTAAGAACACGAATCAAGCCAAAGGCCGTAACGCACGCAATGAGCAAAGCACCGTTACATTACATTATTTCCTTGCCGTCGAGCAGCTCGACGTAAGTGTCTACCGCCCCGGCTATCTCGCTTACGCAGACGTATTCGTCGGCCGAATGGGAGCGCGCCGACTCGCCCGGGCCGAGCTTCAGCGACGGGAAGGGCATCAGGGCCTGGTCTGACAGCGTGGGCGAGCCGAACGGGCGCATGCCCATAGCCAGGCAACGGCCCACCAAGGGGTTGTCCATGCTTATCGAAGAGGACGACAGGCGGAACGAGCGGGCCTTGATTTCGCTCTTCAGCCTGGTCTTAAGGAAGTTGAACACGTCCTCGTTCCTATAATATTCGTTCGTCCTTATGTCTATCGTGAAACGGCATTCGTCGGGCACTACGTTATGCTGCGTGCCGGCCGAAACCACCGTAACGTTCATCAGCGTAGGCCCGAGCAGGGGGCTTACCTTGTCGAAACGGTAAGAGCGCAACCAGCAGAGGTCGTCTAAAGCCTCGTAAATAGCGTTGACGCCCTCGCCCCTCGCGGCGTGCCCCGAACGGCCGCGGGCAACGCCGTCGACCACCATCAGCCCCTTCTCGGCCACCGCGGGCTGCATCCCCGTAGGCTCTCCCACTATCGCAAGACTTACATCCGGCAGCATGGGCAGGGCGCGGCTGATGCCGTCGCGGCCCGAAACCTCCTCTTCGGCCGAGGCCAAATATATAATGTTATACGCTTGGGGGCGTTGCGAGAGGCGGCGGAACGCCTCGAGCAGCGCCACCAAGCCGCCGCCGCAGTCGTTGCTGCCGAGGCCGTAAAGGCGGCCGTCGACGATGTCGGGGCTGTACGGGTCGCGCGTCCACGAGGCCACGGGCTTCACCGTGTCGATATGGGCGTTGAGCAGCAGCGTAGGCTTGCCGCCGTCGTAACCCGGGGCTACGGCCCACACGTTGTTGCCCTCGCGCCTCGGCGCGAAGCCGAGGCGGCGCAGCTCATCCTCCATAATGCCGGCCGCGGCGGCCTCGGCGCGGCTCGGCGAAGGCACGGCAATGAGCCGGCTGAGCAGGCCGACGGCATGGTCGGCGTAAGTGTTTCCGTCAATGTACATAGCGCAAATATAATACGGTATATGCCTGCAAAGGTAGTGAAATTGGCCGTATAAAACACCGGACGGCAACGCCCGGGCGACATAATATACGTGTATTTTATTTATATTATGTTAAAATTTTCGGGGGGGGGTAAATCTAAAAACACTACTTTTGTAAAGCGCACGGCGGTCGGGAACCCGTTTTCAGCCCCTGCGCACTTGTAAACTTTATGTCTAACAATCAAAAAAGCAAACAGTAATGTTTAAAAAAGCAAGAATCATCATGCTGGCCGCAATGGCCGCAGTGATGGCGTCGTGCGGCGACGTAGCGTCGAAATTAGGCGGGACGAAGACCGATTCGCCCGAAGTGTTCAACAAGGCCAAGGAGCTGGCCAAGGCCAACTTCGACCCCTCGAAGTGGAAAATCGTAGAAGTAGACTGGAACGAAGGCGGCGCCAGCGACGAGCTGACGGGCAAGGTTTCGAGCATAAGGTTCTACGTAATCGACAACGACGGCAAGGCATGGCAGCAGTCGTTCATAGCCCAAACGGGCTGGAAGGCTACCGACCTCGACGACACCAGCTTCGCCACAGGCGACAAGTACGACGACCCGAAGGAATATCCGGCACTCGAACTCGACAAAATCGACCCGACGAAAATAACCAAAGTGATTGAAGACGCCAAGGCGCTGATACCCAAGGGATACAAGTACAAGTCGCTCGACAACTTCGAGATAAACACCTACGACAGCGAAGCCATGACCCTTACGCTCAACGTAGTCGAGGAAGGCAAGGAGACCGTGACCAACGCCGGCAGGACGTCGACCGTGTTTTACGAGCTGAAATACTCGGTAGACGACAACGGCAAGGTAACCCTGAAAGACTGAACCGTGGAGTGCCGTGCCATCAGTGCCGTAACTTACTGACATCCAACACATTGCAAAAGGCCGTCTTTTACACGCTAAAAGACGGCCTTTTAGCGTGCGATAGGCAACCTTTTGCAGTGCGAAAGACCGCCTTTGGGAACGCCGGGCATGCCCGGACGCCCCTACGCGCGCCACCGCCCACATGCCGTAAGGCCACTTGCCGGGGGCATGACGGCACCGCGTAACACGCCGTCGGCACAACATAACGGCGCCGATTTGCGTCAAATTAAATACGACACTTGTGTATATTTTTACATCATACGCCTTTACGTTCCCTACCGTTAAAAGTAAATAACTTTGCACTTGGCGAGGTTTAAAATTTACAAACAAACTTTAATGTAAACCAAAAAGCGACATCAAAAGCGAGATCACACCTCTTTAGCATAAGCTGAAAGACAACCGCTTCGGGATGTTTCGCCCATGCGCCGGTTCGCCGTTGCCGCCGCATACGCCGCCAAGCACGGCCGTTATCAATACCTCTAACCCTAAAAACTAAGGACATGAAACGTAGATTGTTGTTCTTACTCATAACGATTGCAGCCGCATCGGCTCCGGCCAATGCGCAAATGGACTCATGGATGCTCGACCAATGGCTGAACCAGATGAACATGGACGTAATCCAGCAACAGCAGCAATTAGGCCGGCAATTCCAAGAATTAGTAGAAGCGGAGACCCAACGGCAGGCCGACATGGCCAGCGCCACCTGCATAATGCTGCCCAACGGCAACGACACGTTCTTCGGATACATCACCTTCCTTTACCTAAGCAAGGACAAGGTGGAACTTACAATGACCGACGCATCGGGCAGAAACACCGTGCTGCCCTCGTCGGATTACTTCTACACGTTCGGCAAAATGCTGACGCCGGCCATATTTACGCCTGGGTCAAAGCTGACCGTAAGCGACAAGACCACGGGCAAAGTCTACGGAACAAGCTCCATTCCGCGCAAAAGCTCGCCCAAATACGAGAGCTACGTGCGCAACGGATACGCCATAGCCAAGAGCTTGGGGGCGCAAGGTGGAGGCTCTTACGGCACGTCCCCCTCTTACGGGGGAGCCACGCAGGGCAACACCGTAACGACCACATGCAGCCTGTGCGGCGGCAAGGGCTGGATAGCCGGCAACAAGACGCCGACCTACGGCAGCACGACGACAAGGTGGTGCGACGCGTGCCGGCAGGAAGTGGCAGCCTCGCACAGCCACGACCAATGCCCTTCGTGCGGAGGGAAAGGCACGATTGGGAAAATAAGATGACATAAAACCAAACATACTTGTTATGAACATGAAAAAATACTTGCTACTGCTCATCCTCATATCCTGCGCGGCGTGCATCCCGTCAATGGGGCAAGAACGCAAAGGTTGCATAATCAATATCGAAGGGGCCGACGTATATCTCGACCTGACAAACGCGCAAGTTAAAGCCGGCGACCGCGTTACCGTTTACAAGGAAGGCGGATACATGACCCATCCCGGCACGGGGAAAAGGATCAAGAAGGTGGACACCGTATTAGGAGAACTGACCGTAAGCGAGGCTTATGCCGAATATTCAGTGGCGAAAGCGGCCGTAAAAGGACTGCTGCCGAAGCTGAAGGCCGGCATGCAAGTACGCGCGCCGCAAGACGGCGGAGCCGCCTCAACGCAACAAGCCGAATCGATGCAGCCCGGCAATCCGCCTGCGTCGGTATATGAAAGCATGCAACAAGCAATCTCGGGCCAAGCCGCAGCCACGGCGCAACAACCCGTGCAACAACCCCCCGGCGATGAGAGGGTAAGCGTAGTGGTAGCCCCGGCGCAAGTGAACGACGTGGTGGACAACGGCCACTTCGGGGGATACGTGGCCGACATCCTAATGGAACAGCTGCTGATGTGCGACAAGGTAAGACTTCTCGACCGCAGCGTGCTTAACGCGCAGGTAAGCGAAATCAACCTGCAAGGCAGCATAATAGACCCCTCAACGGCCATACGGCAGGGCAAAGTGCTCGGCGCACGCTACATATTACAGACCACGATGCAGAAGCCCGACGTGGCAAACGTCCGCACAGGCGTGCCGTTGGCCTCGATAATGGGAGCCGTGCAAGGCATGTCGGGGACTAACATCGGCGCGGCATACGCCTCAAACGTAAACGTAGCCACGCTCAAGGCGCAAGTCAGCCTGTCGGTAAGGGTTGTGGACCTGCAGACCGGCGAGGTGGTGTTCATGTGCTCGGGCAACGGCAAGGCGAAAGGCAAGTCGCAGCTGTCGCTCGAATACGGAGCGCTCGGCGGCGGCGAACTGAACGGCGGAGCCGAAGATTTCAAACAGACAGTAACGGGAAAAGCCATCCAACAGGCATTCATACGCATAGGGAGGAACCTGAACGACTTCTTCAACGGGCGCACCGACCGCAAGGTGGTAGGCAGCGTTTCGGGCGGCATATCATACGGTGACAAGATGTACGCGAAAGGCTCCAAGCTATACCTTAACTCCATAAAGTTGGACAAGGACGAGATAGCCAACGCGTTCAACGGACATTCCGACATGTATTTCACTTACAAGAAAGGCGCAAAACTTAAGAAGGCAAGCTGGTGGGTGGGCATAGGCGGCTCACTGCTGTTCGCCGGCATAGGAGCCATAATTACAGACAATTCAAAAGACGAGGCGTCAACAAGCTACGCAATCATCGGAGTAGGCGTGGCAGGCAGCGTAGGCTGCGCCATCTGGATGAACAAAGCCGGGCAGAAAAAGATAAACCAAGCCGTCGACGCCTACAACACAAGCAACACGTACAGCTACGCCGTGCCCGGCAAGACGCGGCAGATGTCGCTGTCGTTGACGCCCACGGGACTGCGCTTCACGTTCTAAACGAACGCCGAGTAACCGCCTACGGAATCAAGGCCCTCGTTGCGGCATATTCCAAAAGGTTGCCTTCCACACGGTAAAATTCCGCCTATTACACTGTAAAAGACGGCCTTTTACAAGCCGGAAGGCAGCCTCTTACGATATGGCGGAGGCTCCTTCAATATCTGCCTGACATTCAGGCCAATAGCTAATTTCAAAATTTTATGCGCACAAACAACTTTTTTCTCATGAAAAAAAATTACTTTTGCAACTGCCTGCAAAGCGGCGGCGTCCGCTTCTCGACAGGCTGACAAATAAAGAACAAGGCGTTACCAGCACGTAACCCTTCACCTTTGAACTTCGCACATTCAACAGACCAATGAAGATTCGGCATACGGCAACGCCCACGTCTTTACTTATTCCCACACGCAAACACCTACATATACGAACCGTGTGCGGTTCAGACCTTACACATTATTATTTATTAACACTACCTTATGATTCATATCGGCAACAGGATTGAAGAAGAACTGCGCAGGCAGGAACGCACCGTAGCATGGTTCGCGCGCAAACTGTACTGCAACAGGCAGAACGTTTACGACATTTTCAAGCGCGAAAGCATCGACACCGCATTATTGAGACGCATATCAACAATACTCGGACACGACTTTTTCAAAGACCTCTCGACCGACATGGGTTATACGGAAGCGACAAATAAGATATGACACGTATGTATATTTTCGTCTTACCCACACTTACTAAGGCTTTAATTTAAAGTTATTAACTTTGCAAAAGGGAATTACTTATTATTATTAATAACTTTAAACGTAAACGAAAATGAGACATTTAAGCAACTTAAAATTCATGGCCATGACACTGTTCGTAGCCATGCTGAGCCTCTCGTTCACTGCATGCAGTAGCGATGATGATGACCCTAAGGAGGGCAACAGCTCAATAATCGGGACATGGGAACGCAGCGGCTTAACTATCAACGGACTTCGCGGCACGGCACTATTGAAATTCAGCGCAAACAACTCAGGATCTGTTACTGCAATATACGACGACGGTACAGATTCAGACGTGTACAACTTCCAATACATTTTCAGGGAAAAGGAAGGCGGAAGGTCTACTGTTGAATTTATTTGGACCGGAACATCATACATCATGTATGAAGGCAACTACGAATACGATGTAAGCATTACGCCTGACAGGTTGGTTATCGACGGCGATATTTACGTTCGCAAATAACAAGAATCCATACATATCGGGATTCAATAAACCAAACTTCAAAAAAGCAAAGGCAGTCTTATCTGACAAGGCTGCCTTTGCTTTTTCACTAATTTATGCGCCAAGCCAGTATAATAAGTCGGTGGCATACCGTCATTCCGGGCCGGGACCCGGAATCCAGATAAAACACTTTTGCCTACAACCAGGCTACAAACACTGGATTCCGGGTCCCGGCCCGGAATGATGAAATGCCACCGACTTCTTACTGCATAGGTTGGATTCCTTTTTCTTATACCGAACTCGCATTAAAAAAATGGAACATAGTATTAGACAAAATGCGGAGATTCACACTTGATTATTCCAACCGACAATTATTGATTTATTGTTTTTCGATAAATTTTTATCGAAAATATTTGGAGCATTCAAATATTGTCCTTATCTTTGCATATCGAAAAACGATAAATAACAATTGAATAACGATAATGCCGGAAACAATGGCGACACTCTCTCATAATAAACAATAACCTGCCGACGGGTCTGCCGCCCGACCTTGGAAGGGCGGCGGACGCAAGGCTACAAAACCTTAAGACGATGAAAAAGAAACTAAACCTGTTCTGCCTGCTGATATTCGCGGTGATAGTATGCGACGTGCTGTCGATGTCGAACGTGTTCATCGCCGGCTTCAGCAGCGGCATGCGCCACGGCGCGGAAAAGCGTAACATCACCGAGACAAACCCGTGCAACTACTGCTACATATCGCTCGTGCCCGAGGAAATGTCGCAGGCCACGGCGCAAACTATTACCGACAAGGCCGGCGGCAAGGAGCAGCAGGCGTGGCCTACGCAGCTGATCGTGCCTACGGGCGAGCGCATGGGCGTGTTCGCCGCAATATTCAAGTTGGTCTACACGCTGGCCTTCGGCGTGCTTGCCTTGGCGGCGCTCGTTGCGTTCGTCTGCTTCGTGCGCAACGCTAACAAGGACGACATATTTACGCGCAAGAACATCAGGCTGCTGCGCGTGGTCGGCTGGTGCCTCTTCGCGGCCGGAACGATAGTGACGGCCGACGGCTTTTACGACATCCACATGGCCCGACAGGCGTTCAGCCTCGGCGGTTACGTGGTAGATTACGGTTCGGCAGCCGACTTCACCAACATCATCTTCGGCCTCTTCACGCTCGTAATAGCCGAGGCTTTCGCCATAGGGCTGAGGATGAAAGAGGAGCAGGAGCTGACCATCTGACACGCCACGGGCATATAAAAAAAGTCAGAACCAGCATGGAGGAGTCAGCACATCCACCTCTCACCTTCTCACCCTCTCACCTTCTCACCTTTCAATTAAATATGGGAAAAATAATAGTCAACCTCGACGTAGAGATGGCAAAGCGCAAGATTTCGCTCGGCGAGCTGGCCGAACGCATAGGACTTACGCAGGCAAACCTGTCAATCCTGAAGACGGGCAAGGCCAAGGCCGTGCGCTTCAGCACGCTCGAAGCCATCTGCCGCGAGTTAGGATGCCAGCCGGGCGACATTCTCGAATACCGCGACGAGGCGTAGGCAGAAGCATGCTTGCGAAACGTTTCGGCCGCAGAAAGTATAAATTTTATTAAATAAAGCATAAAAATAAACGTGCTAAAGAAATAAAAAACTATATTTGTCAAACCATTTTTAAACCATTATTTATGAGAATAAAACATCTTTTAGTCGCCGCCCTGCTCTTCATTACGGGCTCGGCAGCGGTTGTGGCACAGGAAATGCAGTTGCCGCCGATACCGGTCGACACTGCCGTAAGGATAGGCAAGCTGCCCAACGGCCTCACCTATTACATCCGCCACAACGGTTACCCGGAACACCGTGTCAACTTCTACATCGCACAGCGCGTAGGCTCAATCCAGGAAGAGGAGAACCAGAGGGGTCTCGCCCACTTCCTTGAGCACATGGCCTTCAACGGCTCAGAGAACTACCCCGGCGACAAGCTGCTCGAATACATGCGCTCGATAGGCGTTGAGTTCGGCCGCGACCTCAATGCGTACACTTCTATCGCAGAAACCGTTTACAACATAGACAACGTGCCGTCGGGCAACCTCGCGGCGCTCGACTCGTGCCTGCTCGTGCTCAAGGACTGGTCTAACGGCCTCACGCTCGACGACGAGGAAATCGACAAGGAGCGCGGCGTTATCGAGAACGAGTGGCGCTTGCGCTCTTCAGCCGACCAAAGGATGTTCGAGCGCAACCTCGAAAAGATGTACCCTGGCAGCAAGTACGGCCGCCGCATGCCTATCGGCACGATGGAGGTGGTTAAGAACTTCAAGCCCGACGTTCTGCGCGCCTACTACCATAAGTGGTACAGGCCCGACAACCAGGCCATCATCGTAGTGGGCGACATCGACGTGAACCGCACCGAACAGAAGATAAAGGAAATGTTCAGCGGCATCAAGCTCGACCCGAACGCCACTCCCGTAGTGCCCGAGCCCGTACCCGACAACAACGAGGCGATAATCATCGTAGACAAGGACAAGGAGCAGCAGATCAACATTGTGCAGCTGATATTCAAGCACGACGACGTGCCCGACAGCCTCAAGGGCAACTTGGCGTACATGCTGCAGACGTATGCCGTCAGCCTCTCGACGCAAATGCTCAACGCACGCCTCGCCGAAGTGGCACAAAACGCCGACTGCCCGTTCGTACAGGCAGGAGTGAGCGACGGCGACTATCTCTTCGCCAAGACTAAGGACGCCTTCATGGCATACTGCGTTCCGAAGCCCGGACAGACCGACGCAGCCGTGTCGGCAGTGATGCGCGAGGTTATGCGCGCCACAAAGTTCGGCTTCACGCCTACGGAGTACGCCCGCGCCAAGTCTGAGTATATGAGCCAGCTCGAGAGCGTATACACCAACCGCGACAAGCGCAACAACAGCGTTTACTGCAACCTCTATACGCGCAACTTCCTCGACAACGAGCCCATCCCGTCGATCGACGACGAGTATATGATAATGCAGCAGCTCAGCCCGGCCATCCCGGTTGAGGCAATCAACGAGACGATGAAGCAGCTCGTAAGCGTAACCGACACCAACCTCGTAGTGCTCAGCTTCAACACCGAGAAGGAAGGGGCCGTTTACCCGACCGAGGAAGGCATCAAGAAGGCCATCGACGCCGTTCACGGCGAACAGCTTACTGCTTGGGTCGACAACGTTAAGCAGGAGCCTCTCATCGCCCAGCTGCCTGCGAAAGGCAAGATTGTAAGCGAGAAGGAGAACACCACGCTCGGCTACAAGGAGCTTGCACTCTCAAACGGCGCACGCGTATTGCTGAAGAAAACCGACTACAAGGACAACGAAGTGCTGCTCAACGCCTCGTCTAAGGGCGGTTCGTCACTGCTCGGCGAAGAAGACATAATAAACGCTAAGGCGTTCGACGCCGTAATAGGATCAAGCGGACTCGGCAACTTCGACGTAACCGAACTGCAGAAGGCCCTCGCCGGCAAGCAGGCCAACGTGAACCTGCAGCTTGCCAACTTCCACGAAATTGTAAGCGGAAGCTCTACCCCGAAGGACATCGAAACTCTGTTCCAGCTGACATACCTCTACTTCACCGACATAAAGAAGGACGAGAAGAGCTACGCACAGCTGATGACAACGCTCGAAACAATACTGAAGAACCAGGAGCTGTCGCCCGACGCAGCGTTCAGCGACTCGCTTATGGTAACACTTTACAGCCGCAATCCGCGCAACACGAACATTAAGGTAGAAGACCTTAAGAAGATAAACTACGACCGCATACTGCAGATAGCAAAAGAGCGCACTGCCAATGCCGGCGACTTCACCTTCGAGATCGTGGGCAACTTCGACGAGGCCGCAATCCGCCCGCTCATCGAACAGTATATCGCCTCGCTGCCCGGCAACGGACAGAAGGAGCAGTGGAAGAAGATTTCCACATACAACAGGGGCGAGGCCGTGAACAAGTTCACACGCAAAATGGAGACCCCGAAGGCCAACGCCTACATGTACTGGTACAACCTCGACGTGCCCTATTCGCTTGAGAACGCCGTAGCAGTAGGCGCAGCCGGAGAAGTGCTCGAGATGATTTACTTGAAGAAGATACGCGAAGACGCAGGAGCTGCCTATTCTGCAGGAGCTGCCGGTTCTTGCCAATACGGAGGCGACACTCCGTTCACCGCACTCATCGGCATCTGCCCGATGGATCCGGCAAAGAGCGACTTGGCCCTGAAGATTATGGACGAAGAGGCAAAGAAACTCTGCACTACTGTTGACGCCGACATGCTCAACAAGGTGAAAGAGGCCATGCTCAAGAAGGCCGACGACGCCGCAAGGACCAACGGCTACTGGCTCAGCGTTATCGACACGTTCGACGAATACGGAATCGACACCCACACTACTTACAAGGACTTGGTAAAGGCCCTTACGCCCGAGAAGGTCGCCAAGGTAGTTAAAGACGTCATCTTCGCCGGCGGCAACAGCGTGAAAGTAATCATGCTGCCCGAGACCGCAGCCAAGTAAAGATTCCCCTTACTTACACTATTCAATAAAATGTTCCCACAGGGCGGCCCCCGTGGGAACATTTTTTATAATACCGCGCACGAAAACCGCTCCGCAAAATTATTCACCGATAATCTTGCGCTTTTCGATAATTTATATTATTTTTGCAAGAAGGCTAACAACCACCCTAAAAACCATACGCCGTATGCAGACAAAATGCCATCTCTCGATCCTCATCCACGAGCAAGCCAAGAAGTACGACAAGCGCCGTGCGCTGATATACCGCGACTTCGGCGAAAGGAAATGGAAGTCGGCTACGTGGCGCGACTTCTCGCGCAAGGTGCGCCATGTGTCTAACGCGCTGCTGAACATCGGCGTAAAGGCGCAGGAGAACGTAGGAGTGTTCTCGCAGAACGCCGTGCAATACCTCTACACCGACTTCGGGGCGTTCGGCATAAGGGCGGTTACCGTGCCGTTTTACGCCACGAGCAGCGAGGAGCAGATACAATACATGATCAACGACGCGCAGATACGCGTGCTCTTCGTAGGCGAACAAGAGCAGTACGACAAGGCCCAACGGGTGCTGGCCCACTGCCATTCGCTCGAACGGATAATAATCTTCGACAACCGCGTGAAGATCAGTCCGACCGACAACAGTTCGATGCATTTCGACACGTTCCTGACGCTCGGCGAGAACAGCCCGCGCCAGTCGGAGGTGGAAAAGCTCTACGGCGAGGCCAACGACGACGACCTTTGCAACATACTTTACACAAGCGGCACCACCGGGGCGAGCAAGGGCGTGATGCTTACCTACGGCCAATACCGCGCGGCTTTGGAGGAAAACGACAAGATAGTGCCCGTGCGCGAGGATGACAGGGTGATGAGCTTCCTGCCCATTACCCACATATTCGAGCGCGCGTGGATTTTCCTCAGCCTGAGCGAGGGCGCCGAAGTGGTGGTCAACACCGACCCGAAAGAGATACAGCAGTCGATGCGCGAAACGCGCCCTACGTGCATGAGCGCCGTACCGAGGTTTTGGGAGAAAGTATACGCAGAGGTGGTAGACCGCATCGACCACGCCACCCCGGCTCAGCAAAAGCTGCTGAGGAAGGCGTGGGCCATAGGCCGCAAGCACAACATAGAATACCTAAGCCGGGGCAAGCGTCCGCCGCTGTCGCTCAGGATGAAGTACGCCCTGATGCACAAGACGCTCTTCAAGGTGGTGCGCAACGAGCTTGGGCTCGACCGCCCCAACATATTCCCCACGGCCGGGGCCACCGTCCCTACCGAGATTGAGGAGTTCGTACACTCCGTCGGGATAAACATGATTGTAGGCTACGGCCTCACCGAGAGCCTCGCCACCGTGTCGTGCGACCGCCGCGGCAAGCCGTTCACCGTAGGTTCGGTGGGGCGCCCCATCCACGGACTCAGCATTAAGTTCGGCGAAAACGACGAAATACTGCTCAAAGGCCCCACGATAACCAAAGGCTACTACAAGCGCGACGCGCTCAACCGCGAGGCGTTCGACGAGGAAGGATACTTCCGCACGGGCGATTCAGGCTACATGAAGAACGGCGAACTGTTCCTGAAAGACCGCATAAAAGACCTGTTCAAGACTTCAAACGGCAAATACATAGCGCCGCAGATGATAGAGTCGAAACTCTTGGTAGACAAATACATCGACCAGATAGCCGTAATAGCCGACCGCCGCAAGTTCGTGTCGGCGCTCATCATACCGGCCTACCACCTGCTCGAGGAATACGCCCAAAGGCACAGAATAAAATACTCAAACCTCGAAGAGCTTTGCCGCAACGACGAGATACATGCGATGATGGCCGAAAGGATGGAAACGCTGCAACAGCAACTGGCAAGCTACGAGAAGATAAAACGCTTCACGCTGCTGCCACGCCACTTCACTATGGAGCGCGGCGAACTTACAAACACGTTGAAGATACGCCGCAAGGTGCTCGACAAGAACTATGCCGCCGAGATAGAGAAGATGTACGAGGACAACGCCACCGAGCCTTGACGGAGCGCAGGCAACCGTAAAACCGCACAACCCATAAACCCAATAACCCAATAACCGTAAAACCCTATAACCGTAAAACCCCATAACCGAATAACCCGAAAACAAATGATAACAGCAGAACAGCTTAAAGACGTAATGGAGCGCGCCGACGCGCTGAACCGTTATCTCGACATAGACAAGAAGAAAATAGAACTCGAAGAAGAGGAACTGCGCACGCAGGCTCCCGACTTTTGGGACGACCCGAAAGCCGCGCAGGAACAGATGAAGAAGGTGAAAGGCATCCAACGGTGGGTTGAAGGATACAAGGAGGTGCGCACGCTGGCCGACGAGCTTCAACTCGCCTTCGACTTCTACCATGACGAAATGGTGACGGAAGAAGAAGTGGACGACGACTACGCCAAAGCGATAAAGGCCATCGAGGACCTCGAACTTAAGAACATGCTGCGCCAGAAGGAAGACCCGATGGACTGCGTGATGAAGATAAACAGCGGCGCCGGCGGCACCGAAAGCCAAGACTGGGCGCAGATGCTAATGCGAATGTACATGCGCTGGGCCGAAGCCCACGGCCACAAGGTGAGCATAAGCAACATCCAAGAGGGCGACGAGGCCGGCATAAAGAGCGTCACTATGGAAATAGAAGGCGGCGAATACGCCTACGGCTACCTCAAGAGCGAGAACGGAGTGCACCGCCTTGTGCGCGTATCGCCGTTCAACGCGCAGGGCAAACGCATGACGAGTTTCGCCAGCGTGTTCGTAAGTCCGTTGGTTGACGACACCATAGAGGTGTACGTCGACCCGTCGAAAGTAAGCTGGGACCTCTTCCGCTCGGGTGGAGCCGGCGGACAGAACGTCAACAAGGTGGAGACCGGAGTGCGCCTTCGCTACCAATACGTAGACCCCGACACGGGCGAGGAAGAGGAAATCCTCATCGAGAACACCGAGAGCCGCAAGCAGCTTGAAAACCGCAACAACGCCATGCGACTGCTTAAGTCGCAACTCTACGACCGTGCGATGAAGAAGCGTCTCGAAGCCCAGGCCAAGATAGAAGCCGGCAAGAAAAAGATTGAATGGGGCAGCCAGATACGCAGCTACGTGTTCGACGACCGACGCGTAAAAGACCACCGCACCGGTTACCAGACAACCGACGTAGACGCCGTGATGGACGGCAAGATTGACGGATTCATCAAGGCGTACCTAATGGAGTTCCCGGTAAGCGAGGAAGAATAAACCTTCAATGAGCAAGGTAATAAACATCTAAAAACCAAATAACTATGAGCCAGAAAAGCAAAGTACGCCACGCCCAGCGCGAGGCACAACAAGAGAAACAAGCAAAGAAAGTGATAACATGGATATTCGCGGCGCTCGTCGTGCTCGCGTTGGCATTCCTTATTGCGGCAATGATGTTCTGACGCGGCATGAGCGGTATCGAAATTGAACGCAAGTTCCTCGTACACAAGGACGGCAGGCCGTATCGCACGCAGGCATACGCCAGCAGCCGCATAACGCAAGGCTACATCTGCAGCGAACGCGGACGCACCGTAAGGGTGCGCATCCGCGACGGCCGCGGATACCTTACCATCAAAGGCCCGTCCGACCCGACGGGAACGACACGCTATGAGTTTGAGAAGGAAATCGCCCCCGACGAAGCGCAGCACCTTATAAAACTGTGCGAACCGGGGTTGATCGACAAGACGCGCTACCTCGTTAAGAGCGGACGGCACACCTTCGAGGTGGACGAGTTCTACGGAGATAACGACGGATTAGTCATTGCCGAAGTGGAACTACAAAGCGAAGACGAGCCTTTTGTAAAGCCCGACTTCATCGCCGACGAGGTGACGGGCGACCGCCGCTTCTACAACTCGTCGCTGCGCGCCATGCCGTTCAGCGCCTGGCGCGATACCTTACAGCCAGAATTCCGATAACGGCTGCAAGCGTCGCGCCTACCGTATTAGCCGCGAAGTCGAGCCAGTCGCCGCTCCTCCGGCCGCCGGTGCACGTAGCTTGAAGTATCTCTATAAGTCCGCTCATCAGCACGGGAGCGAGCCACGCCCAAACGAAAAGCCGCCTGAACGACACCGACTTGTGACACCTTAAATACTCAATCCATATCGTTGTACACGTACCGCCGTACATAACGATGTGGGTCCACTTGTCCATGAAAGCCACATTGTCAAGCGGAGTGTGTGGCGGAGTGCAGAAACACAACACCCAAATAACCACTATGAACAGGCAAGAAAAGGGATAATTCCTTACCAAACGACTGTTTATTTTCATTTTTACTTTTATTTTGCTGCAAAATTAAGATGTTTTTCTTACATTTGCAACTGTTTAACGAATGAATATGAAAATAACAACCTCGCCACGGTAAAACGCATCCGGTTTTGCCGCATGTGCATTCACGGCACGGGTGAGTAAATAAAAAACTTTTCGACATGACACAACATGAAAGAGCAAACTTCGGCAGCAAGCTCGGAGTAATCCTCGCCACGGCAGGCTCGGCCGTCGGATTAGGCAATGTTTGGCGCTTCCCCTACATGACAGGCGAATACGGCGGCGCGGCGTTCATAGTTATTTACATCGGCTGCGTGCTGCTTTTCGGCATCCCGTGCATGGTCAGCGAGTTCATAATAGGCCGCCACGCGGCATCAAATACGGCCCGTGCGTACCACAGCCTGTCAGGCGGCACGCCGTGGGCGGCGATAGGCTACTTCGGCGTTTTCACCGGAGTGCTCATCACGAGCTATTACGCCGTTGTCGCAGGCTGGTGCCTCCAGTACATATTCGCCTCGGCGTTAGGCCACCTTAAAGGCTCGCCCGAGTTCTTCGCCGACTACTTCGCCACGTTCGAGAAAGACCCGTTCAAGCCCGTTTTCTGGACTGTCGCAATCATACTCATCACCCATTACATCGTCTCCCACGGCGTGCGCGACGGCATCGAGAAGGCTTCTAAACTTATGATGCCTGCCTTATTCGTGCTGCTGCTTATCGTAGTTGTGTCGGCATGCATGCTTCCCGGAGCCTCGGAGGGCGTGAAATTCCTATTCAAGCCCGACTTGTCAAAGGTCGAAGGCGACGTGTTCCTCGGCGCTTTGGGGCAGTCGTTCTATTCGCTGAGCATCGGCATGGGCTGCCTTTGCACCTACGCGTCATACTTCAGCCGGCAGACAAACCTGATGAAGTCGGCAGTGCAGATAGGCGTTATCGACACTTCCGTCGCCGTTCTCGCCGGATTGATGATATTCCCGGCGGCATTTTCCGTAGGCATCAACCCCGACTCTGGCCCCTCGCTCGTGTTCATCACGCTGCCGAACGTGTTCCAACAGGCGTTCGCCTCCGTACCCGTCGTAGGCTACGTGGTCGCCATCGCCTTCTACGCGCTATTGGCCTTGGCCGCCCTTACGTCGCTTATCTCGCTCCACGAGGTAAGCACCGCGTTCGTCCACGAAGAGATGCACACGTCGCGCAAGTGCGCCGCATGGATTGTGACGGCCGTATGCTCGGTCATCGGAGCAATATGTTCGCTGTCTCTCGGCAAGTGGGATTTCCTCAAGATAGGCGACCGCTCGCTGTTCGACTTCTTCGACTTCATCACGGGCCAGGTAATGCTTCCGCTCGGCGGATTCCTCACCTGCCTGTTCGTCGGTTGGTACTTGCCGCACAAAATGGTGCGCGACGAATTCACCAACTGGGGCACGCTGCGCGGCAAACTGTTCCACACATACCTGTTCTTCATCAAGTTCGTCTGCCCGACATGCATCCTGCTGATATTCCTCCACCAGTTCGGGCTGATATAAAAAGTAAATACGGCAACAAACCGAAAAACCCATAACCCAATAACCGCAAAACCCAATAACCGCAAAACCCAACAACCGTAAAACCCAACAACCCAACAACCGTAAAACCCAACAACCGCATAACCGTAAAACCCCACACCCCATGAAAAACTTTTTCTACTTGCAGCGCAGCGACCGCCGAGCGATACTCGCCGCATTAGCAGTGCTCGCCATAGCGGTAGGCGTCACGCTATACGTCGGTTCGCAAGGCGGAACAACGCCGACGGCGGCAGCCGACAGCACCGCCATAAAGAAAATGCACTGCAAGGAAAGGGCATACGGCAAAAAAGAAACCACATATTACGACGTAGGCGGACGCAAGGCGGAACTGTTCGCATTCGACCCCAACACGGCAGACAGCACCCAACTGCTGCGCCTCGGCCTCGCCCCGTGGCAGGTAAGGAACATATACAAATACCGCGCCGCAGGCGGAATATACCGACGTCCGTCAGACTTCGCCCGACTATACGGCCTGACAAAAGGGCAATACGAACGCCTGCTGCCATACATACGCATATCCGACGACTACCGCCCCGCAACCGAAGCCTACGCCACGGAGAGGCAAGAGCCTTACGCACGAGACACGCTAAGATACCCCCTGAAACTAAAACCGGGCGAACACGTAGCCCTTAACTCCGCCGACACGTCGCTGCTAAAGCGCGTGCCCGGCATAGGCAGCGGCTTCGCCCGGGCGATAGTGCGCTACCGCGAACGCCTCGGCGGATTCTACAAAGTCGGGCAGCTGCTCGAAATTGACAATTTTCCACAGTCGGCACTCCCCTACTTCACCGCCGACGCATCACTCTGCCGCAAACTCAACATCAACAAACTGACGCTCAGCCAACTGCGCCGCCACCCCTACATAGGCTTCTACCAAGCCAAGACCATCATAGGCCACCGCCGCCTATACGGCCCGATACACAGCCTCGACGAACTAAGCCTATACAAGGACTTTCCGCCCGAAACAATAGAAAAGCTGCGCAACTACGTAGAGTTTTGACCGGGCACACCCAACCCACACAATATTCCTTTTGACAGATACGAAATTTTTAACGCAAGTTCGGTATAAGAATTATTCCATAAAAAAGTATCGCTGTTGTATTGGGTTTATGAAGTCTGTGGCATTCTGTCATCGCCGTTAAGGCAATGACAGAATGCCACAGACTTCTTACGCTTTAGAATGATTTCATTTTCTAATTTTTTATACCGAACTGACGGAATTTTTTACTAATTTTGCATCTGATTAAGGTAATGACTGATATGAAAAACATCATCAAGACCACCCGGACGACATTTACGAACACATCGTTAAGCCACATACTGTTTCATTTTGCCGTATTCGCCGCCGTCATCCTCTCCGTTTCATGCGGACGGTCGTCAGCAGGACGGAGCCTGGCCGTGGCCGACAGCCTGACCGAGGCCGACCAGCGCGCCGCGATAACCTATATTGACAGCATTGTTTCACAACCCCAAGGCAACTTGCCGCGCAGCGACCGCATGAAGCTGGCACTGCTGCGCGCCAAGGCCATGAACAAGCTCGTGCTGCCGCTCAACCGCGACAGCCTGCTCATGCTGTCCGACTATTTCGCCGACCACGGCACGCCCAACGAGCAGATGCTCGCCACGTACATTCTTGGCTGCTCGTTTGTAGTAAATAAGGATGCGCCTACTGCTCTCAAATATTTTCATGAGGCGGCTGCCATGGCCGACACTACAGCGGAAGATTGCGACTGGCGCACGCTGCACAAGGTGCACGGTCAGGCCGGAATGCTCCTCTTTTCCCAAGACGCACTGCATGATGCCGACGATGAATACAAGTTGGCTTTTAAGTATGCCATGAAAGCAAAAGACACGCTTAACGCACTTATCACGGTTGAGCAGAAAGCCAACATCTACATGCTTGAGGGCAAGACCGACTCGTGCATACGGCTCAGGACGAAACTCCACAACTTATACCTAAAGCACGGCTATGCCGAAAATGCGGCCATGTCGTTAGGCCCGGTAATTGACAATCTTGCGGAAATGGGTAAATTTGATGAGGCGAAACGTTATCTTGACAATTTTGAGAAGAACAGCGGCTTGTTCGATAGCCTCGGGAATATTGAGAGAGGCCGTGAAATACATTATTATATTAAGGGCATGTATTATTTGGAGGTGGGGCAAACTGATTCGGCCGAATATCTATTCAGGAAATGCATCCACTCAACCAAACGGTTGTCCACTATCCAGCCGGCTTATGAAGGACTTATGCGCCTTTACAAGAAACTCCACCGTCCGGATTCAGTGGCAAAATATGCAGAATTTGTCAATGCTTTGCACGATTCTGTATATAACAAAGGTGTGATGCAACATTTGCAGCAGATGCAGGCCATGTATAATTACGAGCAACATGAGCGACGTGCAGAAGAAGCAGAAGAGGAGACGGCTGACGCAAAAAATATTGGAATATTAGTTGCAACAATATTGTTGTTGATGTTTTCTTTTGCCATCATATATATAATAAGGAGAAGAAAGTTGCAGATAAGTGAAAAGCAAAAGTACGAGGACAGCATAAGCGAACTTGAGAATGAAAAACACGAGCTTGAAACACTCGGCAAAACCCAACGCGAGGAAATGGAAGCGTTGATAGAGGAAAAGACGAAAGAGATAGAGGAATTAAGTCGTGAACGACAAGGTTTTTTGAAACCGACGTACATGAATCAAAAGCAGCTTATGTTTAAGGACGAATCCATAGTGAAGCAGATAAGTGAGCATTTGAAGAAGGATTTTAAATGCATGACATTGAAAGAATGTGCCGGCTTGAAGAGTCTTTTTTCCGATTATGCCCCTGTCAGTCAGTTAAAGCGCAAATTAAACGACAACGAATATATATTATGCCTCCTTATAAAGACCGGATTCTCACCAAAAGACATTGCCGTTCTGATGGGACTGTCGCTGCCAAACGTATCAAACATGCGTAAACGCATTTTTAAAAAAATAATGGGGCGTGAAGGCTCGGCAAAGGATCTTAATAATATAATAATGGGCTTATAACCAACGACTTCCATGTTTCATCCTGCCGCCGCTTGTGAATTAATTCACAAGCGGCGGCAGGCTTGTTTTCACCTCGTTTGTGAAGTTTTTGTGAATTTTTATTTGTCGAAATATTTGGCTATGTGGATATAAAAAATCTATCTTTGCGGCAGGTAAAACATAAAAATGATTGATATGAAAAACTTATTATTATCAACGTTGTTTATGGCGATAGCCGTAACATCGACATTCGCACAACATGAAGAATTTATTTATGGCGACAGAGTTATAACGCAAATACAAATGTACGTGTATAAGGTTGCGCATGATGAAAAAGATAAAATAAATAACGGCAATATACTATCGTTTGCACCGATGAAAGCCCCTACGATAGGTTTTGACGGTAATACATTATACCTATATAATCAGTTCGGTGGACTTACGTTGGAGTTGGTGGACAACGAAACGGTTGTTTATTCAACTATTGTGGAACCTAACGCAAACGAGGTGGCTCTGCCCGACATACCCGGCACGTATGAACTACGGCTGTGCGACGACAGGTTCGTATATTCGTGTGAGATAGATATTTAGTTATTAATTTTAATCTTAAGCCTTATGGAGAAAATCAGATTAAACGAGGATGACGTATTAAAGCGTCTGAGCAATGGTGAGATATGGCGTGTTTGTGGCGGCACTTCCGGTGACAAGCAGACGAAAAATTGCCCAAGAGTCTCCGACTCGATATGTAGCGAAGTACCAAAACTTCCACTCTGTTTTGTATGTATAACCCCACAAGATAGTGTGAAATGTAATCCGCCACAAGGTCTGTGTCAATGTAATTGGGGGCAATATGATTGCGATTGCCAACAGAAAGAAGCATGCATACCGGTAGTTATTACATGCTGATGGCAATGGGTGGTTAATATATGGCCGGATGTCTGTCTTTGGCTTGATTTGTCATTCGGCTATATTTTAGTGTAAAACGATTGAATTGTAAACATAATGGATAAGAAAAGTTACTATAATTTATTCTTTAATTATGGAGATAAGAAGCTGGTCTATAATAGTTTCTCAAATTCCTTGATGTGTCTTACAAGCGAAGAGTTTGATGCAATACAATCAGGAATGGATGACTTGCCTGCTTTCAAGGAAAATTATCCAAGATTGTATGAGGGAATGAAAAGCGCCGGATTCATTATCGCTGGCGACTTTGACGAGCTTTCATACCTTAAGTTGAAGAATCATACATGCGTTTTCGACAAGAATGATATAATGCTTACGGTTAATCCTACGCTCGACTGCAATTTGAAATGTTGATATTGCTCGGTCGACTATGCCAAGGCCGTTCATAGCGGAAGGATGTCTGATGAGACGGTAGAGGCGGTAAAGAACCATATTACATTACTTATTAAGAGGGACAAGATACGTTCATTGCACTTGGATTGGTTCGGCGGTGAGCCGTTGATGTATTTTAATGAGGTAATGGTTCCGATAGCCGCGCACGCATGCAAACTTGCGGATGAGGAAAATGTTGTATTCTTTCACCATGTAACAACGAATGCGTCGCTAATGGATGAGGCCATGATAAATAAAATGGCAGAGTTACGTTTTATGAGTTATCAGATAACGATAGACGGCAACGAAGCGCACCATAACCAAATAAAGCACCGAGCCGACGGTAGCGGCACGTTCAAGGAAGTTATAAGGAACATAAACATGTTGACGGAGGTTATACCTGATGTCAGTGTGATATTAAGGGTTAATTATGACAGGAAAACGCTTTATTGCATTGAGGATGTAATCCCGTTGCTGACTGAAAATGCCAAGAAACATATCAGCATGGATTACCAAAAGGTGTGGCAGGTGAAATGTACGGAGGAAGATTACAAGCAACTTGAAAAGGTTAAGGCCGTGTTCGAGGAAAACGGATTGCATTACGGCCGTTGGACTTACAATCCGTTCCGTTATCATAAATGCTATGCTGACAGGATGGGGCATTACGTTGTGAATTACGACGGCAGGGTGTTCAAGTGTACTGCCCGTGATTACGGCGACGACAAGGTGATAGGAATATTGCAAGGCGACGGGCAGGTGGATTGGAATTACAATCTGCTTGGCAAACTGTTTGCGCACGCAACGTTTGACAACGATAATTGCCTGAAATGCAAGGCTATGCCTCTGTGCATGGGGCCGTGCATAACTAAAAACATCGAGGCGCGGGAGTCTGGTGACCCTATACCGTGCGATTATAACGGCATGGCGTATTCTTTGAGTACGTTTGTTGCCGAAGAAGCCCGGAAAAGAAACCTTGTAGTATGACACGTTGGACAAATTAAGCCTTTTCCTGAAACTTTTTTGTCGGTTTGTTCTTATTTGTCGTGATATGTTTATACCTTTGCGGTAAACACCGACGTTATATTTTAAATCATAATAATATGAAGCATCTTGTCCTTCTTTCCATATTCGCCTTATTGTCTTGTTTTAACGCGTCGGCGCAGCCGCCGTCGGCGTCGGACAGCTTGGCCGTGGCCGACAGTGTGGCGGCCGACAGCCTGGTGGCCCGTGCCGACACGCTGAACGGCGTGGTGGTAACGGCGAAAGAGGTTGTGCGCTACGACGACCACCTGCTGCTTTATCCCAACAAGAACCAGCGCAAGCACGCCGCCAACGGCTTCGACGTGCTGGAGAACATGATGCTGCCCGGCGTCAAGGTGGACCGCAACAGCGGCAGCATATCGGCTTTGGGTACGCAGGCGGTGCTGTACATGAACGGGCTGCCGGCCGACGTGAACGATATAAAGATGCTGAGGCCGAAGGACATCCTACGCATTGAATATTACGACGCCCCGAGGGGCAAGTACTCCGGCTACCAGCTCGTGGTGAACTTCGTGGCAAAGAAATACAAGTTCGGCGGATACGTGATGTTCAACGGGGCGCAGACCGTAGGCTACAACGGCGGCAGCTATAATGCCTCGGCCACGATGAACCACAACGACATGACTTATTCGGCCTTCGTGGGCGGAGGGTTCTCGGGGCCGGTAAGCTCCGAGTCGACTACTACGGCGCGCTACAACCTGCCATCGGGACAGATAGTGCGGTCGAGCGAGAGCGAGGCAAGCTCGAAGAGCAACAGCGAATACGGCCAGTTGCGCCTGCGCTACCAGAATAAACAGACCAGTCTGACGTCTTACTTCGGCCTGTCGCATAGCAATACGCCCCGCAGCGAGTCAACGGGGAAGATAATCGAGGGCGACGACGTTAAGGAGAGCCGTAACTTGAGTAAGTCGAGCGGACTGTCGCCGTCGGCCAGCTTCAGCGGCGAGCACTCGTGGCACGACAGCAACCGGCTGATGTTCAGTCTGGCGGGCTCTTACTCGTGCAACAAGTACGACCGCAGCTACGAGGAAAACGGATTCAGCACGCAGACCGACTCTAAGGAAGACGCCGTGGGCCTGAACGCACGCATAAATTACGCTTATTACCGGCAGAAATGGTCGGTGTCCGCAATGACGGCATTCATGGGCAACCTGTACGACGCGGAGTATTCAGGCACGTATGACACCAAGCAGCACATGTGGCAGCACGATGTCGTAACGTTCTTATGGCTGAACTATTATTTCAACAAGCGCTTCAGCCTCTCCGGCGCCGCCGGCTTCCATTGGCAGTACACCGACCTGCGTGGGGCGGAGCTGTTCTCAGAGTGGTTTCCGCGCGCCCAGCTCCGCATGCAATACCGCACCCGGCGCGGCATGCTGCAGTGGAATTCGTATCTCGGCAGCTCCACTTATTCGCCCAGCGTAATCAACGACACGAGGATAGACGTAAACCCTTACATGGTGAAAACAGGAACGCCCTACTTGAAGAGGGCTTACGGCTTTGGCTCAACCATTTATTATAGCGGCCAACTCGGCAAGCTGAGGCTGCAGCTCTCGACAAACCATAGATACGACTTTAACAGCCTTATAACCGACTATTACCTTGAAAACAACGACAAGATTGTGCAGAGCTACGTTTGGGGCGGACGCGTGTACAACGGCTCGGCCGGCGCAGCGGCGACGTATTCGTTCACGGACAACTTCGAGGTTTCCGCCAGCGTGAATTATCAGCACACGAGCGTCAGCTCAAACATCAGCCGTCATCACAACGGCGTGTCCGGCTCGGCCATGCTGAAATGGTATCTTAACGACTTCTCCATAACGCCTTACATTAGCTTTTATTCAAAGAGCCTTGACTACATGTCGCTCTCTTACAGCAGTCAGCCGACGTACTACGGCCTGCAGGCCACTTACAGCCACAAGAACCTTTACGTGTCGCTTAACTGCCTGATGCCTTTCGACAAGCTGAAACGGAAAAGCCGCCTGACAACGCCCTTGTACGGGTATGATACAACTTCGTACAGCCGCGCCAACAGCCAATACCTGTCGATACGCGTAAGTTTCTCGTTCGACTTCGGACGCCGTGTAGAGCGCGTAGAGAGGGAAAAGAGCAGCGCGAACAGTTCGTTGATGACGTTGTAAGGAAACATACCTTAACTTGCAAAAAAACTTAGACAAGTCTTTGTCCGTTGTATGAATTTTAGACACTCACTGTCTAAAATTCATACAACAGACAAAAAGATTTTTTATCTTAATTGGTTGGGACGAGGAAAAGCCACATGGCTTTTTCAACAAGCAGTAAGTCGGGAATATTGAAGTGAGGTTATACGGTTATGAGGTTATCCCCACAACCGTATAACTTCACAACCATATAACCACACAACCGTAAAACCCCATAACCTCACAACCACACAACCGTAAAAAACAACTATGAGAAAATTCCATGTTTACCATCAACACGACGCCATGCAATGCGGCCAAACATGCCTGCGCATGATATGCACGTATTATGGCAAGGATTACAGTTCGGAATACTTGTCGAAACTCTGCTTTGCCACCAACGAGGGCGTGTCTATGTTCGGCATAAGTTATGCCGCCGAGAGGTTAGGGCTTAATGTGAAATGCGGAAGGTTGGCAATCGACGACTTGGACAAGATCCACCTGCCGTGCATATTGCACTGGAACCAGAACCACTTCGTAGTGCTTTACCGCATAGGCCGCAACATGCGCAAGTTTTACATCGCCGACCCGGCCAAGGGCAGGATTACGTGCAGCCGCGCCGACATGGAGCGCCATTGGGTCAGCATGACGTCTGACGGCAAGGCCGTGGGCATAGCGATGACGCTGGTGCCCACACCCGACTTCCGCGACCAGTTGGGCGACCTCGACGTAAACAGTGGCGAAAGCCGTTCGTTGAGCTTCTTGTTTGGATATGTCAAAATGTATAAGCGCTATTTCGGGCATATAATCGTCGGGCTGTTGCTCGGCAGCCTGCTGCAGTTGGTGCTGCCGTTCCTTACGCAGGCCATCGTCGACGTGGGCATACGCACCAAGGATTTAGGTTTCGTGTGGCTGATGCTGCTCGGCCAGTTGGCGCTGACGCTTGGGCGCACGGCGCTCAACGTCGTAAGGAGCTGGTTGTTGCTGCATATCAACATGAGGGTGAACGTTTCGTTGGTGAGCGACTTCTTCATCAAGCTGCTGCGCCTGCCCATGTCGTTTTTCGACACCAAGCAGATTGGCGACCTGTTGCAGCGCATGGGCGACCATTCGCGCGTTAACAACTTCCTTACCGGCCATGCGCTCAGCGTAATGTTCTCGGTGTTGAGCCTCGTCGTGTTCAGTATAGTGCTGTTTGCGTACGACTGGTTCATATTCTTGATGTTCATGACGGGCAGTTTGATGTATGCCTTTTGGACGTTTCTGTTTCTCGACAGACGCAGGACGCTCGATTACGCCATGTTCGAGCAGCAGGCGGCTAACAGCAACAAGACTTACGAGCTGATAACGTCGATGCAGGAGATAAAGCTGCAGGGATGCCAGCGCCGGCGCCGCTGGGAGTGGGAGGACACTCAGGTCGACATGTTCGGCGTGCAGATGAAGAGCCTGAAGTTAGGGCAGACCGAGAGCATCGGCAGCATGCTGATAAACGAGGCAAAGAACATCGTGGTGACTGCCATGTCGGCCGCCGCGGTCATCAACGGCGAAATGACGCTCGGAATGATGCTCGCCGTGCAATACATCATAGGCCAGCTGAACGGGCCGGTGGAAAGCCTGATGTCGTTCATCTATTCGTTGCAGGACGTGAAGATAAGCCTTGAGCGCATCAACGAGATTCATAAGATAGACGAGGAGAACGCGAGGGGGCACGTGCTGCGGCCCAACGACGGACCGCATGAGATAAAGCTGTATGACATCAGCTTCAGGTACGACCGCTTTGCGCGCGAAAACACGATAGACGGCGTTACGCTCGACATACCCGAGGGCAAGGTTACGGCCATAGTCGGGGCCTCGGGCAGCGGCAAGACCACGCTCGTAAAACTTATGCTCGGCTATTACCCCGTAGACGGGGGCGCGATAAGCGTGGCCGGGTACGACATTTCGCACGTAAACTTAGACTGGTGGCGCAGACAGTGCGGCATGGTGATGCAGGACGGCGTGATATTCTCTGAGTCGATAGCGCGCAACATTGCCGTAGGCGACGGCGAGATAGACGTGGCGCGGATGAAAGAGGCCGCCGGGATAGCCTGCATAAGCGACTTCGTCGAGAGTCTCCCCTTGGGTTACGATACGAAAATCGGCCTTAACGGCAAGGGCCTGAGCCAGGGGCAGAAGCAGCGCGTACTGATAGCGCGCGCCGTATATAAGAATCCTCACTTCATCTTCCTCGACGAGGCAACGAACTCTCTCGACGCCAACAACGAGCGCCGCATAGTGGAAAATCTCAACCGCTTTTACCGCGGACGCACGGTGGTCGTGGTGGCGCACAGGCTGAGCACGGTGAAGAACGCCGACCAGATAGTTGTGGTATCCGGCGGACGCATCGACGAAATCGGTACGCACGCCGAACTGGTAAGTAAGAAAGGCTCGTATTACGAATTGGTGAAAAACCAGCTCGAACTCGGCCAATGACGTCGGATAAAAACATGAAACGATATGAAACATAAGGTGTATTTTGAGCGGAGAAGCGATAAGATGGACGATGTATTAGGCCGCATTCCTCCGCGTTTAGTGTATGCAAGCATTGCGGTAATCGTCTCAGTAATAGCACTTTTGGCTGTATGCGTACTTTACTTGAAAGTAGACGGATGCTCGATAATCTATATTATTTTCCCGTTTTTGTGACCGTATGGAGAACGGTGTGTCATTGGGTAGAGGCGAAATACCAAAACCTCTATGTGAAAAAAGTTATGACATAAGGAGTTAGTCGACGAATCTTAATTTCATAATTGTCAGGTAATTGTGCAATTTATATCATCAGTTATTATGAGACAAAATGTTATAATGCTTTTGAAATAAACCTCGGCGATATGCCTGAAATAGACTCCACAAAGTTTTACACTTACGAATACGTCAAACCTTATAAGGAAAAGGTGTATTACAGGAGTGTAAAAGATATAAGATTAACGGGAAATAAAATTTATTGCCTTATTAAATATGATAACGGGGACAACCTTGAAAACACACGATACACGTATGTCGAAATTGACAGGCAAAGCGGTAAAAGAAAAGAGTCTGCCTACCCACAACACCTTGACTGCAACGTTTTCAGCCGCGGCTTGTGTACAAGACAAGATGACGTATATCCTTTCGAAGTGCTTAAGAAAAACGGTAAGGCATGGCTGAGGATCTATAACAAGACGAATTGACAATGCCCGTTTTCGACGTTATTTGCGCATTGCCATACAAAGAGCCCGTTTCTAAGTTTGAGCGTATAAAACATAGTTTGTAATGCTTCACTTTCATAATTAAAAATTTGCGCCCGTGGCTGCGTAAGGCAACCACGGGCGAGCCGTTTTTTATATGTTTTATTACAAGCATCCTTTCATCGTGCAAAACATAACCTTTTGCACGATGAAAGGCGGCAAACGGGAGGGCGGTAAGCGGCTTGTTAGATAAGCGATAAATTTTTTATCCGCCGTTTTAACGTCACAATGTCACCGCAAGGCGTAAGGCGTTGGGAGTCACGGCATTAGCATGTGACATTAAGACTACGGCCACATTCACCACCGTCACCATGCCAAGACGGGAGTGACAGTGGTGAATGTGGCCGTAGTCTTAATGTCACCATTCAATCGACTGGCAATCAGCGTATTTGGACGCACGGTGACATTGTGACGTTTAAATAAACGTCCGCAATTACCCCAACACTACATCATCATTCAAGAAATAAGTAATTAGGCTGATTGCGGATATTCACATAAAATAATACCGTTTTACAAGACTAATGTAACCAATGCGTCAGAACTCGAATGTGCGTGTAATGATGCCGCCGTAAGTGTTCAGGCGGATTATTACCTCGTCGCCCTCCGCGGGGCTTACCGGCAGGCCGGCTACGGGTATGCTTACGTATGCCTCCGTGCTGTAATATTCGGGCACGTTGTTCTGGTCGTGGTAAAGGCTGAGGTGGACGCGGCGACGGGAATCACCGGGCGTGGCGACGATGCTGTCGCACACGATGCCGATAGTCTGCGAGCCGTATCCGCCGTCGACTTGGCCTACCTTGACGAGCAGTTCGAGGTTCAGGTATTTGCCGTTGGCGCCCGTCCACGAGCTTACGAAGGTTACGGGGTCGGTCTTTGTTCCGCCTTTCAGGGCGGCGGCGCTGACCACCCGGGGCACGAGCACCTGCTTGAGCGTTACCGGCCGGGCGGCAGGAGAGCCGCCTGCGTCGGCCACCTTGTCGTAATACAGCAGCGCACGGTAAGTAGTGTCCGGCCTGTCCATCCACGCCACGGCGACGGGCGACGTTAGCGGCAAGCGCTCGCCGCCGTCGGTTTCGACGCTTACCATGCGCGCCTCGGCGTCGGTGTGGGCCTCAACGAAGTCGGCGCGCATGGCCGAGAGGGCGCCGTCGCCGGTGTCGTAAGCGCCGTTTTCGCATGCCGCGAGCGACAATGCCGCGGCGAGGATGAACGTCTTAAGGATGGTTCTCATTCGGTTGCCTTGATGAAATTGATAGCCGGATTGGCGTACATGGTAAGCATGCGCTCCATGAGATACGGCTCGTCCTTGCCGGGCAGATCGATCTTGGCCAGCTGGCCGGCAAGATACTTGTCGAACGCGGCCTTGTCGGCGTCGGTGTACTTGCCTGCGTTGGCGCCGTCGCCGCGGAGCATGTCGAGGGCAATGTAGTTAGACGGGTAAAGGCGGTAGCTGCCATGTATGCCGCGGTCGATGTGCGCCGCTATCACGTCGAACACTTCCGTCTTCGGCGTCGAGGGGTCGAGCGTGTCGAGCCACGCGTCGATGCACGGCGCGCATTGGTAGTGGACGCGCCCCTTGTAGCCCGTTATACCAGTCTGCATGCTTACTACGTCGTCCGTGGCCGACTTCTTCCATGCCGGGTTGTCGCGCTTCAGCTGGAATTCCTTCGCCTTCAGGTAGTCGCACGGGTCGTACTCGTAGGATATTGCCAAGGGCACGATGTGCAGCCGGCGCAGTTTCCCAACAATGCTTCCGCCGCCGCTGCCGAGGGCCATCATCTTGAGTACGGCAGGTTGCGTGCGGTCGTCGGAGTCCTTGGCGCGGCCCTCACGCTGGGCTATCCAGATGTTGTCGTGCTTTTCCTCGATTACGAAGCGCATGTAGTCGGACATCAGCCGGCTGGCGGCGAGCGTCTCCCTCGGCGTTAAGCCGCGGCGGACGATGAACGACTTGTTGACCCTCACAAGGTCTTTCACCCACGGCAGCGACAAGAGGTTGTCGCCGATGGCTATCTCGCACGTAGTATTGAAGCCGTTGTCAATCAGCAGCTTGTCGAGGAATCCGGAGTCAAGCACGATGTCGCGGTGGTTGCTTACGAAGGTGTAACGCCCCGAGGGGTCGACCGCCGAAGAGTCCATGTCGCAGCCCTTTGTCAGCTTGTCGACAAGCGACTGTATGAAATCGTAACAGAAAGTAAGTTGGAACTCGAGATTGGTGTTGCACGCAAGCATCTTCTCGCGCACCTTCTCAAACGGCACGCCCGGAACGGCGTATGCCAAGACCTGCCTGAACTGTTCGTCGGCGAGCAGCCGCCCGAATACTTGCGGCAACTCTTCCGGCTCGAAGGGGCGGATGCTGTCAAATTCAACGGGAACTTTCATAGTATGTGTTTTTTATATTAAAAGGAGTAAGGAGGGAAGGAGGAAGGAGGGAAGGAGGAAGGAGGGAAGGAGGAAGGAGGGAAGGAGTAAAGTAAGGAGTAAAGACAATTGTCTTGTCCTGATTTCCTATATGTTTGAACATTATTCTCATTGTCTTTACTCCTTACTACTCCACTCCTTACTCCTTTACTCCTTACTCCTTCCCTCCTTACTCCTTCACTCCTTAAATAATTCACCTGAACTGGTTTTCAACGATGTCGGTAAGTACGTCGGTCATGTTGAGTCCGGCAGCCTTCACCTGCTGGGGGATGAAGCTGGTGGCCGTCATGCCGGGAGTGGTGTTGATTTCGATCATGTTCACCTTGTCAACCTCTTTGCCGTCGCTGCCCGTGCCGCGGCTGATGATATAGTCGATGCGTATCATGCCGTTGCAGTGCAGTATATCGTAGATTTGGCTCGTAATCTCCTCTACGCGCTTGGTAGTCTCGGGCGAGAGGCGCGCCGGGGTTATTTCCTGTACCTGTCCGTTGTACTTGGCGTCGTAATCGAAGAACTCGTGCTGCGTAACGACCTCGGTTGCAGGCAGCACGACGCTCTTTTCACGGGTCTTGTAGCAGCCTATCGAGATTTCCGTACCGTCGATGAACTGCTCCACCATGACGTCTTCGCTCTCGAGCATGGCCTTGCGTATGGCCGGGGCGAGCTGGTCCTTGTTCTTCACCTTCGACACGCCGAAGCTGCTGCCGTCGGCCGCCGGCTTAACGAAACAGGGCATGCCGATGCGCTCCTCAATCTCGTCGTCGCTGACAATCTCTTCGTATCCCTTGCGTATGAGCAGGCTGTCGGCCACGCGCACGCCGTAGCCGCGGAGGTATTGGTTGAGCACGAACTTGTTGAACGTCAAAGCCTCGACGAGCACTCCGCTCGTTGAGTAAGGCACATGAACAAGCTCGAAGTATCCCTGCATTATGCCGTTCTCGCCCGGCGTGCCGTGTATGGTGATATAAGCGTAATCGAATTGTACGAGCCTGCCGTCCTGCATGAACGAGAAGTCGTTGCGGTCGACCGGGGCGGTGGTGCCGTCGGGAAGGTTGACGTGCCAGTCGAGGCCCCTCACTACGACGATGTAAACATCATACCTGTCCTTGTCGAAGAAAGAATAAAGCCCTTGTGCAGAGCGTAAAGAGACACCATATTCGGAAGAGTCTCCCCCGCAAACTATGGCAATAGTTCTCTTAAGATTTTTCATAAAACATCATTATTTAAAGTCGTTCCGTTTATATATTTTCTCCATTTGGATATGAGCTGCTCCAAATCGTCGGGCAAAGGCGACGTGAAGTCGACCTGACGACCCGTGGTAGGATGGACGAAGCCGAGCGTCTTGGCGTGGAGCGCCTGGCGCGGGCATAGCTTGAAGCAGTTTTCTACGAACTGGCGGTAGCTGCCCGTGCGGTTGCCGCGCAGTATCTCCATGCCTCCGTAACGCCCGTCGGCGAACAGAGGGTGGCCGATGTGGCGCATGTGGGCCCTTATCTGGTGGGTGCGGCCCGTCTCGAGGATACACTCAACCAGCGTTACGTAGCCGAAGCGCTCGATTACGCGGTAATGAGTGACGGCGCGCTTGCCTACACCCGAGTCGGGCGGAAATACGGCCATGCGCAGCCTGTCCTTCGGGTCGCGGGCGATGTTGCCCTCGATGCGCCCCTCGTCCTCGTTGAAGTTGCCCCAAACGAGGGCGTTGTAGCTGCGGTGGGTGGTCTTGTTGAAGAACTGGAGGCCGAGCTTAGTCTTGGCCACGGGCGTCTTGGCGATGACGAGCAGTCCGCTCGTATCCTTGTCGATGCGGTGCACCAGCCCCACCTCGGGGTCGTTGGGGTCGTATGTGGGCACGTCTTTCAGGTGCCAGGCTACGGCGTTCACCAACGTGCCGTGGTAGTTTCCGCACCCCGGATGTACTACAAGCCCGGCCGGTTTGTTGACCACCAGCACGTCGGCGTCTTCGTAAACCACGTCGAGGGGTATGTCCTCAGGCTCTATGGTGTTGTCGTACTGAGGGCGGTCGAGCATCAATGTGATTACGTCGAAAGGGCGCACGCGGTAGTTGCTCTTCACCGGACGGTCGTTTACGTGCACGAAGCCGGAGTCGGCGGCGCGCTGGATGCGGTTGCGGCTGGTGTGCTGCAGCTTCTTCAGCATGAACTTGTCGATGCGCAGAGGCTCCTGCCCCTTGTCTACGACTACGCGCAGATGCTCGTATAGCTGTTGCCCCTCCTCGTCCTCAATGTCTATGTCGTCGATGTAGTCTTCTGCCATAATCTTAGTGATAGTCAAAAAGCCGTCAGCCGTCCTTATTCCGGCCCGGTGACGACCTCGAACTCGTCAACTTCGCCCTCCTGTTCAGGCTCGGTGTAATATACGCCGTCGGCCGGCATCGGTTCGGCCAAAGAGTCGCCGAACTCGTCGAAATAGTCTTCAGGCTCGGTGTAGACAACCGAGTCGTCCATGTCGCGCATGCCGTCGCCGACCTGTATGACGACGACGTCGTTGACCGACACTTTCTGGCCTGTACGCAGCAGTTTGCCGTGCGACTTCAGCCCATACACCCAGTCCTTCTCGCCGGGAATGTATTCGGTCGGGCCTACCTTGAAGCCCATAGCCACCAACTTGGCGCGGGCCTCGCGGTACGAGCAGTTGTCAACGATGTCGGGGATGGTGAGCATCGGCGAGTGCGACGAGTTGATTACTACGTATATGACGCGCCCCGACTTCACCCCCCTGCCCGGTTCGGGCGACTGTTCGAGGATGCAGTCGGGCGGCAGCGTCTTGACGTATCCCGTGTCGCTCACTACTACGCCGAGCCCGTTGGCTGCCAGTATGTGTTCAGCGTCGGCGAACTGTTTACGCTTAACGTCGGGCACCATTATCACCTCACCGTGGTGGGTGTATATGTCGATGCCTATTTTCACGCCCAAGCACAGCAAGACGACGACAAGCAGCATGCCGGCAAGGTTGGCCCACAGCCGCACGCTGAAGATTTTCCTGAAGAAATCCTTTGTCTTCATCCTTGTTGTTGTTTCTTACGCTATGCGGCGCAAGCCGCGGAACGGCACGCGCTACGCACCTTCTACGTGCGCCGCATGTTTTTTTGCAAAGGTATGAAAAAAACAGAAAGAAGCAAAGGCATTGCTTTACTTCTTTCGTTTAAAGGTTTAAAAATCCTCCGAACCCGTAAATTACTTGCCGTGGTTCTCGTCAGAAACAGTAAGTTTCTTACGTCCCTTCGCACGACGTGCTGCAAGCACGCGGCGACCATTCTTAGTAGCCATTCTCTCGCGGAAGCCGTGCTTGTTCACTCTCCTCCTGTTGTGCGGCTGAAATGTTCTTTTCATGTTCGTCTTTTTATTTTATGTTATTTGTTTTCACGCTTTGGGCTGCAAAAGTACGCAATTCTTTTTAAATAACCAAGAAATATGCGTTTTTTAGCCTTTTCTTTTATGCTTTTTTCCAAAAAAACACTACCTTTGCACCCTGAAAGTCAACTTTTTGGGTGAACTTGCTGCTTGCCGGCCTGTATTCTAACCGCCGTAGATCGGCAACGTTCACATCTCCTTTGGCGGACAACATACATTAAATTCAAATATCAATTATGATCAACTCACAGGAAATAAAGAAAGGTACATGCATCCGCATGGACAACCAAGTATGGATTTGCATTGATTTCCAGCACGTAAAGCCGGGTAAGGGCAACACCGTGATGCGCACCAAGCTGAAGAACGTAACCGACGGACGAGTGCTCGAGCGCACGTTCCAGATCGGATTCAAGCTCGAAGACGTCCGCATCGAACACCGCCCCTACCAATACCTTTATGAAGACCCGACGGGCCTCATCTTCATGAACCAGGAGACGTTCGAGCAGATTCCAATCAACCGCGACTCGATAATCGGCGTCGACTATATGAAGGAAGGCGACGTTGTAGAGGTTGTTACCGACACTACCGACGGCACGATACTCTACGCCGAGATGCCCGTTAAGACCAACCTGCGCGTTACCCACAGCGAGCCGGGCATCAAGGGCGACACCGCCACCAACGCCACAAAGCCCGCAACGCTCGAAAGCGGCGTAGAGGTGCGCGTACCGCTGTTCATCAACGAGGGCGACCTCATCCAGATCGACACGCGCGACGGCAGCTACCTGAGCCGCGTAAAGGAATAACACACACTATTTTCAATCATAGGAACCAAAAGCGACCAAGGGAGCCAAGGCCGTCGAAGACAATAGCGTTTGCATATTTTACAATGACAAAAGCATGTGTCTTTAACAGCCTCGGCTCCCTTAGCTTTTTCAACCCCACGTAAAAACACGCCCAATGAAATATTCCTTAATCGTTCCCGTTTACAACCGCCCCGACGAGGTCGACGAACTGCTTGACAGCCTTACGCGCCAAACCGTCAAAGACTTCGAGGTGATAATAGTAGAAGACGGCAGCGCCGTGCCGTGCAAGGACGTATGCGACAAGTACGCCGGAAGGCTCGACCTGCACTACTACATGAAGAAGAACAGCGGCCCGGGCCAAAGCCGCAACTACGGAGCGGAGCGCTCCAAGGGCGAATACCTCATAGTGCTCGACTCCGACGTGGTAGTGCCCGAAGGCTATCTCGGCGCCGTCGACTCCGAGCTCAGCCGCGAACCGGCCGACGCATTCGGCGGCCCCGACCGCGCCCATGACTCGTTCACCGACACGCAGAAGGCCATAAGCTACTCGATGACGAGCTTCTTCACTACGGGCGGCATACGCGGCGGCAAGAAGAAACTCGACAAGTTCTACCCCCGCTCTTACAACATGGGCGTGCGCCGCGACGTCTACCTGCGTCTCGGCGGATTCTCGAAGATGCGCTTCGGCGAGGACATCGACTTCAGCATACGCATATTCAAGGCCGGATGCCGCTGCCGCCTGTTTCCTGAAGCGTGGGTGTGGCACAAGCGGCGCACCGACTTCCGCAAGTTCTTCCGCCAGGTGTTCAACAGCGGCATCGCCCGCATCAACCTTTACAAGAAATATCCCGAGTCGCTCAAGATAGTCCACATGCTGCCAATGGTGTTCACCGTAGGCGTCTGCGCGCTCGTGCTGACGTCGGCCGTCGGCCGCGTATTGATGGAGTACGACGACATCCGCCGCTGGTATTGGCTGTGCGCCGGGCCGTGGCTGCCCATACTGCTCTACTGCCTGCTCATCACAGCCGACTCGACTGCGGCCAACAAGAGCCTCAAGGTGGGACTGCTCAGCGTGCCGGCGGCGTTCATCCAGCTCTTCGGCTACGGCTGCGGATTCCTCACGGCGTGGTGGAAGCGCTGCGTAAAGGGGCAAGACGAGTTCCATGCGTTCGACAAGACGTTCTATAAATAGCCAAATTATGGGGAATCAGGCATGGCCCCAATAAAACTTTCCGATTCATCATCGGCCGATAAGTCCTATCCGGCCCATACGCCCCGTCAGGCTTATCAGCCCGATAAAACAATACTATGCAGAAACTTTCAATCAACCAGTGGGCCGAGGAAGACCGTCCGCGCGAGAAGATGATGCGGCTCGGGGCGGCGGCGCTGTCGAACGCCGAACTGCTGGCCATACTCATAGGCTCGGGCTCGCAAGACGAAAGCGCCGTAGACCTGATGAAGCGCGTGCTCGCCGACTGCGGCAACAACCTGAACACACTGGGGAAGAAAACCATCGCCGAGCTTGCCGGCGGACGCTACAAGGGCCTCGGCCCGGCAAAGGCCGTAACGATACTGGCGGCCTGCGAATTAGGCAAGCGGCGCCAGCAGGAGAAGGCAGAGGAGCGCAAGCGGCTCGACTCGGCAGCCGCCATATACGAATACATGCTGCCGCTGATGCAAGACTTGGCCGAAGAGGAGGCGTGGGTGGTGCTGATGAACCAGAACTTCAAGCTGATAAAACCCGTGCAGCTGTCGCACGGCGGCATAACCGAGACGGCCGTCGACATACGCCTCGCCGTAAAGCACGCACTGCTATGCAACGCCACGGTCGTAGCCTTGTGCCACAACCACCCCAGCGGTAACGCCCGACCGAGCGGCGACGACGACCGGCTGACGCAGCGAATGAAGGAAGCATGCAAGGTGATGCGACTGCATTTCCTCGACCACATAATCGTAACCGACGGCCGTTATTACAGCTATTCGGAGGAAGGCCGACTGTGACATCGGCACCGGCAATATTTATAATGAACTGCGGACATCATATAAAAGGCCACCTTTCATGTGCTGAAAGGCGGCCTTTCACGTTGCAATATGCCGTCTTTCGCAAGCCAAAAGGCGGCATATTGGGAAAGCACTGGCAATCAGGCATTTAGCCTTTTTCTACAAGACGCTGCGGCCGACGCGCCACTACATTACGGAAAATGCGCACGAACGCATACCGGCGCCATGTGCATATTTGTCAATTTTAACACGTAACACACAACACGTAAACACCGGCGATTTCACCATGCACAGCGCAATTTATCACAGCCGACAACAATTTTACCACATTTCGCATTAAAAACACAGTTTTTGTTTTCGTTAATTCATTTATTTCCCTATATTTGCAACACGTTTAATTTAATAAATTTTATCTATGAAGCATCTATTCGTTTATATCTTATGTGCCATTATGTGTTGTGGCGCATACGCCCAAGGCTACGCCCCGGGCAGTCCCCCTATGGGCGTTTAGTTTATGACGGCCAAGACCGCCGAAGCCATCCAAAGCGGTAAGTTCGGCAAGCAAGGCGTGCTTAATAAGCACCATAAGGCCGTCAAGGCCGTGCGCAACGACGACGGCAAACTGCGCCCCGCCCTCCAGCGCATAGGCAAGCCGACGCCCGCAACAGCCCGAAAGGCACAGGCCGCGGCCCCCGTAGCCGACGACATGACCCGCATCACGGTAATCGTCGATATCGACTGGGGCGACGGCTCGGGATACCAGTTGCTGTTCGATGCCGACTGCCAGCTGTCCGATTGCAATACCGTAAAAGAAGAGTTCGAAGCGTCGGAGTATGTGTTGCCCGAAAACGCAATCATGATGGAGAACTGGTTGACGGTAGGCCAGTCGGCCACGATAGACATCCCGGCCGGAAAGTATGACTACATCGTGTACAACCCTATGCCCTCAGAGAACGTCTATTATATAGCAAGAGGCGAGTCGAAAGGCTACAGTTATGATTTCAAGGGCGGCGTCGAATACGTGTTCACCATATCGCCCGGCGAAATCGGCGACAACGTGCAGATTACGGCAGACTCTCCGGTGAACATCGGCGTGAGCGGCATAACTTCGCCCGTGTCGGCCGAAGGACTCACCGCCACCGAGGCAGTCACCGCCACGATATTCAACAGCGGAAACGAAGCCGTCACGTCGTTCGACGCCACATTGACGGTTGACGGCGGCACGCCGGTGACCGAGACCGTAAACCACGAATTGCAGCCCGGAGCCACTTACGACTACACCTTCGCCTCCACGGCCGACCTCTCGGCTACCCGCAGGCACACGCTGACCGTAAGCATAAGCCATGAAGACGACGCGCTCGCCGGCGACAACACCGCAACCGTAACGGTGGACAACTACGCCCCGGTTAAGACTCCTTACGTATGCAGCTTCGACGAAGCGGACGACATCTACGAGTGGAACATAATCGACGCTAACAACGATGACCACACTTGGGGTATAAGCATCGATGATGGCAACGCCTTGATAACCTACAACCTGTACCAGGCATCAGACGACTACCTCGTAACGCACAACCCCGTATTGCTCGGCGCAGGCACTAACAAGATCGTAATAGACTACAACGCCATGAACGACGGCTACTACGAGAAGTTCGAGGTGTTATACGGCAAGACTCCGAACGTCGACGAAATGACGGTTCTTAAGGCCGTGCCCGACTTCACGGAATCAGCCTACGGATACACGCTGCCCGTAGAATTCAACATTGACGGCGACGAGGACGGAGCCTACTATTTCGCAATACACGCCACGTCGGAAGCCGACCAGTTGGGCATCATCATCAGCCGCGTCGAAATATCCGAAGGCGCATACGTGGGCAAGCCCGACCTCTCTGTCGACAAGGTAATCCTGCCACTGTCAAGCTGCTCTCTCGGCAGCAGCGAGACCGTCAGCGCCGTAATATCCAACAATGGCACGGCCGACGCGGCAGGCTTCACGATAGAGTGCACCGTCAACGGCGGGATATTCGCAACATTACCGATTACCACCACGATACCGGCAGGCGGGAGCATAACCCTCGACATCAGCAGTTCACTCGACCTCTCGGCGGAAGGCAAACACACGGTCGGAGTGCGGATAACCGACGTCGTACAGGAGGCCGGACAGAATCCTGAAACCAGGACCGACAACAACTACGCCGAAGCGGTAGTAACCCACTACACTCCGACCGACGTGCCGTTCACGGTCGACTTTACGGATCCCGACCAGCAGGACGACTGGGCGAGCGACGGCTCATGGCAGTATACCGACGATGACGAGCCGTTAATTCACTGCACGGGGCCGTGCCCGCTCGTTTCGCGCGGCATCAACCTCGAGGCAAGTAAGCATTACCGCATCTCTTACAACTACTTGGCCGGTATATTCCACTACCTCTATGAAAACTACGACGTCATGCTCGGCAAGGACGGCGCACCGCTGTCAGAGTGGGAAGTGTTAGAGTCGTTCACCGGCATCAGTACCGACTTAGAGTTCGTCGACAACAACATCATATTCACCGTGCCTGAAGACGGCGTTTACTCGCTCGGCTTCCGCCAGGAACAACCGCAGGGCACGTTCATGCTCAGCAGCGTAAGCGTGACCGAGATAAGACCTTACGACGCGGTATTGACCGGCATCACGGGCATACCGTCGCAGCTGCCGCTGTCGCAGGTAGAGGGCATGGAGCTGCAGGTTCCCGTCAAGAACAACGGCTACGAGAACATATCAGGCACGGTTAGCGTGACGTTCAACGGCAACACCGTAGGCACGGCCGCCTTCAAAGACCTTGCTCCCGACTCAACCGAGACGGTAAGCGTGACGGTATCCGTCCAGGGCGCTACGACCGGCGGCGTAGCAATAGAGATTGCCGCATTAGCCGACGGGCAGGAGGACTACAACCAAGCCGACAACATCTTAACCTATGGAATGAAGATAACCGACGACGTTTACGCTTACGACCACATGGAAGACGACATGTATGTTCCCGAAGCGGCAGTCGGCGTCGGTAAAGACGAGACGGGCACGGCCGGCATACCGTTCTCCTTCAACTCACCGGCGTCGCTCAAGGGCGTATCAGTAGGCTGGGGCGCAGCCGACGGCCAAGAGATTGGCATCAGCGTTTACCGGTGGAACCCTGATAGCGTCTACGACGAGGAATCCATCATATTAGGCGAAGAAGTGTTCACGACGACGGCCGACCAAGGCACTGAAACGGGCCAGATAGAATACCTGTTCGACGAGCCGGTGACGCTTGAGCCGGGTTATTACCTCATCGGCGTCACCGTCACAGGATACGCCCTGACCACCGACGCTGTAAATCCAGGACTGTTCTATTCAGCCGAAACAGACACGGGCTTCCCGTTAGCGGTAGACCAGTCGCCGGCAAACCTCGGCACGCCGGCAATACGCGCGATACTGGGCTACGTCGACCCGACGGGCATCAGCACCGCCGAAGCGGCGGCAGAGGCTTCGCGCATAGTTTACGACGGGGCCGCCAAGACGCTCACCGCCACTTCGGCGCCAGGCTCTAAGGTAAGCCTCGCCGTCTACTCTGCATCGGGCGCTACGGCAGGCAGCGAAAGCTCAGGCGACGGCAAGTGCGTATTTGACGCCTCAATACTCGCTCCGGGCGTTTACGTAGCCAAGATGACAAGCGCCGACGGCACTGAGACAAGCAAGTTCGTCGTTAAGTAAACCGTTTACGAAAGGCACAGCCTGCAACATGCGGGCCGTCAGTCAGGGGCGGACAAGAACCTTACCTTGTCCGCCCTTTTTCCGCATACGCCGCCTCCGGCCGCGGCCGCCACGGCGCATTCCGAGCCAAGCGCAAAGCCCGCCCGAGCTACGTATGTCTACCGGAAACGGCATTCAGCCTTATAAAAGGCCACCTTTTGCATCCTAAAAGGCTACCTTTTGCACCCTAAAAGACGGCATATTGCATCATATTGGCAATCAATGCGTTACGGACGCACGTCAAGCAGCCGCGGCCTTTTTACCGAATAATAACGCGCAACGCTTGGAACTAAGCCGAAATATTGTTACTTTTGCAATATCATTACACGGGGAAGCGGCTCCCGTAAACACGAAAAGCGCATTCCATTGCCACCTTGCAGGCCTTAAACGGCCCTTATGTCGGCAAAAAACACTATCTTTGCAAACGTTTAACACAGACAATAACATTAACCTATAAAAATTTCTCAACTTATGGCATACAAACGCATTACGGCGGCCGAAGCCGCCTCGATGATACGCAACGGCGAGAACATCGGCCTTAGCGGATTCACACCGGCGGGCACGGCCAAGGCCGTAACCAAGGAATTAGCCAAGAGGGCGCAGGCCGAGCACGAGGCCGGACGCGAGTTTAAGATAGGGCTCTTCACCGGAGCCTCTACCGGGCAGAGCGCCGACGGCGACCTGTCGAACGCCGACGCCATACGCTACCGCGCGCCATACACCACCAACGGCGACTTCCGCCGCCATGTAAACGCCGGCGAGATAGCCTACAACGACATCCACCTGAGCCACATGGCGCAAGAGCTGCGCTACGGCTTCATGGGCGAAGTGGACTGGGCGATACTCGAAGTGTGCGACATCGAGGAGGGCGAGACGACCTGCAAGGCTTACCTGACCGCCGCAGGCGGAATAAGCCCGACCGTGGCAAGACTGGCCAAGCACGTAGTGCTCGAGCTGAACTCGTTCCACAGCAAGGACGCCAAATACCTGCACGACGTGTACGAACCGCTCGACCCGCCGCTGCGCCAGCCCATACCGATCACCCGCGTGAGCGACCGCATAGGCAAGCCCTACGTCAAGATTGACGCAAGGAAGATAGTAGGCGTGGTTGAATGCGACATCGCCGACGAGGCAAGGGCGTTCAAGGACTCCGACCCCGTGACCGACCAGATAGGCCACAACGTGGCCCAATTCCTGCTCGGCGACATGAAGCGCGGCGTCATACCGCCGTCGTTCCTGCCACTGCAGAGCGGCGTGGGCAGCACGGCCAACGCCATCTTAGGCGCTCTCGGCCACGAAAAGAGCGTGCCCGACTTCAACGTTTACACCGAAGTGCTTCAGGACAGCGTCGTAGGCATGATGCTCGAAGGACGCGTTAAGGACGCGTCATCGTGCTCGCTCACCGTCTCAAACGAATGCCTCAAGCAGATTTACGACAACATAGACTACTTCAAGCAGCACCTTACGCTGCGCCCGAGCGAAATATCCAACTCGCCCGAAGTAATCCGCCGCCTCGGCGTAATAGCCATAAACACCGCCATAGAGGTCGACATCTACGGCAACGCCAACTCTACGCACATCAGCGGAACGAAGATGATGAACGGCATCGGCGGCTCGGGCGACTTCGAGCGCAACGCATACATCAGCATCTTCACATGCCCGTCGACGGCCAAGGGAGGGCTCATCAGCTCGATAGTGCCCTTCGTGAGCCACCAGGACAGCTCGGAGCACGACGTAAACGTGATAGTGACCGAACAGGGAGTGGCCGACCTGCGCGGCAAATGCCCCGAAGAGCGCGCACGCCTTATCATAGAAAACTGCGCCCACCCCGACTACCGTCCGCTGCTGCGCGACTATCTCAAGATAGCCAAGGGCGGACACACGCGCCACTGCCTCACCGCAGCCTTCGCCATGCACGACTCGCTGGCACGCAAAGGCGACATGCGCCTGACCGACTTCGCCGAGTACGTTAAGTAAAGGTGAGAAAGTGAGAAGGTGAGAAGGTGAGTATTTATTACGAGTTTATTTCCCACTTTCCCACCTTCTCACCTTCTCACCTTCTCACCTTCCCACCTTCCCACCTTCCAAAAGTATTACCTTTTTACCTTTAAAATGTTCTTTTCACCCTTTCACCTTTTCACCTTTTCACCTTTTTATGTATCTTTGCATGCTGTAACATAAATTTAACACATGCAGCGGAAAAAGATACTGATAACCGGGGCAAGCGGCTTCATCGGCAGTTTTATAGTAGAAGAGGCGCTCAAGCGCGGATTCGACACATGGGCCGCCGTGCGCGGAAGCAGTTCGCGACGCTATCTCGCCGACGAAAGGATACGCTTCATCGAGCTCGACCTCGGCAATCCCGACTCGCTAAGGCGCAAGCTCGAAGGGCACGGCTTCGACTACGTAGTCCACGCGGCAGGCGCGACGAAGTGCCTTCACGCCGACGACTTCTTCCGTGTGAACACCGACGGCACGGCCAACCTCGCCGCCGCCGTGGCCGATACGTGCCCCTCACTGAAGCGCTTCGTCTTCATAAGCAGCCTCAGCGTGGTAGGCCCGGTAAGGGAAAGCATGCCTTACACCGAGATAAACAACGGCGACACGCCGCAACCTAATACGGCATACGGCCGCAGCAAGCTCGAAGCCGAAAAGGCTTTGGACGGCATTAAAGGGCTACCGTTCATTGTGCTGCGCCCCACCGGCGTGTACGGCCCGCGCGAGAAAGACTACTTCATGATGGCGCAAAGCATAAGCCGCCACGTAGACTTCGCCGCCGGACTCCGGCCCCAAGACCTAACCTTCATCTACGTAAAAGACCTTGTGCAGGCCGTAATGCTCGCCCTCGACGGCGGACGCATCGGCGCAAGATACTTTCTCAGCGACGGACAAGTATATTCGTCGCGCGCCTTCAGCGACCTCTTGCGCCGCGAGCTCGGCAACCCGTGGCTGCTCCGCGTCAAGGCTCCGCTGTGGCTGCTGCGCGCTATAACCGCCGGCGGCGAATGCATCGGACGGCTGACAGGCCGCATGACGGCGCTCAACAACGACAAATACAAGATAATGAAACAGCGCAACTGGCGCTGCGACATCTCGCCGGCAACCAAAGAACTCGGCTATACGCCGCAATACGACCTATCCAAAGGCGTTCACGAAGCTGTTGACTGGTATAAAGAAAACAAATGGCTGTAAGGTTTTGGGGGTATGGGCTTATACGGTTTTGAGGTTATACGGTCAGAAGGTTTTGAGATTATACGGTTGAAAGATTATACGTAATTAAACCTTTATAACAGAAACGAGTCCAAAACCAACAACCGTAAAACCACACAACCGTAAAACCACAACAACCGCAAAACCTCACAACCCCATAACCCCACAACCCCATAACCCCACAACCGTAAAACCCCATAACCCCATAAAATGATAAAATTCATAAAGCAACTATTCGTCATAGACAAGCATCCGAAGAAAGGACTGTTCGCCCTCGAATGGGTGATGGCCGCCTACTTGGCGTTTACGCTGCTGATAATATTCTTCACATACACGAAACTCGAGAATCCCGACACGATGGTATGGGGACGCATCAGGATTGCGGCCATAACGGCCGGAATGTGGTTCGTCTACCGCATACTGCCATGCCGGCTGACGCTGTTCCTGCGCATAACCGTACAGCTGGCGCTGCTCGGCTGGTGGTACCCCGACACTTACGAAATCAACCGCATCCTGCCAAACCTCGACCACGTATTCGCCCGTTGGGAACAGGACATGTTCGGATGCCAACCCGCCCTGCTCTTCCACGAAGCCTTGCCGTGGCCGGTAGCCAGCGAGCTTATGAGCATGGGCTACGCCGCATACTATCCGATGATTGTGTTCATCGTCGTTTACTATTTCATTTTCCGCTACCACGACTACCAGCGCACGGCGTTCGTCATACTGACGGCGTTCTTCGCCTTCTACCTTGTCTACATCTTCCTGCCGGTCACCGGACCTACGTTCTATTACAACGCCGTTGGGCTCGGCAGCATCGAGCAAGGCATATTCCCCAACGTGCACTACCACTTCAACTACGTGCAGGACTGCCTGCCCACGCCCGGCTACGCCGACGGAGTATTCTACCAAATGGTCGAGAGCGCCAAGGCCGCAGGCGAACGCCCCACGGCGGCATTCCCGAGCAGCCACGTAGGCATAAGCACGATAATAATGCTGCTGGCGTGGCGCACCGGCGACCGCCGCATGTTCTTCATCCTGCTGCCGTTCTACGTCCTGCTGTGCCTTTCAACGGTATACATACAGGCCCACTACGCCATAGACGCAATAGCCGGATTGGTAAGCGGCGTCGTGCTCTACCTAATACTCATGCCGGTAAGCAAGAAGGTGTGCCGGTGATGTGGGGTTGTAAGTTTTTTGCGGTTGTAAGGTTATACGGTTATGGGGTTGTGCGGTTATAAGGTTGTGCGGTTATAAGGTTGTGCGGTTATAAGGTTGTGCGGTTATAAGGTTATAAGGTTGTGGAAACCGTATACCCAAAACCGCAAACTCCCATAACCGCATAACCTTACAACCGTAAAACCGCAAAACCCCATAACCGCAAAACCCCATAACCCCATAACCCCATTAACATTAAACAAATACAAAAAAAATATTGGGGAACAGGTTGTTTTCAGATAAAACCACTATTTTTGCAGCATGGCAAGATTAGCAACATACTTGATAACGGCGCTCGCGCTGCTCGCCCCGTTGTCGGCGGCGGCGCAGAAGGCCAACCCCGAGGACATGCCCGTAGACCCCGACAAGCCCACGTTCGTACCGACGGTGAAGGTCAGCAAGGTGCTCGTCGACGGCGACAGCCTGCAATACGTCGAGCTGAACAACGTCTACGTATATCCCAAGCCCGTGTTCAAGAGCGCCAAGCGCCGGGCCGCCTACAACCGCCTTGTAAACAACGTCAAGAAAGTGCTGCCCATAGCGAAGGAGGTGAACAAGATAATCATCGAGACTTACGAATACCTGCAGACGCTGCCCGACAAGAAAGCGCGCGACGAACACATGCAGCGCGTAGAGGAAGACATCAAGCGCCGCTATACGCCGAGGATGAAAAAGCTGTCTTACTCGCAGGGCAAGCTGCTCATAAAGCTCGTCTACCGCGAGTGCGACTCGTCGGCCTACGACCTCATCCGAGCCTTCATCAGCCCCGTGCGCGCCGGCTTCTACCAAGCCTTCGCATGGGCCTTCGGCGCCAGCCTGATGAAGAAATACGACCCCGAGAAAACCGACCGGCTCACCGAGCGAGTAGTGCTCATGGTCGAGTCGGGGCAGCTTTAACCGCCGGAGGCATACGCCGGTATTGTTTGCGGATGTCAGCAATCCACCCAATGGATTCACACACATCTAATGGAATACACATATCTAATGGAATACACACATCTAATGGAATACACACATCTAATGGAATACACACATCTAATGGAATACACACATCTAATGGAATACACACATCTA
>CALUFA010000010.1 GCA_944319795.1 uncultured Prevotella sp. | reverse complement strand
CCCTTTCACCTTTATTCAAACAGTTTTTCCATTTCCTCGAACCTCGCCAAGCCTTCCCCACCGTGCTTGGCCACGCTGCGCTCGGCCTGTTCGAGCGTTTTTTCACGGTCGAGCCTTGTCTTGGAAAAGAACTTGTCGGCGTAGCATATAACCTTCTCCTCGAGCGTTTCCGGCAACAGGTCGGCATGTGGCAGCGGAAGGTTTTGCGCCTCTATTTCGGCTGCCGACAGTCCCGCTCCCGTGTGCCGTTCGCATACGCGCGCATGGCGTGGGTATCCCTCGGCGCGCATCATCTCAGCGCCCAATACGCCGTGGCGGATGTACGGTTCCGAACCGAAGCATTCTATATCGGGAGCGTCGGTTTTCACGATGCCTATGTCGTGCACCATCGCCGCCTCGACGAGGAAGTCGCGGTCGAGCCGCAGTTCCGGATGGGCGTCGGCTATGGCCAAAGCCTTGCCGGCCACCGCCCTGCTATGGCGCACAAGGATGTCGCGCAGCGCAGGGGCGTCCTTGTAATATTTACCTATTATTAATTCATAATCCATGATTCAAATTCATAATTCAAATTCATAATGCACAATGCATAAATCTTAATGCACAATCCAAAATGCACAATGTATATTCATAATGCATAATTGGCTGCGCTTAAAGGTAAGGAAACATTACTTCTAAGCGCAGCCAATTGTACATTATGCATTGTGCATTATGGATTAAGAGTTAATCCAATCTCTTTCGATATACGCGATTACGTCGCCACGGTTTACCCTCGAGCCTTGCTTTGCGGCTATTTCCACGAGCTTGCCGCCGAGCGCGGCCGGGATGGCCTCAAACTCGCCCCACGGCGTGTGGATGTAGCAGAAGGTTTCGCCCTCCTTGTAGTGCTGGCCGATGTAAGGCTCGATGCACGGAGTGCATTCGCTTGCGCCTTCGAAGTCGAAGAACACTTGGCCCTTGAACGGCGACACGATGGCGTCGGCCTTGGCGTGCTTGAAGGCGGCTATCTCCTCGGGCTTCAGCGTTGCGCCGAGCTTTGCGTCCTTAGCTTTCTGAAGGTCGGCGAGGAAGCGCTTCTTCGCCGCGCCGCTCTTATAGTCGCGGTACTGCTCGGGATGCATTGCAAGTTCGAAGAGTTCCTCGTCGTCCTGTCCGCAGTCCCAGCCGTTGTCGGCCATTTCCTTGCGGAAGCTGTCGAGGGCGTCGGGTATGAGCGTGTGCGGATCGGCGGTGGTAAACTCGCGTCCCTGCTTTGCGGCCAGCTCTACGAGTTCGGGGTCTATCTCGCCCGGAATCTTTCCGCTCTTGCCGAGAATCATTCCCCACATCGAGTCGTCCATCATCACGAAGCGGCCCTTTCCTTGCGCCATGGTGAGCAGGTTGAGCAGGGCGATGTTCTTGACGTACTGCGAGAACGGTGTAACCAATGGCGGATAACCAACGCGCGGCCAAACGTAAGCCACTTCGTCGAACAGTTTTACGAGCAGCTCGTCGGTCGAATATTCGGGCTGGCCCTTGCTCTTCAGTATCGAGTTGATCGAGCGGTGTATGCCGGCGAGGTCGGCCATCATGCTTCCCATCATGCCGCCTGGCAGTCCGCAGCCTAAGAGCAGCGAGCTCATCATCTTGTTGCCTGGGTTGATGAAGTATCCCAACCAGTCGTCGATGAACTCCTGCGTCAGCGTGCGCGCCTGCATGTATGCGTTCATGTTTATTTCAGGCACTTCGAAGCCTTCGTTCTTCAGCATGCTCTGTACGGATATGATGTCCGGGTGCACCTTGCCCCACGACAGCGGTTCGATGGCCGTGTCGATCACGTCACCGCCGTTTTCGCAGACCTCGAGTATAGATGCCATCGACAGTCCGGGGCCCGAGTGCCCGTGGTATTGTATTATGACGTCGGGGTGTTTCGTCTTTATAGCCTTGGTCAGCTTGCCGAGCATTGCGGGCTGGCCTATGCCGGCCATGTCCTTGAGGCATATCTCGGTAGCTCCGGCCTCTATCAGCTGGTCGGCTATGCCGCTGTAATATTCAACCGTATGTATGGGCGACGTCGTTATGCAGAGCGTTGCCTGCGGCGTCATTCCGGCCTCGAGCGCCCATTTGATGCTCGGTATGATGTTGCGCACGTCGTTTAGTCCGCAGAATATGCGGGGGATGTCGACTCCCTGTGCATGCTTCACCTTATACATAAGGCGGCGCACGTCGTCGGGCACGGGATACATCCTGAGCGCGTTGAGCCCTCGGTCGAGCATGTGTGTCTTTATGCCAACCTCGTTGAACGGTTTGCAGAATGCCCTTACAGCGTCGTTGGGGTTCTCGCCTGCCAGCAGGTTCACCTGCTCGAAGGCTCCGCCGTTGGTTTCAACGCGGGCGAAACAACCCATGTCGATTATGGCCGGGGCCACACGCTCAAGCTGGTCCTTGCGTGGCTGGAACTTACCTGAAGACTGCCACATGTCACGGTAAACGAGACTGAACTGGATTTTCTTTTTCATAACTTAGATTCTTTTGGTTGCGCGCCCCCTCGCGGAGGCGTGTGTAATGTTAATGAATTTGTGTGCAAAAATAGGAATTTTTCCGACATGCTAAGACTTTTATCGGGAAAAATAACGTCGCTTTTTGAAAAAAACATGTTTTTGGTCGAAATATGATTTGAAAACGATGTTTTTTGCTAAATCCAGCTCGCAAACAGCGGTTTTAGCAGCATCGTGGCTGCGCCTGGCGTGCATGGACGGCATGGCGTGGTGCTGCGGATGTGCCGGAATGTAAGGGGAAATGCGTAGCCGGCCGCCGTTTTGTCAGCCGGAGCGTGTCCGTGTTTTTTGCCGAAATAGGAATGTCGTTGCCCTCGCAAAGCCCTTCCGGTTGGCGGTAGGATGCCTTCCGCATTGCAAAACACGGCATGTTGCGGCCTGAAAGGATGCCTTTTGCGCTGCTGTTTGTGGCTGGTTCGGTGCAAAAAACGTATCATTACAGGTCGAATTACGGTGAAAATTCATGGAAAAGCATGCTTTTCGGCCTTAATTATACTTGTTTGTGTTGCACATATAGTGCGCATCTTGCGGTATAATGCTGATTTTGTAGGTGTTATGTTTGCACACTGAAAACGGGCGGATTTCCGTTCGTGCGCATTATATTTCAAAATAAGGCCGTTGTGGAACGCCTGTGAAAATCATTGTGTAACCTGAAAGCACCAAACTGCATGCATTGTGTCATTCCGCCCCGAGCCTGTTGCCACCGTACCGATTGTCCGCCAAAACAGCGATATATTTAAAGCTGATTGTATGTGGTTTGTTTACACTAATTAGCTTTTGTAACCATTTTTGGGTAATTATGGGACGATTTAACATCGATTAATACGGGACGTGATGCTCTTTTAAAACTTTTTTATATTTTTGCAAAAACAAATCATATTATTTATAAATAAGATGAAACAACACTTTTTCAGAAAACGGTTCGTGCCCAGCATAGCGTTGGCCGGAGCTTTGGCTCTTGCCGGTTGCACGGACAATGACTACGACTTTAACGGCATAGACATGACTGTCGGTTTTGGCGGTGACGGATTGACGTTGCCCGTAAGCTCAACCGACACAATCAAACTTGCCGATGTGCTTGAACTTGACGGCAGCGAGTGCGTCGTCGTAAAGGAAAACGGCGACTACGTGTTCGAGCAGAAGGGCGACGACGTTGAGCCCGCCCATCCCGAGATTGCGGTTATCACTGTTTCGCAGAACACTATGGAGACGGGCCGTATACCTGTAACGATAGGTCCGGTAAGCGCCACGACCGGCGAGTTCGACCTTCCTACGGTGGGAGGCGAAATCGTGACGTTCACGTATAGCGGCGACAAGCCCGACGAAGTAGTCAGCCTCGACCACGTAGGCGTTGACGCAGACTTGTCGCTCGACATAAGTTTCCCCTCCGCCCTGCAAATCGACGGAGTGTCGATCGAACGCCTGACGCTCAGCCTGCCGGCGTACATGGAGCTTGGCGGCATCAGCTCGTCGAGCAGCAACTATACGGTTGAAGGTTCGCGCATAGTGTTCAGCAACGTGCCTGCCGCCGCCGGCCTGCATTTCTCCGCCTCGGTGACTGGCCTCGCCTTTAACGCTGACGGCGGCGCCCTCGGAAGCATAGGCATTGACGGCGGCCGGATAATGCTCGACGGAAAGATTAAGGCCGAGCTCGACATCAAGGTCGGCAGCTCGGTAAGCATCGACCACCAGGTAAGCGGCGAGATAACCGCCAACGTAGCTTTCAGCGACATCAACCTGACAAGCGCCACAGGAACGTTCAACCCGTCGATAGACCTTGACAACCTCGGAAGCGTGAACATCACGGGCGTGCCCGACTTCCTTACTGACGGTGACGTAGTTGTTGACTTGTACAATCCGCAGATACGCCTCAGCCTGCAGAACGACATGGACGTGCAGGGCTTTGTCAGCGGAACAATCACCGCCATAAAGGACGGCGCGCAGACGGCCGTGGTCACCGTTGACGACATTCCCGTAAAGGCCAACGGAACAACCAACGTATGCATCTGCCGTAGGGACGAAGGCTTTGCCGGCGCCGGTTACGACGTGGTGAAGGTTGTCCCCAACCTGTCTGACCTTATCCGCACAATCCCCGACAAGATAGAGTTCGACGCCGACGTAAGGGCCGACGCTTCGACGCCTGGCAGCTTCCTCTTCGGCCATAAGTACACCATACAGCCGAGTTACAGCGTTGAGGCTCCGATAACGTTCGACGAGGACGCGAGGATAGTCTACACCGACACGATAGACGACTTCAACGACGACATTGAGGACATCGAGCTGGCCGACGGCGCCTACCTTACGCTCAACACGACGATAGAAAACCGCGTGCCGGCATACCTCGGCGTAAACGTTGAGCCCGTAGACGTGAACGGCAACGTGATGGGCGAAGACGAGATAACGATAAAGGTAACCCCGGAGACGGTGCAGGCGTCTGAAGACGGCGAGACGTCGGTAGACACGCCGCTCACCATCGAAATACGCCAGGTTAAGCAGGACGCGCTAAAGCGCCTCGACGGAATAGCGTTCCGCATAGAAGGAGGAGCGTCTGACGACGGGAAAAGCCCCGTTACCGACAAGACGCTCAACTCGCAGAAGCATTTCCTCATAGCCCGCGACATAGTGGTGAAGCTCGTAGGCAAAGTAATCGGAGACTTTAACTAACCAAAACATCTTAACGACAATGAAACTTAAACGCATAAGCATAAGATATTCAGCCGCGGCCCTGATGATGGCCGTGGCAGTCGGGGCGACGGCCCAGGGACTTAATTCTGCGTATTACACGGACGACTATAAGTTCCGCCACGACATGAACCCGGCCTTCGGCAACGACGACAATTACGTGTCGGTGCCGCTGCTCGGCAACCTTAACGTCAACCTGCACGGCAACTTCGGCTACCAGGACGTGATACTGCACAACCCGATGTATCCGCAGACGAGCGATAAGAAGATGACCACCTTCCTTAACCCTTACATCTCTACGGGCGAAGCCCTCGGCGGATTCAGCAAGGGCGACAACCGCATCCAGGGCGACATCGGCATAATGCTCCTCTCCGGTGGCTTCAAGGCTTTCGGCGGTTATAACACCATCGAACTGAGCTCGAAGACATCGTTCGGCGTGGCCCTGCCTTACGAACTGTTCGAGTTCGCCAAGAACACGGGCAACAAGACGTACAATATCGGCGACATAAACGTGCATGCCATGTCATACGCCGAACTGGCGTTCGGGCATTCGCGCAAGATAAACGACAAGCTCCGCGTCGGCGCGAAGCTCAAGTTCTTGTTCGGACTCGGCCGCGCCGACCTTAAGATGCAGGACATGAAGGCCGACCTTGCGTCCAACGACAAGTGGACGGTTTCGGGCAAGGCCGTTGCCGACGTGTCGGTCAAGGGGTTCAAGTATGTCACCGAGAAGGATGAATATAACGACCCCAACAAGGGCGAGTATGAAAAAGTGGGCGACGTAGACCTCGACGGATTCGGCCTCGGAGGCTTCGGTATGGCCGTCGACTTGGGAGCCGTTTACCAGATAAACGACGACTGGCGCGTGAACGCATCCGTGCTCGACCTCGGTTTCATACATTGGAGCAACAACGTGCAAGCCGTGAACCGTTCTGACAAGTTTGAGTTCGACGGTTTCCACGACATAGCCGTGAACGACGGAAGCGGCGTTGAGATAGAAGACCAGGCGGACGCATACGGCGACCAGATAGCCGACTTCGTCAACCTGAGGGACAACGGCGAACAGGGCGGACGCACAACGGGCATCGGCGCAACGGTGAACGTCGGCGCCGAATACAACCTGCCGGTTTACCGCAAGATCACTTTCGGCGTGCTGAGCAGCACGCGCATAAAGGGTGCTTATACATGGACCGAGGGCAGGGTTAGCGCCAACTGGACTCCTCTGTCGTGGCTCGACGGCGGCGTGAACTTCGCTGTCAACAGCTTCACTGCAAGCATGGGTTGGGTGCTCAACATCCATCCGAAGGGTTACAACTTCTTCATCGGCATGGACCATCTGCTCGGCAAGACGAGCAAGGAGTTCGTTCCGCTGAGTTCCAACGCAAGCATAAACTTAGGTATGAGCATAACTTGGTAAAAGGTTGCAACGCAGCCTGGCCGTATTTGATAAAGCGCGCTTTCCCGTCGGCTAACGGGGAAGCGTGCTTTGTTTTTATGCCATTGCATCAAAAAAGAGCGTCGGGCGCAATAAAACGAGGTCTTGTGCGTTTTATAAAATGTGTAAATGTAAATTTTGTATAAATGATAGAATACGTAAGGGGTGAATTGGCCGAGCTTACTCCGGCTTATGCCGTGGTTGAAACGGCCGGCGTAGGCTACGGGCTTAACATCACGCTTAACACATATACGGCAGTACAGGGTAAAAAGGATATACGGTTGTTCGTTTTTGAAAGTATCCGCGAAGATTCTTACACGCTTTACGGCTTCGCCTCGAAAGAAGAAAGGAGCATGTTCTTGTTGCTCATCACCGTGTCGGGCGTCGGTGCCAATACGGCGCGGATGATTCTTTCCGAGATGACGCCGGCCGAACTGTGCGGAGTAATATCGGCAGGAAATGAGAAAATACTGAAAACCGTCAAGGGCATAGGCTTGCGCACGGCGCAGCGCATAATAGTCGACCTGAAGGACAAGATTGCCGACTTGGGCATAGCCGAAGAGGCTCCTGCCGCCGCCGGGCAAACGGCACCAGAGGTCGATAAGGAGATTAAGGACGAGGCCGTAGGCGCGCTGACCATGCTCGGTTTCGCTCCGGCTCCGTCGGCGAAGGTCGTTGTCGCAATATTGAAGGAACAGCCGTCGCTGCCCGTAGAGCAGGTGGTTAAGTTGGCTTTGAAGCAGATTAAGTAATGAGGAAAATCGTTTACGGACTTTTATTTTGGTCGTTTGCAGTCACTATGGCAAGTTATGCCTTGTCTGTGCCTGAGAGGCAAAACGACAGGACACGGCAGAATGCCAGGATGCAGGCGGCCGTGCGCGACACAGCCGTGCGCCCGGTGTCCGTAGACAGCATAACGGCGCAACCTCTGATAGTGTCAGACGATACCATTCCCGACTCATTGTTGCATCCGCGTTGGAAGATCCAACGCATAACGCCGGTAACCGAAGACGACCTTGATACGTATCCGGCAGACTTGTCTTTCCCTGACAACATCAAGCAGGAAGTTGTCTATAACGATTCGCTTGACAGGTATTACATAGGTTCGAAAATGGGCGAGAGCTATCTTTCGACACCGATAGTAATGACGCCGGAGGAGTATCGTAAATGGAGCGAGAAAAAAGAGTTCAACCGTTTTTTCAGGGCAAAGAACGACACTTTGGTGAAAGAAGGCGGCGAAGACAAGTTCTCGTTCTCCGACATGCATTTCGACCTTGGCCCGGCCGAGAAGATATTCGGCCCCGGCGGGGTGCGCATCAAGACGCAAGGAACGGCGGAACTGAAGTTCGGTGCGACGTTGAAGAACATTGACAATCCGTCGCTGCCTATACGCAACCGTAAGACAACGCAGATTGATTTCGACGAGAAGATAAACCTGAGCGTGAACGGAAAAGTCGGCGATAAGGTCAATATGAACCTTAATTATAATACCGACGCAACTTTTGATTTCGACTCACAAAACCTGAAATTGAAATATGAAGGAAAGGAAGACGAGATAATCAAGCTCGTAGAAGGCGGAAATGTATCGTTCCCAAGCAATTCCTCGCTTGTAAATGGTGCCACGTCATTGTTCGGTATCCGTACCGACCTGCAATTCGGCAAGCTGTCTTTGCAGACCGTTGTTTCGCAAAAGAAGTCTTCGTCGAAGAGCGTTTCGTCGAAGGGCGGCACGCAGCTTACGCCGTTCGAGTTCGACGTTTCCGACTACGAGGAGAACCGTCACTTTTTCCTTTCACGTTATTTCCGCGACAAATACGACGAGGCCATGTCGCATTTGCCTAACCTTACTACTGGTATAACCATCAACCGTGTCGAGATTTGGGTTACCAACAAGACGGGGACGACAAGCAATTCGCGCGACATCGTTGCTTTTACCGACTTGGGCGAGAACACTTCCGTGAGCAACCCGATGTGGAGCGTGACCGGACAACCCGTGCCGAGCAACAACGCCAACAGTGAATATTCGACGTTGGTCAACAGTTACGCCACCGCGCGTGACATAAACCAGACAAGCGCCGTGTTCGATGCCGTGCCCGGATTCGTTGGAGGAGAGGATTACGAGAAACTTGAAAGCGCACGCTTGCTCAGCAGTTCCGAATACACGCTGAACAAGGCTTTGGGGTATGTGTCGTTGAAAACATCCCTGCAGACCGACCAGGTGCTCGCCGTTGCCTACGAGTACACTTATGGCGGAGTGACTTACCAAGTAGGCGAGTTCGCCTCCGACATGCAGGACGTCAGCCAGGCCCTTTACGTCAAGTCGCTAAAGAATACGAGCAATAATCCCCGTCAAGGCAACTGGGACTTGATGATGAAGAACGTTTATTACCTTGCTTCGTCGATTGAGAAAGATAAGTTCCGCCTTGACGTGAAGTATCAGAGCGACACGACAGGTGTTTACCTTTCTTATATCCCTGAGCAGCAGGTTAAGGACCAGCCTATCATCAGGTTACTGGGCGCCGACCGTCTTGACAATAACAACAAGGCGAACAGCAACGGCTATTTCGACTATGTTGACGGTTATACCGTAAGTAACGGCCGTGTGTTTTTCCCTAAGGTTGAGCCGTTCGGCGATTACATGTATAAGGCGTTGACGTCCAAAGGCGTAGCGGCGGATGTTGCCAGGCGTTACAGCTATACGGAGTTGTATGATTCGACAAAGACAATCGCTAAGCAGATTGCCGAGAAAAACAAATACCAGATAAGCGGACAGTTCCGCGGAACGTTGGCCAATGTCATTTCGTTGGGAGCTTACAATGTACCCCAAGGCTCGGTCGTTGTTACGGCTGGAGGCGTGACGCTCACCGAGGGAAGTGATTATACGGTTGACTATTCTTCGGGAGAGGTCACCATACTTAACCAAAGCATCATCGACGCCGGAACAACCGTCAACGCTTCTTTTGAAAGTAATACTGATTACGCCCAAGAGCGCAAGACGTTTTTCGGAGTGAACTGGCAGTATGACTTTTCCAAGAACTTCCAGCTAAGCGGAACGTTGCAACACCTGTCCGAGCAGGCGTTGGTAACCAAAGTCGCAATGGGCTCAGAACCTTTGAACAACACGCTGTGGGGATTGAATATAAACTGGAAGCATGAGAGCCAATGGCTTACCAACATGCTCGACAAACTGCCTTTCCTGCACTGCACGCAGCCTTCTCAGATTTCGTTCACCGGCGAGTTCGCCCAGCTTATTGCCGGTCAGTCGCGCGGAGTGCAGGACAATGCGTCGTATATCGATGATTTCGAGAACACGAAGAACGCCATCGACGTTTCTACTCCCACGTCGTGGGTGCTTTCGAGCGTGCCGTCCATGTTCCCCGAGCAAAGCGACAAGACTACTTTGCAGAGCGGTTATAACCGTGCGTTGCTGGCGTGGTACAATATCGATCCTTTGTTCACGCGCCGCAGTTCGTCGCTGACCCCGTCGCACATCAAGAGCGACCTCGACCAGCTTAGCAATTATTATGTGCGCGAAGTGTACACGAGGGAGCTTTTCCCGGCCCGCAACACCAATTCATACTCAGGCTCGGTGTCCACGCTTTCTATCCTTAATCTCGCTTATTACCCAAACGAGCGTGGTCCGTACAACTTCAATCCGAACTTGAATTACGACGGAACATTGCCTAATCCCGAAACTCATTGGGGCGGAATGATGAGGAAATTGGAGACGAGCGACTTTGAAACCGCCAATATCGAATACATCGAATTTTGGCTTCTCGATCCGTTCATCTACTCAAACGAGCAGGCCGATGCCAACCAGTACGGCGGCGATTTGTACATAAACCTCGGCGAGGTGAGCGAAGACATTTTGCGCGATGGCCGTAAATTCTATGAAAGCGGAATGCCCGTCGACGGTTCGGAAAGTTTTGTTACGACCCAATGGGGTAAGATTCCGACCCAAGCCACGGTGACATACGCCTTCGCTACTACCGACGGTTCTCGCGAATTGCAGGATGTAGGCTATAACGGATTGACCGATGCCGAGGAACGTGAGTTCGGCCCTTACCAAGAGTTCCTTTCATCGATACAGGGTAAGGTGTCGCCGGCGCAGCTCGACTCAATAATGAACGACCCGGCGAACGACAACTACCATTATTTCCGAGGCTCCGACTTCGACCGCATTGAGGCTCCTATTCTTTACCGTTACAAGCGCATAAACAATCCGCAAGGCAACTCGCCCGACAGCAATAACCGTACCGAAAGTTACGACACGTCTTATAAGACAACGCCCGACGTTGAGGACATAAACCAGGATTACACGCTCAACGAGTATGAAAATTACTACCAATACCGCATAAGCATGCGCCCGGAAGACTTTGTCGTCGGGCAGAACTTCATCGTCGACAAGCGTGAGACGGCGCCCGGACTGCGCAACGGCACGACCGGCCACGCTACATGGTACCAGTTCCGCATACCGCTCGACGACTACGAGGACCGTGTAGGTTCTATCGGCGACTTCTCGTCGATACGTTTCATGCGCATGTTCCTTACCAATTTCAAGAAGCCGATCGTATTACGTTTCGCAACGCTCGACCTCGTGCGAGGCGAATGGCGCACTTACGACCAGACTCTCAACAATTCGAGCGCCGAGAGCGGAAGCATGGCGGTGAGCGCGGTGAACATTGAGGAGAACAACAACAAGACCCCTGTGAACTACGTCTTGCCTCCAGGCATATCGCGCGAACAAGACCCTACGCAGCCCCAGTTGGCCGAAGAGAACGAGCAGGCGTTGAGCTTTGTCGTCAGCAATTTCTCGTCGGGCGAGGCAAAGGCCGTTTATAAGAACACTACGCTCGACTTGCGCCAGTATAAGCGGTTGGAGATGTTCGTACACGCAAACGCCTTTGAGCAGAACACCACTAACCTTGCCGACAACCAGCTTGCCGTGTTCGTAAGGCTCGGAAACGACTACCGCAACAACTATTACGAGTACGAGATACCTTTGAAACTTACCCCTCCTGGACAGTACGGCCGTTATTCGGTCGAGCACGCGCGTGCCGTCTGGCCGGAGGAGAACATGCTCGACATTCCGTTGAAAGTGTTTACCGACCTTAAGAAGTCGCGCAATATGGCGCGGGCTAACGGAACGGCTTCATACAACACCGTTTACAGCAGTTATGATCCGGACAAGCCTAACAACAAGATGAGCATCGTCGGCAATCCTACGCTCGGCGAGGTGAAGACCATGATGATAGGTATCCGCAACTTGTCGGGCGACATCAAGTCGGGCGAAGTGTGGGTGAACGAGTTGAGGCTTAAGGAATATAACAACAAGGGCGGTTGGGCCGCACAGGGCGCGCTCAATGTCCAGTTGTCGGATGTCGGTTCGCTTAACGCCACGGGCAAGATCGTCACCGACGGTTTCGGCGGCATAGAGGACGGCGTGGCCGAGCGTTCGCAAGACGATTACAAAACTTACAGCTTCACGGCTAACGTGGAGTTGGGCAAGTTCTTCCCCGATAAGGCAAAGGTGTCGGCTCCGCTTTATTACTCGATTACGCAGGAAGAGACTCGGCCGAGGTATAATCCGCTCGACACCGACATGCTCCTCGACGACGCATTGGAGAGCACGGCCAATTCTCACGAGCGCGATTCTATCGAGAGCATTGCCGTTACGAAGACGAAGAATACAAACTTCTCGCTGTCCAACGTGCGTGTCGGAATACAGACCAAGGGCCACCCGATGCCTTACGACCCGGCCAACTTCTCGCTGTCTTACAGCCACAGCCACAGCCACACCAGCGGCGAGACGACCGTTTACGAGAACGAGGACAACTGGCGCGGAGCGCTGAATTACACCTACACGCCTGTTTACAAGCCGTTCGAACCCTTCAAGAAGCTGATCAAGAGCAAGAGCAAATGGTATGACATCATAAAGCGTTTCGGCATCAACTGGCTGCCGCAGAACATCACGTTCGACACGGAGATGCTCCGCAACTATTACGAGCTGCAGGAGCGCGACATGGAGAGCGTGGATGGCAACCAGCTTCCGCTTACATTCAGCGAGCAGTTCCTGTGGAATAGGGAGTTCACCTTGCGCTGGGATTTCACCAAGAACCTGCACATGAACTTCAGCAGCGCGACCCATGCCGAGATAGAAGAGCCTTACACCCCGATAAACAAGGATCTTTATCCCGACCAGTTCTCAGCTTGGAAAGACTCCGTATGGACCAGCATAAAAGACTTCGGCCGGCCGTTGGACTACAACCAGACGTTTACCGCTTCTTACCAGCTGCCGTTGAACCTGATACCCATACTTGACTGGGTGAACGCCGACGGAACCTATAACGCCACGTACAACTGGACGCGCGGAACGGAGCTTGAGGACGGCTCGTCGCTCGGCAACTCGATCACAACCAACCGTTCGTACAACATCAACGGCACGTTCAACCTCGAGCGCCTTTACAACCACGTCCCGTTCTTGAAGAAAGCCAACGACCGTTTCAACAAGACTTTGTCTACGACGTCGCGCCGCCGGCCGCCGCTTAACCGTAACAACGCCCGTAATCCGAGGAACCCCCGTAACGCCAAAGGCCAAAAAGACGGCGGTAAGGAAGACGAGGCACTGCCGAAAAACAAGCGCAGTTTCGAGAAGGAAATCGTGCTCCAGCCCGACACTACGCTGACGATTTCGCACGGTAAGAACAGCCGCCGCATAATAGTGAACGCCAAGACGAAGGATGGCAAGACGTTCCGCCTGAAGTATAAGAAACTCGACAAGAACCGCATACGGATAACGTCAGAGGTCGATACGGCCACGACGCTCAAGCTGACCGTAACGCCGAAGGCCCCGTTGGACGAGAACAAGTGGTATAAGGCGGCGCAATGCGTGGCCCGCGGACTGATGCTCGTGCGCAACGTCAGCTTCTCTTACCGCAACCAGTACGGCATTTACCTGCCGGGCTTCATGCCCGAAGTGGGCGACATGCTCGGCCAACGCACGGGCGGAGTGATGTCGCCGGGCCTCGACTTCGCCTTCGGCCTCGTCGACGACGGCTATATCGACAAGGCCGCCGACCGCGGATGGCTGCTGATGAACGACAGCGTAGCCACGCCGGCTACTACCAACCTGACCGAGGACTTCCAGCTGCGCATGACGCTCGAACCGGTGAAAGACCTTAAGATTGACCTCAACGCGAGCCGCACCGAGACGAAGGCCAAGAGCATACAATACATGTACGCAGGCACTCCCACGACGCAGAGCGGCACGCTGTCGATGACCACCATAAGCATAGGCAGCGCCTTCGAGGGCATGGGCGACGCCACTAACGGTTACCGTTCGGCCACGTTTGAGAAGTTCTGCCGTTCGCTCGACGGCTTCCGCAACCGTGTCGAAGCCCAATACGCCGACGCCCTTTACCCGGCCGGCACGGTCTTGGCAGGACAGAAGTTCGACCCGGCCAACGGCACCGTCAACAAATACAGCGCCGACGTCATGATTCCGGCGTTCCTCTCGGCGTATACGTCGATGGGCGGCAAGTCGCTCGACATATTCCCGGCGCTGTCGCGCCTGTTGCCCAACTGGACGGTGCGTTACAGCGGCTTGGCACGCCTGCCGTGGTTCCGTGACGTGTTCAAGAGCTTCAACGTCAACCATGCTTACAAGAGCGTTTACGCCGTAGGCTCTTACAGCACTTACAGCACGTTTATGGAATACATGAACGGCTTGGGCTTCATCAGCGACGCTACGACGGGCAACCCCGTGCCGGGCAGCATGTACAACGTCAGCGCCGTAAGCATTAACGAGTCGTTCTCGCCGTTGCTCGGTGTCGACATGACCTTCAAGAACAACCTTACGTGCAAGGTCGAATACCGCTCAACGCGCGTGCTCAGCCTAAGCATGACGAGCATACAGATAAACGAGTCGACGAGCAAGGATTGGGTTGTAGGTATGGGTTACAAGATCAACAACTTCAAACTGTTCGGCGGAAACCGCCACAGGCGCGTGCGTTCGAGCAGCAGGAACAACGACGACGATAACAAACAGTCTACGTCGGCAAACCGCAACCGCGGCGGGTTCAACACGTCGCTCAACCTCCGCCTCGACCTGTCCTACCGCAAGCAGGCGGCCATCTGCCGCGACATAGCCACGATGACCAGTTCGGCAAGCAGCGGCAACACGGCCTTCAGGCTGTCTTTCTCGGCCGATTACGCCCTGTCGCGTTTGCTTACCATGAGTTTCTATTACGACCGTCAGACCAACACCCCGTTGTTGTCGTCGAGCAGTTATCCCACCACTACCCAGGATTTCGGGCTCAGCCTGAAGTTCTCTCTGACGAGGTAAACGCGGCGGTTGTTTTGCGCTGGTTTCATAAAAGGCGGCATATTGCGCTGTAAAAGGCATCCTTTTACGCCCTAAAAGGCATCCTTTTGCAGCGCAATATGCCGCCTTTTTGTAACGTGTTGGCAGTCACGATATTAGCGTTCGGTTGCAACTGGCGGTTATCTTGATGGAATATGAAACGAATATCCGTAATCAACCCAATTCCATTTAACCCCACATCCCATTCTAAGAAGTTTGCAGCATATTGTCATTCCGGGCTTAGACCCGGAATCCAGTGTATGCATCCTCGCCTTAATCAAAGGGAATGTTTTCTGGATTCCGGGTCTAAGCCCGGAATGACAGAATGCTGCCGACTTCTTAAAAAAGAGGTTGGTATCGTTTAGTAAAATGTGGACATTCATTTTAGGATAATACTATTCTTGTATAAAATACATGCACGCAGGCCGTAAAACGGCAATTGTGGTTTGCCAAGTGAAAATATTTTGGCATACAGCCCCGAGTTTTCAAAAAAATATTGTAAGTTTGCATGGAATAAATACGGGCTGCGCGGAATATCCGCCATGCCGTCGGCGGCGGTGTAAACTGCGCCGAAGTGAAACATCACAAGATTGTGAATACAAGAGCCATTATCAACAACGCCCTCAAGATATTGCTGCCGCTGGCATTCGGCGGTGCTATCTTGTATTGGATGTACCGCGATTTCGACTTCCGCAGCATCGATGACATACTCATGCACGGCATGGACTGGACGTGGATGCTGTTGTCGTTCCCCTTCGGGATACTGGCCCAGATGTTCCGCGGATGGCGCTGGCGGCAGACGCTCGAGCCGATAGGGGAGGACGCGAGGCGGTCGACGCTGGTCAACTCGATATTCCTTTCTTACGCCGCCAGCCTCATAGTACCGCGCGTCGGCGAGTTTACGCGCTGCGGAGTGCTGAAGAGATACGACGGCGTATCGTTCTCAAAGGCCCTCGGCACGGTTGTCACCGAACGCGCGATCGACACGCTGCTCATGGCCATGGTTACGGCCTTGACGCTGCTCCTGCAGATGAAGGTGTTCACGACGTTCTTCGACAAGACGGGCACGAGCGTGAGTTCCGTGCTCGGCAGCTTTTCGCTTACCGGCTGGCTCGTCACCGCGGCGTGCGCCGTGGCCGTGCTCTTCCTGCTGCACATATTGCTGAAGAAGCTCTCAATATATAATAAGGTGAAGGCAACGCTCGGCGGAATATGGCAGGGCGTGGTGTCGCTCAGGGGGGTGAGGAACATCCCGCTGTTCACGTTTTACACGCTCGGGATATGGGTTTGCTACTTCCTCCACTATTACCTGACGTTCTTCTGCTTCGACTTCACCGCCGGCTTGGGCCTTGAGTGCGCCCTCGTTACGTTCGTCGTAGGCAGCATAGCCGTCATCGTGCCCACGCCCAACGGGGCTGGGCCGTGGCATTTCGCCGTGAAGACGATGCTCATCCTTTACGGCGTGGCCGACAACAACGCCCTCTACTTCGTGCTCATAGTGCACGCCGTGCAGACCCTGCTCGTCGTAGCATTGGGCATATACGCGTGGCTTGCGCTGGCGTTCACGAAACAAAAGGTGAGAAGGTGAGACGATGAGAAGGTGAGGACACATTTCGCAAAATAAGCGCCTCACCTTCTAACCTTCTCACTTTCTTACTTTCAAATATTACAGACCTTTAAATATTTAATGACTATGAGTGAAATCAAAAATCTGAAACCGGAGTGCATCTGGAGAAATTTCGACGCGTTGACACAAGTTCCGCGTCCGTCGGGACATCTTGAGAAAGTACAGCAGTTCTTGCTCGACTTTGCAAAAAACGTAGGTGTTGAGGCTTTCAAGGACGAGGCCGAGAACATCGTAATGCGCAAGCCCGCCACGCCGGGCATGGAAAACCGCAAGACGGTAATCCTGCAGGCGCACATGGACATGGTGCCCCAGAAGGAGAAGGACAGCACGCACAATTTCGAGACCGACCCCATTCAGACCTATATAGACGGCGACTGGGTTAAGGCGAAGGGTACGACCCTCGGTGCCGACGACGGTCTCGGCGTAGCCGCAATCATGGCCGTCATGGAGGCCAAAGACCTTAAGCACGGCCCGATAGAGGCGCTGATCACCGCCGACGAGGAGACCGGAATGTACGGCGCTAACGCCCTTCCGGCCGGCGAACTGGCCGGCGAGATACTGCTCAACCTCGACACCGAGCAGGAAGGCGAGCTCATCATCGGCAGCGCCGGCGGCGTAGACATCACCGCAACGCTCGACTACAAGGAAGAGGAAAGCGACAAGGAAGACGTCGCCGTGAAGGTAACCGTGAAGGGACTCAAGGGCGGACACTCGGGACTTGAAATCGGCGTGGGCCGCGGCAACGCCAACAAGATGCTCGTGCGCATCGTCCGCGAGGCCATCGCCGACGACGAGGCATGCCTCGCAAGCTGGCACGGCGGCAACATGCGCAACGCCATTCCGCGCGAGGCCGAGGCCGTGCTCACCCTGCCGAAGGACAACAAGGCCGACCTCATAGAGCTGGTGAACGACTACAAGGAGACGTTCAACGACGAGTATAAGGGCATAGAAGACGAGATAGAAGTTCTCGTTGAGGACGTTGACCTGCCTGCAAACGTAGTTCCGCAGGAAATACAAGACAACCTCGTCGACGCAATCTACGCCGCGCACAACGGCGTTTGGCGCTACATCCCGTCTATTCCAAACATCGTGGAGACCTCTTCAAACCTCGCCATCGTCGACATCGAGGGCGGTAAGGCTGCCGTGAAGATACTGGCGCGCAGCTCGAGCGAGACTAAGAAAGACGAGCTTGCAACGTCGCTCGAGAGCTGTTTCAACATGGCCGGAATGAAGGTCGAGCTGAGCGGAGCTTACGGCGGATGGGATCCCAACACGGACAGCGAGCTGATAAAGCGCATGCGCAAGATATACAACGACCTGTTCAACGAGGAGCCTATGGTGCAAGTCGTGCACGCAGGACTCGAGTGCAGCATCATCCTTTCAAAGTATCCAGGTCTCGACATCTGCTCGTTCGGCCCGACGCTGCTCTCTCCCCACACTCCGAGCGAGCGCGCTTACTGGCCTTCTACCACCAAGTTCTGGGACTTGTTGGTTAAGACCCTCGAGGAGATACCCGAGAAGTAAGGAATCGTTTTTAGATGGAATATATGTGAGTTTCAGCAAAAACGTTTGCATGGACGAATAAAGTCCGAATCGGTTTAGCGCCCGGTTCGGACTTTATTTTATGGTAAATGTGTCGTATCATTGATTTTATTCCGGCGTTACGGGCGGCACAACGCTTCGCAGACGCGGTCTTGAAACTTGCGGCCCGATGACGAATGGCGTATTCCCATGTTGATTATCGAGAAGCAAAGAGTATGGCCGTTGGCCGCCGTGCAGTAACCGGCGAGGGCGCTGACGCCGGTCACCGTGCCCGTCTTGGCGTGCACGTTGCCTTGCGCATGGCCGTGGCGCATGCGGTTGTCGAGCGTTCCGTCCATTCCGGCTATGGGCATTACTTTGTACAATGGGACGTAAATCTTGTCTTTACTGAAGGCGTATTTAAGGAAAGCGACCTCGAGCTCGGGCGATACGTAATTGTAAAGCGACAGTCCGCTGCCGTCGGCGATGTAGTATTCCGACGGATTGAATCCGAGCTTTTCTATCAGTTTGTTCATTTTCCTACGGCCGTGACGTGCCGTGGCCGGCGACTGCGGGCCGGCTACGGCTGCCAATTGGTAGAACACGGACTCTGAATACAGGTTGTCGCTTTTCTTCATCATGCGTGGCAGTATCTCGCTTAATTTGCGCCTGACGACACACATCTCATGTGCCCTGCGCGGCACACGGCCCGTCCTTATTTCGCCTTCCACGTTTATTCCGGCCTTGTGCAGGCGCGAGCGGAAACGCTCCATGAACTCGTCTTTGCGTGAAACGAGCAGCGGCGAGAGTACCGGATTGTCGTCGTCCCAGCACCAACCTTCGCCCAAGCGGTCGGAATCTTTCATGGAAATGTCGGCGAACAGGTCGCCGCGAATCGTGTCGACGCCCAGGCTGCGCACGCTGTCGACGAACGCGTCGAGGTCGGTATTGTCGAACATCGGGTCGAAACCGCCCTTGCAGTATAGGTCGCCGTCAAGAACGTTCTCCTCGATTCCGCCAGTGTGCAGCAGGCTTGTTTCATATTCGTAGTCGTCGCCGAGGCGGTCGAGCGCGGCCACAGCCACCATCATTTTCAGCGTGCTGGCCGGCCGCATAAGCTGTCTCTCGTTGTATTTGAATATAGTCGAGTCTGCCGTAAGGTCGTAAACCATCATTCCTACGGTTGAAGTCTCGAACATTTCGTTTTGAAGCAGCTTCCCGAGCCGTGCTTGTACGTTCTGCGGCCACGGCTTACAGCTTTCGGTAAGCGTTGAGTCTTGCGCTACGGTGGCCATATCCGTAGTATCCGCTTCTATTAAGTCGCCGGTTGTCTGAGTGTTTCCAATGCCCGTGGCCGGGCATGGCGACGGCTGCAGCAACAACAAGGCAGCTGCAAAAACGGTGGCAGCCATGCAGTGGCATTTAGTCGTATATTTCTTGATTCTCACTTTTCCCCCTTTCGTCATTTGGCTTTCCGCCGGGCGTCTGCCTGCGTTTTATCTCGTTGATGAACGCCGTTTCGTTTACCGGTTGTACTGCTACCTCGTGCCCTGCGCCGTATCTTATAAGTACGTAACGGACGGGCAGCAGGCCGCGGCGTATGACTTCGGCCGACAAGATGTCGCTTATCCGTATGGTGAGATGCCGCGAGAAGCGCCCTTTGCCGATTACGAGCAGGCCGTCGTCGGTGAACACGTATGCGGTGTGGATAATCCTTTCAACCATTAGTACGACGGCTATCATCAAAACCATGCCAACTATTGCGTTGGCCGCCGACCTGTACCAGAAAACGCACAATGCGGCAGCGGCCGCCAAAACAACGGCTGCATAATTCAACAACGATGCCCTATAATGGAAAGTCCGGTTCATGTTACAACATGCAAAATTAGTCATTTTATCAGTAAAAAGCGCATTAAAGGCGCTTAAAGAAGCGGTTTAATATGTAAAAACACCATTAGGCGTGACAATTATCAGAAATTCTTATTACTTTTGCAACAAAATCATAGCATACAAGTTTGTAGCAAGCAAGTAACAAGCAGACAAGCAGCAAGCAGGCGGACAGGCTGTTACAAGCTGACGGGGCATACCGGCTTGCCTGTTGGTCGTCAGCCGCTTACCACGGAATGACTTGCCGACTGAAAGGAACTTGCGGCTTAAATAAAATTCCATTATGGTATTCAAGTACGACTTTTTGATTATCGGCGCAGGTGTCGCCGGTATGAGTTACGCCCTTAAGATAGCAAGAGCGCACAAAGGAAAGATTTGTATTATTTGTAAAACGACGCTCGACGAGGCGAACACGGCATTCGCCCAAGGGGGCGTAGCGTCGGTGACGAATCTTCAGGTGGACAATTTTGAAAAACACATCGAGGACACAATGATAGCCGGCGACTACATCAGCGACCGCCGGGCGGTAGAGCAAGTGGTGCGCAACGCTCCTGCGCAGATAAAAGAGTTGGTGCAATGGGGTGTGCAGTTTGACAAGAACGCCGACGGCAACTATGACCTGCACCGCGAGGGCGGACACTCTGAGTTCCGCATACTCCACCACGCCGACGACACCGGAGCCGAGATACAGCGCGGCCTGATGGCCGCCGTGCGCAGCAATCCCGACATAGAAATAAAGGAGAACCATTTCGCCGTGGAGATCATCACGCAGCATCATCTCGGCATAGAGGTGACGCGCCGCACGCCCGACATAGAGTGTTACGGCGCCTACGTGCTGAATCCCGACACGCAGAAGGTGGACACCTACCTGAGCAAAGTTACGCTGATGTGCACCGGCGGATGCGGAGCCGTCTACCAGTCGACCACCAACCCCGTAATATCCACCGGCGACGGAGAGGCCATGGTCTACCGCGCGAAGGGCACAGTTAAGGACATGGAGTTCGTGCAGTTCCACCCGACGGCCCTCTACAATCCGCACGAGACGCATCCGGCCTACCTCATCACCGAGGCCATGCGCGGCTACGGAGGCATTCTGAGGCTGCCTACCGGCGAGTCGTTCATGGAGAAATACGACAAGCGCCTGTCGCTCGCGCCGCGCGACATAGTGGCCCGCGCGATAGACAAGGAGATGAAGATACACGGACTCGACCATGTTTGCCTCGACGTTACGCACAAGGACGCCGAGGAAACGAAGCACCACTTCCCGAACATCTACAACAAGTGCATGTCTTTGGGCATCGACATCACTAAAGATTACATACCCGTGCGCCCTGCGGCCCACTACATGTGCGGCGGCATCAAGGTCGACCTTAACGGCGAGTCGAGCATCCACCGCCTTTACGCCATAGGCGAATGCTCGTGCACGGGGCTGCACGGCGGCAACCGCCTGGCCAGCAATTCGCTCATCGAAGCCGTCGTATATGCCGACGCTGCGGCCAAGCACAGTCTTGCCAACGTTGACGGATACTCGTTCAACGACCGTGTGCCGGAGTGGAACGACGAGGGTACGATGACCAACGAGGAGAAAGTTCTCATCACGCAAAGCGTAAGGGAGGTGTGCCAGACGATGAGTAATTACGTAGGCATAGTGCGCAGCGACCTCCGCCTTAAGCGCGCCTGGACGCGCCTCGACCTGCTTTACGAGGAAACGGAAGCCCTCTTCAAGCGCGTGAAGGCGAGCCGCGACATCTGCGAGTTGCGCAACATGATCAACGTAGGTTATCTTATCACACGCCAGGCCATAGAGCGCAAGGAGTGCCGCGGATTGCATTTCACGATCGACTATCCGCTCCACGCCTACGACAAGGCTTAACGCTTAATGCATAATTCATAATTTTTTAATACATAATTCATAATGCACAATGCATAATTAGGCCTGCGGATAAGGGCAAAACAACGCGCAGCCTGATTATGCATTGTGCATTATGAATTATGCATTAAATATTTGTTTCTGTCCGCCATGATGTCTTCCATGTTGGCGGCGGCCCAGTCTATCAGTTTGTTTATCAGCGGAATCAGCGTAAGTCCGCGTTCGGTCAGCCGGTATTCCACGCGCGGAGGAATCTCGGCATACATTTTGCGCGCCACTAATCCGTCGGCCTCGAGCACTTTCAGCGCCGTCGACAGCATTTTCTTTGATATGTCGGGAATGTACAGTTTTAGTTCGTTGAAACGGAGCACGCCGTATTTTTCAAGCGTGAAAAGCACCAGCATCGACCATTTGTCGCCTATTCTCGACAGCACGTTCCTTATCGGGCATTGAGGGAACAATGCGTAATCAACATTCTTGTTTATCATTTCCAATGGATGTTTATGGTTGGGTTCTTTCCGTGTTAGGTTTACAAAAGTAACTAATATGGTTGATATTGTAAACCATTGTGGGTTAAACTTTGTAAAAATCATTTTTGTAAATTGCTGCCGTCCAGTAAAAGTAACTTCGGCGTAACCTTGTTTCGTCAGATTAACCTCTTGTGTGCATGCCGTTTATGCGCTATCTTTGCAGCCGTAAACAACAACGTAAATAAAGTTGATAAACATGAAAGAACTTAAGGTTTTAGGAGAAGGGGCAAACTTTACAGCCGTGTCAGCCGGACAGTTTGACGGATTGAATGGTTTTGAATTGCCTATGGGGCCGGGCGTTACGGTGACGGGCAAGGTGTTCACGGGTGCTGCGCTCAAGTCTACCGGCATGGAAATGTCGCTGCAGGCGATGGTGCCCGGACAGGCAAGTCCGTTCGTGCATGCCCATAAGAAGCATGAGGAACTTTATATGATTGTCAAGGGCGAGGGCGAGTTCAAGGTTGACGACAAGGTGTTCGCCGTATCCGAAGGCAGCCTCGTCCGTGTGGCTCCGGCCGGTAAGCGCGCGCTGCGCAACACGGGCGACACCGACATGGTGGTGATGTGCATCCAGTACATGGCCGACAGTTTCGGTGAAAACGACACGCCGGCAGGCGACGGCGTAATACTCGACGAGAAGGTTTCGTTTGAGTGATTGCAGCAGACGTGTTAGACAATAGTTTTAATCCAAATTCCAAAAGGCGGTCTTTTGCGGCGCAAAAGGCTGCCTTTTGGCGTGTAAAAGGTAACCTTTTACGACGCAAAAGGTTACCTTTGGGAATTTAGGCGTTTTTCAATTAAACCCCAATAGGTCGTTCCGACGTTGCTTGACGGGTAAGGCACGGCTAATCCTAAATCGGTCATTAGAACGTAATACCTGAAGGAATGCTTGTTTCACATAACTCTTCGGCCTGCTTATGCGTTCCTATCGGCATCTTGCTCCCCGTCCCATCTCGGCGTAGCTCGCTACGCCGTCGACGAAACGGAAAGCTATTTGCCCGACATTAACGCATAAGCAGACCAAAGTCTAATGACCGATTTGGGTAATCAGCGGTGTGTAGTCGCTTTTGTCCCACGCTTAGGCGTTGCCGTAAAACGCTCGCCGAAGCGGTTGGTGAACACTATCTGTATTTCCTTGTATTTCCCTTGCGGCCGGCAACGGAACAGGTGGGCGGTCTTTGCGTAGGTCTTGCCTTCGCCGCAATGCGGGTTGTAGCCTTCGTCTACGTCGGTAAACTGCTCCGTTTCGCCCATCGGGCGCCCGTCTTGCAGCCATTCCACCTTGCACTTCGGATCGTAATCCCATACGTTCGCGACGACGTAGTCACGCTGCGAAGCAAACTCGCCGGGGCCGTAAACGGTTGCCTGGTAGGTAAGCGGATGCCCCGTAGCCTTGTAGTGCCAGCGCAGCTCGTCGCCGTCAACGTCTACTATCATGTAGCCGTTGGGCGCTCCGCATAGGTTTGTCCATCCCGACCACCACGCTCCGCAGGCTGCGCCGATGTTGTGTTGGTAGAGGTTTTCGTTTACTTCGATGTTTTGGAAGAAGTGCGTGTGGCCGCAGAATACGTGTACGCGGTAGCCTTTCAGCGCCTCGGCCAGCCGCCCGGCGTTGCGCATGTTGTCGCTGCCGCTTACGGCGTTCCATGCCGCGGCGTGCATGTTCAGTATCACGAGCGAGCCTTTGGGCACGTAGCCCAGGTCTTTTTCAAGCCATGCAATCTGTGCGTCGGTCATGCTCTCGATATACCGGCCGTTGCCTACGTAGTTGATGTTTTTCATCGTAACGACGTGGGCTTTGCCTATGTTGAACGAGTAATCCGTCGGGCCGAACCTTTTGTTATACTCCATTTCGCCGTACACGGGCGTGCCGAGCCGCATGTTATGCAAGTCCTGCCAACGCTGGTCGAAGTCGTGGTTGCCGATGCACTGGAACATCGTCATGCCTGTGTTTTCCACTGATTCGGCATAATCATGGTAAAGCGCCATGTTGTCGAATACAAGGTCGCCTAACGCCACGCCTACCACTTCGCGGCTCCTTCCGAGCGAGTCTACCGTATGCCGGATGTCCGCCACGGTCTCGTTCCGCCAGCGGCGCATGTCGTCTTGGGTGCGCACTTGTGGGTCTGATATGGCGATGTAATAAAATTTTTCAACCGTTTTGGTGCGTTCCTCCAATACGAAGTCGTGTCCTCCCGAGGTTATGGCCTTGCTTACCGGAACGAAAAAGCCGGCTGCGATGCCGTCGCTTTCAGGCAGACGGTAGCCGGCCGGCGTTGATATTGATATGTATTTTTCGGTAAGCGTGTCCGTCAGCAGAGACCAACGGCCGTTCTTGTCGGTGGTGGTAAAACTCGTTCCGTTGTTTAATACGACTCCTGCGATGCCGTCGCCTTTCGTGTCAACCACTCTTCCTGAAACGTTGAAGATCGTCTGACGGGCTACTCCTCCGCCCATGAAAGCCACGCCCAACAACAATGCCAACAATATTCTTACCTTCATACGTAAATAAGTTAATGTTTATTTACGGCAAAGATAACTTACCTGTTTTACGCTGGCGCTGCGAAAAAGAAACAATAAGGTGAAAAAATTAAGAATTAAGAGTTAAGAATTAAGAAAACATGCTTATGTGGATAAGGCGTAAAAAAAGGATTTCTTAATTCTTAACTCTTAACTCTTCGCTTATTCGTATTCCATCAAGGGAAGCTCGCCGCGAAGCACGCCAAGGGCGTTGTAAGCCAACGACCCCATCTCGTTTTCGCCCGGAGATATTGCTATCGGAGCGAGGTAGTCAATCCTTTGGCGCAGTATGTTCATGCAATAGTCGCTGTGGGCGATGCCTCCCGTCAGCAGGATAGCGTCTACCTTGCCGTTCATGGCCACGTACATTGCGCCTATCTGCTTGGCTATGGTGTAGAGCATGGCGCCGAGCACCTCCTTGTAAGGCTGTTCGCCGTCCTCGGCCTGGCGGTCGATAGTTATCATGTCGGTCTCCCCTAACAGTGCGGCCAGTCCGCCCTTGCCGCTTATCATCTGCTTGATTTGCTTCTGGGTGTACTTTCCGCTGAAGCAGATGTCCACTAACTGGCCTGACGGAACGGTGCCGGCGCGTTCGGGAGAGAACGGCCCTTCGCCGTCGAGGGCGTTGTTTACGTCGATAACCCTGCCGTATTCATGTGCGCCGACGGATATGCCTCCGCCTATGTGGGCTACGATGAGGCGCATCTCCTCGTACTTCCTGCCCACCGATGCGGCATATTTCCGCGCCACGGCTTTTTGGTTCAGGGCGTGGAATATCGATTTCCTGTCAATGCCCGGAAAGCCTGTGTAGCGCGCTTCGGGTATCATCTCGTCTACGACGACGGGGTCGGCTATGTAGGCGGGACAGCCGCATTCGTCGGCGATCTCGGCTGCGATGAGCGCTCCGAGGTTGCAGGCGTGCTCGCGTTCGGCATGTATCAGGTCGTTCTTCATCTTCTCGTTCACGGCGTAAACGCCGCCTGCGAGCGGATGAAGCAGGCCGCCGCGGCCAATCACGGCATCAAATTCGCGTGTTATTCCGGCTTCGTCAAGGCGCTTAAGGATGAAGTCCTTGCGGTATTCATATTGTTCGCTGATATGGTGGAATTGGGCGAGTTCGCCCACGGGATGGTGCGCTCCTGTCATCCAAACTGGTTTCTCGTCTTCGTAAACGGCGATTTTCGTCGATGTTGAACCGGGGTTTATTACAAATATTCGCATGTCTTTTTCAGTTCGTATTTTTTGTTCTTAATTCATAATGCCAAGTGTGTGACAACCCACGATAAGGCCGTGAGCTGATTCAAAGCCAGCCGTGTGCCTGATTGTGGTTTATACATTGTGAATTGCGCATTGCTTAATCTACGCATGCTATGGCCAAGCTGTAGAACTTGGATTCGCATGAATCGGCGCGCGAAGCCACCACTACGGGCACCGTCGTGCCGCAAAGCATGCCTGCGGTTTCGGCTCCTGCGAACAGCGTAAGCGTCTTGTAGAACACGTTCCCAGACTCGATGTTAGGGAATATCAGCACGTCGGCATTGCCGACTACTGGCGACTCGATGCCTTTTATCTTACCGCTTTCGCTGTCTAAGGCGGTCTTTACGTCCATCGGCCCGCCTATGCTGATGTCGCCATAGCGCCCTTCGGCCGCGCGGCGCTTAAGCTCTTCATAATATAATGTGTGCGGAAACTTCTCGTTTACCTTTTCGGTGAAGTTCACCAATGCGGCTGCCGGTTGCTTTACTCCCAAGCGGCGGCTTACCTCGACGGCGTAACCGAGAATGGCGTCGAACTGTTCCAACGTTGGGCGGGGCACTACTGCGGCGTCAGAGAAAACAAGTAGTTTGCCGTAAGCCGGTATCTGCGTAACCGTGACATGGCTCAATACGCGCCCCGGCTCAAGTATGCCGTGCTCCTTGTTGAGCACTGCATGCAACAGGTTGTCGGTATTCATCGACCCTTTCATCAGCACGTCGGCACCGCCTTCCCTTACTATTGCTACGGCACGCCGCGCCGCGTCGTCTACCGTCGGTTCGATAACAACCTCGACATGGCCGGCGAAACGTTCTGCCAAAGCGGCGAACTCGGGTTTGCATTCGCCCACGCACACCAAGATGAAATCGGCTATTCCCTCCGTCAGTGCACGTTCAACGACGTATTCCGTATGTGAGTCGGCAGGGCTGGCCACTGCCACGCGCTTGCGTCCGTGCGTCTGCGCAAGCATGCTTGTAAGGTCGTTAAAATTCTTTATGAAACTCATGGTTATAAGATTTAAGTGCTATGGCAATCAGTGGCGTGGCGTAAACATCCAAAACCGCACACTTTTTGTCTTTTTGTGCAAAGATAGTGCAAGTATGGCAAACTTCAAAATAAATAGGCAATAATAATTTGTTTTTCAGTAAAATAGAACAATATGCGCTACTTGTCACAAAGAAATCAGCCCTGTGTGCTATTTACCTAACCGCATGCGGCCATGTTACGTAATGTCGCAAAAAAATCCTTTTATGTGACAAAGTGAAAGTAACGATTTGGTACTTTTGCGCGTTTTCCAATAGTGCTTTTGTAAATTTTAAGGTTGAAAGTGATAAATGTTCGTACTTTATATAATAAAAAGCGCATTAAAGGGGTTATTAAAATAAACAACTGAAAGCAACAAACATTCATTCGGATAAAATGAACAAGCGCGTCTGTCAGATAGATTTCTTGAAGTGTGTCTTCATCGTTTTGATGATAATATTCCATTTGGTTTACGTCGGCGATAAGTATCCTTATGCCAAGCAGGTGGTATATACGTTCCACATGTCGGTCTTCTTGGTAATTTCGGGCTATCTTGCCAACATGGACAAGGGCTTCACGCGCATGGTGCGCCAGGTAAAGTGGTTGTTCGTTCCATACGCGGTCATGGAGGCTGGCTACGTCGTCATGGCTTCGGTCCTGCCCATACGCGAGCACATCGACAATCTTACGCCGGCGGTGTTTTTCGACAAACTGCTGCTGCATCCGCTCGGGCCGTATTGGTATTTGCACACGCTGATTGTGTGTTACATTATTTATTACGCCGTCAGCCGCCTTTGCCGCCGTCTTGGTTGGGTCTCGTTCGTGTGCGTGTTGGGCGTCTGCCTTTTCGCAGCTTCGCGCCTTTTGCACATTGTTAATTTCGACAATGCTATGTATTTTCTCGCCGGAGCGGCCCTGAGACAGGCCGGAGTGGGCTTCATGTCGGCGTTCCGGCCGTCGTGTTGGGCGGCTGTTCCGCTGGCGTTGTTTTGCCTGTTCAGCCCCGAAGGCATGGACAGGGCGGCGCTTCAGGGCGTCGTAATGACCTATCTTGCCATGAGCCTGGCGCTTGCGGCGTATCCCTATATAAAGCCGAAGGTTAAGCGGCTCGCCCTGATGGTCGGCGAAAACACGCTTTCGATATTGCTTTTCTCGCCGATGTTTACTATTATCACCAAGAGCTTCGTCCCCTTTTTCAGCTTCGACCCCACGGCCCTGCTGTTCACGGTGGTGTCGGTCGTGTTCGTCGTTGCCGGCAGTTTGGCCGTGGCATGGGTTATGGACAGGCTGCGCCTTTCACGCTGGTTTTGCGGCAAGGAGAAGCTGTTGGCCGTGTCGTGAAACACGTTTGAAACAATATTTTATCCGTAACTTAACACCTAATACCATGAAAGAACAGAATAATAAGTTTACTTTTGCAAAAACTTTGAATGCTGCGCGGCATTCAGGTTTTCTACCGTTTCGGCCCGTGTTTGCGGCTGAAGCGTTTTAATGTAATGTTGTATATGGTTTTATTTTGAACAAGATAAGGACATGGCTGTAAAGATTATTTCAAAGAAGAAGAAGGAGACGCGTTACGTTGAGCGCGACGTCAGTTGGATGTACTTCAACCACCGCATATTGCAGGAAGCCCGCAAGGAGAACATACCATTGTTGGAAAGGCTGTCGTTCCTCGGCATTTACTCTAACAACCTCGACGAGTTTTTCCGCGTGCGCATGGCTTCGCTCAACCGCTTGTTGGAATCAGACAACAAGGAAATACGCAAACAGCACGACAACATACGGAAGACTATCAAGACGATAAACAAGCTCAATACGCAGTTCAGCCAGGAGTACACCGTAGCGATAGACGAAGTGTTCAAGGCTCTTGAGCAGCACAACATACGCCTTATCGACAACACGCAGCTCAACGGGGAGCAGGAGGCGTTCCTGAAAAGCTATTTCCACGACCGGCTTAACGGCTACACTAACCCTATATGGTTCTCCGAAATCGACGAGATAGGCCAGCTTGAGGACAACCGCATTTACCTTTTGGTGAAGAAGACCGAGCAAACCGACGCGCTGCACTTGCCTAAGAGCAGCTTGGCCATAATCAAGGTGCCCGACAGGGAGAATGGACGCTTCGTCAAGGTGCCGTCGTCCGACGGTTTCGACAACATCATGTATCTCGACGACGTCGTGCGCTACTGCCTTCCGCTCATCTTCATCGGCTTCAAGCCGGGCACGTTCGAGGCTTACTCGTTTAAGTTCACGAAAGACGCCGAGATGGAAATGGAGAACGACTTCGACTACGGCGTGCTGCAGAAAATCGCCAAGGGAGTGAACAGCCGCAGGCACGGCGACCCCGTGCGCCTCATCTACGACAAGCAGATGCCAAAGGACATGAGGAAGAAGCTGATGTCGAAAATCGACGTGAGCAAGCTCGACGCGTCGCTCGCCAGCAGCCGTTACCAGAACCACCGCGACCTGATGGGCTTCCCCGACTGCGGCCACGACGAGCTGAAGTTCCCCAAGTGGAAACCCATAATGAAGCCCGAGTTCCTGTCGCAAGAGAGCATTCTCGACCAGATACGCCGCAAGGACCTGTTCATCCATGTGCCTTACCATTCGTTCGACGGCTACATCCGCGTGTTGCGCGAGGCTGCCCTTAAACCAGAGGTTAAGTCGATAAAGACCACGTTGTACCGCTTGGCGAAAGACTCAAAGGTGGTAAAGGCGCTCATCTGCGCCGCGCGCAACGGCAAGAAGGTCACGGCCGTAGTCGAACTGCTGGCCCGTTTCGACGAGGAAAGCAACATAAAGTGGAGCAAGCGCATGCAGGAAGAGGGCATCAACGTAATCTTCGGCGTCGAGGGACTTAAGATTCACTCTAAACTTTTGTACATAGAGTCGAAGCAGGGCAACATAGCCTGCATAGGCACTGGCAACTTCCACGAGGGCAACGCCAAGACTTACACCGACTACCTGATGATGACCGCGAGGAAGAACATAGTGCAGGAGGTGAAGAAAGTGTTCGACTTCATCGACCGCCCCTTCTCCCAGGTGCGCTTCAAGGAACTCATGGTGTCGCCCAACTCTATGAAGAACCGCATACTCTCGCTCATCAACAACGAGATAAAGAACGCCCGCGCGGGCCGCGAGGCGTGGATAAAGATGAAGATAAACCACATCACCGAGCTCGACGTAGTGAACAAGCTCTACGCCGCCTCGGCCGCCGGCGTGAAGATAGGCATAGTGCTCCGCGGCAACTGCTCGCTCGTTACCGACGCGTCAGGCACGGGCGGCAACATCAAGGCCGTAGGCATAATAGACCGCTACCTGGAGCATTCGCGCATACTGATATTCTGCAACGGCGGAGCGCCAAAGTATTACATAGGCAGCGCCGACTGGATGCCGCGCAACCTGTTGAACCGCATCGAGGTGATGACTCCCGTCTACGACGCCGACATGCAGCGCGACTTGCTGCGCACGGTGGAATACGGACTGAGCGACACCACCAACGGACGCATCGTTGACGGGTCGGGCGACAACGTGATACAGCCCGTTGTCGGCGACCGCCCATTCCGCTCGCAGGAAGAGCTTCACAACGCTTACGAGGCCGAGGCGAAGGCCGTAAGCACTGAAGGGGAATAACCTACGGATTGCAAAAGACCGCTTTTTACGCTGCAACAGGCCACCTTTCGCGGCGTAAAAGGCGGTCTTTTGCAACATAAAAGGCCACCTTTCGTAACGTCGGCGGTAACATGCTGACAGCCAGTGTGATAGCAAATCGAAAGCGGCAGACAAAATAATCAATCGGAAAATACGTTATTTAAATATACCATTCATGCGTAAAGCGTGTAAGGAAGCAAAACCGTAAGGCGGACTGCAGCGTCCTTTCAATACATACCTACTTACTACTTTACTCCTTGCTCCTTTACTCCTAAAACATTTAAACCATGAGATTAGCGGCAATAGACATCGGTTCTAACGGAGCGCGACTGCTCATTAAGAACTTCAGGACGGCCCAAGACGGCAGCCAACAGATTTCGCGCGTCATGTACATGCGCGTACCATTGCGTTTAGGTTCCGACGTGTTCACGCTCGGTAAGATTTCAAAAGAGCGCGCGGTGATGATGAAGCACATGCTCAAGGCTTTCTACCAGCTTATGAAGCTCAACCAAGTCGACGACTACCGCGCCTGCGCAACCTCGGCCATGCGCGACGCCGACAACGGCAAGAAGGTGCTCGACAAGCTGCGCAAGGCCACCGACATCGACATAGAGATAATCAACGGCCGCGAGGAAGCGCGCCTGCTGTGCAACAACATCGTTGAAAACATAGAGAGCGCCAGCGGCAATTACGCCTACATCGACGTGGGCGGAGGCAGCACGGAGATTTCGTTGCTGCACGACGGAGTGCTCACCCACAGCCATTCTTACAACATCGGCACGCTCAGGATGCTCGGCGGCATGGTGTCGAAGGAGACCGTCGAGAACATGAAGGCCGACCTCAGACGCTTCGCCAAGGACATGCCCGACATGCGCATGATAGGCTCCGGCGGCAACATCAACAAGCTGTTCAAGCTAACCCATTCGAGCAAGGACCCGCGTGAGGTTACCGTTGCCGAGATAAATGAAGTCTACTCAAAGCTCAAGCAGCTGAGCGTTGACGAGCGCATTGAGCAATACGGCCTTAAGGCCGACCGCGCCGACGTAATCATCCCGGCGTCGGAGATATTCATGACCGTGGCCGAAGCCCTCGGCTGCGGCAGCATCAAGGTGCCCAACATCAGCTTGGCCGACAGCATAATCGACGGCCTATACCGCACGAAATACGAATAATAAGAAAATGAATAATGAAAAATGAACAATGAACAATCAGGAAATGAAAAACGAATAATCAGGATGCGTGTTTCAGCTTGAACAAAGTCTGACCGGGATTGTTCATTTTTCATTTCCTGATTTCTCATTGTTCATTTTTAATTTTTCATTCGTAAGTTGCGCCATAATGTCGGTTTTGACCGACATTATGGCGCAACTTTCGTTATGGTATGCTTGTTGCATTACCTTAAGCGAAGGCCGACGGGAACGCCGGAGGCCGCAAACAAAACAGCATTCAATAACAATTAATGAATAGGAGACAATGATTATGACACCAGTTAATCGTAAAAATTCTTGGTTACCCGACGTATTCAACGATTTCTTCGACACCGACTTCATGCCGCGCACCAATGCCACCGCCCCGGCGATAAACGTTAAGGAGAGCGAAGTAGACTACGAAGTGGAGGTTGCGGCGCCGGGTATGACGAAGGAGGACTTCAACGTACACCTCAACCAAGAAGGCGACTTGCACATCAAGATGGAGAGCAAGAAGGAGCATACCGACGACAACAAGAAGGCTCACTATCTGCGCCGCGAGTTCGCTTACTCAAAGTTCGAGCAGACATTGATTCTCCCCGACGACGTAGACCGCAACAACATATCGGCCCGTGTAGCCGACGGCGTGCTCACCGTAGTGCTGCCTAAGATAAAGAAAGAAGAGCAGAACGTGGTAAGGCAGATTACCGTTGGATGACATACGGAAGTTAAAGAGTTAAAAGAAGTTACCGCTCCCTGCGGTCGCTAAGAAGTTAAGGCCAAATGCTTTGTTAGTGGCATGGGCATGAACCAGGGTAGGTTAAGATGTCCGATAGCATAAAGCTATACATGCCAGCAACGCATTTGGCTTTAACTTCTTAGCGACCGCAGGGGGCGGTAACTTCTTTTAATTCTATAAGTTCTCAAAAACCATACACCTCTTTGAGCTTTGCGCCGAGGTCGCCGCCGCGCAAGTCAACGGCAACTATCTTTCCGCTGCCGTCGAGAAGCACGTTGGCCGGTATGGCGTTGATGCCGTATGTAGAGGCGGCGGCCGACTGCCAGCCCTTCAGGTCGCTGATGTTGGGCCACGGCATGCCGAGGCTTTTTATTGCGTTTTTCCATGCTTCGGCCTTGTTGTCGAACGAAACGCCGACAACCTCGAAGCCCTTTTCGTGGTATTTCTTATAGTTCGCCACAACGTTGGGCATCTCCTGGCGGCACGGGCCGCACCAGCTTGCCCAGAAGTCCACAAGCACGTAATTGCCCTTACCGCACCATTCGCTCAGCCGGCGCGCCTTTCCCTCGGTGTCGTTCATCGTCAGGTCGGTGAACGGCATGCCCGGCCTGCGCTTCTCAAGGGCGGCGAGTTGGCGCTTCACGCCGGCCATTGCAGGGTGGTTGTAGTATGGGGCCGTGTCGGGTAAAAGTTTTTTCAGCTCGTCGTAACCGAGCATGTAAGCCACCGCATTGATGTAAGCGGCCGGTATGAGGTTGTCCTTATTCTCGTTTATGATGCCGAGCGTAGCGTCTTTCTTGCCGCCCCATGTCTCGTTAAGTTGCGCTTCCAATTCCTTCGCCTTTGCCTTTCCTTCGGCCGAGGCGTCTTTGGTTGCGGCCATGTATTCAGGATACAGCTTGTTCATCTGTTGGTTGTATTTGTCCAACTGCTGTTCGTATCCGTAGAGCTTCTTGTTCAGTTCAGAGCCTGTTAAGGTGTTGCTTACGGCGTTAAGGTCAACGGGTGTGCCGTCGTTGAATACCGGGCAGTTGCCCTCAGGGGTCATAACGTAAATTATCTCGTTGAGTTGGCGCGTGCCGTTGAACTCGAATTTACCGTCTTTTACGGTTACGCTGTCTATCGGTTCGCGCTGCGTCATTACGCCTAAATATACCTTCTTTATGTCCGCTGGCACGGTGCCCGTAATCTTGTAGGCCGTGTCTTGCGCAGTGGCCGACATGCACCCGAGCGCAAGTGCGGCGATGGTAAGAGTCTTTTTCATTGTCTGTTGTGTTTTAATATTTTACTTAACGCAAAGTTATCGTTTAAATCTCACAGCGCAAACAAAAATGTTTAAAATCTCATCAAGTTTACGTTTTTTATATAAATGGATGTCTGCTTTTAGATAAAAGAATGTCCGCTTTTATGTAAACCGAAACCGCCCGTAATGCAAAATGCCGTGTTTTGCGTTCTAAAAGGCGGCAAACGGCATACTGAAAGGTAACCTTTTGCTGGCTAAAAGGCAACCTTTTAGAACGGTGTGGGTAATACGTTGAAAATCAACAGGTTGCAATAAGATGCAAAATTTACATACATAAGCGGTACAAAATACGGGAAAATGCAGTAATTTTGCATGCGGAAAAGATGTGCGGTTGTAAGGTTTTACGGTTATAAGGTCATGAGGTTTTACGGTTGTGAGGTTTTATGGTTGTGCGGTTTTACGGTTTTACGGTTGTACGGTATGAAAACCGCACGGCCGCATAACCCAACAACCCCAAAACCGCATAACCCAACAACCTCAAAACCGCATAACCCAATAACCGCATAACCTCAAAACCCCAAACATAGAGTGCTTGTCTAACCTCTTTAAAAACAAGGAAATGGAACAACGAAAACAACAGGTAAGCGTGCTGTTCTTGCTTTTCAGTACGCTGTTCTGCGTTTGCCTGATAACGGCTAACGTATTGGAAACAAAGCAAATCTCGTTCGGAGAGGTGAACATTACGGGCGGACTGCTCGTGTTCCCCGTGTCTTACATCATCAACGACTGCGTGTGCGAGGTGTGGGGATTCCGCAAGGCGCGCCTGCTGATATGGCTCGGCTTCGCGATGAACCTTATCTTCGTGGCCTTCGGCGCGCTGGCCGACGCCATTCCCGGGGCTCCTTACTGGCACAACGACGAAGGCTTCCACGCCGTGTTCGGCCTCGCCCCGCGCATAGCCGCGGCCTCGTTCGTGGCGTTTCTCGTAGGCTCGTTCATCAACGCTTATGTGATGAGCCGCATGAAAATATCGTCGCATGGCAAGCACTTCTCCTTGCGCGCCGTGGTGAGCACGCTCTTCGGCGAGACCGCCGACTCGCTTGTGTTCTTCCCGTTGGCGCTGTCGGGCGTGGTGCCGGCAGGCGAAATGGCGTCGCTCATCATATCGCAGGTGGTGCTTAAGACGCTGTACGAGATTGTAGTCCTGCCCGTAACGGTGCGCGTTGTGCGCAAGACTAAGCAGCACGAGGGCGAGGACGTTTACGACGAAGGCATTAGTTATAACATTTGGAAAGTATTTAAACTGTCATGACAAACAACGATACGAGAAAGGACGAGGGCCTGAAGAGCCTCGGACGAACCACGGAATACCGCACGGACTATGCTCCTGACGTGCTCGAAACGTTCGTGAACAAGCATCAGGACAACGACTATTGGGTGCGCTTCAACTGCCCCGAGTTCACTTCGCTGTGCCCGATTACGGGCCAGCCCGACTTCGCCGAGATACGCATCAGCTACGTGCCCGACGTCAAGATGGTTGAGAGCAAGAGCCTGAAGCTGTATCTCTTCAGCTTCCGCAACCACGGCGACTTCCACGAAGACTGCGTGAATATCATAATGAAAGACTTGATAAGGCTGATGGATCCCAAGTACATAGAGGTTACGGGGCTGTTCACTCCGCGCGGAGGCATCAGCATTCATCCTTACGCCAACTACGGACGGCCCGGCACTAAGTATGAACGCTTGGCCGAGGAACGTTTCGCGCACCACGTTTAACAGCAGACAAGTTGACAAGCAGACGAGTTATCAGCAGACAAGTTATCAGCAGACAAGTTATCAGCAGGCAAGTTATCAGTAGACAAGTGACGGGTAAACAAGACATAAACAGACGAATGGGCAGGCGGGTTTGTGAACAGGTCCGCTTAGTCTGCTTGTTTGTTTGCCTTTTGTTTACTTACCCCTTGTCTGCTGATAGCTTGTCTGCTGATAGCTTGTCGACTCGTATGCTTGTCGACTCGTCTGCTGTAAAAGTCGACTCGCTTGTTCGAAAAAAAGTAGGAGTAGTGCTGAGCGGAGGCGGCGCCAAAGGCATGGCCCATATAGGCGTGTTGCGTGTTATTGAGCGCGCCGGCATACCGGTAGACTGCATCGCCGGCACGTCTATGGGCGCTCTTATAGGCGGATTGTATTCAATCGGCTACGACGCGGAGACGCTCGACTCGCTCGTAAGCGTGCAAGACTGGAACATGTTGCTGACGGACAAGGCCGACATGCGCGCCGAAGACCTTGTAGAGCGTGAAAAACAATATACTTACATACTGTCGCGCCCGTTGACGATAATGAGTAGAAAACGCAAGACTCCGGCAGGAGGACTTATCCACGGCACTAACCTTGCGAAACTTTTCACAAGGCTTACCGTAGGCTGGCACGACTCTATCAGCTTCGCCGAATTGCCTATTCCGTTCGCATGCGTGGCCACCGACATCGTAGACAACACTGAATACGACTTCTTCAGCGGCAACCTCGCTACCGCCATGCGAGCCAGCATGGCCATACCGGGTGTGTTCACTCCCGTGCGTATCAGGCAAACAAGCGCACGGCAGGCAACCCGGCAAGGCGTAAGCGGCAAGTCTGATACGCTTGCCGGTTCGTCGCCCGTCGACACGTCTGCCGTAAGGGAAATGGTGCTCGTCGACGGCGGCCTGCGCAACAACTATCCGGCCGATTTGGCCAAGCGCATGGGAGCCGATATAATAATAGGCGTGTCGGTGCAAAGTCCTCCGAGGACGGCCGACCAGCTTACGAGTGGTTCGGACGTGCTGATGCAGATAATCGACATAAACTGCAAGAACAAATACGATGAGAATTGGGCAATTACCGACATACCGATAAAAGTCGACGTTAAGGGATATTCGTCGGCGAGTTTCACCCGTGCCGCCGTCGACACGCTCATCGCCCGCGGCGAGAGGGCGGCAATGGAGCATTGGGACGAGCTGACGGCATTGAAGCGCGCGCTCGGACTGCCCGAAGGCTACGAGCCGGAAAGACTGCGGCGTACCGTTCCCTCGAGCGACGTGCTTCGGCTCAGGCTCGATTCCGTATGCTTTGAAGGCATATCCGACGTTGACCGTGAGTATATAATTTCAAAATACGGCATAAGGCAGGGGCACACCGTCGCTGCGAAAAACATCGAAGCGGCCATGACGGCGCTCGGCTCGGTATTCTTGTACACCGGCGTTGGTTATAATCTTAACAGGCACGAAGGGAAAAACATCTTCAAGATATTTGCCGAATCGCGCCGGGCGGTAAGGATAAACCTCGGCGTGCGCTTCGATACGGAAGAGATGGTGGCCCTGCAAGCCAACATGTCGCACCGCCTTAGGACGAAGACACCCATTGAACTTGAGTTCACCGGACGGCTCGGCAAGCGCATGATGGCGCGCGTCGACGCCGGAATAACGCCTTTGAATTACGGGAAAATAGGCTTTTCGTACATTCTCAGGCACGATGACATCAACATATTCGAGAACGGCGAGAGCGCGTACAACTTCACGTACAACAGGCATACGCTAAACCTGCAGGCCATAAGTTTCAACATACGCAACTTCTCGTGCGACATAGGTGTGTTTGCCGACTTCTACGATTTCCACAACGTTCTTATCGGACAGTCGGCAGTCCATGAGCGTTTGGACAACCTGCACATTTACAGTTATGAGTTCGACCTCAACTATGATTCTGAAGACCGCTGGTTCTTCACCACACGAGGCGCAATGTTTAAGGCCGGGTTTGCTTATCATACGGACAATTTTGTGGGGTGGAAAGGCCGGGCTGGCATAAGTGCGGCCGACTTCGTTTGGCGCATGTCGTTCCCTATGGGCAGCCGCTTCGTCTTTCAGCCAATGCTTGGCGGACGTTTCCTGCTCGGCCACGGGATACCATTGATAATGCGCAACGCCATCGGCGGTCTGTTCCACGGTCAATACATCGGTCAACAGTTGCCCTTTGCCGGCATAGGGCATGTGGAGTTTACGGACAACTCGTTAGTAGCCCTTCAGTTGAAAGCCCAGCAGCGAATAGGTTCGGCAAACTATCTCATGGCACGGTTGTCTTTCGCCCAACGGGCCGATAAACCCAAACGGTTGTTCGAGCGTGGGCCTATGTTCGGTTGTGAAGCCGCTTATTTTTACGATAGCATGTTCGGCCCGGTCGGTGCTACGTTGGGTTATTCAGGGCACACGGGCAAACCGTATTTTTATGTCAATCTTGGTTTCGAATTTTAAAAAATAACAGCATAATGTATCCCATTTCGTTTTTTTGGAGTATATTTGCAATGCTTTTATAGCAAAGAAGGCGTAAGCCTTTCCTTATTTGCTAATTTGCAGGAAACTAATATTGTTATGGATAACTTTTAAAACATTTGTAGGTAATGAAAAAGATAAGAGCCGCCGTAGTTGGTTACGGCAACATCGGAAAGTATGCTGTTGAGGCTCTCGAGGCCGCTGAGGATTTCGAGATAGCCGGAATAGTAAGGCGTAACGGGGCTGAGAACAAGCCTTCGGAACTGGAACGTTATGACGTAGTTAAGGACATAACGGAGTTGAAGGACGTAGACGTGGCAATCCTCGCCACTCCTACGCGTAGTTGCGAAGAGTACGCAAGCAAGATATTGCCGTTGGGAATCAACACTGTTGACAGTTTCGATATTCACACAAGCATCGCCCAATACCGCGCAAACCTGATGAAGATATGCAAGGAGCACGGGCGCGTTGCCGTGATTGCGGCAGGATGGGATCCGGGTTCGGACAGCGTTGTGCGCACTTTGATGCAAAGCCTTGCTCCCAAAGGTCTTACTTATACGAACTTCGGTCCCGGCATGAGCATGGGACACTCTGTGTGCGTGCGTTCAAAAGCAGGAGTTAAGAATGCATTGTCGATGACAATTCCAAAGGGCGAAGGCATCCACCGCCGCATGGTTTACGTTGAACTTGAAGAGGGCTCAAGCCTTGACGAGGTGACGAAGGCAATAAAGAGCGACCCGTATTTCGCGAGCGACGAGACTTACGTAGTAGAAGTGCCGAGCGTTGACGAGGTTCGCGACATGGGTCACGGCGTAAACCTTGTTCGCAAAGGTGTTAGTGGAAAGACGCAGAACCAACATTTTGAGTTCGACATGAACATCAACAACCCTGCACTGACCGGCCAGGTGCTTGTCAATGTGGCACGAGCTTCAATGCGCCAGCAGCCTGGTTGTTACACGATGATTGAGATTCCTGTTGTCGACTTCCTGCCGGGCGACAGGGACGAGTGGGTAAGCCATTTGGTGTAAGGACCGGTATAAACGCAATAAAAAAACAACGCTTGGATGTATTTTAACGGCATCCAAGCGTTGTTTTTTGTTTGAATATTAATCCGCTTATTCGGCTTCCGTTTCAGCTGCGCGGAAGTTTACAAGGTCTTCGGCGATGAAGCTCTTTACATACGTGTAGTGTCCTATTACCTCTTCCTCTGCGTAACGCACGTAAACGTTGGCGCTCTTAGTGAAGAGATGCGGGGCGCGGGTGGCGTCGTCGAGTATGAGCAGCGACATAAGGATGTCGCCGGTCATGTCGTACAAGCGGCGTCCGAGGAAGTCGTGCGCCTCTTGGTCGCCAAGCTCTTTCACGTAGTTTACGGCCTGTTCGTAAAGCTCTACCATCTTCTTGGTGCGCTCCTGCAGCGGTTTCAGTTCTTCTGCCACCTCGTTTGCGAGCATCTCTTTCATTATTCCGAGATACGTGCCGTTGGTTATGTAGCGTATTGCGGCCACGACCTGAAGTTGCGTCGTTCCCTCGTAAATGGAGAATATGCGTGCGTCGCGGTAGAGGCGTTGGCACTTGTACTCCATGATGAAGCCCGAGCCACCGTGCACTTGGATTGCGTCGTAAGCGTTTTGGTTTACGTACTCAGAGTTCATTCCCTTTGCTATCGGAGTGAATGCGTCGGCAAGGCGCGAGTATTTCTTCAGTTCCTGGCGCTCCTCGGCCGTCAGTTTGCGCTCGCGCGAGATGTCCTCGAGAGTCTTGTACAGGTCAACGTAGCGCGCCGTCATATAAAGGATGCTGCGGCCTGCGTCGAGCTTGGCCTTCATGCGTGATAGCATGTCGTAGACGGCGGGGAAGTTGATTATGGCCTTGTCAAACTGCTTGCGCTCCTTTGCGTAAGCCAAAGCCTCGTTGTAAGCAGCCTGGCTTACGCCTACGCTCTGTGCGGCGATACCCAGACGGGCACCGTTCATCAGCGCCATGACATATTTAATAAGCCCCAGGCGTGTGCTGCCGCAAAGCTCGGCCTTTGCGTTCTTGAACACAAGCTCGCAAGTAGGCGAGCCGTGTATGCCGAGCTTGTTCTCTATGTGGCGCACGGTAACGCCGCCGTTCCTCTTGTCGTAGATGAACATCGACAGTCCGCGGCCGTCGTGGGTGCCGGCCTCGCTGCGCGCAAGTACGAGGTGGATGTCAGAGTCGCCGTTGGTGATGAAGCGCTTTACGCCGTTAAGCAGCCAGCAGCCTTGCTCTTCGCTGTACGTAGCCTTGAGCATTACGCGCTGCAAGTCGGAACCGGCGTCAGGCTCGGTCAGGTCCATACTCATCGTCTCGCCTGCGCAAACGCGCGGTATGTACTTCTGCCTTTGCTCTTCGCTGCCAAACTCGTAGAGAGTCTCGATGCAGTCCTGCAGGCTCCAAATGTTCTGGAATCCGGCATCGGCGGCTGCCACGATCTCCGAAGCCATTGAGTAAGGAGTAACCGGCATGTTGAGTCCGCCGTAACGGCGCGGCATCGACACGCCCCAGAGTCCGGCCTTGCGCGTCGCGTCAAGGTTCTCGTAGGTCTTTGAAGCGTAGTGCATACGACCGTCGACGAGGTGCGGTCCTTCCGTGTCCACTTCCTCGCTGTTCGGCTCGAGTATGTTGGCGGCGATGTCGCCTGTTATTTCCAACATCCTCTTATAGTTCTCTATCGCGTCCTCGTAGTCAACGGGGGCGTCTGCGTATTCATCCTTGTCGGCAAAGCCGCGTTCCTTCAGCTCGACAATCCTTTCCATTAAAGGATGGTTGAGATGAAACTCAAACTCAGGATGGTCCGTATAATAGTTTGCCATTGTTGTTTATTTTTATGAAGTTATATTATTTAAAGAAGTTAGAGAAGTTAAAGAAGTTATCACTCGCTTTGCTCGTTAGAAGTTAAAGACATAACCTTTGAAGTGTATGACATTGAAGGCATACGGCTCTAACTTCTTTAAATTCTATAACTTCTATAAATTCCTCATACTTCTTAAGATGTTACTTGCTGTTTTGCTTGTAATATTTGATGAGCTTCGGAACGACGTCCTCTACCGTGCCGACTATCACATAGTCGGCAATCTGATTGATAGGAGCGTCGGGGTCGCTGTTTATCGAGATGATGATGCCCGAGTCTTGCATTCCGGCTATGTGCTGTATCTGTCCGGAGATACCGCAGGCGATATAAACCTTCGGATGAACGGTTACGCCGGTCTGGCCGATCTGGCGGTCATGGTCGACAAAGCCTGCGTCTACTGCAGCGCGGCTTGCGCCTACCTCTCCGTGCAGTTCCTTTGCAAGCTGGAACAGTTGGTCGAAGCCTTCCTTGCTGCCCACGCCGTAACCTCCGGCAACGACAATGGGAGCACCCTTCAAGTTGTGTTTTGCCGCCTCGACGTGGCGGTCGATTACCTTTACGATGAAGTCGGCCGGGTCGGTGTACTTGCATGCGTCGGGGTAAACCACCTCGTTCTTAGCCTCGCCATCATACAGCGCCTTCTGCATCACGCCGCTGCGGACGGTGGCCATCTGCGGACGGTGGTCGGGATTTACGATTGTCGCAACGATGTTGCCGCCGAAGGCGGGACGGATTTGGTAAAGCAGGTTGTCGTAATGCTTGCCTGCCTTCTTGTCGTCATAGTCGCCGATTTCGAGCTGTGTGCAGTCGGCGGTCAGTCCGCTTGTAAGCGACGACGATACGCGCGGCCCTAAGTCGCGGCCTATAACGGTGGCACCCATGAGGCAAATCTGCGGTTGTTCCTCTTTGAAGAGGTTCACGAGGATTGACGTATGGGGTGCCGACGTGTATGGGAACAAGCCTTCGGCGTCGAACACAAACAGCTTGTCGACTCCGTAAGGCAGAATCTGACTTTCTACATTGCCCTTGATGCCCGTGCCGGCAACGACGGCGTGCAGCTCCACTCCAAGCTGGTTGGCGAGCTTGCGGCCCTTGGTGAGCAATTCTTGAGACACTTCGGCAACGGTGGTGCCTTCTATCTCGCAGTATACGAATACGTTGTTCATTTGTTTCTTTCTTTAGAATTTATAGAATTTAAAGAAGTTAGAGAAGTTAAAGCCATTAGCTTTATTATTGTGCTCATTCCATTGAATCAGAAAATGTACTTTCTTTAATTTTTCTGCAGTAAGCATTCAGCAGCCTGCTTGTATCTTCAATATTTGCATTAAGCAAACGAAATGCAACATCGTCGATGTACTTCAAATCATGCGAAAGGATAATGTAATACCTGCATTCTTCAAGACTGCCTTGAGCAATGTTCAAGAAGCGAAGTTTGTCAGCCTTACTCATTTTCCTATAACCTTCAGCTATGTTGGCTGCAATTGATACGGCAGCCCTTTCAAACTGCGGACTTAACGCAAACCGTTCATGTTTAGGAAACCGGCTTGTAGTTCCATATACGCATAATATGAATTTATGGGCGGCCTGCCATGCTATCAAATCTTGGAAACTATTACTCATGGATGTTTTCCAATTATTGTCAATGGTAATGGCTTTAACTTCTATAACTTCTTTAAATTCTTTAACTTCCCAATTAAACTATCCGATTATCTTTTCTTCCAACAGTTCCTTTATCATGCCTTCCACGTCGGCGTCGCTGCCGGTGAGAGTCTTGCTCTCCTTAGCTTGGAACACGATGTTCTTAACGGTTTTAACCTTGGTGGGCGAGCCTGCCAGTCCGCACTGCTGCGGGTCGCCGTCGATGTCGGCTACCGACCACTGGTTGAGCGTGAGATAGGGGCGCGTTTCATACAGATTGGCGTAGGGCATACCCTCGGTGCGCTCGAGCGGCACGGTGGCATGCTTGTACTTCATCACCAACTTGGCGTTGCACGGGCGGCAGGGGGCTGCGCTGCCGTTCACAGTGATTACGATGGGCATAGGTGCCTCTACGGTTTCCACGCCTCCGTCTATGTGGCGGCGTATGGTCAGCTTGCCGTCTTCGCACTTCAGTATTTCCTCGGCATACGTAACTTGCGACAGTCCGAGCTTCTGCGCCACCTGCGGGCCTACCTGTGCCGTGTCGCCGTCTATGGCCTGGCGTCCGCCGATGATGATGTCGGCTCCGCCGATGTGCTTGATTGCGGTGGCAAGGGCGTAGGAAGTGGCGAGGGTGTCGGCTCCGGCGAACAGGCGGTCGGTCAGCAGCCAGCCGGTGTCGGCTCCGCGGTAAAGTCCCTGGCGGATGATTTCAGCGGCGCGCGGAGGGCCCATAGTCAATACGCCTACTGTCGAGCCGGGGTTTTGCTCTTTCAGGCGCAACGCCTGTTCGAGCGCGTTCATGTCTTCGGGGTTGAAGATTGCGGGCAGCGCTGCGCGGTTCACCGTTCCTTCGGCGGTCATCGCGTCCTTTCCCACATTCCTCGTGTCGGGTACTTGCTTGGCAAGTACGATGATTTTAAGATTCATAGTTGTATATTAATAATGTAAAGTTTCATGAATGCAAAAATACACTTTTTTTGCCGCACGGCAAAGAAAAAAGTGAAAAACGAAAAGTGAAAAGTGAAGAATCCATTACCATAACTTAGTATCGTTATTATTCAAGGCATTTGGATTATTCACTCTTCGCTTTTCACCTTTCACTTTTCAGCATTTGGATTTTTTACTTTTCACTTTCAGTCTTTCACTTTTTTTCGAGTGTCATCACGGTTTCGCCGCCGGCCGTTTTGAAGTTCAGCTTGCCGTCGGCCGTGATTTCGTATTTCTCGACCTTGCCCATTGCTCCGAGCACTTTCTGTTCAGTCTCCATGTCGGCACACATCATCCGCGTCGAGCCGGTCTGCCCGAACGATATGGTTCCCTTCTTCGCGTCAGCCTGCAATCCTCCTGTAAGGTTGTTGCAGCCCGTGTTGCCGTAGATGCGGTTTTCCTTGGCGTCGAAACCGATGAAAGCCTCCTTTTCGCCTGCTTTGGGCGTTATGGCCTGTCCTTCAACGGTGATTATCTTCCATTCACCGTCGAGCGAGGCCGTCGTTGCGGCCGCTTTGCGCTGTGTTCCGCACGAGGCAAGGCTTAGCGTCATGCCTGCCGCGCATGCGGCGATAAATAATTTTCTCATTTCTTTTTGTCCTTTCTTTTTAAGTTAAAAAACTAACATCTGTCTCCCGAATCCTTTTTTGTTCAGGATAAACAAATTGCAAAGTTAATGGTTTTGTGCGATATTGCAGGGAATAAAGAGTTAAGAATTAAGAAAAACGCCTTTCAATCCATAACGTTAAAGGCCGGTATGGGATGTCCGTGCATCTTGTCTGAATCAATCGCAACTGCCGTTCCCATCTTTTCCCTTTTGATTTAAATCCTGATGTTTTGCTTACACATTGGTTTGCCTTGACTCTCTCAGACTGTGGCATTTATGAAAATAAAATCTTTCGGACGGAAAAATGCGTAAAAACATGTGCATACGTAATGCGCTGAATGCCAACGTTGTTCATGCGTTTGGCCGTTGCCTGTGCAGTTTCGGGCCGCTCCTTGCGCAGTAAAAGGTAACCTTTCGCACGGCAAAAGGCATCCTTTTGCGTCGCCGTTGGCGGCCTTTTGTCAGGCATTTATCGGCCTTTTTGAGTGGGAATATGGTTAAAAACGATTAAATAACGCCTATCCCCGTGCAGTATCCGGCATGTTTTTGTAACATGAAGCGTACTGTTAAGCCGGTCGGCAAACCTGTTTCGTCGGTTTCGGCAGACATTTTCTTGATGTCGTTTTGTAACGTTCCGGCCCTCTTTGGTTGCCGTTTTGATACGGTGGAAGCATTTACTGAATGTGTGAAATATGGTTTGTTTGATTATATTTTCTGAATTAATAGCCCAAACATGGCAACCTTTCATTAATATTCCGTATATTTGCAATGCAAGCGGAGAAAAAGAAAAACTTTTAACTTCATGGCAAACCTATGTGGAAAGAGAAATTAGGAAATTATCTTATCGATGTCTCCAAGTATTTTTTAACGGGCGTTTTTGTCGCTTCGCTGATAAAGGATTTGGAAGACATGCGCTGGCTCATATATGTGTTAAGCGGCACGATAGCGGCGGTATTGTTGGCATCGGGCCTGATTTTGATTAATAAAAAGGAGGATAAATAATGGGAACATTGATTATTTTAGGCATGGTGGGCATACCGTGTATTATATTTCTGTTATACTGCCTTACGCCGGGCGGCAAGCGTTGGTTGCGTAAGAACAACATGATTTGACTTTCGTAGGTCTAAGGCTGCCGTAAATATAAGACGCAATGATTGACAAGGCTACGATAGACAAGATAATGGACGCGGCTAACATAGTCGACGTCGTGTCAGAATTCGTCACCCTGCGCAAGGCCGGGGTGAACTATAAGGGCCTGTGCCCGTTCCACAACGAGAAGACTCCCTCGTTCGTGGTGTCGCCCTCTAAGGGTTACTGCCACTGCTTCTCATGCGGCAAGGGGGGCAACGTGGTGGGCTTCATCATGGAGCACGAGCAGATGACTTACCCCGAGGCGCTGCGCTGGTTGGCCAAGAAGTATAACATAGAGATACGCGAGCGCGAGCTTACCGACGACGAGAAGCGCGAGCAGGGCGAGCGCGAGAGCCTTTTCATAGTGAACGACTGGGCGCTGCGCTATTTTCAGGACAACCTGACGAACACCGACAAGGGCAGGGCGATAGGCTTGGCGTATTTCCGCTCGCGCGGCTTCCGCGACGACACGATAAGCCGCTTCCAGCTCGGTTACGCCATGCCCGAGCGCGACGCCTTGGCCAAGACCGCCTTAGCCAAGGGCTTCAAGGAGCAGTATTTGATCGACACGGGCCTGTGCTACAAGCGCGACGACGGCCGCCTGCAAGACCGCTACGCAGGGCGTGTGATCTTCCCCGTGCACACCGTTACGGGGCGCGTGGTAGCTTTCGGAGGGCGCATATTGGGCAACGACAAGAAGGCGGCCAAGTACGTCAACTCGCCTGAATCGCTCATCTACCACAAGAGCAACGAGCTTTACGGCATATACCAAGCCAAGCACGCCATAACGAAGCAAGACCGCTGCTATCTCGTAGAGGGCTACGTCGACGTTACGTCGATGCACCAAAGCGGCGTTGAGAACGTCGTCGCGTCGTCGGGCACGTCGCTCACTACTGGGCAGATACGCCTCATACGCCGCTTCACGAGCAACATCACCGTGCTCTACGACGGCGACGCCGCCGGCATACACGCCTCTATCCGTGGCATCGACATGCTGCTGGCCGAGGGTATGAACGTGAAGGTGCTGCTGCTGCCCGACGGCGACGACCCCGACAGCTTCGCGCAGAAGCATCCGGCCGAGGAGTTCCGCCGCTACATCGAGGCCCACCAGACCGACTTCATCGAGTTTAAGACCAACCTCCTCTTAAAAGGAGTTACCGACCCGGTAAAGCGCTCAGAGGCCATAAGCAGCATCGTAAAGAGCGTGTCGGTGATACAAGACCAGATAACGCGCGCCACGTACATAACCGAATGCGCCCACCGCTTGGGCATGCCCGAGTCCACGCTGATAAGCACGGCCAACAAGTTCATACGCGGCGACATAGAGGAGAAGCGCAAGGAGCAGCGCCGTGAAGAGGCAAGGGATGAAGGCCCCGTAAGGCCCCTGCAGCCGCTCGCGCCGGTGCAGCAGGCGCCTACCGTTGAATACATGCTGATGCAAATGGTGGTGCGCCACGGCCAGGAAGTGCTCTACAAGGACGTAGAGACCGAAGACGGAGGCAAGATAGACCTCAGCGTGTCGCAGTATATCAGTTACGACCTCGGCGCCGACAGCCTCAGCTTCGGCAACGACCTTTACAACCGCATGCTGGCCGAGGCCGTGGCGCACAACGACGACGAAGGCTTCAACGCCGAGAACTACTTCATGCATCATCCAGACATCGAAATAAGCCGCACGGCCACAGAGATGGCCATAGACCACTTCCAGCTTAGCAAGAGCCTGCAAGTGAGGCGCGACGACGACACCCTGCGCAACCAGGTAGAGCATCTCATCCTCGACTTCCGCATGGATTACGTCGAGCGGCATATGAAAGACCTGCAACGCGAAATAAGCCTCTCCGTCGGCGATACCGACAAGATGATGAAGCTCATGGCCGAATACAAGGATATGCAGGTTATCCGGAACGAGATTGCAAAAGAACTTGGAAGCGACATAATAATGCATAATTCATAATGCATAATTCACAATTCATAATCGTTTGTGCCGTAACGATGGTGACGAAGTTTTGTGAAACTATGGACAGCACGTCTTGCATGAGAATTTGCCCAATAATGAATTGTGCATTATGCATTATGAATTATGCATTGTGCATTATGAATTAAAAAATGATATACCTTCATTGGCTCATATTCGTGTTGTACGTCTGTGTCGTGTTGGTGACTATGGTCACCGTGCTCATGGACAACCGGCAGCCGGCCAAGACAATGGCGTGGGTGCTGGTGCTGATATTCATACCCGTAGTCGGCATCGTGCTTTACTTCTTCTTCGGGCAGAATACGCGCAAGGAAAAGTTCATCAGCCAACAGAGCATGGACCAACTGACAAAGCGCTCGATGCTCGAGTTCGCCGAACAACAGGACCTCGTCTTGCCGGAGGAACACAGCGTGCTGATAAAGCTCTTTGCAAGCCTGAATTGGGCGTTGCCGTTCAAGAACAACGAGGCCGGTATCTTCACCGACGGCTACGGCTTCTTCCATTCGCTATTGAGGGATATCGGGCGTGCACGCGACCACGTACATATCGAGACTTACATCATCTGCGACGACCCGTTGGGCCGCCTCGTGGCAGACGCTTTGATAGACAAGGCCAAGGCCGGGGTCGAGGTGCGCTTCATCTATGACGACGTGGGCTGTTGGAACGTTCCCAGTTCTTTCTTCGAACGCATGCGCTCCGCCGGCATCGAAGTCCATGCCTTCATGCCCGTAAAGTTCCCTGCGTTCACCAGTAAGGTGAACTACCGCAACCACCGCAAACTGTGCGTGATCGACGGGCGCGTGGGATATATCGGCGGCATGAACATAGCGATACGCTACGTCAAGGGCGACGGCCGCCGCTTATGGCGCGACACCCATCTGCGCATAAAGGGGCGCGCCGTTTACGGCATCCAGCGTGCGTTCCTTGTTGATTGGTATTTCGTCGACCGCACGCTAATCAGCCACCGCCGCTACTATCCCGCCCAAGACGTTGCCGTCGACAACGACTGCATCATGCAAATCGTGACAAGCAGTCCGGTAAGTAAATGGCCGGAAATGATGCAAGGGTACGTCCGCATCTTGCTCGAAGCCAAGCACTATGTCTACATGGAAACTCCGTATTTCCTTCCTACCGAACCTGTAATGTTCGCCATGCGCACCGCAGCCTTGGCCGGTGTCGACGTAAGGCTGATGGTGCCGTTGCATTCGGATGCTAAATTCGTTGAATGGGCCAGCCGTTCATACGTGCAGGAGGCTGTCGATTCAGGCGTGGAAGTGTATCTTTACAAGGACGGGTTCAACCACTCCAAACTGCTTGTCAGCGACGACACGCTTTCTACTTGCGGTTCGACGAACATCGACTTCCGCAGTTTTGACAATAACTTTGAGAGCAACGTTTTCATTTACGACAAAGCAATGGCGCTCCGCATAAAAGCAGTTTTTATGGAAGACACTGCGCGGTGCGTTAAATATGAAGACTACATGCGCTCGCGCCGCTTGTCGTTCACCCACCGTCTGTGGGAGTCGTTGGTAAGGATGTTCTCGCCGTTGATGTAGTGTTGGATCTTGCGGTTGTAAGGTTATGGGGTCATGGTTATTTTGACCTTTCAACGATAAAACCTTTCAACCGCACAATCGTTAATAAAAAACAATGTGGAAATATTATGCTTTACTTTCAGCATTCTTTGCCGCTTTGACGGCAATCTTCGCCAAGATTGGAGTGAAAGACATTAATTCAGACTTGGCTACGGCCATCCGTACAATGGTGATATTGTTAATCACTTGGGGCATAGTGCTTTTCGGCAATCATTTAGGCGAAGTGAAAGGCATACCTCGCCATACGTGGCTGTTCCTCATTCTGTCAGGGGCGGCTACGGGGTTGTCGTGGTTGTTTTACTTTAAGGCTTTGCAAGCCGGCGATGTGTCGCGTGTCGCCCCGATTGACAAGCTGAGTGTTGTAATTACCATTTGCCTGTCATTCCTGTTTTTGAAAGAACCGGTCAGCTTCCGTGTCGTTATAGGTGCGTTGCTGATAACGGCAGGCAGCATCGTGATGCTGGTTAAGTGAGCGGCGTTTCTTTATTCTGATGAAATTCCTCCGGTTGGCGGAACAGGCTGAAGTTTACGCTGCCGTATGCGCGGTGCTCGATGAATCCATGTACGTCTTCGAACGAATTGTGTTTGCCATGCTCGAATACGAAGATGCCGTCAGGCTTTAGCAGTCCGCGTTCAAGTATGAGTCTTGGCAACATAGGCAGTTCGGGCAAGGCATAAGGTGGGTCGGCGAAGATGAAGTCGAACTGTTGGCGGCAGCCTTTTATAAAACGGAATACGTCGCCGCGTAACGGCACGCACTTGTCTGTTCCGAGTTTCTTAAGGCATTGTTTGATGAAAGCGTGGTGGTCGCGGTCGGCTTCAACGCTTATCACAGAGGCGCAGCCGCGCGAAAGCAGTTCGAGCGAGATGCTGCCGGTGCCTGAGAATAAGTCTAATGCCGAAGCTCCGTCGAAGTCGATATAACCGTTAAGTACGTTGAAAATATTCTCTTTGGCGAAGTCTGTTGTCGGTCTTGCCTTGAACGTATGGGGAATGTCGAAATGCCGCCCCTTGTATATGCCTGTGATTATGCGCATGCTTCTTTGGGTTAAGGGTTAAGAAAATATTGAATTAAGAGTTAAGAAAATGAGCCTTGTCGCAGTAAAAGTATTTTTCTTAACTCTTAATTCTTAGTTTTTAATTTTTCATATAGTAAGTTATGAGGTCGTAGGGCAATCCTTTTATGTCTGTGATTGGAGCCCGGTTGAATTCCGCCCTTGGGTTGATTACGTACACGTTTTGAACGAATGAATGGAGTTCTTGGATTAACGAGTCCTTGTCTGGCAGTTCGCCGACAAGGTGCAGTTCGTCGCGTCGGTTGTCAAATGCGAGTTGTTTCCAAATGTTCAATAGGAAGTAGACGGCGTCGGGGGCAAGGTTCGTGTTGAAGCCGTTTACGAATCTGAAGCGGTTTTGTTGGAAGCTGAACACGTTCATCTTCTTGTCGTGGAAGTATGCATATAGTTTTTGTCTTACCCCGGTAAAACTGCGGCGGAAAAGGTGGTTCCATACGGGGGCGCAAACATGGGTGAAGCGCACGTCGCTGAAATGGTCGTCGATGACGAGCTTTAGGTCCTTGTTAATCGAATAAACGGCTACGGCGTTTAGCTGTGGCAACACCGTCGACATAACGGTTTCGCTTTCACGTCCGGTGATGGCGTGGTTGTACAACGTGTCTTTCAGTCCGTCGTTGTATTCTTCGATTGGTATCATCAGTACGGGCGAGTCGATAAGCACCATAGCCCTTTGCCATCCGTTGCGCAATAGGTCGATTTCCCTCAGCGCCTCCCTTAGGTTGGCGGCCATAGATATGCCGCTCCTAACGGTGTAGGGCTCGTACACGATGCTGTTTGCTTTTGTCTTGTCGATGGCGGAGAATGTCAGCGTGTGCTGTCCTATGCGTATCGTCAGCCTCGGCTTTTTAAGTATGTTTGCCTGCACGTTTACGTTCGTGCTTGCACGTTCCGCTTGTCCGCCTGCCTGCTGAAATATCTTATTCCCAGTTTCCTGCATTGTCGTTAGGTGTTGTTAAGTCTCCGATTTTCAGTCCGGGGTAACGCCCGGCGTTGTTAGCTTCCTCCGTAAGGTTTGAAACACTGTTCACGTCGAGTCCCGACAGGTATTCTTTGTATTCTGCGCCGCACTCCATTAGAGGTGTCTGCCGTCCTGATTTGCCTGTTTGCACCGTGGTTGCCAAACTGAATTGCTTGTTATCCGTGAAAGGGATGTACTGCAGCGAGTCGGCAAGATAACCACCTTTCACAAGTGTGTTGAAGTCGTCGGCGTACACGCCGTTGGCCATTCTGTATTTCTCTTCGGCGTACCTTATCTTGATAAGCCGTTCTTTTACGGCGTGTTCGCGTATGCTACGTTGCTTGTCGAACCTTATAGGCGAATACACGCTTAGCCCGCATGTTACGGCGAGGGCGAGGGCGAGGACTCCTAAAACGAGGTTGCTTTTGATTTTCTTTGCCATGTGGTTTGACTGCTTTTGCAGCCTTTACGGTGGATAAAAAAACATTTTATTCATCCCCAAGGCTTCAGATGTCGATTATTTTTAGTAAGTTTGCATAATGCTTTGCGGCATGGTATGCGTTGCAAAAATACTCCAAATAATCCGTATAATCAAACCTTGGGACTAAAAACTAATGATTGTCGACGAACTAGCTTATCAAATCAGGCAGACTTTCGGCTTTGAGCCTACGGCGGAACAGGCGGCGGCGATAGAAACTTTCAGCCGCTTTATGACCGACGGCGGCGACCATACGCTGATGATCCTGCGTGGTTCGGCCGGTACGGGAAAAACCTCGTTGGCCGCTGCGATGGTAAAAACGCTCGTAAAACTCAGGCAGAAGGTAGTGCTGCTTGCTCCTACCGGGCGCGCAGCCAAAGTGTTTTCGCTTAACGCCGGGCAGCGCGCGCTTACCATACACCGCAAGATATACCGTCAGAAGGCTTTCATGGGAGAGATGAGCAAGTTCAACCTTAACGACAACTTGGCCCAAGATACGCTGTTTATGGTCGACGAAGCGTCGATGGTGGCAAACTACGGGGCTTCCGAAACGTTGTCGTTCGGTTCGGGACGGCTGCTCGACGACTTGGTGATGTATGTTTACGGAGGCCGCAACTGCCGCCTGATGCTCATCGGTGACAAGGCGCAGCTGCCGCCGGTGGGCGAGGAAGAGTCGCCTGCGCTGATGACAGACTACATGGCCGGATACGGTCTGAAGGTTTATGAGTGCGACCTTAACGAAGTGTTGCGCCAGTCTGAAGGCTCGGGGATACTTTACAATGCAACCGTTATCCGCCAAATGATTACCCACGACGAGTTGACGCTCCTGCCGATGATTACGTTCTCTGGATTCGCCGACATAAGGATGGTGCCCGGCGGTGAACTCATCGAGCAGCTTAACGGCAGTTATTCGGAGGTGGGCGCCGACGAGACGATGGTCGTAACGAGAAGCAACAAGCGCGCCAACGTTTACAACGCGGGGATACGCAACATGGTGCTCGGCCGCGAGGAGGAACTCTCTACTGGCGATATGCTCATCGTGGTGAAGAACAATTATTATTGGCTTGAAAGAGAAGGGAAAAGCAATGGCGCTAATCCCGAATACGCGTCGTCGGATGCAAAACACGCCGGCGCTCTCCGCTCGTCGCTTTTCATTGCCAACGGCGACCGGGCGTGCGTGCAGCGTGTGCGCAACGTGCGCGAGCTTTACGGATTCCGCTTTGCCGACGTGTGGCTTCAGTTCCCGGATTATGATAATTACGAGATTCAGGTGACGTTGATGATGGATACGTTGATGTCCGAGGCCGCGTCGTTGACACGCCAGCAAAGCGAAAATCTTTTCAAAGCCGTGCTTGAAGACTATCAGGACGTGACATTGAAGGCCGAACGCATGAAGCGTGTGCGCGACGACATGTATTATAACGCCCTTCAGGTGAAATACGCTTACGCCGTAACCTGCCACAAAGCCCAGGGCGGGCAGTGGGCACATGTCTATGTTGATCAAGGCTACATGACCGACGACATGCTTACGCCCGATTACATCCATTGGCTCTACACTGCGTTTACGCGTGCCACCGAGAAACTTTATCTCGTGAACTGGCCGAAGACGCAAACAAAAGAAGGTTAAGTCTTGGCTTGTAATGTGAAATTTTAATCCATACATTTATTTAATATGACGTCATTATTGTTTTTCATCACGGGCGTTTTTGTTTCGGCAGTCGTGATGATGATATTTAACCAGAGAAAAACGAAAGAATATTCCGAGCGCATAACTTCGCTTTTGAGCGACGTTTCGGCCAAGCAACGCGAGGCGGAGATGCTTGCGGGGCAGCTTGCCGACAGCCGCCGGGAGTACGAACGGCAGTTGGAGGAGGCTAAGAAGCAGTTTGCCGAGCGGCTTGACGAGGTGAACCGCAACAACGAGCGCGACAAGGAAGAGCGCACGACGATGCTCGACAAGCAATTTGCCGAGCGCCTGAAACTCGTGCAGGAGCAGCTCAACACAACGACCGAGCACATGCTGAAACAGCGTTCCGAGGAGCTTGACAAAAACAACCGCAGCCAAATGGGGGCGATAATAGCCCCGCTCGAGGCAGTGTTGTCGGAAATGAAGAAGTCGATGGACGCCAACCGCGAGTCGTTCACGCGAAGCACGGCTACGCTGAGCGAACAGATAAAGCAGATGCACGCGACGACGGCGACACTCGGCGTAGAGGCCGAGAAACTGTCGAAGGCCCTGCAGACGGGCCCGAAGATACAAGGCGACTTCGGCGAGATGAAACTCAATGACCTGTTGGATAAGTTCGGTTTCACCAAAGGCGTTGAGTACGACGTGCAGTACACCATGCGCGACTCGAAGGGGCGCGTAATCCGCAACGATGACACCGACGACATGATGCGCCCCGACGTGGTGCTGCATTATCCCGACCATAAGGACGTCATCATAGACTCCAAAGCCTCGCTTACGGCGTTTATCAATTATGTGAACGCCGAGACCGACGAGCAGCGCAAGGCTTTTCTCGACGAGCACGTCAAGAGCGTGCGCCGCCATGTTGAAGAGTTGTCGGCCAAGAATTACGGAAAATATTCAATGGAGGGCGGCACTACGCTCGAGTTCGTGATAATGTTTGTCCCCCAAGAGGCGGCCATGCAGCTCGCCGTCTCGGCCGACGCGTCGCTTTGGAACTACGCTTTCGAGCGCAACGTTATCATTACGGGCGAGCAGAACCTATTCTCGCTGTTGAGGCTGTTGCAGATAGCATGGACACAGAAACGCCAGGCCGACAACCAGGAGCAGGTGTTCGGCATTGCCTCGACGCTTGTCGAGCGCGTGCAGTTGTTCATGGAGCGGTTTAAGAAAGTAGGCGACGACATCGACCGCCTACGCACTTCGTTCGACGAGGCCCGCACTTCGATGAGCGGCGCACGCGGCTTCGTAAGCTCGGCTATGAAGTTGGTTGAAATGGGGGCGAAGGAAAACTCGAAGCGGAAGAAACTTACCGAGGATGTTTAAGCATGCTTGCGGCAAGCCGGCTGGTCGGTCCTTAATCAGCCTGGTTTGGCCTAATTGCGTAACCAGGCTGATAAAATGCGTGGCTCTTAGCTCCGTATTTCTTAACTTGATTGTAACATCGTTGTAACAGGTATGAATATATTTGTGGGTAATTTTGCAACGGGTAAAAAATAGTAGACTTATGGATAAGAATTATCGAATACTGGTTGTTGACGACGAACAGGACTTGTGCGAAATCTTGAAGTTCAACCTTGAGACCGACGGATACGCCGTCGAGACGGCCAACTCTGCCGAGGAAGCGTTGAAAATGGACATCGAGAGTTTCGACCTTTTGCTGCTCGACGTTATGATGGGCGGCATGTCGGGCTTCGCAATGGCTAAGAAACTTAAGGCCGAGCCTGCGACAAGCGACATCCCCGTAGTGTTCCTTACCGCGCGCGACACGGAGAACGACACCGTGACAGGCTTCAACCTCGGTGCCGACGATTACATCTCAAAGCCTTTCTCGATACGCGAGGTGCTGGTGAGGATACGCGCCGTGTTGCGCCGCACAGCCGAGCGGAACGGCGAGCAGCAGTCTAACGTGCTGAGTTATCAGGGACTTGAGCTAAACCTCGACAAGAAGACGGTAAGCATCGACGGCGAAGACGTGCCGTTTACAAAGACGGAGTTCGAGATTCTCCGCCTGTTGCTCGACGAAAAGGGGCGTGTGTTCTCGCGCCAGGAGCTTATCGACCGCATCTGGCCTAAGGACGTGCTCGTGCTCGACCGCACCGTTGACGTGAACATCACGCGCCTGCGCAAGAAGATAGGCAAGTTCTCGAAGTGCATCGTCACGCGTCTTGGCTTCGGCTATTATTTCGACGCTTAACAAAAAATTAATAAACATCCATCCCGGCTTTCCCGTACTTTCACGAATCGTAAGGAGGTTTTGCCTCGGCTGGCATTTAGCCGTATTGCCGCGACCACGGTGGAATTTCCTCTTCCGGAAAGGTAGGATGGCTCTTAAAACTATTGCAGGGAAACATGTTCAGGACTTCTGTCGGCACGCGTCTTTACGTCAGCGTATTGGCCGTATTCATAGCTTTCGCGGCGGCGTTCATCATATTCCAGCACGCCCGTGAGCGCGAGTATAAGATAAACTCGCTAAATGCGCGGCTTCAAGATTACAACTCGCGGATGATCGAGACGCTTGAATACATCGGCGACCATTCCGAGGCTACGTTGGACCGCTACGTAAGGAACCACCACATGCACGGACTGCGCGTTACGCTGATCAGGCGCGACGGGCGCGTAGTGTATGACAATATGTATAAAAACTACGCCGGCATGGACAGCCACAGGCACCGCGAAGAGGTACGCGAGGCTTTTACCGACGGCAGCGGATATGATTTCAACCGTTTAAGCTCGACGCTTAAGCGCACTTATTTTTATTCGGCTACGTATGTGCCTGAACTCGATCTCGTCATACGCAGCGCGCTGCCTTACGACAACGACCTTGCCGAGATTCTCAAGGCCGACCAGCATTACCTTTGGTTCACGCTCGTGGCGGTGCTCATACTCGTGTTCATCCTTTACCGTTTCGTCAGCCGTTTGGGCGACAACATAGCCAAGCTGCGCCTTTTCGCCAGCCGCGCCGACCATAACGAGAGCCTTGACACGGAAGACCTCGTTGGCTTTTCGGGCGACGAACTCGGCGAGATTGCCGAGCGCATAATAAAGATGTATAAGCGCCTTAAACGAACCAAGGAGGAGCAGAACGTCCTGAAACGGCAGCTTACGCAGAACATAGCCCACGAACTGAAGACTCCCGTAGCCAGCATACAGGGCTACCTTGAGACCGTATTGGAGAATCCCAACATCAACGAGGCGACGAAGCAGCAGTTCCTCGAGCGGTGTTACGCCCAGTCGCAACGCCTCGCCTCGCTGCTGCACGACATCTCGACGCTCAACCGCCTCGACGATGCGCCCGAGATGGTAGACTTTGAGACGGTTGACATTAACGTGATGATAACAAACATCATTAAGGACACCACGCTGCAACTGGCTGAGCGCAAGATGGCTTTCGACAACTGTCTGCCTCAGGGCGTCGTTGTCCGCGGCAACCAGTCGCTGCTGTACAGCGTGTTCCGCAACCTTACCGACAATGCCATCGCCTACGCCGGGGAAGGCACAACGATAACCCTGTCGGCGTCGGCCGATGATGATTCGTGGAACTTCACGTTCAGCGACAACGGCGTAGGGGTGCCATACGAGCATCTGCCGCGCCTCTTCGAGAGGTTCTACCGTGTGGACAAAGGGCGCAGCCGCAAGATGGGCGGCACCGGGCTCGGTCTTGCAATCGTCAAGAATTCCGTACTGTTGCACGGCGGAACGATTACCGTGAACAACAACATTACGGGCGGACTGCGGTTCGACTTCACGCTTCGTAAATAAGCCTTATATTTATCCTTTTTCCAAAAGGCCGTCTTTTGCTTTGCAAAAGGTGGCCTTTTGCCGTTTAAAAGACCGTCTTTTGCAGCCTGATATGCGGCCTTTTGCAAAACGGCTGATAAGGCGGCCGTCAGCTACCGGCATGCTTTTTTGTCGGTTTTTCAATGAAACGTTTGCTCGTTTGCGTATTTATTGCGTATTTTGCACTGAAAAAACAGAATCATTATGACATTATATCCAAAACTGATAATGGACGCCTTGGCTACGGTAACGTATCCGGGCACGAAAAAAAACTTGGTTGAGAGCGAGATGGTGGCCGACAACATGCGCATCGACGGCATGACCGTGTCGTTCTCGTTGATATTCCCACGCGACACCGACCCGTTCATGAAATCGACGCTGAAGGCCGCCGAGGCAGCCATCCACTATCACGTCGGCAAGGACGTTCAGGTGACAATAACAGTCGAGACGAAATCGAAACCGCGCCCCGAGCCCGGCAAGATGCTGCCCGGAGTCAAGAATGTAATAGCAGTAAGTTCGGGCAAGGGCGGGGTAGGCAAGAGCACCGTGGCTGCCAACCTTGCGATAGCCTTGGCCCGTCTCGGTTACAAGGTGGGCTTGCTCGACGCCGACATATTCGGCCCTTCGATGCCTAAGATGTTCGATGTAGAGGATGCCCGTCCTTACGCCGTCAACAAGGACGGACGCGACTTGATAGAACCTATTGAGAAATACGGAGTCAAGTTGCTCAGCATAGGCTTTTTCGTCAATCCCGACACGGCTACGCTTTGGCGCGGCGGTATGGCTTCCAACGCCTTGAAACAGCTGATCGGCGACGCCGACTGGGGCGACCTTGACTACTTCGTGCTCGACACTCCCCCCGGAACGAGCGACATTCACCTGACGCTGTTGCAGACGTTGGCCATAACGGGGGCCGTCATCGTAAGCACTCCCCAGAAGGTTGCGCTTGCCGACGCGCGCAAGGGCATCGACATGTACCGCAACGACAAGGTGAACGTGCCCATTCTCGGCCTTGTCGAGAACATGGCATGGTTTACTCCGGCAGAACTTCCTGAAAACAAATACTATATCTTCGGCAAGGAAGGCTGCAAGGAGCTTGCCAAGGAAATGAACCTGCCCCTGCTTGCGCAGATACCCGTAGTGCAAAGCATCTGCGAGAGCGGCGACGCAGGAAAGCCAGCCGCGCTAAACGTCGACACCATCACCGGACAGGCGTTCATCAACTTCGCACAGGCCGTGGTTACCGTTACCAACAGGCGTAACAAGGAACAAGGGCCTACGAAAATAGTGCAAGTGAAATAAGAAAGTTGAAAAGGTGAAAGGTTGAAAAGGCGGAAAAGCAAGACAACGCAATGATTCAAGAAACAGCGTCTTACTTTTCCGCCTTTTCAACCTTTCACCTTTTCAACTTTTAATACGCTTCCCCCTTTAAGTCGTCCTTGGTTATTTTCCTTTTGTCCATAATCCGCCAAACGTAAATTATGTATGCAAGGACGAAGGGAATGATGAGCGAAACCACCGACATTACTCCCAACGTGAACTCGCTGCTGCAGCTGTTGGCTATCGTCAGGCTGCTTTGCAGGTCGGCGTTTGACGGATAATAGGCCGTGTAATGCCAGCCTACGCAGAGCAGCAGGCTTAGCACGACGAGCACAGTGCCTATGCCGGCAGGCCATATCCCTTTGTTGTAATAGTTGGTGAAAATCGTTTTCACGGAGCCGTAAAGGAACAATGCGACGCCCGCTACGAGCATTACCGCCAGCGGCCACATCTCTATGTAGTTGTAGAAATACTTGTAAGGCTCAAAGTATATCTCGGCGGAAAGGGGGTCGACGGCGTATCCGTCTTGTATCATTATATGGATAATGGAAACGATGAAGAATACAAGGAACGGCACGAGGTTGCCCACCAACCTGACCGACGCGCGCGAACGGATGTTCTCGTTGTCGACGTTGTTCATCACGTAGAGTATGCCGAGGATGCGCGCGAGGAAGAACACGGCGAGCCCGAATATCAGGTTCCATCCGTTAAGCAGTGCGTCTAAACCGTGGCTGGCGTTCGCCCAACTGCTTATTATCGGGTTTGCTCCGTCGAAAATGTTGCCTTTGTCGATAATGAAGTTAGCCCCGTTGAAGAACGTCGACACGGCTACGCCTAACAACAGCGGGCCTACGATGCCGTTGATGACGAGGAACCATTGGAACGTCTTCGTCCCGAGAAGGTTGCCGAGCTTGTTCTGGAACTCGTAGCTGACGGCCTGCACCACGAACGTGAACAGGATTATCATCCATACCCAATAAGCTCCGCCGAAGCTGGTGCTGTAAAACAATGGGAACGAAGCGAAGAAAGCTCCGCCGAAGGTAACGAGCGTCGTGAACGTAAGTTCCCACTTACGCCCCGTCGAGTTTATTATCATGCGGCGCTCGTTCTCGTTCGTGCTCAGTGAGAACATAACCGAGTTGGCGCCTTGGACGAACATCATGAACACTAACAATGCTCCCAGCAGGGACACGAGGAACCACCAATATTGTTGCAAAAATTCGTATGTCATAGTCTTGAGGTATTAAAACGTTAAGGAAGTTTGAGGATTGTATGATGCTGTAACCACGGGTTTCGTCCGGCGTCTTTTACGGCTACGCCCATCGGGAGGGCCGAAGCCGCCGGCCATGCCATTGCGGTTTGCCGCCGGTCGTGGCGCTCATGGTTTTTCATTCTTCATCCGTTTCGTATTCGGGCCCTTTCTTAACGGCCTTGCACATGATGTTGATTTCAACGGCGAGCAGCAGCGTGAACAGCGCAAGGAATATGAAGAAGGTCAGTATTACCGAGCCCGAACCGATGTCGGACACGGCCGCCCACGTCGGCAGCATGTCTTGGATGGTCCACGGCTGGCGGCCGAACTCGGCCACAATCCATCCCGCCTCGCTTGCTACGTAGCCGAGCGGCAGCAACGCCATGCCCGTTATGTGCAGCCAGCGCATGTTGGTTATGTCTTTCTTGTACGAGAGGAACGTCGTAACCGCGAAGAACAGCAGGAACAGCATGCCCAATCCTACCATAAGGCGGAACGCCCAGAAACATACTGGTATGAACGGAACGGTCTGCTCGGCGTCGCTTATGTATCCGTAACCGAAGTATTTCATGTTTTCGTCGAGCGCTTTGCGCTGCCTTACGGCCTCGTCGTCGTCTTTAAGTTCCTTGGCTTCGCGGTATGCCGACAGTGCCGATATGGCTTGCCGTCCGCGCTCCATTTTCTCGTCGAGCGACACGGCCGTTGTCCCGTCGGGCTGCGTATATCCGCCCTTTATGATGTCGTTTATGCCGGGCACGTATCCTTCGAAGTCGCGCGTTGCTAAGAAAGAGAGCATCTTGGGCATGGATATTTTCATCGGAGGTTCTTCGCCCGAGGCGTAGTCGGGCTGCTCGAACGGGTTCACCCATGCTACGAGCGTAAGTCCCTCGCCCTTGCCGCCGTCGTACAAAGCCTCCATTGCGGCGAGCTTCATAGGCTGCGATTTCGCCACCATGTATGCCGAGCTGTCGCCCGTGTGCATGGCGAGCAGCGAGGCGGCAAGGCCGACTATCGACGCTATGCGTATGCTCTGCACGGCCAGCCTGCGGTCGTTGGCCGCCTGTGAGGCGTCGCGGTGCTTCTTGAACAGCAGGTAGCAGCTTACGGCTACGGTGAAAATGGCTCCGATAACCCATGCCGATATGACCGTGTGAAGGAACTTGTCGACGGCGAACGGCGACAAGGCCACTTCGGCGAACGAGGTCATTTCGTTGCGCATTGTGTCCGGATTGAACGCCTGGCCTACCGGATACTGCATCCATGCGTTGGCTACGAGTATCCACCAGGCCGAGATCGTTGCCCCGAGTCCGGTGAGCCACGTCGAGGCAAGGTGGAATCCGCGCGACACTTTGTTCCATCCGAAGAACATCACCCCGACGAACGTGGCTTCGAGGAAGAACGCCACGATGCCTTCAACGGCGAGAGGGGCGCCGAAGATGTCGCCTACGAGCCATGAGTAGTTGCTCCAGTTCGTGCCGAACTCGAACTCGAGGATTATTCCCGTGGCTACGCCCATGGCGAAGTTGATGCCGAACAGTTTCTGCCAGAAGCGCGCCGTGTCTTTCCAAAACACTTTTCCCGTGCGGTAGTAGCACGTTTCCATGATTCCCATGATAAGCGCCAGGCCCAACGTCAGCGGCACGAAGAGCCAGTGGTAAATGGCCGTCAGGGCGAATTGCGCCCTCGACCAGTCCACCGTGCCTGCGCTTATGCTTAATAACAAGTCGTTCATATAAATAAGGTTTTACGGTGTTAATGTTTTCGTTCCGTTGTCGCCGGCCGTTTGTACGCCGGCCGCCCTGCCCGTTATTTGCGACGACACGTAGTCGGCCTCGTTGCCGTCGCCGGCACGTTCGCTCAGGATGTCGGGCATGAAGAATATCCTCAGTATGACGAATATTACGGCGAGCTTCACCAAAACGACAACCCACAGAGTCTTGCCGATTCTCATGTTGGAGAATCCTTCGTAGTAAAAGTTGATGATGCGTTTCAGCATAGTCGGCGTATTTAGGTTTTTCATGTCTTGCTTGCAGGTTCAATTTCCATGCCGTTCGTGTGTGCTTAATTTATTAAGGTGTGCGGCACTATGGAATCTTCAGCCCTATTTTGGCACAAAGATAATAAAAAATCTCAGTTATTCGGAAAAGTGGTGGCAAAATGTGGCTACTTTGTTTCCCCGGCGTGTGTTTTTGTATTGCCGGTCCGGTCTTTACCGCATGCCTTGCGCCTGTTTTCCTTTTTAACCCAAATCGGTCATTAGGCTTCTGCCTGCTTATGTGTTAATGTCGAGCAGATTACTTGCCGTTTCGGCGAAGGCGTAGCCCGCTACGCCGAGACGGGGCGGTAAGTAAGATGCCGACAGAAACGCATAAGCAGGCAGAAGAGTATGAAAATTAAGTAGTATTCAAGTATATACGTTCTAATGGCCGATTGGGGTTTAACGTCGAGACGGGCTTGTTGGCAGGCAACCGTAAGCCGACGTGCTTTTATTTTACTGGATTGTTATTATGCAAGGGGTGTTTCTTTCATTTTCAATAGGTGGCCTTTTAGCTTGCAAAAGGCGGTCTTTTGAGTCCTAAAAGGTGGTCTTTTGCAATGCCGGAGGCCGCCTTTCGTAATCCGTGCGGCGTGTGGCCGTGCCGTGGAGCGTGCCCGCCCGTGCCGGCGGATGCCGATGAGGCTGCTGTTTGAATTTTGTTCAAAAAATCGCTATTTTTACTAATTTTGCGCTCATTTGTATTCATACTTGGTAAAATCTTATGTTTTTTAAAGGAAATATCCTAAATTTGCATGATGTAAATAATAATAATCGCAACGTAATATCGTAAAAAAACAAAACAAGGAATATTTATGAATAAGAAAATCCTCATCCCTTCCGTCATTGTCGGCGTATTGCTGATAGGCGGTATCGTTTTTCTCGCCATAAGCCTGAACCAGCAGAAGCGTGCGAACAAGGACATGCAGGAGCTGGCCGAATTAGACAAGAAGGAAATGGAAAACGAGTACCAGATGTTTGCCGACCAGTACAGCGAACTGAAGACGCAGATAAACAACGACTCGATCATAGAGCAGCTGACGCAAGAGCAGCTGAAGACGGAGAGGCTGCTGCAGGAGCTGAAAAACGTCAAGGCTTCCGACGCGCGCGAGATTGCCAGGCTGAAGAAAGAGCTGGCCACATGCCGCGCCGTGATACGCAGTTACGTGCTTGAGATCGACTCGCTTAACCGCCTCAACCAGAACCTTACGGCCGAGAATACGCGCATGAAGGGGCAGTATGCCGAGGCTACGAGGCAGATAGAGGGCCTCAACGCCGACAAGCAGTCGCTCTCGGAGAAGGTTGCAATCGCCGCGCAGCTCGACGCTACGGGCATCAGCATGACCTTGAAGAACAAGAGGGGAAGGGCTACCAAGAGGATAAAGCGTTGCAAGACGATACAGGTGAACTTCAATATCGCAAAGAACGTTACGGCCGCAAGCGGCAACAAGACCGTCTACGTGCGCATAACCACGCCGGCCGGCACGGTGCTTTCGGGCGGAGGCTCGTTCCAGTATGAGAACCGCAGCCTGCCTTACTCTATGCGCAAGACCATCGAGTACACCGGCAACGAGACTCCCGTAACGACCTATTGGACGGTGAACGAGTTCCTCGGTGAGGGCACTTATAACGTAAGCATTTTCGCCGACGACAATATGATAGGCTCGCGGAACTTTACGTTCAAGTAAAGTCCTGCCCACTTATCGCCGGCGGCCGGCCCCGGCCAATGGCGTTGCGCCGTAAGCGTGTGATGCCGCGGGGTTTATTATGAACGGATAAAATTGGATTATGGAACCAATCAACAGCCATATTGCCGTAGGTGCATGTCCGTCTTGTCAATCTGTGTTTAGGCGCGGCCGGCGTTTGTCGCGCCTGGCTTTTTCAGCCTGCATGCTGCTGGCTGCGGCTCCGGCCGTCGCCCAACGGGTGCTGTCGCTAGACAGTTGCCGCGCTATGGCGCTGCGCAACAACAAGCAACTAAACATCGCAAAGCTGAAACAAGACGTGGCGCGCGACGCCCGTAAGGCGGTTCGCACCAAGTATCTGCCGCATGTCGACGTGATAGGCGGTTACGAGTTTACGAGCCGTGAGATTTCAATATTGAACAATAAGCAGAAAGGCGCGCTCGGCAGTCTCGGCATTACGGCGGCCGGGCAGATAGGCAACACCATGTCGTCGGTGATAAACGACATGGCCGGGCAAGGCGTAATAACGCCGCAGATGGCCGAGGCCCTCGGCAACATAGCCGGCAAGTTGGGCCCTGGATTGCAGCAAGCCGGCAACTCGATAGGCAAGACCATAAGCGACGCTTTCAGGACCGACACGCGCAATATGTTCGCAGCGTCGGTTATGTTGACGCAGCCCATATACATGGGCGGAAGCATAACGGCGGCCAATAAGATGGCCGACCTCGGCGAACAGCTTGCCGCCAACGACTTTGCAAACCGCAGGCAGAACACCGTTTACGACGTCGACAACGCTTATTGGACGGTGGTTTCGCTAAAGCATAAGCGTAAGCTTGCCGCAAGTTACCTCGATTTGGTAAAGAAACTCAGTTCCGACGTGGGCAAGATGATAACCGAAGGCGTGGCGACGAGGGCCGACGGGCTGCGTGTAGACGTTAAGGTGAACGAGGCCGAGATGCAGCTTACACAGGTGGACAACGGCCTTTCGCTCGCGAAGATGCTGCTGTGCCAATTGTGCGGACTGCCCGTCGACGGCGGCATAATCCTCGAGGACGAGGACAAGGACGACATTTCTTCGCCTGTTTCTTCGCCTGTAGCCGATGTGGAGGCGGCCATTGACAACCGCGCCGAGCTGAAAATGCTCCAAAACACGGTCGACATAAGCCGTCAGGCAACACGCTTGGTGCGTTCGGCTTATCTGCCCCAAGTAGCTTTGACGGGCGGTTTCCTTGCTACCAACCCCTCGCTTTACAACGGTTTCGAGCGCAAGTTCAAGGGCGTATGGAATGTAGGCGTCGTCGTCAGGATACCCGTTTGGAACTGGTTTGAGAGCACTTACAAGATACGTGCGAGCAAAACGGCGACGAGCATAGCGCAACTTGAACTCGACGATGCCCGTGAAAAGGTTGAACTCCAGGTAAACCAAAGCTCCTTCAAGGTGGCCGAGGCTGAGAAGAAGCTCGCGATGGCGAAGAAAAATACCGAACAGGCAGACGAGAACCTTCGGTGCGCCAACCTCGGTTTTAAGGAAGGCGTGATGGACGTTGCCGACGTGATGGCCGCGCAGACGGCGTGGCTGCAGGCCCGTTCGCAGAAGATCGACGCCGACATAGACGTAAAACTGACCCAAACGAACTTAAGGAAAGTACTTGGTGAAACGATATATTGATAGGTAATTAGGTATTAATGATTTATGGTTTTGGGAACGCTAAGCTGCCGCATGGGCGCAAACGGCTGTCGCGGTGGCGGCTTCCTGACCTCTATGACATGAAGATATGGAAAAGAAATCACAACATAACAACATCATTCTTGCAACGATAGGCTTTGCGGCCGTGGTCGTAGTAGTCGGCGCTATCGGCTTCTTTACTTTCGGACGCACGCCCGACGTCATACAAGGCGAGGTGGAAGTGTCTGAATACCGCGTGTCAAGCAAGGTTCCCGGGCGCATTCTCGAACTCCGCGTACAGGAAGGCGACTATGTGAAAGTTGGCGATACGCTCGCCATTCTCGACGCTCCCGACATTGAAGCGAAGAGATACCAGGCCGTGAGCGCCGAGGACGCAGCGTCCGCATTGAGCGAAATGGCAGACAAAGGGGCGCGCCGCGAACAGGTGCGCGGTGCTTTCGAGGTGTGGCAACAGGCCAAGGCCGGGCTCGAGATAGCAGAGAAGTCATACGGCCGTGTGCAGCGTTTGTTCGACGAAGGAGTTATGAGCGGACAGAAGCGCGACGAGGCTTATGCCAACTATAAGGCTATGGAGGCGCAGGCGAAAGCGGCCAAGAGCCAGTATGACATGGCTGTTGCCGGAGCGCGGCGGGAGGAACGCGAGGCCGCCGCAGCACAGGTGCGCAGGGCCAAAGGGGCTGTAAGCGAAGTGGATTCATACGTAAAAGAGACCGTACAGGTGGCGCAAACCGAAGGCGAGGTGAGCGACGTTTACCCGAAGGTTGGCGAGCTCGTAGGTTCCGGTTCGCCGATAATGAGCATTGCGGTGATGAACGACCAATGGGGAACTTTCAACGTGCGTGAGGACCAGTTGCAGGGACTTAAGATAGGAGATACGTTCACTGCGTATTGCCCCGCTTTCGGCAAGGACATCCGTATGAAAGTATATTACATCAAGGACGAGGGCAGTTACGCCGTATGGAAGGCCACGAAGAGCAACGGCCAGTATGACTTGAAGACGTTCGAGGTGAAGGCGCGCCCGGTGGACAAGCTCGAAGGGCTGCGCCCAGGCATGTCGCTTATCATTAAAAGGTAAAAGTGTGACTGTGTGGAAAAACTGTAAATGATGGGCGGCGTTATGTTGAAACGGGTTTGCGGCGTGGCACGCCGCGAGTGCGGCATACTGCGTAGGAACAACATGTATTTGTTCTGCATGGTGCTGTTCCCCGTCATTGTCACGCTGTTTTTCACGTCCCTGATGTCCAACGGGCAGCCTACCGACATGCCCGTCGGCGTAGTTGACCTTGACAATACGCCTACGACGCGTGCCATGATAAGGAAACTCGACGCATTCCAGTCAACGAAAGTAACGGGGCGTTATACCGACGTGGCGGCGGCAAGGCGTGCGATACAGCGCAACGAGATTTACGCTTTCCTCTACATTCCTAAGGGAACTACTTCCGAACTGCTGTCGATGCGCCAGCCGAAGATTTCGTTTTATTACAGTACGGCTTCCTATACGGCCGGGGCTTTGCTCTACCGCGACCTTAAGACGATAGCAACGCTCGGCTCGGCGAGCGTTGGAGCGTCGCTGTTGAGCGCCAAGGGGCTGACGGAGGAACAGGTTATGAGTTTCCTGCAGCCCGTGGTGGTCGACCTGCACATGGTGAACAATCCGGCGGCCAATTACAGCGTGTACCTCAACACGATGCTGATTCCGGGTTGCCTTATGCTGTTCATCTTCCTTCTTACGGCCTATTCGCTTGGCACCGAGCTGAAATTCAACACCGCGCGCGAGTGGATTTCCTCGTCGGGCGACAACATCTTCGTCGCCCTCGTGGGCAAGTTGATACCCCAGACGCTCGTGTTCCTTGCAATAATATACCTGTACATGTTCTATGTTTTCCATGTACTTAACTTCCCCCATCCCGGCGGAGTGGGCTATATGCTCATGCTCGGATTGCTCACTGTGCTGTCGTCACAGGGGTTCGGCGTGTTCGTATTCGGCATCGTTCCGTCGCTTAGGATGTCGATGAGCATCTGCTGCCTGTGGGCGGTATTGAGCTATTCGCTATCGGGAACGGCGTTTCCGCTCTCGGCGATGGACTCCGAGCTTAGGGCCATTGCGCTGTTGTTCCCGTTGAGGCATTATTACATGATTTACCAGCTCAACATATTCAACGGTTATCCCGTAAGCTATTCTCTGCCATACGTGGTGGCATTGATAATGTTTGCGGCGCTTCCGTTGCTCGTGGCAAAGCGCATAAAACGTAACGTCTTGACCTATCAGTACCTGCCTTAAGGCGCAGGTCTGGGGCTTATACGGGAGAGGCGGCACGCCGGGGCGGTAGGGAAAACATACTGTACGGCCCCGAATTGGCGTAAAGGCACTATTCCCCCAAAATATACATTTCATATAAAATAAAATGCGGTTGATAAAACGGATAAGACAAGGTATCGGCGACTTGTGCCATATATGGCTCGACGAGATGCGCACCATCTGGAAAGACGAGGGTGTGCTGATATTCTTCATACTCGTTCCCTTGTTTTATCCGCTGCTATATTCGTGGATTTACACCAACGAGGTAGTGCGCGAGGTGCCGGTCGTAGTGGTAGACATGTCGCACAGCAACATGAGCCGCGAGTTCATACGCCAGTTCGACGCGTCGCCCGATACGCGCGTAGCCTATTATTGCAACAGCCTCGACGAGGCTAAGGACATAGTCGGACGGCAGGAGGCTTTCGGCGTGATTTATTTCCCTACCGACTTCCAAACCAACGTGGTGCGTATGGAGCAGAGCCGCGTCAGCGTGTTCTGCGACATGAGTTTCATGCTCTATTACAAAGCCATATTCCAGACTGCGACCGCCGTTGCAGGCAATGTGAACGCCGGAATACAAGTGAGCCGCGCCGGCAACTGGACCGACCGTGAGGACGAGATAACCACCAAGCCGCTCGATTTCGACGAGGTACAGATGTTCAACACTACCGGCGGTTACGGCAACTTCATCATTCCGGGCGTGCTGATGCTCATCATCCAGCAGACGCTTCTGCTCGGCGTGGGCCTTTCGGCAGGCACGGCGAGGGAGCGGAGCCATAAGGGTTCGTTCCTGCCCGACGACGCTTATTACGACGGAGTGTTCCGCACGGTGCTCGGCAGGGCTTTGTGCTATTTCATGATTTACACCGTAGTGGCCGCCTACGTCGCGCTCGTTGTGCCGCGCATGTTCAGCTTCACGTCGCTGCTCAGCCCCGGCGACACGTTTTGGTTCATGCTCCCTTACGTGCTGTCGTGCATATTTTTCTCGATGATAGTGTCGTGCACTATCCTCCACCGTGAGAACATCATACTCGTAGTGGTATTCACGTCCGTGCCGTTGCTGTTCATCTCGGGCGTGTCTTGGCCGCAGAGCGCAATACCAGAGTTTTGGCAATGGCTGTCGTGGCTGTTCCCGTCGACGTTCGGCATACGCGGATTCGTCAGGATGAACACTATGGGCGCGCTGCTCGGCGACGTAAGGACGGAATATATCGCCCTGTGGGCGCAGACCATAGCCTATTTCTTCATAACTTGCCTTTTATACCGTTGGCAGATTATAAAGCGGCGTCGCGCCGAGTCGGTAGGCGCTTCGGCGTGAGCCTGTCACTGTAAGCTGAAAACCAATATGGCCTTAATCCGCCGACGGTAATTTGCTTATTGAAATCCGGCATAAATCCGCCACGTTTGTAATATACGGCCTTTTGCCTTGTAAAAGGCCGTATATTAGAGCGTAAAAGGTAACCTTTTGCGGGCCGAAAGGCTACCTTTTGCAATCCTCTTGTCCGTGTTCTTGTTTACGGCCGGCCAATAGGCTGATTACCAACGACTTCCGTTTATGGCCGGACAGACGTTAATATTATGTCAGTTTGATATAATGATTATTCCATAAAAAGTATCGTTGTTGTATTGGATTTAAGAAGTCGGTGGCATTCTGTCATTCCGGGCCGGGACCCGGAATCCGGGTGTATGCAACCACTTTGTTTACAAAAGGATGTTTTCTGGATTCCGGGTCTTGGCCCGGAATGACGGTATGCCACAGACTTCTTACGCTTTAGAATGATTTCATTTCCTAATTTCTTATACCAAACTCGCGTTAATATTCTGTGACAATCCGCATTCCCGTGTCCCGTCTTATTCATTATGAGCGTGAAAAATAGTATTTTTGCAGCGTGTAATAACAAATACTTACATGATGAAAAGAAATTCACTGTTTACGAAAATGCTGCTCGCCGCCGTGGCATTCGCCTGCTTCGGCTGCATGAAGGGCTTTGCAACGGCCGCCGACAGGCCGAAGTTGGTTGTCGGGATTGTTGTCGACCAGATGCGTTGGGATTATCTTTACCGTTATTACGACCTGTACGGCGAGGGCGGTTTCAAGCGTCTGATGAGCGAAGGGTTCAACTGTGAGAACACGATGATAAATTACGTGCCTACGGTTACGGCCGTGGGGCATACGTCGATATTCACCGGTTCGGTGCCCTCCATCCACGGCATAGCCGGCAACGACTTCATGCTGAACGGCAAGATGGTTTACTGCTGCGCTGATTCCACTGTGGGCAGCGTCGGCACAGGGTCGGACGCAGGCCGCATGTCGCCGCGCAACATGCTTACTACCACCATCGGCGACGAGCTGAAGATAGCCACCGACTTCAAAGCCAAGGTAGTCGGCGTGTCGCTGAAAGACCGCGCTGCCATCCTGCCTGCCGGCCATTCCGCCGACGGCGCTTACTGGATTGACAATTCTACGGGAACGTTCATAACGAGCACTTACTACATGAAGAGCCTTCCCGGGTGGGCCGAGGCGTTCAATAAGAAGTACGGAGGCCGCAGCGAGCGCGAGGTAAGCTACTCGCCATACGGCAACCTGATGACCGCAGAGATGGCCAAAGCGGCGATTGCCGGCGAAGGATTGGGGCAGGACGGGGTTACCGACATGCTGACGGTGAGCTTCTCATGCACCGACAAGATTGGCCACGAGGTAGCCACGCACAGCGATAAGATGCGCGAAATCTTCGTCGACCTCGACAAAAGGCTTGCCGACCTGTTCGGTTACCTTGACCAAAACGTAGGTAAGGGACAATATCTTGTTTTCCTGACGGCCGACCACGGTGCGGCCAATAACGCCCTTATGCTGCAAGAGCACGGCATACCGGCCGGAGGATTCGTTGCCGGCAAGGTGGCCGACGAGCTTGACAAGCACCTGCAGCGCAAGTTCGGCGTGCGGCGCAAGCTCGTAGCGTGCATAAGCAATTACAAGGTTTTCTTGGATCATGAGTCCGTAAGGGCGCTGTCGCTCGACCTCGACGACGTTAAAAAGGCCGCCGTCGAATGGCTGGAACGCGACCCCCGGTATGCCTACGTGGTAGACCTTGAGCGCATAAGCGACGCTACCATACCCTCGGTAGTCCGCGAACGCATCATAAACGGTTACCACCGCATGCGCAGCGGAGACGTGCAGATAGTGCTGAACCCGGCAAACTACGAGGTCGGCTCAGAAGTTATCGACGGCGGAACGACGCACGGCGTGTGGAATCCGTATGACTCCCACATCCCGTTCATCCTTATGGGATGGCACGTCTCACCAGGCTCTACCAACGCCAAGACCACGATCAACGACATCGCAGCCACGGTATGCGCCCTGATTCACGTCCAGATGCCCAACGGATGCATAGGCAACGCCGTCGAGGTGGCGCAAAACCGTTAATCTGAACGGCATTACTGATAATCACGGCCCAATCGTTCGTCGAAACGATTGGGCTTTAACCCAAATCGGTCACATTAGACTCCGGTCTGATTATGCGTTAATGTCGAGCAGATAGCTCCCCGTTTCGGCGAAGGCGTAG
>CALUFA010000009.1 GCA_944319795.1 uncultured Prevotella sp. | reverse complement strand
CGGCCCGGAATGACGGTATGCAACAGACTTCTTAGAATAGGATGTAGTGTATTGGGCAAATGCGGATATTCATATTTTTGTCATTCCGGGCTTAGACTTGGCATCCAGTGTATGCAGCCGCGTTATAATCAAAGAGGATGTTTACTGGATTCCGGGTCTAAGCCCGGAATGACAGAATGCCGTAGGCTTCTTATGTCTTAGGCTGATTACAATTCCTTATACCTGACTTACGTTTTTATTACAATATGAAAGGTGGCCTTTTAGCGTCTAAAAGGTTGCCTTTCAGGCGGTAAAAGGCCACCTTTTGCATTGCCGTTTGCCGTCTTTTACAAAACGGCTTGCCGCCAGCGGTTTTCACGTCATTGCCACTATGCCGTGCGCATTGTTGAAGAAAAGTTGTTGCATACTTGTTTTTAACCGTGGAAAGTAGTATCTTTGGGCGGATATTGACGGTTGTATAATCTTAAAAACAATGACTATGAAAAGATTTATAGTATGCTTGGCGATGGTTTCGGCGTTGCTTTCATGTCCGTTAGCGGCATTTTCCCAAGACCCGCTCAACCGTCAGCAGGTTGACAGTCTGTTGCGCGCCAACGGCTTGCCGCCGACGGCCACGTTGGCCGACGACACTTATGGGGCGTCGCTGTTGATGAATGTCGACAGGTATGATGAGGACATGATGATATACGTTTCTACGTTGTGGCTCTACGATAAGGAGGGCGGCAAGGTGGAAAAACTGTTTACCACTAACATCAAAGGCTATACCGTAATCAACGGCAGTGGCTCCGTAGAGGTGTCGAAAGACAATATCTGCGCCATGCATTCGGCGAAGTTTGTAGGTGAAGATAAGATTATCGTTGAGGGAGTGCCCGACATGCGCAACATCTATACTTACCTGATCGACCTTAAGACGGGCCGCACCCTGTTGTTGCCAACCACCGGCGGCTGCTTGGGGACAAGTTCCGAGGAAGGGTTCCTTATCTGCCAGTCTTACGCTTATTACGAGGGCGGCGGCCGCTATACGGTAATCGTGGTGGTAAACAACGATGGCCGTGTGCTTAAAAAGATAAGCCTTGCGGGCTTGCAATAACGGCTGTTGCAAGTCCGCAAGGCTAAAACAAACGGGGCTTGGCCGTGCCAAGCCCCGTCGGTTTAGTCTTCGGCAAGTGCGAAGTCTAATTGTTTCTTCTCTATGTTGGCTTTGGCTACTACGATTCTTATCGGGTCGCCGAGCTGGTATTTGTGGTGGTGGCGCCGTCCTACGAGGCGGTAGTTGCGCTCGTCGAAGTCGTAATAGTCGTCGTCCAAGTCGTGCATGGGCACCATTCCCTCGCAGTGGTTCTCGTCGATTTCGCAGTATATGCCGTAAGACGTTATGCCGCTGATGTGGGCGTCGTACTCGTTGCCGATCTTGTCGGCCATGAATTCCACCATCTTATACTTTATCGAGTCGCGCTCGGCGTTCTGCGCTATTATCTCCATGTCGCTCGAGTGCTGGCACAACTCTTCGTAATACTCCTTGTTGGCGCTGCGTCCGCCGTTCTGGTAGCGTGTCAGCAGGCGGTGCACCATCGTGTCGGGATAGCGGCGTATGGGGCTGGTGAAGTGGGTGTAATACTCGAACGCCAGTCCGTAATGCCCGATGTTGTGCACGCTGTACTTTGCTTTCATCATCGCGCGGAGCGCCACGCTCTCTATCAGTTTCTGCTCCTTGCGGCCGTTGCAGTCGTCCATCAGCTTGTTGAGGCTGCGCGCCGTCTCGCCCTTAGTGCCGCCGGTCTTCAGCTTGTAGCCGAACCTTACGATGAATTCCCTGAGCGTTTCGAGTTTCGCGGGGTCGGGCTGGTCGTGTATTCGGTAGGGCAGCGTCTTGGCCTTTTGCCCTTTCTTAACCTTTCCTACGCTCTCGGCAACGCTGCGGTTGGCCAGGAGCATGAACTCCTCTATCAGTTTGTTGGCGTCTTTCGACTTCTTGAAGTAGCAGCGTATGGGCTTGCCCTTCTCGTCGGTCTCAAAGCGCATCTCCTCGCGGTCGAACTTTACCGCGCCGTTCCTGAACCTCGCCGCGCGCAGCTTCTTGGCCAGCATGTCGAGCGTAACCAGCTCTTCGGCGTACTCGCCCTTGTACCCTTCGGGGCCTGCCGGCGGCGCGGGCTCGCCCGTTCCGTCTACTACGCCGTTGTCCTCGAGTATCTGCTGCACCTCTTCGTAGGCGAACCGGCGGTTGCTTTTTATCACCGTGTGTACCAAGCGCCAGGCTTTCACCTCGCCGTTGCCGTCCATGTTGAACACGGCGCTGTACGTCAGCTTCTCTTCGTCGGGGCGCAGCGAGCACACGAAGTTGCACAACCGCTCGGGCAGCATCGGTATCGTGCGGTCTACCAAGTAGACGCTCGTGGCGCGCTTCTGCGCTTCCTTGTCTATGGCGGAGCCTTCAGTGACGTAGTGCGACACGTCGGCTATGTGTACGCCGACCTCCCACAGCTTGTCGCCGAGCTTGCGTATGGAGAGCGCGTCGTCGAAGTCCTTAGCGTCCTTCGGGTCTATAGTGAACGTAGTAACGCCGCGGAAGTCCTCGCGCTCCTTGTAGTCCTCGGCGGTGATCTCGCCCGTTATCTTGTCGGCGGCTTCCTCCACGCGCTTCGGGTACTTGTAGGGCAGGCCGTATTGGGCGAGTATCGAGTTCATCTCAACGTCGTTGTCGCCCTGTTCGCCGAGCACGTCGGCCACTTCGCCTATGATGTTCTTGTTCTCGTCGTCGGGCCAGCGGGTCACCTTCACCACGGCCTTTTCGCCCGTCTTGCCGCCCTTCAGTTTGTTTTTGGGTATGATGATGTTGTTGGCGAACACGCCTCCGTCGGGCACGAGGAAGGCGAAGTCGCGCTCAACTCTCAGCTTGCCTACGAACTGGTCGCGGGCGCGCTCGAGTATTTCGGTCACCATCGCTTCCTTTATGTGGTTGTGCCGGCGCGCCATGAAGGTGACGCGCACGCGGTCGCCCGTCAGCGCCGACTTCGAGTTTCGTTCGGCGACGAACACCGGTTTGCCGCCGTCGTCGGGCTCGAAGCTGTTCTTTCCGTTGGGCTTGCGTATGAAGCGGCCCTCCTGCACCTGCCCTTTCATGTTCAGTTTGTACGAGTTCTCGCTTGTCTTGCTCAGGAAGTCGTCCCACGCCATTTCCTCCATTACATCCACGGCAAGCATCTTCGCCGGGTGTGTGGTAAGGCGAAGCTCCTTGAATATCTGCTTGAAGCTGAGCGTCTTGTCCGCGTTGCGCATGAACAGGTCTTGCAGCATCTCGGCCAGTTTGTTTTTTGTCAGCCTCTTATTCTTCTTTTTCTCTTTCATAGTCCTTAGATACTTTAAATGTGAGGGATTTGTTGTTTATGTGCGAAGTTACTAATTTAATTGTATATTCGGTGGGTTTGTTATGATTATTTTGCAATAAAAAAGAGGATTGCGCCATCGTAAACATGGCGCAACCCTCTTTGTATTTGTGCTTGGCAAGACGTTATTTTACTTCCCAAGTGTCGTTAGTCTCGAGCAGTTCGGTGAAGTTGTGGTATTTCTTCTTTGTCTTCACTTCCTCTATCTGTTCGTGTACGGCAGTCTCGTATGTCGGGGCTTCTACGTCGCGGATGACGCCCAACGCTACGGGGAAGCCGTGCTCGTTGTCCATCATGGCGAGTTTCAGCTGCAGGGTGTTATCCATGCAGTGCGCGTCGTGTACGAGTATGTCCTTCTCCGTGATGCCGTTCTCGCCGAGCTTCACCACCTTAAGGCCGAAGCCTTCCTGCATAAGGCCGTACTCGTTGTTCTCGCCGAACAGCAGAGGTTGGCCGTGGCGCACGTAGATGGCGTTCTTCGCGCGGCCTTCCTTCTTGTATATCGGGTCGTAGCAGCCGTTGTTGAAGATTACGCAATTCTGCAGAATCTCGCACACCGAAGCCCCCTTGTGGTTGTAGGCGGCCTTCAGAATGTCGACCGTTCCTTCTGCGTCAGTGGCTACGGCGCGCGCGAAGAAGTGGCCCCTTGCGCCGAAACACAGTTCGGCAGGCAGGAACGGGTCCTCAACCGTGCCGTAAGGCGACGACTTGCTTACGAACCCACGCGGCGACGTAGGCGAATATTGGCCTTTCGTCAAGCCGTAGATGCGGTTGTTGAGCAAGATCATGTTGATGTCGATGTTGCGGCGCATGGCATGGATGAAGTGGTTTCCGCCGATGGCGAGGCCGTCGCCGTCGCCGCTTATCTGCCATATCGTGAGGTCGGGGTTTGCCACTTTAGCGCCGGTGGCTATGGCCGCCGCGCGTCCGTGGATTGTCTGCATGGCGTATGTGCTGACGTAATACGGCAGGCGGCTCGAGCAGCCTATGCCTGAAATTACGGCTGTCTGGTAGGGCGGCACGCCTATTTCCGCCATCGCCTTGTGGAGCGAAGCCAGGAAGAAGTGGTCTCCGCAACCGGGACACCAGCGTGGTTGTCCCTTCTTATAGTCTTGAGCGGTGTAACTCATTGCTTATGTATTTTAAGGAGATTGGGATAATAAGGTGGTTAAGGGATTCGTAGACCGTGCTCCTGTTGCCTGCCGGATTTTATGAGACTAATGCAGCAAATACGGCAAATGCACCTCGTTAAAGCCTTAAATGCATTTCTACTTACTCCTTTACTCCTATTCTCCTTTACTCCTGATTTAACTCTTAACTCTTAATTATCTTAGTGAACGCCTTTACGAGTTCGGCCACTACGAAGGGCTGGCCCTTAACTTGGTTGAACTGGTACGGGTTGAAGTTGTCCACCTTCATGCGCAGGTAGCCGGCGAACTGGCCGAGGTTCTGCTCGGCGACGACCACCTTTTTATATTTAGTCAGCACATGGGCGGTGTTCTTAGGCAGTGGGTTGATGTAGCTGAAGTGCGCCAACGCAACCTTATGGCCCATCTCCCTCATTGCCGACATTGCGGAATACAAGTGGCCGAACGTGCCGCCGAAGCCTACGATTAGCAGGTCGGCATCGTCGGCGTCGCCCATTACCTCAATGTCTGGAACGGGTATCTTGAACACTTTCAACGCGCGCAGGTGGCACATCTTGTCGTGGTTTTCCGGGTCTGTGGATATTGCTCCCGTGCGGCCGTCTTTCTCTAATCCGCCCAATATGTGCTCGTATCCCTCTTGTCCGGGTACGGCCCAGTAGCGCACGCCCGTTTCCGCGTCGCGCAGGTAAGGCGTGTAGTGGCCTTTCAGCTCTGGAGTTACGTAGTGTGGGCGTATCTCCGGCAGCTCGTCGATGTTCGGCAGCTTCCACGCGGCTGAGCCGTTGGCCACGAAGGCGTCGGTAAGCAGCACTACGGGTGTAAGGTGCTCGAGGGCGATTTTTGCCGCGGCGTATACCGCGTCGAAGCAGTTCGTGGGGCTTGTCGCTGCTATCACCGGCATGGGCGACTCGCCGTTGCGCCCGAAGAGGGCCTGCAGCAGGTCGGTCTGCTCGCTCTTCGTGGGCAGGCCGGTAGACGGGCCGCCGCGCTGTACGTCGATGACTACGAGCGGAAGTTCGTCGATTACGGCCAAGTTCATGGCTTCCGACTTAAGGCAGATGCCGGGGCCCGAGGTCGACGTCGCGGCCAGCGCTCCGGCGAACGACGCGCCGATGGCGCTTGCGCAGCCTGAAATTTCGTCTTCGCACTGCACCGTCACCACGCCGAGCGACTTGTGCTTGGCCAGCTCGTGCAGTATGTCCGTGGCAGGAGTGATGGGGTAAGAACCCAAATAAAGTTTCAGACCGGCCTTCTCGGCTGCGGCTATCAGGCCGTAGGCTGTGGCCTTGTTGCCGGTGATGTCCATGTAGCGGCCCTTCACCTTGTTCTTCGACTCGATGCGGTACGTTGCCGGCACGCTGGCGTGCACGTTGTGTCCGTAGTCGTATCCGGCGTTTACCACCTTGATGTTGTTCTCGGCCACGGCCGGTTTCTTGTCGAATTTCTCGCGCAGGAAGGCTTCGACATATTTAATGTCGCGGTTGAACAGCCAGCACACTATGCCGAGTGCGAACATGTTGCGGCACTTCAGCACGGCCTTGTTGTCCATGCCGCTGCCGGCAAGGCAGTCTTTCACCATCTGCGTAATAGGGCAGGCAACCACGCGGTCGGGGTCGATGCCCATCTCTTCGAGATAGTCTTGTGTCTTGAACTCGGCCCTTTCAAGGTCTTTCGGCCCGAAGCTGTCGGTGTCGATGATGATCGTGGCCTGCGGCTTGGCGAACTTGTACTGCGTCTTGAGCGCTGCGGCGTTCATGGCCACGAGCACGTCGCACTGGTCGCCTGGCGTGTAGGCGCGGCCGCTTGCGATGTGTACCTGGAATCCCGACACGCCCGTAAGCGAGCCTTGCGGGGCGCGGATGTCTGCCGGATAGTCGGGGAACGTCGAGATACCGTTACCTACCGTAGCCGATACTGTCGAGAAGATGTTTCCCGCCAGCTGCATCCCGTCGCCCGAGTCGCCCGAGAAACGCACTACGACATCGTCTAATTGCTTTACTTCCAATTCTTCTGCCATAAATCAAAGTATTTTTAGCTTTAGATTATTAGTTCATGCTTTTCATCCTGCAACATGGCATTTTGCCAACCGTCATGCTGTGTTGCGGCATGCCGGAGGGTTGTCGTCGTTGCATTTTGCAAAGTTCGGAAAGATTATTGAAATATCAAAATGTTTTTTAATAAGTTTTCAAAAAAAAGGATTTTAACCCGTATCGGCCGTTGGACTTGCACGAATCAGTTGTAAGAAATTAAGGAATAATTGATAAAAGATGCGGATATTCATATCAATGAAATAACAATCTTATTGAACGTTTCTTATCCTGAACACATGTAGGCTTCGGCTCCTTTCACGCAAAAAGATTGTCTTTTATACGCTAAAAGGCAGTCTTTCGCGTCCTAAAAGGTTGCCTATTGCACGCTAAAAGGCCACCTTTTACGAACTAAAAGGCGGCCTTTTACAATATTGCTGATTATCAAGATGTTACGCGCTGGGCGTAAGCCGTGTCCGGCTTGTCGGCCGGATAAGCCCCGTGCGGCTTATTTCACCATTACCTTTACGACAGAGCCGTCTGCCTTCTTTATGATATTGAGGCCCTTAACGGGTGCCGTTATGCGCTTGCCGTCGATTGTGTAGCGCGCCGTCTCGGCAGCGTCGTCGGTGGCGTTGGCCACTTCATTTATGCCCGTTGGGTCGTCAGAGAGGTTGATGACGAAACTTTCGTAATAGTAATTTTCGTTCATTGCGAAGCCTGTGAGATACTTGCCGTTGGGCGTGATGTCGCAAACGGTGGTGAAGCCCACGGCGTCGTATCCGGCAATTTCCGGTATTTCCGGGTAAAGGTTGGCTAAAAGGTCTACCTGTGTCTCGCCGTTACGCCAGATGGCTCCGCTCCTTACTTGCATCATCCATTCGCCGGTGAGCATCCATCCTACTATCGTTCCGTCGTCGGCTATGGCAGAGCTGGTGGTGGTATTGCCTGCCGGTATGTCGCCGTTGCCGTCTGCGATGAACTCTTCGAGTTCGCCTGTCTCAAGGTTGTAGCGTGCCATGCGCTCCTCAGTGTCTATGCGGCCTACGTTCAAGGCGAGGTATTTGCCGTTGCGGCTGATGCCTGATGGCGCGAACAGCCAGTATTGGTGCTCGCTGTCTTCAGGCGAAGACTGGAAGTAATCCTTGTAGAGCAGGTCGAGCTTATAGCTGCCGTCGTCTTGCAAGCGCCAAAGCACTACGGGGTTGGTGCTGAAGTTGTCGACTACGTAACCTACTATGATTGAGCCGTCGCCAGATACGTAGTAGGCCGAAGTGCCGTTTACCTCGAGTCCGGCTTCTTCGTCCGTAGGCTCAGGCAGAGGCTCGTATTCGCCGTCTTTCCAGATGCATGCGTGCGAATTGTATCCCGTTTCGTCAGTGTAGCAGCCTACTATCAGTTTGCCGTCGTCGGTCACGTCCCTGCCGTATGTCGTTCCGGGGTTGGGCGTAGTCAGCTCCTTTGTGGTTCCGTCGATTGCGAACGTAAGTCCCGGCCCGTTGTATCCTATCGCCACTCCGTCGTCGGTAACGGCGCGGATGTCGGCTCCGTAATAGTCTACGGCCGGTTCAACCACGTAATTGCCGCTCTCAAGGTCCATTACGAACATGCCGTAAGAACCCTCCATGATATTCATTGCCGGTCCGGCCACATACTTGTAGTTGGACGATATGGCCTGGGATATAGGTATGTACATCGTTCCTTCGGCGTCGGTAAGGTTTTCCAAAATGTTTATCTCTTGTGCCGAAGCCGTGAGACTTGCGCCGAGGCAGGCTACTGCCAGTAAACTGCGGCAATTTGAGATGTTTCTGCAAGAAGTAAATCTTTTCATAAGCATTTAAGTTAAATATATGTAACTGTTTTTGATGTTAAGCGTTCCCGCCGGCACGCTTCGTAATTTTAGCGTTTGCAAAAATAAACATTATTTTTATAAAATACAAATTATTCCCTTAATTTTTTATCATTTGATGTTTGTTCTCGTCTTTACGTGCCTGATTGTCATTCGGCGGCCGTGTCGTTAATGCGTATGGCTTGCCCTTCAGCTCATGCAGGCAGTTACGGTGTTTTTACGTCGGTTCAGGCGTCGGACGCCTGCCTGTATGTGCGGTGGGCGTGTCGTCGGATTTGCGGAAGGCGGCCTTTTGCGTCCTAAAAGGTTGCCTATTGCACGCTAAAAGGCCACCTTTTACGAACTAAAAGGCGGCCTTTTACAATATTGCTGATTATCAAGATGTTACGCGCCGGGCGTAAGCCGTGCCCGGCTTATTGGCCAAATAAGCCGCATGCGTGCTTATTTCACCATTACCTTAACGGTCTTGCCGTCGGCCTTTTTCACGATGTTCAAGCCCTTTACGGGGGCGTTTACCCGTGTGCCGTCTATGGTATAGCGTGCCTCTTCTCCGTTTACAACACCGTCTGCCACATGGTTGCTGATTCCCACGGTCGTCCCGTAAAGGTCGATTACGTAAGCCGTGTTCATGTTCATCATGGCGGCTTGCTTGTTACTGTCGTCTGAATATCCCGTTACGTAACGTCCGTCGGGGGTTATGCACATGGCGAAATTGAATCCGGTCGCGTCGAAAGCTGCCAATTGTTCCAAGTCCGGGCAGATTGTCGAGATTAGCTGGGGCGTTTTTTCTCCGGCTTTCCAAATGCAGGGCTTGTTCACCCAACCGGCGCTTGTCACGCAGTTGCCCAACAGCGTACCGTCGTCGGCTATTGAAACCGCGTCAATTGCTCCGGCATCGGTCAGTTCGCCGCTTTCCTCGTGCATGCACTCCTCAAACGTGCCGGCTTCCACGTCGTAACGTGCGGCGTGTTGTAATTCCTTCACTCCAAGTTTTAAGGCTGCGTATTTGCCGTTGTGGCTGAGTCCGGCTATCTGGAACTGCTTGTAAGGACGTTCGGGGTCGGTGCCGTCGCGGCTGTAATATTTGTTGCCTATAAGCTCGCATTCGTAGCTTCCGTCGTCCTGCAAGCGCCAAAGGGCGAATAGCTCGGTATTGTCGCCGTCGAGCAAAGAGCCTGCTATCACGGAGCCGTCGCCGCTGACGAAGTTGGCTTCAGAGCCTGTTATGCTTGTGCCGGTCTCTTCTTCGGTCAGTGTTGGCAGTGTCTCGAGCTTGCCGTCTTTCCAGATGCACGCATGGTTGACGTAATCCATTGTGCTTGCATAGTAACCTACGAGTATTTTGCCGTCATCCGTAATGCCGCATGCGTATGAGTTGCTTTCTTCCGGTGTTTCGAGCTTTGTCGTGGTGCCGTCTATCGACATGGTTTGGGCTGTAACCGAGAAACCCTCGGGCGAGTCGCCGTTGTAGCCCACTGCCAATCCCTCGTCGGTTACGGTGAACAGCTTGCTGCCTAACGGGTTGACGTCGCCTTGGATGACATAATCGCCTGTTTCCATGTCATAAATGAATATGCCGTTTTTGAACTCAGCGATGTTTGTCACGGTTCCGGCGATGTATTTATGGTTGGGGGATATGGTTTGCGACATTATGCCGTCGTAGGCTGTGCCGTCCTCACCGGTAAGTTCGCTGACGATATTGATGCTTTGCGCGGATGCTGTCAGCATGCCGACACCCGTTAGCGCCGCTACTAACAAGCTGCGGCACTTTGAAATGTTACAGTAAAAATGTACCATAGTCATAAATTTTTTAGTTGTATGTTATTTAATTAAGGTAAGCCTTGCCCTCCCCGCATGCTTTCAGCATTGTGCGTTTCGGGAGGGGCAACGGCTTTACCTGTATGTAGCGTATGTTATTTGACCATTACCTTAACGACGGTTCCGTCAGCCTTTTTCACGATATTGAGTCCTTTTACAGGAGCGCTTATCTTTGTTCCGTCTATCGTGTACCGCTCGGTTTCGCTGTCGTCCTGTTCACCTGCTTGCACTTTGTCTATGCTCGAAGTTATGTTTTCGAGGTCTATTACGTAAGTGGCGTAATCATACATTTCGTCGTAAGCGAGGCCGAGACCCATTTTGCCGTCGGGCGTTATGTCGTAAAGGCGGTTGTAGCCTATTTCGTCATAAACAGCCAATTCCTGATATTCGCTGTAAGCGCTTGAGAGTTGTACCGGCTCGGCGGCGCTGGGCAGCCATAAGCATGCGCACCTGCCATACGGCACGAGTTGGTTGCTTGACATCAGGTTTCCGGCGATTGTCCCGTCGTTGGCTGCTGCGAGGCTCTCCGAGCCCATGCCTGCGGTAATCGTACCCGAACCGTCGGCCACGTATTCTTCAATCTCTCCGGTGGTTATGTCATACCGTGCCATGCGGCATTCCGAGCCGTCCCTTGCTACTGTCAGTGACACGTATCTGCCGTTGCGGCTTACGTTTGACGGGTAGAACATCACGTAAGGCTTACTCATGTCGTCCGTGTATTTCCCGAAATACTCCTTACATATAGTCGTGTTGAGCTTGTATGTTCCGTCGTCCTGCAGCGTCCACATTATGAACGGCCTCGTTACAAGGTCGTCCGTGATGTAGCCTACTATCACGGATGCGTCTCCGCTGCAGTAGTTGGCCGACGTGCCCCACACATTGAATCCCATTTCTTCGCTTGTAGGCTCTGGCAGTTTCACCATCTTTCCGTCTTTCCATATACAAGCATGCTCAGTGTAGTCGATGATGCTCCAATAGCTGCCTACCGCGGTGTTGCCTGTGTCGTCCAAGTCCCATGCGGCCGATTCGTAGTTCTCCGGTGTTTCCAAGTCGGTCTTCGTTCCGTCAATCGAGAGCAGCAGGGCGTTGGGGTTGCATCCTGCTGCCACGCCGTTGTCGTTGACGCCGCGGATGTCTCCTCCCAAGTCGCCTGGGCCGGGCAGCACGGCGGATTCGCCCGTCTCAAGGTCGTACACGAAGCATCCCGTCTTTCCGTCGGTCTTGCTGGTAGCTAAGCCTGCCACGTACTTGTGGTTGGGCGAGATTGATTGTCCCCATATTTTATATCCGTTACCGTCTGAGTCGGTGATGTCTTCAAGTACGCGGAATTGTTGGGCGGAAACGTTTGTGGCCATAGCCAAAGACAACATTGCCGTGAGGCAGGTTAAAGTTCGTGTGTAGGATTTAAGAGTAAATTTTTTCATAAATGATTATTTAAATTAAACAAATGGATATTTTGTCGAATTAGTTCCGGAATCGCCGGGTTATGCGATTGCAAAAATATACAATTAATTTGGAATGTGCAAAATAAACGAGGTAAAATGTATGAAATTCTCGTTTTTAACCACGTTGTTTCTAATAAAGTGTATTTACCACAACGATATTGCGCCTAAGGTATAATGAGCCGTTAAGCCTTTGTCGGATATTCATTTTTATATGTTTATATATGAATATCTGCAATCAGCCCAATAGCTTCATTCTCTTCTAAGAAATCTGTTTGTAATTGTCGTTGCCTTATGGCGATTTTCAATTACAAAACGACTGCTTAGAAGAGGATGTGTGATTATGTTGATTGCTGAGACGGTTTTTCAATACTTGAAAGAGCTGCCTCCGAGGAACTCGCGCAGCAACGACGTAGGCGGCAGCTGGCGGTTGGGTATCGGGGCGATGTACTTCAGGAACTTCAGCAGCCGGTATGCCTCGGAGTGTTCTTCTGCGTTTTCGGGTACGAGTTCGAGCAGTGGTTCGGCTTGGTTCTTTATGACGGCAAGTTCGAAGAGCATGGCTGTGTTGAACATTACGTCGGCGTTTTCCTGGTAGGGGAATATCCATTTGTTTTCCCCGGCGCGCACGCTGGGCCAGCGTTTGATGGTCTCCTGGGCGCTTACTCCGCGGTACTTGTAGTCGCGTATGATGCGCCGCAGCAGTCGGTTGTCCGTCGTCGGGATGTAGTTGTGCGTGTCTAACAGTATCGTTGTGAGCGCCGACGCGTAGACGCGGAACTTCTGTTCTTCGGGTATTTGGGCGGTAAGCTCGGGGTTGAGGGCGTGGATTCCCTCTACTACGAGTACGTTGTCGTCGTTCAGTTTCAGCCTGCGGCCGCTCTTCTCGCTGCGCCCCGTCTGGAAGTTATACCGCGGAAGCTCCACCTCCTCGCCGCGGAACAGGGCGTTGAGCTGGTCGTTCAGCAGCGGAATGTCCAATGCGTAAAGGCTCTCGTAGTCGTATTCGCCGTGCTCGTCCTTAGGCGTATCCTCGCGGTGGACGAAGTAGTCGTCGAGCGAAATCTGCACGGGCTTGATGCCGCAGGCGAGCAGCTGTATTGACAGGCGTTTGCAGAAGGTGGTCTTTCCGCTCGACGAAGGGCCAGAGATTAGCACCACCTTCACGCCGCGGCGCGTCGAAATCATGTCGGCTATCTGCGAGATTTTCTTCTCCTGGAGCGCCTCCGACACGTTGATAAGCTCCGTCGACATGCCCTGGTGCACGGCTTCGTTGAAGTCGCCCACGGTAGATATGCCGAGTATGTGCTGCCAGCGGTGGTGCTCCTTGAATATGTCGAACATCTTGTCCTGCCTTACGAAGTCGCCCAAGCGCGACGGGTCGGCGCGCGAGGGGATGCGCAGCAGCATGCCGTCGTAATACTTTTCGAGGCCGAACAGGTAGAGTTGTTTCGTGTTTGTGAGCAACGTGCCGTAGTAATAGTCCTTGTATCCGTCTATTTCATAATAGGTGGTGTACAGCCGCCCGACGCTTTTCAGCAGCTTGACCTTCGAAGTAAGCCCCATTTCGGTGAACATCTTGATAACGTCTTCGGTAGGACTCTCGTGGCGGCGGATAGGCAGTGCCGCGTCGATTATCTGCTGCATGCGCCGGCGCACCACGTCGGCGTCGTACTGGGTAATGGGCCGGCCGATGTCGATGTTGCAGTAGTAGCCGTTGGATACGGGTATGTCGATAATCACGTCGGCCCCCGGCCACAGGTCGTGCACGGCCTTGCAGAGCACGAAGAATAGGGTGCGCGTGTAGGCGCGGGCGCCCGACGGCGACGTTATGTCGAGATACTCGATGTCCTTGTCGTGGTAGACGCGGAAGTGAAGGCCCTCAACCTTGTTGTTCACTTTTGCGCTAAGGGGACCGTAGTCCATATTTAAGTTTAATTCACGAAAAATCTCAGAAAGAGTGCTTCCTATTGGGACGTTTTGCGTTTTTTTATTATTTTTGCAACGTATTTGTATCATTTGTTTCATTTTTCATGCAGTTTTAGATTTCACGATTGTAAAGATACTCCGTTTTTTCGACACTGCACAATGTCCGACATCAAATTAATTTAAAATATGTCGATTTGGATTTTTTTTAAGATTATCGGGTCATTGGCCCTTCTCATCTACGGAATGAAGGTGATGAGCGAGGCTTTGCAGAAGATGGCAGGCTCGCAGTTGCGCCACATTCTCGGCACGATGACCAAAAACAGGCTTACCGGTATGTTCACCGGTATGTTCGTAACTTCGGCCGTCCAGTCGTCGTCGGCCACAACGGTGATGACCGTCTCGTTCGTCAACGCCGGACTCTTGACGCTCGCCCAAGCCATATCCGTCATCATGGGTGCCAACATCGGCACCACGCTGACCGCCTGGATAATGAGCTTGGGCTTTTCGTTTAACTTCATGGACGCCGTATTCCCCGCCTTTATTGCCGGCATCCTGCTAATCTACACGCGCCGCCACCGCTACGTTGGCGACTTCCTTTTCGGCATAGCGTTCATGTTTTTCTCGCTCGCTTTGCTCAGCCAGACTGGCAACGAGATGGATCTTGGCCACAACCAGGACTTGATCGACTTCTTCAGTTCGTTCGATACGGGCAGCTATGTCACGATAATCGTGTTCCTGTTAATCGGCACCGTGCTTACGTGCATCCTGCAGTCGTCGGCCGCGCTCATGGCCATTACGATGATGCTTTGCTCGAGCGGCGTGCTGCCCATATACCTCGGCATCGCCCTTGTGTTGGGAGAGAACATCGGAACTACGGCTACGGCCAACCTCGCAGCCCTCGGGGCGAACACCCAGGCGCGGCGCGCGGCGCTGGCCCACTTGGTGTTCAACGTGTTCGGAGTGCTGTGGGTGCTGTGCTTGTTTTATCCTTTCGTCAACACGGTTTGCTCGCTCGTTGGCTACGACCCTGATAGTAAGACCATCGATCCGGCGCTGCTGTCGGTAGTGCTGGCCGCCTTCCACACGGCGTTCAACGTCTGCAACACGGCCATACTGATATGGTTCATACCGCAGATAGAGAAAACCGTCTGCTATCTCATCAAGCCCAAGACGAAGGAGGGCGAGGACGAGTTCCGCCTGCGCTACATCGGCGGCGACACGATAATGAAGACTCCCGAGCTCTCCGTGCTCGAGGCGCAGAAGGAGATACAGCTCTTCGCCGAGAGGACGCAGAGGATGTTCGGCTTCGTGCGCGAGCTGCTTAACACCAAGAACGACGCCGATTTCAACAAACTGTTCAGCCGCGTGGAGAAGTACGAGGGCATCAGCGACAACATGGAGATAGAGATTGCCAAGTATCTCGACAAGGTAAGCGACGCGCACCTTAGCGACGAGACCAAGGCCAAGATACGCGCTATGCTGCGCGAAATATCCGAGATAGAGAGCATCGGCGACAGCTGCTACAACATAGCGCGCACGATAAACCGCAAGGTGAAGGGCAAGGAGGACTTCAACGAGCGCCAGTACGAGCACCTGCACCAGATGTTCGAGCTTACGGACGACAGCCTTACGCAGATGAACGTGATGCTCTCGGGCCGCAAGGACAGGCTCGACGTGAACCGCTCGTTCAACATCGAGAACGAGATAAACAACTACCGCGACCAGCTGCGCAGCCAGAACATCAACGACGTGAACGCCCACGAGTACACCTACGCCATCGGAACGATGTACATGGACATCGTTTCGGAGTGCGAGAAGCTCGGCGATTACGTTATCAACGTGGTCGAGGCGCGCATGGGTACGAGGCAGAAGGATGCCTGAGCGGAGGCGTGCCGCACGCCGGCTTAATACATATTGTTTTCCGATATGCGGTCTTTTGCATTGTAAAAGGCCGCATATCGCACGCCGAAAGGCCGTCTTTTACACGCTAAAAGGCGGCCTTTTACAATGCGTTGAATGTCAGTAGGTTACGTAGCGGTGGCTCTTCAGGCGGCCGGTTTGCCTAAATTTCATGAAAAAACACGTCCGCCGATGTCACAAACGGCATGGTTTTGCGTAATATAAGCAAACGGAAACAATTTAAAAACACAATGTTATGGGTACTAAGAAATTTGCTTTTACGGCCGTGCTTGCGCTGTTGTCGCTGACGGCTGACGGCGTAACTTGCAGCGGATTGGCCGACAGCGCGGCCTGCCCGGTTGCAGATAGTGTGGACGGCGGCGTTGAATACGCCTCGTCTGTTGAGCGGCGCACGCTCGACTTGGCCGGATTCCACGGCCTGAAGGTTGAAGGCCCGGTTGTAATCCGCTTCACTCAGGGCGGCGGTTTTGCGGTCGTGGCCGAAGGGCCTGCCGAGATGTTCGAGCAGAACGACGTTAAGGTTAAAGACGGAATGCTGTGCGTCAAGATGAAGGATTTGAGAAAGAAGATGGGCATGAGCAAGAAGGAGTTCGACGAAATACCGAAAGTCTCGGTGACGGAGGAGACCGGAGGGCGCACGGTATTGAACGATCCGGAGCGGCTGAAGCAGTTCGGCGACTGCATTGTGGTGTGGCCGATGGTGCTGTATGTCACCGCCCCGACGTTGGACGTTATCGAGAATAAAGGCGCGCTGACGCTCTCCACCGGCAATATGGCCGTTGCCGACCTTGCGATCTTCAACAAAGGCCAGTTGGACTTGTCGTTGGGCAATGTTGAATGCTCCGGCCTTCGGATTGAAAACAAAGGCGTGTTTAAGGGCGGCGGAGACTTTAACGCCGGAACGGTAGCGTTGGAAAATAAGGGAAATATGGAATTAGTGTCCGATTTCAGCGTGTCAGGCGCTTTTGATTTGAAGAACAATGGAACGTCTAAGTTTAACGGTTCAATCTTTGCTGAGCAAGTGCTTATGTCGGTTTTCGGTCATGTCAACTACGTCGTTGACGTCGAGGCGCCCGAACTCAATATGAACGTAAATGGCGTAAGCAGGGTCGTAGGCTCATTCAAAGGTAAGGACCTTTCGATAGAAAGTAAAGGAGACTGCAAGCAGCTGCTTACCGTCGACTGCGAGAAATTCACTGTAAACGCCTCCGGCCCGACTGAGATAAGGGCTGAGGGCACGGCTGATAAGACGCGGTTTAATTGTACGGGGCCGGCCAAGATAGACATGAGGAAACTGAACAAATTCTGATATATGACCGCAGGGGACTTTGAACGGGAGGTTGAGGCTGCGCGCCCGATGCTGCTGCAGACGGCCCGAGGCATGCTCGGCGATGCCGACGACGCCGAGGACGCCGTGCAGGAGGCGCTGCTTAAGCTGTGGGGCATGGCGGCCTCGCTGCGTTCCCCGTTAGCCCCTTTGGCTAAAGTGCTTGTGCGCAACCTGTGCGTCGACCGCCTGCGCCGCCGCCGGCCAACGGTCAGTGTAGACAGTGTGGTGCTGCCTGTGTCGGTCGCCGACGAGGCCGAATACGCGTTGTTCAACGGCATGATGGCTTTTATCGACTCGCTGCCTGCCGCCCAGCAGATAGTGTTGCGCCTGCGCCATATCGACGGGATGGACTATTCGGAGATAGCACGGCTTACGGGCGGAAGCGAGGCGGCCGTGCGCAAGATGGTCAGCCGTGCGCGCATGGCGGTGAGAAAACATTTTATTAACGGATTCGACGATGAGACATAAGGATGTTGAACGTGCCGAAAGGCTCGTAAGTAAGTTCTTTGACGGCTCGACGACGCTTGCCGAAGAGAAGTGGCTTTACCGCCTGATGAGCCGTAGCGACCTGCCTCCGGGCCTGCGCCGCTACCGCCCGTTGTTTGCCGCCTTCGGCTCTATGGACGCCGGCCGCAAGAGCGGCAAGGATATGGCGGCCGTTTTCCGCCGCTCGGTTTGTGTTTCGGCGGCAGCCCTGGCGCTTATCCTCGGAGTCACGCTTTACGCCGACTACCGCGAGGAAAGCATGCTGGCGCGCGCCTACGGGGGCAGCTATGTCATAGAGAACGGCCGCCGTATAGACGACCTCAGGCTGATACGCGGCGACATAGAGGAAGCGCTCGACGAGGCCGGGCGCATGGAGCGCCAGCTCGGGACGGCCGGTTTTATTAAAAGCGCCGAACAAGACGTGCTCGACGGCATCGGCGACGCAGATATGCGCAGGCATGTAGAAGAGATGTTGAACGAATGAAATTGAGATTTTTATGATACGCAGGATTGTTTTAACGATTGTTTTGTTGGCCGGCATTGCAGCCGGTGCGGCGGCTCAAAACGTCATAGACTGGATGGTTGACGATTTTTCGTCGAGGGGTTCGAGCCGGTTTACATCGGCCGTGGAGCGCGACCCTCGCACACGCAATGTAAGGAAAGTCGTCAACGTGCTCGAGGTTGAAAACGCCGACGTAGGCAAGTTTATTTCGGCGTTTAAGAGATGCGCGAAGACGGGTGACTTTACCGAGAATTATACGGAAGACGGTTGCACACTCGTATTGACCGTGCGTAAGGCAAAGCAAAACCGCATTTACATGATACGTTGCTCAACGCCTTACGGACGCCAAAGGGACGGCGTGGCCTACGGCGAGGCCAAGATTACGGTCGTCGTAAATTATAAGTGACATCGCCGGAGGCCGCCCGTGAATGCCGTGGACAAATGAAACGGAAGCTCGCCACAGTTGTGGACGGCTTCCGTTTCTCCCATTTATCAACCTAAACTCATGTCATTATGAAGTATGAAGAAATTCTTACTTTATCCGTTGACAAAGTTAATACATATTTTATAATAAGTAAATATATATTTTACTGATATTAAAACACGTATTACTGAAATGTTCAGTGTATGGTGTTTACCTACTTTGCCGCGCATGCATGGCATTGATTTTTGCCTTGTTTGTAATGGCTTGATTATTAGCATGTTACCAAACGTATTGCAAAACATGGCTTTTGGCTTTGCAAAAAGCCGTGTTTGGGAGTGCAAAAGGTGGCCTTTCGTACGGCGAAAGGCCACCTTTTGGGCGACTGTAAATATTGATACGTTGAAACGCTGACGCCGATTTGTTTTTTATCCAGTGTTATGCAATGCGTTCATTATTGTTAATCCGATAAGCATCCTACATTCAGCAAGGCGTTCGGTAACCAGTCATTCCGGGCTGAGACCCGGAATCCAGTATGCAACCACGTTGTAATCAGATAGGATGTTTCATGGATTCCGGGTCTCAGCCCGGAATGACTGGTTACCGAACGCCTTGCTGAATGTTGGGTGCTTACCTTATTGATTATTCGGTATTTTAATGTGATATGGTTTTATATGAAATGAAAATAAAAGTTCGTTTCTCTCACTTTTATTTTGCATTTGCCTTACGGCGATTTGACAATTCGCTCGACTTGCACTAACTTTAGATAAGTTAGGCTGCGTCTCGGAAATGAAAATAAAAGTTCGTTTCTCTCACTTTTATTTTGCATTTCGCTCGACTTGCACTAACTTTGCAATTTGAACGAAAAGTGAAAGACTATGGAACAGAATTTCTTGATTTACAATACGCTCACACGAAGCAAGGAACGCTTCGAACCGTTGCATGCCCCCAACGTCGGCATGTACGTATGCGGACCCACCGTCTACGGCGATCCGCACCTCGGACACGCGCGCCCGGCCATTACGTTCGACGTGCTTTTCCGCTACCTACGGCATCTCGGCTATAAGGTAAGGTACGTGCGCAACATCACCGACGTGGGCCATCTTGAACACGACGCCGACGAAGGCGAGGACAAGATAGAGAAGAAGGCGCGCCTCGAACAGCTCGAGCCGATGGAGATAGCCCAGTATTACACCAACCGTTACCACGACGCTATGAGCGCCTTGAACGTGCTGCCGCCGAGCATCGAGCCGCACGCCACGGGCCATATCATAGAGCAGGAGGAATTGGTAAAGCAGATATTGGCCAACGGTTTCGCATACGAGAGCAACGGAAGCGTTTACTTCGACACGGCGAAATACAATGCGGAATACCATTACGGAATACTCTCGGGCCGCAACCTCGACGACGTGAAAGACGCCAGCAGGCAGCTCGACGGAGTGGGGGAGAAGCGCAACCAGGCCGACTTCGCCCTGTGGAAGAAGGCACAGCCCGAGCACATCATGCGCTGGCCCAGCCCCTGGAGCGACGGATTCCCCGGCTGGCACTGTGAGTGTACGGCAATGGGCAGGAAGTATCTTGGCGGGCATTTCGACATACACGGAGGCGGAATGGACCTCGTATTCCCCCACCACGAGTGCGAGATAGCGCAGGCCGTGGCCTCGCAGGGCAGCCAAATGGTGAAATACTGGATGCACAACAACATGATAACCATCAACGGGCAGAAGATGGGCAAGAGCCTCGGCAACTTCATCACGCTCGAGCAGTTCTTCAAAGGGGAGCATCCGCTGCTCTCGAAAGCCTACTCGCCCATGACGATACGCTTCTTCATTCTCTCCGCCCACTACCGCGGCACGGTAGATTTCTCTGACGAAGCCCTGCAGGCCAGCGAGAAGGGGCTTGCCCGACTGCTTACGGGCGTGGCCGACCTGAAGCGCATAAAGCCCGCGAAGGAAAGCGACGCGCAGGTTAAGGAGTTTGTTGCGGCCGTTCGGCAGAAGTGTTACGACGCCATGAACGACGACATGCAGACACCCGTGGTGATAAGCAACCTCTTCGAGGCTTGCCACCTTATTAATATAATACTCGACCATAAGGCCGCCATATCCGGCGCCGACTTGGAAGAGCTTACGGCCGCCATGCGCCTCTTCGCTTTCGACATCCTCGGACTGAAAGAGGCCGACGCCGGCGGCAGCAAGGAGCGCGAGGAGGCTTTCGGCAAGGTGGTCGACATGGTGCTCGACCTCCGCGCAAAGGCTAAAGCCGCCAAAGACTGGGCCACGAGCGACCGCATACGCGACGAACTGGCCGCCGCCGGCTTCGAGGTGAACGACACCAAGGACGGCAGCGTGTGGCGGCTGGACGTTTAGCAGACAAGTTGACAAGCAGACAAGTTGACGAGCAGACAAGCAGACGAGGAGATTTCTTTTAGCAGACGAGCAGACAAGAGACAAGCAGACGAGGAGATTTCTTTTAGCAAACGAGTGACGAGCAGACAAGCAGACAAGGAGATTTGCCATGAAAACAAGCATTTTTAACAGTATGGAACATACGCTTATGGAGTTAATCCACAAGTCAAATCTCCTTGTCTGCTTGTCTGCTCGTCACTCGTTTGCTAAAAGAAATCTCCTCGTCTGCTTGTCTCTTGTTTGCTTGTCTGCTTGTTTCTTCTCCTGTTCCAACGGTAAGAAAACTTATGTTATAGGCGTTTCGCAATGCAGCGAGGACATCTGGCGCGACAAACTTAACAACGAGTTGCGCGACGCTATGTACGTTCACGACAACGTACAGGTACGCATCGCGTCGGCCGACGACGTAGACGAGAAGCAGGCTGAGCAGATAAACGGCTTCGTAGCCGGCGGCGTCGACATACTCGTCGTTGCGCCTAACCAGCTGAATTCGGTTACCGGGCCGATAGCCAAAGCCCATGACAAGGGCATTCCCGTGATATGTTTCGACCGCAAGGCGGGCGCCGGCGACTACACCGCTTTCATCGGGGCTGACAATGAAAAGATAGGACGCACTATCGGAGAATACGTCGCCGCGAAGCTCGGAGGCCACGGCACTGTGGCCGAGATACGCGGATTGGAGGGCTCGTCGCCCTCGATCGAGAGGCATAAGGGATTCGTTGACGCCATATCAAAGCACCCCGGAATAAGGCTCGTTGCGAGCGAAGGGGGCAACTGGCTGCAGGAAAGCGGACGCAAGGCGGCCGACGCCATGTTCGCCAAAGGAGTGCGGCCTGATTATGTTTTCGCCCATAACGACCGTATGGCGCTCGGCGCATGGAAGTCGGCGGAGCGGTTGGGAATAGAGCATAAGATAAAGTTCGTAGGCATAGACGCCCTGCCCGGCAAGGACGGAGGCATCCGCTTGGTGCGCGACGGCGTGCTCGAAGCGTCGTACATCTACCCTACGCGCGGCGACCTCGTAATCCAACTGGCGCTTAACATACTTGAAGGCAAACCTTACGAGCGCGACAATTACATGAAGGCGGCGCTCGTAACGAAGGACAACGCCGAGACGATGCTCATGCAGGCGGAGGAAATCACCCACATGAGCGGTCAGCTGGAGGAACTGCACGACAGGATAGATTTCTTCTTTACGCAGTACAGCCACCAGAAGATTTATTTCACTTTGAGCGTCGTCATATTAGTGCTCGTCGTCATAGTGTTCGCCTCTTTCTACCGCATGGCGTTGGTAAGGCGGCGCATTGAGCGCGAGGCGGCCGACGCCAAGCTGGCTTTCTTCACCGACATAAGCCACGACCTGCGCACGCCCTTGACGCTGATAGCCGACCCGGTAGAGCGTATCCTCGGCGACGACAACATCACTCCGCAGCAAAAGAAGATGCTCGGCACGGTAAGGCGAAACGCCGCCATGCTGCTGAAGCTCGTAGGCGAGATTCTCGACCTGCGCAAGATACAGGACGGCAAGATGACGCTTAACTTGACGGAGTTCAACCTCGGCGACAGCGTAAGGCTGTGGGTGGAAGACTTTAAGCCGCTTGCCGCCACGCACGATGTCACCGTCAACCTTGACGCAGGCGATGATATAACCGTCAAGGCGGATTATAATAAGGTGGAACGCATCTGTTACAACCTGATAAGCAACGCCTTGAAGTATAACCGCGAGGGCGGTTCGGTTACTGTGACGGTTGCCGCAAGCGGCGGTAAGGCCGTTCTGAGGGTTGCCGATACGGGCATAGGCATGTCGAAGGAGAGCTTGCGTAAGATATTCGATAAGTTCTACCGTGTGGACAACAGCAGTGGCGGCACCGGCGTGGGGCTTGCCGTCGTTAAGGCGTTTGCCGAGCTTCACGGAGGGCGCGTGTCGGTCGACAGCGTAGAAGGCCAGGGCTCTGAGTTTACGGTTGAACTGCCGTTGGAAGCCGTAGGCGTGCATGCTACGGCGGTCAGCGCATGTGTTTGTCCTGCTGAAAAGGCTGGCGGCGTTGCGCCCGGGGCTGCCGGTGGAACAGCCGGCAATGGCGGAAAGGCGGATGACGGGCCTGCAGATGTTGTTGCGGATGATGCTGACCGGATGCCGGAAGAGCTTGGGCTGACGGCCGATGTTGATTCGGCTTCACGCCAGTTGGTACTTGTCGTAGACGATAACATTGAGGTAAGGCAGTATGTAGCGTCGCTGCTCGAGGCCGATTATGACGTCAGCCAGGCTGCCGACGGCAAGGATGGGTTGGACATTGCGCTTAAGAGCGTGCCCGACTTGATTGTGTGCGACGTGCTGATGCCCGTTATGAACGGGCTTGAGATGTGCCGCAAGGTGAAGTCGTCCACGGCTACGAGCCATGTGCCCGTAATCCTGTTGACCTCGCAGGCGTTTGAAGACCAGCGCGCCGAAGGTTACGACTGCGGCGCCGACGCTTACATAACGAAGCCGTTCAGCAGTAAGGTGCTTGTTTCGCGTGTGCGCAACCTGTTGGAGAACCGCAAGCGGCTGAAGTATATTTACGGTGCGCCTGCCGACGAGGGGCATAAGGAAACCACCGACGCCGACGGCCGCTTCATTGCCGATTTCAGGCGCATAGTAGAGCAACGCCTTGCCGACTCTGACCTCAGTGTTGAGACGGTGAGCGCAGCCTTGAATCTCAGCCGCGTGCAGATGTACCGCAAGGTGAAGCAGCTTACGGGCTCGTCGCCGGTGGAGCTGATACGTGTTACGAGGCTGAAGCGCGCCGAACAGCTGCTGAAGACTACCGGTATGACCGTCTCGGAGATTTCTTACGAGGTCGGTTTCTCGTCGCCTTCGTATTTCTCGAAGTGCTTTAAAGACCATTTCGGCATGGCTCCCGGCGACGTGAGGGAGTGATGCACGGCGATGCCTCGCCACCGCCGTTTTACCCATAAACCTACTTCTTTTGCTTACCCCGTTTCCTGCGCCGGCCGTTATAAATGGAAGCCGGATTGTAAAAGGCCGTCTTTTGCGTCGCAAAAGGTAGCCTTTTGCACGCTAAAAGGTAACCTTTTACACGCTAAAAGACGGCAAATTGGAATGGCGCTAAGAACTTTGTTGTTAATTAAACCTAATCGAGGTGGAAACGTTATGGATTTTTCCGTATATTTGCACCAGTCTCATTTGGGTGTGAACGTTTTTAATACCTATTATTATTAATATTAAAACTATCCAACAATGCCAATGTACGGACACATAGCCAACCGTCAGCTGTTCCGCCGTAGATGAGTCCGCGTTTTTACGAATGGCGCGAATGGTAGTCCGAGCGGTGGCTTTCCACGTCTGGCCGGATTTCCAAGCATGTTGGTTTTACCCCCCCCATGTAGTTTGTAACAGGCTCTTTGCAAGGATTTTACACGCTTTAATGGCGGCGTTGCCGCTGCGTCTGCAGTCCTTGCCGGTCAAAACTTTATCCTTATTTGCAATAACATGCGTCTCCGTTTCGGCGCATGGAGCGTTGCCACATTCCGTCGATAGTATTGGCGGCGGAGGCTGGTATGCCGGCGTTGAGGGTGGCGTGCCTTTCGCAGTCGGCACGTTCAGCTCGTTCGTCGACGGCAACGTGCGCGCCGGATGGTCGGCAGGCGTCTTTGCAGGCTACGCCTTCAGCCGTGTCGTTTCGTTGGAGGCGCAGGGCGCTTGGGGGCGTGCCGCCCTCGGTCCGAGGCCGTGCTGTATTGCCACGAACTATTGGTTGGGCTCCGACGGGGCGGTATATTACGCCCCGGTTGACGGCATGGAGGGTTGGGATTACAGCTCTCTTAAGAGCCGTGTCGCCCTGCAAAGCTACGGCGTGCAGCTCAATGTTGACGTCTTGCCGTGGCTCGGCGCGCCGCAGTCGGGCCGCTGGAGCTTGGCCGTGTCGCCCCGTATCGCCGCCGTAGGCACTAAGGCCAAGCTCTATGAGACGGCGACGGGCCGGTGCGTGGCCGGCCGACCAGTACGTTGGCACTTAGCTGGCGGCTTCCGTTTGCAGGCCGGTTACGCCGTCTCCGACAAGCTGCGGCTTGGCGTGTACACGGGCATGACGTTTCTTACGGGCGGCCGCATGGACGGCATTCCGCGCCGTTCGCATTCTTCTAACTACCTTTGGGAGAGTGGAGTGCGCCTGTCTTTCTCGTTTGGAAAGGCCAAGCGCATTGCCGAACCTTCGGTGAAGGTTGTCCCTACGGCGTTGGTACAGCCTGAGCCGAGCCCCCAACCAATGGAAGAAAAAACCGAACCAACGGTGGCTGTGCGGCCTGAAGAAGAGCCAAGACAGGCCGGGCCAACGGTGGAAAAAACTGTTTTCCCGACGATTTACTTTAATTTCAACAGCATTGCCGTGCGTCGGTCGGAGCTTGGCAAGGTTGATACCGTGGCAAGAATGCTGGCCGCCGACACAGCCATGCGCGTCAGGCTGACGGGTTGGTGCGACCGTAAGGGGACGGCGGCCGTGAACCTTCGCGTTTCGTTGCGTCGCGCAGAGGCCGTGAAGAGGCGGCTTGTAATCCTTGGCGTGTCGGCAAACCGTATTGAGACCGACGGCAAGGGCGTTGACTATGGGCAAGCGGATGCCGCGTCGGCACGCCGCGTAGAGATTGTAAGGATAGTGGAGGAAGGCTTATGATACGCGTCGTTAGATATATAAGCGCAGTGATGCTGGCGCTTGTTGCTGGCTTTTCGGCATTGTCGTGCACCGACGAACCGCATGACGGAGGGCGTGGAATAGCCGTCGGCATCGACCGTTCGGAATGTCCGGACGTTACAATCAGCGTGATAACTGTCACCATAACCGCCGATGACGACTCGTATGAGACGAGCCGCACGTTTACCGACACGAAGCAGCTTGGGGCGACTTTGTTCGACGTTCCGCCGGGATGCTACACCGTTACCGCCACCACTCCCGAGGGCATAGGCGGCATGGTTAGGACCTGTATTGACGATGGCGACGTGCGCCGGGTGGTCATCCGCTTGTCCGAAGAAGGCCGGGAGCAACATGTATTGCGGCTTGCCGTGACGTTGCCTGACGGCAGCCTGCCGCCGTTTGAAGGAAAGACGCGTTCCGGTGAAGGGCTGTTTGCGCGGCGTGTCGTCGCCGACGTATTTGGCGCAAGCGGCGGCGGGCGCGTCTTGAGGCGTGAGTTGACGGCCGACGTCAAGCCGGGTGGCACGGTCGTGGTTGACTTGCCGTTGGACGAAGGAACGTATGATGTCCGCTTGTGGAGCGATTATGTTGAGGCGGAAGGCGGACGGTCGCCGTTCTATTGCGCGTCGAACTTGCAGCAAGTAGGGCTCGTAACTAACCCATACGTGGCCTGTACAGACTGTAAAGATGCCGCCTACGCTTACTTGAAAGGCGTGGATGTGGCGGACGGAGGCAATGAAGTGGGAGTCATGTTGGAGCGTCCGTTGGCCAAATACCGCATCGTTGCAAATGACATAGACCGCTACCGGCGGATGGAAAACGTGCCCGACGTGAAATACCTGACGGTCGGCGTGGCTTGCGAAGGCTTCTTCCCGTCGTCGTTCAACGTGGTTACGGGCAAGCCTAACAACGCCGTTGAGGGCGTAAGTTATACGGTAAGGCCGGCGTGGACTACCGATGCGGAAGGACAGACCGAGCTTGCCTCGGACTACGTGATGGTGAACGGAACGGAAAGTTCGGTGCGCCTGACGGTCAGCATCATGGCTCCTGACGGCTCAGTGGTGAGCCGCACGCGCCACGTAGACGTGCCATACCGCCGCGGACGGCTGACAACCGTCAGCGGAAACTTCCTTACCGCAGGGCACGGCAGCGGCGGAGTGGATATTGACACGAGCTGGGATGACGGCACGTTCGAGGTGGAATTCTGATTTTTAGTAATCAAACAGTAAGAAAAAACATTATGACAAACAAATATAAACAGGTAACAACAATGAAAACAAGACAACTTTTCGTGATGTTCGGCGTGGCTGCCATGCTGGCATCTTGCAGCCAAGACGAGCTTGGCGGCGCGCGGACGGGCGGCGCGGTGACGATAACCGCCACGGTTGACAACGGCATAGGCACGCGCGCATCGACGTATGACAAAGACGATGTGACGATAGACCGGTGTCTGTTGGAAGTGTATGACACGGATGGTAACATCGTAGGAGAGCAGCTCACGGGCTCGCCCGGAACGCAGGACGGCACGTTTACCTTCACCGTCAACGGCCTCGACCCGGACATGGAGTATGACTTCCTGTTCTGGGCTGACTGCGGGGAGGCTGAGGCTTACGGCGGAAACCTGAAAGAAAGGAAACTGGCCGACGACGCAGACTTCGGCGAAGCCTTGGCTTTCCAAGGCAAGATAGACGGCGCCAAGCCGGCCGACGCCACGGCGGTTACGCTGGCGCACGCCGTGGCGAAGGTGACATTGAGGACGACGGGAGCTATGGAGGCTGGCGACAAGGTGACGCTCAGCATACCCGGCATTGCCGACACATGGAACGTTTCTGCCGGAACGGCTGCCGGGACGGGCAACTGTGAGTACGCCTATACGCTCGCTTCTGCCATCGCGCAGCCACAAGACGCGGCCGAAGTGACGACATTCTACGTGCCGGCGCCGGTTCTCGGACAGACGAGCGACATCACCCTGAGCTATGCCGACGCCGCAAGTACTAAATCGGGAAGCACGAACGTGACGAACGTACCGCTGCAAGCCAACTACCGCACGGTGCTGAAGGGCGACGTCGCGGCGTTGTTCGGCGGGGCTGCCGCTACCATTACGGCGCAGCTGACTGAGGTCTGGAACGACCAAAGCGGCGAGTCGGTATTTCCACAGACGAATGTAATTGAGACGACGGGCGTAGGGCAGATTACCGCTGACGAAGTTAAGAAGGCTGCCGAAATAGGCAACGGAACGGTAGTCGTAAACGGACAAATCAACAAAGCCGACTTAGACGTGATAGCCAAGATGACCGGTATTGGGATAAACCTCGATTTGTCGCAGGCCAAGTTGATGAATGATGACGGGACGCAAGCGGTTACGGAGTTTCCGGCATCGTTCCAATATAACACATTTACGGGAGATGAAAGTGCGCTGACAGGCATAATCCTTCCGTCGGGAATAGTGAGCTTGGCTGATAATTGTTTCAAATATTGCGAGACCTTGAAAACCATCACCTTCCCCGAAGGATTTAAGAAGATCGGCCAAAGCGCGTTTGACAACTGTTCAAGCCTGACTCTGCCCGACTTGGAAGGCGTGGAGGAAATAGGCCAGTACGCATTCCGTAACTCTGCAATATCAGGCGGTCTCGTCGTGCCAAGCAGCCTGACGTCGGCCGGACGAGGATGTTTTTCGACCACTAAGCTGGCATCTGTAACATGGGAGTCTGATTGCAAAGTTCCCGAAAATGCTTTCTGTTATTGCGCGAACCTTACAAGCATAACGTTGGCCACTGGTGCGGAGCTTGGTTATTACATAGCGAATGATCCTAGTAGCGGCGTTACTCAAACTCCGGCGTTTGTCCTGACGTGCAAGAGTACGACTCCGCCCACAATATCGACGCAGACGTTCCAATACTCAACTATCAGCACCATATACGTGCCCGAAGAAGCCATTGACGATTATAAGAAGGGAAATTATCTCTGGGCAAAGTATGCAGATGTAATCAAACCGATACAGTAAACCGGACTGTTGGCTGCCAAATGTTCTTGACGTTACAGGCTTTGCACGGGCCGTTGAACGTAGAATAATGGAAGAAACGTAATATCCTGATTGCCAGTATTTTACAAAACGCCTTGCAAAAAGCTGCCTTTTACGTTGCAAAAGGTGGCCTATTGCACGCTGAAAGGCCGTCTTTTACACGCTAAAAGACGGCCTTTTACAATGTGCCTGATGCCGGCAGAAACTCATAATCATACGGAGAGTAAGTAAAATACGTCAAAGTTCGGTTATTTACGGTCTAATGGCCGATTGGGGTTTATTGTTGAAAAATGAAAAAATCTTTGCCGTTGCCGTTACAAGTATCGGATATTTTGCCTACATTTGCATACCGAAATCTGATAAAACGAAAAATATGCTTAGTTTAGACGAACTTTACAAGGCACGCTATGTGCTCAGTAAGATACTTAGGCGCACCGACCTCGTGCATGCCCCTAAGCTCAATCCCGAGAGTGACATTTACCTTAAACCCGAGAACCTGCAGATTACCGGCTCGTTCAAAGTGCGCGGCGCATACTACATGGTGTCGCAGCTCGGCGAGGAAGAGAGGAAGAAAGGCGTTATAGCCTGCTCTGCCGGCAACCATGCGCAGGGCGTGGCCCTCGGCGCGACGAGCAACGGAATAAAGTCGCTTATCTGCCTACCGGAAGGCGCGCCGATAAGCAAGGTAGAGGCTACGCGCCGCCTCGGGGCAGAGATTTGCCTCGTTCCCGGCGTGTACGACGACGCATACCAGCGCGCCCTCCAGCTGCGCGACGAGCACGGCTACGCCTTCGTGCACCCGTTTAACGACGAGCGCGTGATAGCCGGACAAGGCACGATCGGCCTCGAAATGCTCGACGACCTGGCCGACGTAGAGGCCGTCGTAGTGCCAATCGGCGGCGGCGGACTAATCAGCGGAGTGGCTTTCGCCATAAAGTCGCTCAACCCCAAGGTCAAGGTTTACGGCGTCCAGGCCGCCGGCGCGCCGAGCATGTACCAAAGCATGCATGAGCATAAGGCCGTTACTCTGCCTAACGTGTCGACCGTAGCCGACGGTATCGCCGTGAAAACCCCCGGCGACCTGACCTTCGACATCTGCTCGAAATACGTAGACGACATAGCCCTCGTTAGCGAAGACGAGATATGCGCCGCCATTCTCCGCCTGATGGAAGAGGAGAAGATGATAGCCGAAGGCGCCGGAGCGGTAAGCGTGGCCGCCGCAATGTTTAACAAGGTGCCCATCAAGGGGAAGAAAACCATCTGCCTCGTAAGCGGCGGCAACATCGACGTGAACATCCTCAACCGCGTAGTAAACCGTGGCCTCGACAAGGACGGACGCATATGCACGCTCACTATGGAGCTGGCCGACAAGCCCGGGCAGCTGCTTGAGGTTATCGCGGTGCTGGCCTCGCTCGGGGCCAACGTGCTGAGCGTACACCACGAGCGCGGCGTTTACGGCCAGAGCGTGAACGCCTGCGAGCTGAGCGTAAGGCTCGAGACGCGCAACCACGAGCACGTAGAATCAATCAAGGAAGGGCTCGCAAAGAAGGGATTCAAGCTGAAATGATTTTTTTAACAACAAAAAATACAAGAAAATGAAAGCATTACATTCAGACAAGGCGCCTAAGGCTTTAGGCCCTTACAGCCAGGCGATAGTAGCCGGCGGATTCGTGTTCGCATCAGGACAAGTGCCCATCGACCCCGCAACGGGCGAGTTCGCTGAGGGCGGAATAAAGGAGCAGACCCGCCAGTCGCTCACCAACGTAACCAACGTTCTCGCCGAGGCAGGCATCGACCTGAGCCATGTCGTGAAGACGACGGTGTTCCTCTCGGACATGGACAACTTCGCAGCAATGAACGAAGTGTACGCAACGTTCTTCAAGGAGCCGTTCCCAGCGCGCTCGGCCGTAGCCGTAAAGACCCTTCCCAAAGGCGCTTTGGTTGAAATAGAAGTAATTGCGGAACTGTAAGAAAGCCACATAAAGGTAAAAAAGTAAAAAGGTAAAAAAGTAAAAAACAAATCCTGTCTACCCGTATCCAGGCATGAGGCAAGTGGTGTTTTTTACTTTTTTACCTTTTTACTTTTTTACCTTTAAATATTCTTTTATCGCCTCCACGTATTCCTCAAAGGCCGCCATGCCCTCGTCCGTGAGGCGGCACGATGTGTTAGGGCGCTTCCCCACGAATCTCTTCGTTATCTCGATATACCCCGCCTTGCTTAGTTTGTCTAACTGCACGCTCAGGTTTCCGGCCGTGGCTCCCGTCTGCCGGCGCAGGTAAACGAAGTCGGCCTCGCCCGTGGCGACGAGCAGCGACATCACCGCAAGGCGCAGTTCGCTGTGCAACAATGGGTTGAGCGGTCTTAGCATGTCTGTGTGTGGTAACCTTGTTTATAAGTATTTCAGCCTGAATGCGGCTATTTGCTCCTTGTATTTGATTAAAAGTCCGGGTATGAGCAATGCGAAAAGGCTTGCCGCGGCCATTGCTGCGGCCTGGCCGCCGGCAGTCTCTTCGGCCGCCGTCCGCGCCCAATAAACCGCTATGACGGCGCAACCGCTGCTCGCGCCGTTGCTCGTTACCAACCCCGTAATGCCTCCGGCCATGCACAGAAGGAGTATCGTTATGGGATATACGGGCATGTTTACGTGTGTTGAACCGGTGTCGAAGAAGTTGAGGCTTAGCAAAACGGCGCAGCAGGAAATGCTGAGGAACGTCAACCAAACCCACTCGAGCACTTTCGTCGCGAACGTTGTTGCAGCGTGCATGCGCCTCTCCTTTCGTTTTATGAACCTGTAATAACAGTACCCGGCAGCTACGGCCGCGGCCCAAATCCAATTCCAACGGTCGTCGCCCGTTGCGTTCCAAAGTATTGCCACGCTGCTGCTTGCTGCAACGGCAAGCACGCCCCATACGGTCATCAGCGCCCCTGCGCTGCGCCCGGCGTCGCGTCTGCTTGTCTTGATGGCATCGCTTATGATTTCAAGACTGCGTTCGGCGGTAAGTTTTTCGTTGCTTTCCATAATGAAGGTTGTTTTTGTTCAAAGGTTTGTAAGCATGTTAAAGCCGCTAATGCCCTTGTCGCTGTTATCGTCGCCGGTAGTGGCAAGGGATGGCGTTCGTGCTTAATGCAAAGATTAATAGGTTTATAATATAAACCAAATAAACGTGAAATAAAGTATGGTTGGTTAGTGATATTTAACCTTTTGGCACTTTATGGATTATTAGGCGGATATGTGTCGGCGGTGAAAGGTTTGCCTGTTCGTTTCTAATATGCCGCCTTTCAGCTTGCAAAAGGTTACCTTTCAGCTTGTAAAAGGTGGCCTTTTAGACTGCAAAACACGGCCTTTTACACCGTAAAAGGTTATGAGTTGGGTGATGATGTGCGGATGAACGGTTTGGCGATGATGACAAACCGTGCTGAATTTTAGCGTAAAGATTTGAATATAAGGCTGTTATATAGGGCGCTATTGCTTGTTCTTGCGCTTGTTGGCGTGTTTTGAGTCGTGCCTGTTTTGTGCCTTGATTTCACGTTGCGCCTTATCGTCGTCGTCGGTTCTCCTCCAAATCGGGGTGAAGTCATTGTGCTTTTCGGTTATTTCGAAGTCGAGTTCAGGAATGTCAATCTCGTCGTTTGGCTTAAACGGAATGCCTAATGGCGGATTGTATTTTTCCACTTTCACCATTGTTATGCCGGCCGTTATCATGTCGATTTGCTTCGCGGCGGCATACGAGAGGTCTATTATGCAGCGCCCGCCGCAGCGGTCGGTCACCTTTACTACTACGCTTTTCTTGTTTTTTATGTTGGTAACCTTGAGCATTGTGCCGAGCGGATAGCGCTTGTGGGCGCAAGTAAGGCTGTCGCGGTGGTAACGCGTGCCGTCGCTCATGCGCCGCCCGTGCATACGGTTTGAATAATAACTGGCCATACCCTTCTCTTGTGCGGGGAGGAGGGTACAGCCAGTCAGAATGAAAAGAATTATTAGAAAAACTTTGCTAATCACTATTCTTGTCGGGGTTATACTATGCCCTGGGCCATCATCGCGTTGGCAACCTTCATGAAGCCGGCGATGTTTGCGCCCTTGACGTAGTCCACGTAGTCAGCGCTTTCGCGTCCGTACTTAACGCACTGCTCGTGGATGTTGTGCATGATTTGGTGCAACTTCTCGTCAACCTCGGCCTCGCTCCAGCTCAGGCGGATAGAGTTCTGCGTCATCTCAAGACCGGAAGTAGCAACGCCGCCGGCGTTTACGGCCTTGCCGGGAGCGAAGAGCTGCTTGGCGGCGATGAACTTCTGGACTGCTTCCTCCGAGCATCCCATGTTTGAAACTTCGGCTACGCAGATAGGCTTGTTGGCCAAAAGCATGTCTGCATCCTCGCCGCTGACCTCGTTCTGGGTTGCGCACGGAAGGGCGATGTCGCACTTAACTTCCCATGGCTTCTTGCCTGCTACGAACGTAGAGCCGGGGAACTTGTCGGCGTAAGGCTGGCAAACGTCGTTGCCGCTGGCGCGGAGCTCGAGCATGTAGTCGATCTTTTCGCCGCTGATGCCTTCCGGATCGTAGATGTAGCCGTCAGGACCTGAGATGGTGATGACCTTCGCACCGAGCTGTGTAGCCTTCGTTGCGGCACCCCATGCCACGTTGCCGAAGCCGCTTATAGCGACGGTCTTGCCCTTGATGTCGTATCCGTGGGTCTGCAGCATTTGGTTTACGAAGTAGAGAGCGCCGAAGCCCGTTGCCTCGGGACGTATCTTCGAGCCGCCCCACTCGAGGCCCTTGCCTGTGAGGACGCCCTGGAATTGGTGCTTCAGTTTCTTGTACATACCGAAGAGATAGCCTATTTCGCGTGCGCCTACGCCGATGTCTCCGGCCGGAACATCCTCGTCGGGACCGATGTGGCGGTAAAGTTCAGTCATGAAGGCTTGGCAGAAACGCATAACCTCAGCGTCGCTACGGCCGCGCAGAGAGAAGTCAGAGCCGCCCTTGCCGCCGCCCATAGGCAACGTGGTAAGCGCGTTCTTGAACGTCTGCTCGAAACCGAGGAACTTCAAGATAGAGAGGTTTACAGACGGGTGGAAGCGCAGACCGCCCTTGTACGGGCCGATGGCGCTGTTGAACTGAACGCGGTAACCGATGTTCACATGTACTTCGCCCTTGTCGTCAACCCAAGGAACACGGAATGTGATAACGCGCTCCGGCTCTACGAGACGCTCGATGAGCTTAGCCTTTTCGAACTCGGGATGCTGGTTGTAGACGTCTACGATTGAAAGCAGCACTTCCCTTACGGCCTGTAAGTACTCTGATTCCCCCGGATGCTTCTGCTCCAAGGCTTGCATGATTTTTTCGACTTCCATAGTATAAGTTTTTGTTAAACTGTCATTGTGTCATTGTTGTGCTGCAAATGTAAGGTTTTCCAGCGTAACCGCAAAGGAAAAACATGATTATTTGACTCGTAATGATTTCTTTTTGTACTTTTTCACAGTTGGGGTGCATGCGCAACTTTTTGTTTGCGCTAACAGAAAGGAATTAAAAGGTGAAAAGGTGAAAAAGTGAAAGGGTGAAAAAGCGAGATTAAAGGTAAAAAGGTAAAAAAGTAAAAAGGTGAAAAAGTAAAATCCGCTTTTTCCCGAATTTGCATGGGGCCGTTTTACTTTTTCACCTTTTTACCTTTTTACCTTTATTATATCTGCGCCAGCGCCTGCTTGAGGTCGTCGATTATGTCGTCGGCGTCCTCGATGCCTACGGAGAGGCGGATAAGGTCGGGGGCTATGCCGGCTTCGCGCAGCTGTTCGTCGCTGAGCTGGCGGTGGGTATGGCTGGCCGGATGGAGCACGCACGAGCGGACGTCGGCAACGTGGGTGGCGATGTTGATCAGCTTGAGCGAGTCCATGAACTTGATAGCGGTGTCGCGGTCGCCCTTGAGTCCGAGCGACATTACGCCGCACGAGCCGTCGGGCAGGTACTTGCGGCCAAGCTCATAGTCGGGGTCGTCCTTCAGTCCGCAGTAGCGTACCCACGCTACGTGCGGGTCGTCGTGCAGGAATTCGGCCACGCGCTGTGCGTTCTCGCAGTGGCGTTTTACGCGTAGGTGGAGCGTCTCGAGGCCTACGTTGAGCATGAACGCGTTGTGGGGCGACGGTATCGAGCCGAGGTCGCGCATGAGTTGGGCCACGAGCTTGGTCATGTAGGCCATCTTGCCGAACGCCTTAGTATATGTCAGTCCGTGGTAACTTTCGTCGGGAGTGGTCAGTCCGGGGAACTTGTCGGCATGCGCCTCCCAGTCGAAGTTGCCGCTGTCTACCACGCATCCGCCTACCTGCGTGGCGTGTCCGTCCATGTATTTCGTGGTCGAGTGGGTTACGATGTCGCATCCGAACTCGAACGGGCGGCAGTTCACCGGCGTGGCGAACGTGTTGTCGATCACGAGCGGCACTCCGTTCTTATGCGCTATGCGTGCGAACTTCTCTATGTCGAGCACCTTGCAGCCGGGGTTGGATATGGTCTCGCCGAACAGGGCTTTCGTGTTCGGGCGGAATGCCTTCTGTATCTCCTCCTCGCTTGCCTCGGGGTTCACGAAGGTGCATTCGATGCCGAGTTTCTTCATCGTCACGCCGAACAGGTTGTACGTGCCGCCGTAAATCTCGTTTGAAGTCACGAAGTGGTCGCCTGCGCTGCAGATGTTGAACAGGGCGTAGAAGTTTGCCGCCTGGCCTGAAGACGTAAGCATGGCGCCCACTCCTCCCTCGAGCTGTGCTATCTTTTCGGCAACGGCGTCGTTGGTGGGGTTCTGCAGCCGGGTGTAGAAGTAGCCCGTCTTCTTCAGGTCGAAGAGCATTCCCATCTCGTCGCTGTCGTCGTATTTGAATGTCGTGCACTGTACTATCGGCGGCTGCACGGGCTCGCCGTTCTTGGGTTTCCACCCTCCGCGCACGCAGAGCGTGGACGTCTTAAGTTTCTTTTCCATTTTCCTTATCTTGGTTTTTTCTACCTATTTTTATATTATAAGCCACGGCGCTTGCGCTGCCCTGCCTTAGGGGCAAGGCAGCAGCCACATGGCTGCAAAGGTAATATAAAATACTGACAAAACACAAATAAAACCGCTTTAAACGCTTTTATTAGTATGGCTCTGCCGCTGTTTTGCTTGTTTTTCGTAAGCATCGGCCGCTTTTTGCCAAGTGTTTCGTATCTTGCTTAAGTCTTATTTCCCCAACCATTTAAATGCCTTTTGTAACCTTTTGATTATCAACGCTTTTCCAATATGCCGTCTTTTAGCTTGCAAAAGGTGGCATATTAGAGGATGAAAGGTTGCCTTTTAGCGGCTGAAAGGCTGCCTATTGGAAAACATGCGGACATTTATTTTCTGTTTTAAAAATATTAAATGAACGTTAGTCCTGCATAAGGATTATTCCATAAAAAGTATCGTTGCCGTATTGGTTTTAAGAAGTCGGTGGCATTCTGTCATTGCCTTAACGGCGACTTATAGAATTAACGTGAGTTCGGCATAAGAAATTAGGAAATGAAATCATTTTAAAGCGTAAGAAGTCTGTGGCATACCGTCATTCCGGGCCAGGACCCGGAATCCAGGAAAAACACTTTCGTCAACAACTTGGTTGCATACACTGGATTCCGGGTCCCGGCCCGGAATGACAGAATTCCACCGACTTCTTAAATTCAATACAATAATGGTACTTTTTGTGGAATAATCCTTATATCGAACTCACGTAGAATTAGGATTGAGTGTTTGGCAAGATGCGTATATTCATAAAAATATTCCTTAAATTGGACTTACAGTCTTTTCAACGTTTCAAAAAACTTGTTTTCGTATCAAATATTTCAAAAATATTTCCTTTTTTCAGATTGTTTTCAGATTCACCCGATACTTTTGCAATCAGACAAGCGGAGGCCAATGCCTGGCAGACGGCGCAGGCAAGGCCGGCAAGAGTGAGGAAAACGAAATATTATAAACTGTAAAACAAAACGATTATGAAGACTTTTGAATTTTTGAAATGGACATTGGTGTGCGCCCTCGGCGTGTTTACTATGGCGTCGTGCGACGACGATGACGACGACTACCGCGGCAATGTGCCCGGCGCAGTGCAGCAGGCGTTCAATGACAAGTACGGCGGCGTAGGCCGCGTAGAGTGGGACCGCGAGAGCGGCGGCTATTTCGTGGCCGAGTTCTGGAAGGACGACCGTGAGCACGACGCTTGGTTCGCGCCGTCGGGCGAGTGGGTGATGACCGAGGTTGACCACGGCCGCAACCTTGCCGGACTGCCGCAGGCGGTGCAGGACGGGTATGCCGTTACGACGTATGCGCTGCAGAACTGGCGCATCGACGACATCGACGAGATACAGCGCCCGGCGTATGAGACGGTTTACATCATCGAGGTGGAGCAGGGCGGACAGCCAGACTGCAGCCTCTATTTCGACCTGAACGGCACGCTGTTCCGCGAGGTGCAGGATGGCGGCGGAAACCATTACGGCGGAATGGCTGACAGCAACTTGCCGGCTGAGATACGGCAGTTCATCGACACGAACTACCCCGGAGCCGCCGTGGTTGACTTCGACCGCGAGTACTACGGATATGAAGTAGACGTGCGCCACGACGGCCGCAGCAAGGAAATTCTCTTCGACTTGGAATACAACTGGGTACAGACCTCTACCGACATGACGCGCAACATCCCTGCCGACATCCGCTCGGCGGTAGAGGCTAAGTATCCCGGCAAGCGCATCGACGACTGCGACTATGTTGAGACGGCAGCCGGAGAGACGTATTACCTGATAGACCTCGACAACTACAACATGGACCTCAAGGTGACGCCCGACGGCGTGATAACCGAGACTCCCGACTACTAAATATGTTAAGACACTGCCGGCGGAAGCACCAGAATGGGCTTCCGCCGGTTTTTTCGTCAGTAGGCGGAGGCGCGCCCAGTCCGTGCACGCCTGCATTATCTTGTAATAAAATCAGAAAAACACGGTTTGTTTCGTCCCGTTCAAATATTTTTGTTATATTTGCAGTTGTTATATACATATCTTAATAATCTGGAAAGGAAGCGCGCAGACCGGCGCCCCTTGTCGTTGTCCGCCACGGCCGTTGCAGCCGGCGGCGGAAAGTTGGGGCGTGTTTGCCTTTTCCCCGGCAATCAAAAACAAACAACCTACATACTTGTATGAGTGAAAACATACCCCAGCAGTGGAGCAAATTCTACCTGAAGGACGTGACGTTCATGAACCTCATGACGCACCGCATCTTCAACGTGCTTATCGTGGCCAACCCTTACGACGCCTTCATGCTCGAGGACGACGGCCGCGTGGACGAGAAAATCTTCAACGAGTACACAGAGCTCGGCATGCGCTATCCGCCATCGTTCATGCAAGTCAGCACGACGGAGGAGGCCGCCGAGGTGCTCGCCACTACGAGCATAGACCTCGTAATCTGCATGCCCGGCAACGCGGACAACGACGCCTTCACCGTTGCGCGGGCGATAAAGAACAAGTTTCCCGACATTCCGTGCGTAGTGCTGACGCCCTTCTCACACGGCATCACGCGCCGCATGGAGAACGAAGACCTGTCGATTTTCGACTACGTGTTCTGCTGGTTGGGCAACACCAACCTCATAATGTCGATCATCAAGCTCATAGAAGACAAGATGAACATCGAGCACGACATAGCCGAAGCCGGCGTCCAGATGATCCTGTTGGTAGAAGACAGTATCCGCTTCTACTCTTCGCTGCTGCCGATGCTCTACGGATACATCCTCGCCCAAAGCCAGCATTTCTCCACCGAGGCGCTTAATCCGCACAGCGCGGCGCTCCGCATGAGGGGCAGGCCAAAGGTTGTGCTGGCCCGCAGCTACGAGGAAGCCATGACTCTGTACGAGCGTTACTCCGACCATACGCTCGGCGTAATCTCCGACTGCCGCTTCCCCAAGGACGGACAGAAGGACCCCGAGGCCGGCCTTAAGCTGCTGCGTGCCATACGCGGGCACAACGAGTACGTGCCGCTCATACTGCAAAGCAGCGAGACCGAGAACAAGGCGAAGGCCGAAGCCGAGCATTTCCACTTCATAGACAAGAACTCAAAGGCCATGAGCATCGACCTGCGCGACGTAATGGAGGAACACATGGGCTTCGGCGACTTCATCTTCCGCGACCCGAAAACCCACGCCGAGGTGATGCGCGTGCGCACTCTTAAGGAGTTGCAGGACAACATCTTCAAGATACCTTACGACTCGATGCTCTACCACATATCGCGCAACCACATGAGCCGGTGGCTCTGCGCCAGGGCGATATTCCCCGTGTCGGAGTTCCTTAAGACCGTTACGTGGCACAAACTGCAGGACGTCGACCTCCACCGCAAGATCATTTTCGACGCCATTGTGCAGTACCGCCACATGAAGAACATCGGCGTCGTGGCCGTGTTCGACCGCGGAAAGTTCGACCGCTACGCCCACTTCGCACGCATCGGCGACGGCTCCTTGGGCGGAAAAGGCCGCGGACTGGCCTTCCTCGACAACATAATCAAGCGCCATCCCGAGTTCAACGAGCGCGAGGGAGTCAGCGTGTCGATACCCAAGACCGTAGTGCTTTGCACCGACGTGTTCGACCAGTTCATGGACCGCAACAACCTTTACCCGATAGCCTTGAGCGACGCAAGCGACGAAGAGATACTCAAACACTTCCTCAAGGCTCAGCTCCCTGACAAGTATATTGCCGACTTCCTGACGTTCTTCAACGCCACCAACCACCCGATAGCCGTGCGCTCGTCGAGCCTTTTGGAAGATTCGCACTACCAGCCGTTCGCCGGGATCTACGCAACTTACATGATTCCCAACCTCGAGGACAAGTATCAGATGCTGCAGATGCTCGCCGCGGCGATCAAGAGCGTTTACGCATCGGTATATTACAAAGACTCTAAGGCGTACATGACGGCCACGAGCAACGTGATAGACCAAGAGAAAATGGCCGTCATCCTGCAGGAAGTCGTAGGCAAGCAATACGGCGACCGGTACTATCCGAACATATCGGGCGTAATCCGTTCTATAAACTATTACCCCATAGGCGACGAGACTTCAGAGGAAGGCATAGCCAGCCTGGCGCTCGGCCTGGGCAAGTATATCGTAGACGGAGGGCAGACGCTGCGCGTGAGTCCGTACCATCCTACGCAGGTGCTTCAGACCAGCGAGATGAAGATAGCGCTCAGGGATACGCAGACCCAGTTCTATGCGTTGGACATGAAGAACGTCGGCGGCGACTTCAAGGTTGACGACGGGTTCAACATCCTCAAGCTGAACGTGAAGGATGCCGAGGCCGACGGTTCGCTGAATTACATCGCGTCGACCTACGACCCGTATGACCAGGTTATACGCAACGGCTATTACGAGGGCGGCAGGAAGATAATATCGTTCAGCGGAGTGCTGCAAAACGGCGTGTTCCCACTGCCGGAAGTTATGCAGATGGCCATGAAATACGGGGCCGAAGGGATGAAAAGGCCGGTGGAGATAGAGTTCGCCTGCAACATAAACAACGACCGCACGGGCGAGTTCTACCTGTTGCAGATGCGCCCGATAGTCGACAGCAAGCAGGTGCTGGACGAGGACTTGTCGACCGTTGACGACTCCAAATGCCTGTTGCGCTCGCACAATTCGCTCGGCCACGGCATCAGCGAAGACGTCGTAGACGTAGTTTACATAAAGACGGACGACAGCTTCACAGCAGCCAACAATCCGCGCATAGCAGGCGAGGTGGAGCGTATGAACCGCAAGTTCGTCGAGGCCGGCAAGAACTACGTGCTCGTAGGGCCGGGCCGTTGGGGCTCGAGCGACTATTGGTTAGGCATCCCCGTTAAGTGGTCGCACATCAGCGCGGCGCGCGTAATAGTTGAAGCCGGACTGGCAAACTACCGCGTTGACCCGAGCCAGGGCACGCACTTCTTCCAGAACCTGACGAGTTTCGGCGTAGGATATTTCACTGTAAATACATACAAGGACGACGGCATATACCGCAAGGAGATATTAGACGCCATGCCGGCGGTCGACGAAACAACATACGTGCGCCACGTCCGCTTCAGCCGTCCGCTGAAAATAATGATGGACGGAATGAAACAAGAGGGAGTGGTCATCCTTCCTTCGGAATAATGAAATTAACTGGTAACAATTAAAAATTAGACATCGTTGGTTACCGTCGGCATGTGCTCTTCGCATATTTTACGGTTGATGATTAACTGGCTGATAATCAACGACTTTGTAAAAGGCCGCCTTTCGCACTGAGAAAGGCGGCCTTTTATCGTGCAATACGTGGCTTTTCGGGAACCAAAAGGCGGCCTTTTATTTTAGCGACGGCGGCTTGTCGTTTTTTATAAGTTGCAAAACGGCCTTTGCTTATTTTTAAGATTAGTGATATTTTACTGGAAATTTTTATTGTAAGTATAATAATCATACATTCAATAAAGCTGTAATCCATTCTAAAACAATAAAATACGCTATTCCTGTTCTTATGCCAATGAGGGGTGGCCACCCTTTAATAGTATGTGTGATAAGGGCTTTTTAATGTTTTTTATGCACATTACTAAGAAGTAAACGGCGTTAAAATGTTAATTTTGTAGTCGACAATCTTTAACGGGAACGATAATGGGCGAAACATATAAGACTAAAGCCGAACTGGCGGCTTTTTATTCGGAACGGGAAGAAAGGCTCTCGGCCGAGATACGGCAGCTGAAGAAGAACAACCGCGTCTATATAGCGTCTGAGCTTATGACGTTCGGTCTGGCCATCGTGTCGTTGGTGGTATATTGCGTGAGGAACTTCTCGTCGGAGTGGCTCATGGCCGGCCTGGCCATGCTTGCGCTTTACGCCGTTGTGCGCAGTTTCGACGTTAAGAACGGCAAGAGGATAGAGAAGCGCATGCGCCTGCGCACGGTTCGCGCCAAAGAGTTGAGGTACGTGCAGGGCGACCTGTCGTGCTTCAGCGGCGGAAGCAGGTATAAGGACCCTAACCACGCCTTCACTTTCGACATGGACGTGTTCGGCCGCGACTCGCTTTACAACCGCATCGACCGCACTACGACCACGGGCGGAGGCGACATGCTGGCCTCTTGGCTCGGCGGCTTGCTGCCGAGCAAGGCCGAAGTGGAGCGCCGCCGCCGGTCGGTGGGCGAACTGGCGGAAATGGAAGCGTGGCGGACTGACTTTATGGCCATTGGGCTACGCTCGGTAAGCGCCGGCGTGGGCAAGGCCGAGAAGATAGACTCCAACGAGATTAGGCGTGCCGTAGGCGAGGTAGGCGGCATGGACATAGCCCCCAAGGCCGGGCAGGGGTGGACGCTGGCCGTGGCCGCCGGAGCTATCGTCTGCTTCGCGGCGCTCATAGTATTGGCGGTAGCCGGCATGGTGCCGGCCACTGTGGCCGTGCTGTGGGGCGTGGTGCAGATGTTCGTCGTGATAGGTCTCAACTCGCGCTCAATCCACGACATAAGCCGCGCCGTCGAGAAACTGCACGCCAACTTGCACGTTTACATCAACCTGATACGCCATATCGGAAAGGCCGGTTTCAAAGGGGGAGAGCTTAAGGAGCTGCAGGCTAAGCTGACCGAAGGCGACGGAGGGGCGCTCGCGTCGTTCGGGCGGCTGTCTGAAATACTGGACAGCCTCGACCGCCGGGGCAACTTTATCGGCCTGATATTGTTCAACATGTTCGCCCTGAGCGACTATTTCCTCGTGCGCAAGTTCCTGAAATGGCAGCGCGCATACATGCCGAGCATCGGCGAATGGATGGACTGCGTGAGCCGTATCGACGCGCTCGTGTCGATGGGCACGTTCCGCTTCAACGAGCCGAAGGCCGTCGAGGCCGTGATCGAGGATACGGACGGGGTCGTGTTCGAGGCCGAGGGGCTTTACCACCCCTTCCTCGGCGACGAAGCCGTGCGCAACGACTTCACCGTAAGCGACGGCGAGTATTACATCATTACGGGAGCCAACATGGCCGGCAAGAGCACATTCCTGCGCTCGGTAGGCGTCAACTACATCCTCGCAATGAACGGCTTGCCCGTGTTCGCCGCCAACCTGCGCGTGTCGGCGTTCAACCTTTTCACCAGCATGCGCACGTCTGACGACCTGAGCCGGGGTATCAGCTACTTCAACGCCGAATTACTGCGCCTGCGCCAACTGCTCGGAAGCTGCCGCCAAGCACGCCGCACATTGATCATACTCGACGAGATACTGAAGGGCACCAACTCGCTCGACAAACTCAATGGTTCGCGCCTCTTCCTGCAGGCCGTGGCCAAGCTGCCCGTCACGGGCATAATAGCCACGCACGACCTGGAGCTGTCGAAGATGGAGGATGACGACCCGCGGCGCTTCCACAACTGGTGCTTCGAGATAGAATTGGCCGACGACATCACCTATACTTATAAGATAACGCGCGGCGTGGCGCGCAACCAAAACGCCACGTTCCTGCTGAAGGGAATACTTGAAAAGTGAAGAGTTAAGAGTGAAGAGTTAAGAATTCATGTGAGGTTAAGTGAAGAGTGAAGAACGAAGAGTTAAGAATCCATGTGAGGTTAAGTGAAGAGTGAAGAACGAAGAGTTAAGAATTCATTTGCCGCCGTTTAATTCTTCATTCTTCACTATTAACTCTTCACTTAACCTCACATGAATTCTTAACTCTTCACTCTTAACTCTTCACTTATTTGACCTATGTCAATAAATCGCCGTTTTGTTGTGATTTTTACAATAAAGCTATTGTGGGTTTGGGAAAAATCCTTACCTTTGCATCGTGTTTTTCATAGTATTAGATTTAAGGTTAACAAGGTTGGAGTACAGCGGTACTCCTTTTTTTATGTCCTAACGTCAGTTGCTCCCGTTCGGTTTGTTCGTTTTTTATTGGCGTAACGGTCTGCCCGGCGACATTTTGTAAGATTCACTTGCCAAAACACATCAATGTTTTTTGACAATATAAAATTAATCTGAAAATTAACCGTTACGTAATACTAAAAGTCGCGGCAATCTTTTGTTTTGACGAAAGAAAATGTTATCTTTGCGGTGTATAAATGAAAGATTATTCATTACAACATAAATTTTATTTGTATTATGGTAAGTTACAAGACACTTGGCTTGGTAAACACGAAAGAGATGTTTGCAAGAGCCATTAACGGCGGTTATGCCGTTCCGGCGTTCAACTTCAACAACCTTGAGCAACTTCAGGCTATCATCAAGGCTTCTTCAGAGCTGAAGTCGCCTGTCATCCTGCAGGTTTCAAAGGGCGCGCGCAACTACGCCAACCAGACGCTTCTGCGTTACATGGCCGAAGGCGCCGTTGAATACGCTAAGGAACTCGGCTGCGCTCATCCTGAAATCGTGCTCCACCTCGACCACGGCGACAGCTTCGAGCTTTGCAAGAGCTGCGTTGACATGGGCTTCTCTTCAGTTATGATCGACGGTTCTTCACTGCCTTACGACGAGAACGTAGCGCTGACTAAGAAGGTTGTAGACTACGCCCACCAGTACGACGTGACCGTTGAGGGCGAGCTCGGAGTGCTTGCAGGCGTTGAGGACGAGGTTGCTTCAGAGGAGTCTCACTATACGAAACCCGAAGAGGTGATCGACTTCACGAGCAAGACCGGCGTTGACTCTCTCGCAATATCTATCGGAACAAGCCACGGTGCTTACAAGTTCAAGCCCGAGCAGTGCACGCGCGACCCGAAGACCGGCCGCCTTGTTCCTCCTCCTTTGGCTTTCGACGTTCTCGACGAGATAATGAAGAAGTTGCCCGGATTCCCGATCGTGCTCCACGGCTCTTCTTCAGTTCCGCAGGAATATGTCGACATGATCAACCAGTACGGCGGCAAGCTGCCCGACGCAGTGGGTATTCCCGAGGAGCAGCTCCGCAAGGCTGCCAAGAGCGCCGTTTGCAAGATCAACATCGACTCTGACTCTCGTCTGGCCTTCACCGCAGCCGTCCGCAAGACTTTGGCCGAGAAACCGGCCGAGTTCGACCCGCGTAAGTACTGCGGCCCGGCACGCGACCTCATGGAGGAAATGTACAAGCACAAGATCATCGACGTGCTCGGTTCAGACAACAAGTTGGCCCAGTAGTCTTAATCTCGGACTTGGCGTAGCCTATGATTAATAAAACGGCCGTCCTGACATTCAGGACGGCCGTTTTATCGATATTATTCCATTACTTATTTCGAGAATTGCTTGTCGATAAGCTCATAGCGTTGCTCAACCTTGGCGTCGTTGGTCATCTTTGATTCAACGTCGAGTCGCAGCGTAGGCACCGTGTTGTTGGCATTCATAGGCATCCATTCGGTCAGCCCGAGACCGTTCGGATTGCCGGTCTTTATGAAGTTTGCGTAGTAGCTTGAGAATACGTCCGACATGATGAAATCCTCGGGTTGCCAGTCGTACACGCGGTTTGTAGGCAGCGTGCCCATTGCATATTCTATGTCGGCAGAGTGTACGGCTCCCGGTGCGAGCGGCTCTTCGGGTTCGCCTTCTTTCTTGTCAATGACTCCTCCTGCCAGTCCGGCCGTTTTACCTTTTATCCTCATTGCTGGGCGCGGATGGCAGTAATAGTACCTGTAAACGGGGCATCCGCCGGTCTTAGCGTGCATGTATCCCCACTTCCAGGTTGAGAACCCGATGAACATGTCGGAAGCCAATTGTATGCCAGCGTCGCCGTTTACGTCGGCGTCGGTGTTGAATCCGTACAGGCTCAGGATGTTGTCTGTCTCGTCTCCGAATGCCGTTTTCATGTTATTCCTTACGTTTTCCACCGTAGCCGCCTTGCCTTGCAGTATGAAGGTTGCAGGCATTTCGAACGAGTTTGAACCTACGAGAAGCGGCACCTTGCATTGTTCGCCGTTGGCGTAGATGTCTGTCGGCTGTTTAGTGAGGAAGTATCCGTCGATGTTGTAACCGGGAAGTCCGGCTTCGGCGGCGCGGTTCATCAGTTCTTCTGCCGGAATGGCGCGCATCTCCTTGATTGATTTGCAGCCGAGTTTTTCGGCCTTCTCCTTGCCTGCTTGTTCTGCTTCCTTCAGCGTCTTGAGTTTGCCGTCCCTTAAAACAGAGCCGCTCGAGCCTATTGCCTGGGCGAAGAGACCTTTGCATAGCGGTGAAGCCATAAGCGCGCTGACCGACATCGAGCCTGCCGATTCGCCCGCGATGGTTATCCTTTCAGGGTCGCCGCCAAAGGCGGCAATGTTCTCTTTGACCCATTTAATTGCTGCGGCTTGGTCCATGAAGCCGTAGTTTCCAGAGCCTTTATACGAGGTTTCGGCCGATAGCTCGGGGTGTGCGAAGAAGCCGAAAATGCCCTCACGGTAGTTCGCCGTTACCGATACGATGCCTTTTCGGGCCATTCCTGTGCCGGCGTATCTCGGTTCGCTGCCGCTTCCGGCCACGAGTCCGCCTCCGTTGAAGTAAATAAGTACGGGGAGCTTTTCGTTCATCGTTTTGGCCGGTGTCCATATATTAAGGTATAGGCAGTCCTCGCTCATCTCCTTCGTACCGAAGTTCATGTCGCCGAACAACGGCTGTTGCATCGGGTTGGGGCCGTAATCGTGGGCTTTGCGCACGCCGGCCCACGGCTTCACCGGTTGTGGGGCTTTCCACCGCAGTTCGCCGACGGGCGGCTCGGCGAAAGGAACGCCCTTGAAAACTTTGATGCCAGAGACTTCAAGACCTTCCAAAACGCCATTTGAGGTCTTTACTTGCGGATTCTGTGCGCTTGCCGTCATGGTCGTGAAAAGCAGCGCCAATGACAATAAAATTTTGTTCATGATAATATGTTTTTTAAGGTTCTGTCTTTTCTAATGTGCAGTTAAGCGTTTAGGTTGTACGCTTATTGTCGGTCAGGTCCTGATGAGATTGCGCCCTGCGTCAATCCGTAGGAAGATGAAAAGCAGTATGGTGAACCCCCAAAGCGACGAGCCTCCGTAGCTGAAGAAGGGTAGGGGGATGCCTATTACCGGCGTTAATCCGAGCACCATGCCGACGTTTATGAATACGTGGAACAGGAAGATGCTCAACACGCAGTAGCCGTAGACCCTTCCGAACTTGAACGGTTGCCGCTCGGCCATCTTTATAAGGCGCAGTATCAGGGCGAGGAACAGCAGCAGTACGCCTGCCGAACCGAGGAAGCCTTCTTCCTCTCCGACAGTGCAGAAGATGAAGTCTGTGTCTTGTTCGGGAACGAATTTCAGTTTCGTCTGCGTACCGTTGAGGAATCCTTTGCCCTTAAGTCCGCCCGAACCGATGGCAATCTCGCTTTGGTGTACGTTGTATCCTGCGCCGGAAAGGTCTTCGTCAAGACCGAGCAGCACGTTGATTCGCACTCTTTGGTGGGGTTCGAGGATGTTGTTCAGCACATAGTCGGCCGAATAAAAGAACGTTATCGAGCCGACGGCGAACAGCAGTATGTAGAAGTAATGCTTTATCCTTTTGCTTAAGGCGTTGTACAACAGGTAGCCTACGAGCGCCGCGCTTACGGCAAGCTGCACCCATACGATGTCGAAAGGTATTACGAATTGCGCGAAGAGAAAGGCCAAAAGGGTGGCTCCGAGCGAGTAAAGAAGTATGGTAAGAGCTTGTTTGTGCTCACGGCAAAATGTGTAAACCATTGCCGATGAGAATATTTGTACAAGCAGCAATACGGCGAACTTGCCCACCGAAGTGCCCGTGTCGAGCAGCAAAACTTCCTCGTAGCGTATGCCGACAACGAAGTAGATGATCATCGCCACGCCAGTGAACAGCACGCTGCCCGTCATTCCTTCGCGGTAAAACATCAGGAAAAAAGACAGGTAGACGAGTGCCGAACCGGTCTCTTTCTGCGCTATGATGAACAGCATTGGCAGTACGACGACGGCGCATGCGGCGGCGAAGTCTTTCCAACGGTGCATGTTGAAGCCGTAAGTACTCATCAGTTTGGCCACCGCGAGAGCCGTGGCGAACTTGGCAAACTCGGCAGGCTGCACCCTCAACGGCCCGAGGACGAGCCACGAACGCGAGCCTTTTATTTCGTGTGGATTGAATATCGTGGCGAAGAGCAGCACTAAAAGGATGCCGTAAATGATGTAGGCGAAGGTGTCGTAGAAACGGTCGTCGAGCATCAAGAGCACGAAACCGAGGCATATCGAAGTGCCGATCCATACGATTTGCATGCCCGAACGCGTTTCGAGGCTAAGTATGTCGGTGTCGCCGTAGGTGTAACTTGCGCCGCACACGCTGAGCCAGCCGAACGCCAAGAGCGCCAAGTATATGCCGATCGTCCACCAGTCTAACGAGCGGAGCACGCTGGGTTGTTTATCTGCTTGCTGTGCCATAAGATATGCGTCTGTGTTGGAAAGCCTCCGCCTTCTTCTCCGATTCGGGCGAGAGCTTGCCGTTTATGTATTGTTCCATCATCAGTGAGCCTATCGGTACGCCGTAGTCGGCGCCCCAACCGCCGTTTTCAACATATACGGCAATGGCTATCTTGGGGTTGTCCATAGGCGCGAAGCCCATGAATATTGAGTGGTCGTGGCCGTGGTTCTGGGCCGTTCCCGTCTTTCCGCACGCCTCGTATTCGGGCCGGTTGGCAGCCCGGCACGTTCCGTTTGTAACTGATCGGCGCATGCCGGCCACGATATATTCGTATGCCTTGCGGCCAGCCTTGGTATAATGGCGCTCCCTGAACTTCGGGTCGAGCTGTTCGCCTTGTACTTTCCTTACTACGTGCGGGGTGTAATAATATCCCCGGTTGGCTATTGTCGCGCCCAGGTTGGCTATCTGCAGCGGCGTAAGCAGCACCTCGCCCTGGCCTATCGCTATGCTTATGACTGTCAGTCCGTTCCACGAGCCCTTGTAAGCCTTGTCGTAGTATTGCGCGTTAGGTATCAGTCCGCGCTTCTCTCCGGGCAGGTCTATGCCGAGCTTGTAGCCGAAGCCCATGCTCACCATGTAGTCGCGCCATGTGTTCATGGCGTCTTGTACGGTCTTGTATTTCTTCCTGTTGCCGAGCATGTAATACAAGCCCCAGCAGAAGTAGCCGTTGCACGACGTGCCTATGGCTGGGATTAGGTTGATCGGCGAAGCGTGGCCGTGGCATCCTACATGCAGTCCGCGGCAGTAGAATCCGTGGTTGCAGGGGAACATCGTGTTGGGGGTTACGATGCCTTCGCTGAGGAAGGTCAGGCCCTGTGTGGTCTTGAAGGTAGAGCCCGGGGGGTAGACTCCCATTATGGAGCGGTTTAACAGCGGCTTCCAACTGCTTGCCCCAAGCACGGCCTGCATCTTGCTTCGGTTGCGCCCGGTGGCCATGCGTGGGTCGTATGTCGGTGAGGAAACCATGCAGAGCACCTCGCCCGTCGACGGTTCTATGGCCACGATGCTGCCTATCTTGCCCTCGAGCACCCTTTCCCCGAGCGCTTGCAGTTTCGCGTCGATGCTCAGCGTGAGGTCTTTACCGGCCACGGGGCGGCGGTCGAGCCTTCCGTTCATGTAGCTGCCTTGTATCTGTCCGTGGGCGTCGCGCAGCAGGATTTGGACACCTTTCTCTCCGCGCAGCTGCTTTTCGTAGTATTTCTCCACGCCTTGTTTGCCGATGTAGTCGCCGAGCTGGTAATAAGAATCATCCTCGATGTCGGCGCGCGACACTTCGGCCATGTCGCCGAGTACGTGCGCCGCGTTTGGCGTTGTGTACTGCCTTACGCTGCGCCGCCTAACGTAGAAGCCTGGAAAGCGGTATATTTTTTCCTGGAAAATGCTGAACTCTTTCTCCGTCAGCTGGCTCATGAACATCTGCTGGGTGTACGGCGAGTAGCCGGGATTCTTGTTGCGGTCCTTTATCTCGGCCATCCTTTCGTCGAAATATTCCCTCGTTATGCCGAGCGACTCGCAGAAGTCGAGCGTGTCGAGGCGGCCCTTTTCCTCGTTCATAACCACCATTATGTCGTATGCGCTTTGGTTGTAAACGAGCAGCCGGCCGTTCCTGTCGGATATGACGCCGCGCGCCGGATACTCTACTTTCTTGAGCAAGGCGTTGCTGTCGGCGTTCTTCTTGTAGTCGTCGCTCATTATCTGCAGCGTGAAGAGCCGTATGATGTACACCACGACAATGAATATGGCTATTCCGCCGATTACATATTGCCTGTTCTCAAGTCCGTAATCCTTATCCATTTCCCGTGGTTTTGCGTTCTGAATAATGTCTTTTTATTTTTTCCTGACGTTCTCTATGGCGAGTATCAGGATGAGGGTGAGCACGGTGCTTCCGCCTATGTTCTTCGCCCATTGCAGCCAGTTGAAGAAGCTGAACGACTCAAGCGTGAAGAACATAAGGTTGAACACGAGCACGCACGACAGCGCATAGTAAACGTATCTTGCCGCCCCGAGCGACCGCATCGTCGGTTCGATGTCGTCGGCGCTGTCCCTTTGGATGAACATGTTGAGCATGTAAGGCTGCAGCAGGCCGAGCAGCGTGGCCGAGGCGGCAGCCACGCCCGGCGTGTTTGAGAACACGTCGATGCAGAGTCCGATGAGGAAGCTCCATAGCAGGACCGCCCATTGGGGGAATCCGCGCCTGAACCGCATGATGAAATACACGTAAAGCAAAGGCGTGGCGCAACCGAGCAGGTTTACGTGGTTGAGCACCAACACCTGTACGAGGCATAAAACGATGAACGTGAAGAGGTGTCTTATTGCTTCTATCTTCATTTCCCGACGCTCCTAATTCTGCTTAAGTTTCAATGAGTCCTGCGCGCTGCGCATCAGGTCGATGCGCTCCTTCATGGCCGTGTTGTCTATTACGCAGACGTCGCGCAGGTTGCTGAAGTCGGTGGTGAGGCGCACCTGTACGCGGTAGGAAAGCCCGTCGCGCGAGTTGTAGACGTGCAGTATCTGCCCGGCGATGATGCCCGGGGGGAACATTGCCGAGTATCCGCTCGTCTCGACAAGGTCGCCGAGTCGGAAATGCGCGTGGCGCGGGATGTCGTCCACATACGCAAGGTCTGACGCTCCGCCCGTCCAGTGCAGGTAACCGAAGTATCCGCGCTTCCTTATCGTTACGCTGATGTTCGACTTCGAGTTGAGCACGGGTATTACGACGGCGTAATGCTCTGACACCATGTACACCACTCCGACGATGCCCGTGCCGCAGGCCACGCCCATGTCGGGCCTCACCCCGTCGGCGCGCCCTTTGTCGATGGTGATGAAGTTGTCGCGCTTGTCTATCGAGTTGGTTATTACTTTCGCCGGTATCAGCTTGTATTGGTCAAGCACTTGCGCCTGTGTGCGGCGCAGCCACGACGAGTCGCCCGTCTCGGCGTGCACCTGCTCGGACAGTTTCCTTACCGTCTGTTCAAGGTATAGGTTGCGCACGTTGAGTTGCTGGTTTATCTTTGTCAGGCTGAAGAAGTTCTTCACGGCGGCGTCGGCCTCGTAAACTTTTCCGGCTACGGCGTTGGCCGACGTGAACCACACGCTGCCCTGGTAGCTGTTGAACTTGAAAAGCAGCACGAAGCTGACCACCTCGAGTATGACAAAGACAAACCAGTGATTGTATCGTGTGATAAAATCAATCAGGTTGCGCATTTCTTATTACCTCATGAGGAACGAGAAGCGGTCTACGTTCTTTATGGCGATGCCCGTTCCCTTGGCCACGCTGTGCAGCGGGTCTTCCGCTACGTGGAACGGTATCTTTATCTTGTCGGTTAGGCGCTTGTCCAATCCGCGCAGCAGCGCGCCGCCGCCCGTGAGGTAGATGCCGTTCTTTACGATGTCGGCGTAAAGCTCGGGCGGTGTGTTCTCCAAGGCCGAAAGCACTGCGTTTTCTATCTTGGCGATCGTGCGGTCGAGGCAGTGGGCTATCTCCTGGTAGCATACGGGCACCTCCATTGGCAGCGCCGTAACCTTGTTGGGGCCGTGCACTACGTAGTCGCCGGGTGCCTGGTCACCGAGGTCGGTCAGCGCCGAGCCTACGTGTATCTTGATTCTTTCGGCCATGCGCTCGCTCACTTTTACGTTGTGCTGCTTGCTCATGTACTCCTGTATCTCTGCCGTTAGGTCGTCGCCGGCGGTTCGGATAGAGTTGTTAGATACGATTCCGCCTAATGAAATGACGGCTATCTCGGTGCTTCCGCCGCCTATGTCGACAACCATGTTGCCTTCAGGCGCCTCTACGTCGAGGCCGATGCCGATGGCCGCCGCCATCGGTTCGAATATAAGGTAGACGTCGCGGCCGCCTGCGTGCTCGGCAGAGTCGCGCACGGCGCGGAGCTCAACCTCGGTCGAACCCGACGGAACGCCTATCACCATGCGCAGCGAGGGCGAGAAGAAGCGCCTGCCCGTGTGCACCATCTTTATCAGTCCGCGCATCATCAGTTCGCAGGCCGTGAAGTCGGCTATCACTCCGTCGCGCAGCGGACGTATCGTGCGGATGTTGTCGTTGGTCTTCTCATACATCATCTTGGCCTTCTCGCCCACGGCTATCATCTTGTCCGTGCGGCGGTCGAGGGCCACTACCGAAGGCTCGTCAACCACAATCTTGTCATCACTGATAATGATTGTGTTGGCCGTGCCGAGGTCCATTGCAATCTCTTGGATAAATGAAAAAAATCCCATAATTTCTTTAATTCATAATTGGCTTTCGCCGAACTTCGTTTTACAATCCATAATCCATAATCGGGCTGACGCCTTTGTAATGCATAATTCATAATGCACAATTCATAATCGGGCTGACGCCAGGATGCGCCTTGCCTCCCGATTATGAATCATGCATTATGAATTATGCATTGAACCAATTATGTATCGCCGTGTCGTAGTGGCTGCTTACGCCGAAAGCGCGCGTGGCGAACATGCGTCGGTCTTCGATGTCGGTCTCGGCTCCTTTCTTGTTCAGTATGTCGAGCAGCACGCCGTATTCGGCCTTGCTCGGCACGATTACCACGTCCTTGAAGTTTTTCGCTCCGGCGCGTATGAGCGATATTCCGCCTATGTCAATCTTTTCTATGATGTCGGCCTCCGACGCTCCGCTTGCAACGGTCTGCTCGAAGGGGTAGAGGTCTACGATGACGAGGTCTATCTCGGGTATCTCGTATTGTTTCATCTGTTCTTGGTCGCCTTCGTTGTCGCGGCGTCCGAGTATGCCTCCGAATATTTTCGGGTGGAGCGTCTTAACGCGCCCGCCGAGTATTGATGGGTACGACGTAACGCTTTCCACCGTCTGGCACTCGTATCCGAGCGACTCGATGAATTTCTGCGTACCCCCGGTAGATAAGAATTTCACACCTTCAGCGTTGAGTTTTGCAAGCAGTTCGTCAAGCCCGTCTTTGTGGAACACAGAGACGAGGGCTGTCTTGATTTTTTTTGTTCCGGCCATATTTTCGTCAATGTTATAGTTTTTAGAGTGCAAAGATAGTGCAAGTTGAGCGAAATGCAAAATAAAAGTGAGAGAAACGAACTTTTATTTTCATTTCCGAGACGCAGCCTATCTTATCCAAAGATAGTGCAAGCCAGAGCGAATTGGTAAATCGCCGTAAGGCAAATGCAAAATAAAAGTGAAAGAAACGAACTTTTATTTTGCATTTGCTTGACAGCGATCTTCGATTCCGGGACAAAGAAAAGTCTTATTACTAATGAATACCCGCAGTCGACTCAAAATAGCTTCACATTCTTTTAAGAAGTCGGTGGCATACCGTCATTCCGGGCTTAGACCCGGAATCCGGAAAACATCCTCGTTCTTGACAATTCGCCCGAATACAGTGGATTCCGGGTCTAAGCCCGGAATGACGGTATGCCACCGACTTCTTAAAAGAATGTGAAGCTATTTTTGACTGATTGCGGACATACTTTATTATGCCTCTACGGAGGACTTTTGCCTGTGTCAGATAAAATCCGTATCAAAAACTATGGTTGCGTAAAAGGCGGCAAACGGCAGCGTAAAAGGTCGTGTTTTACGCTGCAATAAGCCGCCTTTTGCAAGGAGAAACACGGTCTTTTGCAAGGCCGTGGGTAACATGTTGATATTCAAATGATTATGAAAGAGCCAAAAATCAAAGCCCGCCGTGGCCCCGCTTGCCGCCGTGCATGCGCCGCGCGGCGTGGCGGCAAGCGTCAGCCTACGATGCGTCCGTCGAACAGGTGTATCGTCCTGTGCGCCACCTGCGCGTCGTGCTCGTTGTGTGTCACCATTATTATGGCCGTGCCGTCTTGGTTGAGCTCGGTCAGCAGGCGCATCACCTCGGTGCCGTTCTTCGAGTCAAGATTTCCCGTAGGCTCGTCGGCGAGTATCAGTTTCGGGCCGAACACCACGGCGCGGGCTATCGCCGCGCGCTGCTGCTGTCCGCCCGAGAGCTGGTGGGGAAAGTGTTTCGCCCTGTGGCTTATGGCCATGCGCTTCATCACCTCCTGCACCTTCTGCTTCCTCTCGGCTTTGCCTACGTTCAGGTACGTCAGCGGCAGCTCGATGTTCTCCTCCACGTTGAGTTCGTCGATGAGGTTGAAGCTCTGGAATACGAAGCCTATCCGCCCCTTGCGTATGCCCGTGCGGTCTTTCTCTTTCATCTGCGACACGTCGCGGCCGTCGAGCCAATACCGCCCCGACGTCGGGTTGTCCAACAGTCCGAGGATGTTGAGCAATGTCGACTTGCCGCATCCCGACGGCCCCATTATCGCTACGAATTCGCCGTCGTCAACGCTGAACGACACATTGTCTAACGCTATCGTCTCCACCTCTTCCGTGCGGAACGACTTACATAAGTTTTCTACTTTAATCATATTGTTTAATTTTTTAGTTGACAAGTTCACAGTTACAAGCAGACAAGGAGACTTCCTTTATCAGACAAGCAGACGAGTTACAAGCAGACAAGGAGATTTGCCTTACCTTTTCATAGTCGTATTTTGTTGTTCCATATCGTGTGAATCATTAAGTTCCCAATCGTCGATGCAAATCTCCTTGTCTGCTTGTCACTCGTCTGCTTGTCTGCTTTAAAAACATCTTACTCTTGCTTTATATTCTTAACAGGGTTCTCGCTTGCGGCCACGCGGCTCTGTACGGCCACTGCGGCGTAGCTTATGGCGAGCACTATCGCGCCTGCGAGTATGATGTACGGCCACCAGACGATGCGGTAACTGTATTGCGTTATCCAGCCGTTGATGAAGTAGACCGTCAGCGGTGCTGCTATGACGAAGGCTATGCCGACGTAGGCGAGGAACGTGCGGATGAGCCGCCGGCGCACCTGTCCGCCCGTAGAGCCGAACACCTTGCGCACGGCTATCTCCCTTGCTCGCTGCTGTATGAAGTAGGTCGACATGGCCACGAGGCCCAGCAGGGATATTACTATCGCAATGAACGCGAAGAGCGACACTATCTTAGACGAGCGCAGTTCGTTTTGGAATATTTTTTCTGTCTGCTTGTCGATGAAAGGCGTCCACTTCTCATAAACGTCTTCATGGAAAACTTCCCTATATATGTCTTTTATTTTCTTGTAAGCCTCTTCCTGGTTGCCTTCCACTTGTATTACGATTTCCCACGGGGACTTTACTTTTTTGCATATCTGTATTATGACGGGCTGCATGCCGTTTGTGATGTTTCTTACCTGTATGTCGTTGATGATGCCTCCGAATTGTGCGTTTTCCGCGAAATATTCATACCTCGCATTTTTGTACCGGTCGTTCATGTGGGTGTCGGTAGGTTTCATCTTGAGGGCTTTCATGGCCATGTCGTTAAGGTAAATGATGCTGTCTCCTTGTATGTGGCGGTCGTATTTCAGTGTTATGCCGAATATGTCCATGAACTCTTTCGTGCTGTTTATGAGCTGGAACGACCACGGCTGCTTTTCCCCTGCGAACGTTACGGTGTGGTTGTTGCCGCCGTTGGCAGGCGTGCCGTTGGCAAAGGCTGCGTTTTTCACGAACGGTAGTGCGCGTAGTTTGTTGATGAACATGTCCTGTTTTGATTCTTCAGTGTTTCCGACGAGCCAGATGTCGATCATGTTGTCCTTGTTGAAACCGAGCGGAGCGTCTGTAAGATGCTTCATTTGGAGTGACATTATCAGTGCGCAGGCCAGCATGATGATGGTTATAACGTTCTGCGCGGTGATGAAAACGCGCGAGAATATCATTTTGGTCTGCTTCCTGAACGTACCCCTCACCACCTCGATAGGTTTTACTTTTGACAGTGTTACGGCTGGAAGTACTCCTGCTATGGCACTCACCAAGACTGCAAAGACTATTATAACGGCTATTACTGAGGGCTGTAGCAGCAGCGCAAGGTTGAGCTTCGTGCCGAGCAGCCGGCCTGCATGTGGGGCAAGGGCGTAAACCAACGCAGCAGCCAACGCCAACGAGACGGCGCACATAACCAATGGCTCCATGAACATGTTGGCGGCCACTCCGGCCTTATTGCAGCCGAAAAGGCGGCGTGTGGCCATCTCCCTTGCGCGGTAACCGCTCTGCGCCACGGTCAGGTTTACGTAGTTCATAATGGAGAAAAGCAGTATTACTATGCCCACGGCGAAGAGTATTTTCACCAACGTAGGGTTGCCGAGGTCGAGGTTGTTGTTCACCCATTGGTTCGAGAAATACAGTTTGTCAAGGCGTGTAAGGTTGATCCGCCAGTCTTTCATGGCATCCTTGAACATCTCTCTTACGCTGTTTTCCTGCTTGCTGAAGTCGCATCCATCACGCACCTCCACGAACGACGACGTTGCCGTATAGTTTATGTAATAGGGGAAATATTCGTCCATTGCATACGCGTTGGTCTGGTATGAGAAGTCGATTAGTACGTCGATGTCCTTGTCTATTATCGTATTGTCGAAATCGGCCACCACGCCTGTCACGCGGAAACGGTAGCCGTATGCGGTCTTAATGTCACGGCCTACAACGTCGGTCGTACCGAAATAACGCATGGCGAAACTCTCCGTGATTACGATGTTGTTCTTTTCCTTAAGGCATGTTGCGCGGTTGCCGCGCAACAACGGGAAGTCGAACATGTCGAAAAACGTCGAGTCGGTCATCAGCGTGTGCGCGGTTATAAAGAAATCTTGCTTTTTCAGCTTTATTTCTCCTGCCGAAACGCCGCACGTCCTTACAACTTCAGGGTATCGTTTCCTTATGTACCGCAGCACTCCGTGCGGACAATACGCCATTGGTTGTCCTCCTCGTGTTGAAACGATGCCCAAGTTGTATATGCGGTCTGCCTTTGAGTGCTGCCGGTCTACGCTGGTTTCCTGCCACGTATATAGGCCGATTAGGATGACGAACGCCAGGCTGACGGCCAGTCCAAACACGTTCACCGCCGTGTACGCCTTGTTGCGCGAGAGGAACGTGAAGTAGCTTTTCAAATTGAAGTTAGCCATTATTTGTTGGGGTTATAGGGTTTTACGGTTATGGGGGGTACGGTTTTACGGTTATGGGGTTGTAGGGTTTTACGGTTATGAGGTTTTACGGTTGTGGGGTTATACGGTGTATGTTGTTGGTTGCCACCAACGTTTCCATTCCTTGTAGGGACATAATTTATTATGTCCGCACGCCACGATAGTGGCGTATCCATGCCGTAAACGCAATATTGTAACGTTTCTCCGAAACGTGCGGACAAAATAAATTATGTCCCTACAAGTGGTGTCCGTTGCTTATGCTTATCGTTGATTGTTTCCATGTTTGTATTTGCTTGATTATCAATATGTTACCAACGCCGTTCCAAAAGGTGGCCTTTCGGCTTGTAAAAGGCGGTCTTTTAGGCTGTAAAAGGATGCCTTTTGCAACGCCGTTTGCCGTCTTTTAGCAGACAAGCAGACTTCTTTTAGCAGACAAGCAGACGAGTGACGAGCAGACAAGGGGATTCCCTTTGCCGTTTCATCGTTGTATGTTTGTCGTTCCATAGTCGTATTTTGTTGTTCCATATCGTGTGAATCATTAAGTTCCCAATCGTCGATGCAAATCTCCTTGTCTGCTTGTCACTCGTCTGCTTGTCTGCTAAAAGAAGTCTGCTTGTCTGCTTAAAAAAACATCTTACTCTTGCTTTATGTTCTTAACAGGGTTCTCGCTTGCGGCCACGCGGCTCTGCACGGCCACTGCGGCGTAGCTTATGGCGAGCACTATCGCGCCGGCGAGTATGATGTACGGCCACCAGACGATGCGGTAACTGTATTGCGTTATCCAGCCGTTGATGAAGTAGACCGTCAGCGGTGCTGCTATGACGAAGGCTATGCCGACGTAGGCGAGGAACGTGCGGATGAGCCGCCGGCGCACCTGTCCGCCCGTAGAGCCGAACACCTTGCGCACGGCTATCTCCCTTGCTCGCTGCTGTATGAAGTAGGTCGACATGGCCACGAGGCCCAGCAGGGATATTACTATCGCTATGAACGCGAAGAGCGACACTATCTTAGACGAGCGCAGCTCTTGCTTGAAGTAGTATTCTATCTGCTTGTCTACGAAAACAGGCTCGGTTTCGTTTACCTCCTCGCGCATTGTATGCCTGTAAACTTCTTTTATTTTCATGTAAGCCTCGACCGGATCGCCCTCGACGAGGATGGAGATTTTATTCGGATACTTGACCTCTTTGCACAGCCTTACCATCAATCCTCTTTGGTCGTCAAGGATGTTACGTGTGCGGAAGTCGTTTATCACGCCGTTGTACTTGGCGTTTTTCCCTATGAGTACTTCCTTGAGGAAGTTGAACCTGTCGCTCATGCGTGGGTCGTCGGGTTGCATTTGGAGGCTTTGCAGCGCCCTGCCGTTAAGGTAAACGAGTTGGTCTCCCCTTATGCCAAGGTCTTTTTTTATGGTTATGCCGTAGATGTCAAGTATTTCCGGCGTACCGGTTATTATGTTGAAACTGCTTTTGTGATTGTCGCCTACGAATTCCAAGGTCGGCTGTCCGCCCCCGTCGACCGGCGAACCTTGCGACGGGGCCACATGCTTTACAAACGGTAACGTGCGCAGTTCGTCGGTAAATAGGTTGATACGGCCGTCGTTCGTAAGGATATTTATATTCAGGCAGATGATGTTTTCGGTGTTGAAGCCGAGCGGTGCCTTGACAAGATGCCGCATTTGGAGCGACATTATCAGGGCGCAGGCCAGCATGACGATGGTTATTACGTTCTGCACGATGATGAAAACGCGCGAGAATACCATTTTCGTCTGCTTCCTGAACGTACCGCGCACCACTTCGATTGGTCTCACTTTTGACAGTGTTACGGCCGGAAACACGCCGGCGACGGCGCTCACCAATACCGCGAAAGCCACTATGAGGGCTATCACGGAGGGTTGCAGAAGCAGCGCAAGGTTGAGCCTTGTGTCGAGCAGCCGGCCTGCATGCGGGGCAAGGGCGTAAACCAACGCCGCGGCCAACGCTAACGAGACGGCGCACATAACCAACGATTCCATGAACATGTTGGCGGCAACTCCGGCCTTATTGCAGCCGAAAAGGCGGCGCGTGGCCATCTCCCTTGCGCGGTAACCGCTCTGCGCAATGGTCAGGTTTACATAGTTCATAATGGAGAAAAGCAGTATTACGACACCCACGGCGAAGAGTATTTTCACCAATGTTGGGTTGCCCGTTGACAGGCCGGAACTTGCCTGAAGTCCTGATGAATACAGCTTGTCGAGCGGTGTCAGTATGGGGCGCGCGTCTGACATAAACTCTTTGAAACACTCTTCAATGTCCTTCTGTTTGCTGCCGAAGTCGCAACCTTCACGTACTTGGACGAACGACGACGCCATAAGCAAGTTGCTGTATTTCCTGTAATACTCATCCTTGCAGGCAATGTTCGAGCAGAGGGAGAAGTCTATCAGCGCGTCGACGTTCTTTTCTATTATGGTGTTGCCGAAGTCGGCCACCACCCCCGTCACCCTGAAACGCTGTTGGCCGTCGGTCGTTACTACGCGTCCTACAACGTCGTCGGTGCCGAACATGCGGCGCGCGAAGCTCTCCGTCACGACGATATTCCCTTTTTGCGCCAAGCATGTGGCGCGGTTGCCGCGCAGCAGGGGAAAGTCGAACATCGAGAAAAACGTCGAGTCGGTTTCAAGCACGTATGCGTTGACGAAGTTGTCCTTGTCTTTCATCTTTACGTATTCCGTCGTAAACCCGCAAGTCTTCTCAATTTCAGGGAAGCGTTTGCGCAGGTAGCTCAGCGATATGTGGTGGCAATTGGCGTAACTGGTGCTGTCGCTCAGCGTCAGTCCGATGTTATATATGCGGTCGGCCTTTGAGTGCTGCCGGTCTACGCTTGTTTCCTGCCACGTATATAGGCCGATTAGGATGACGAACGCCAGGCTGACGGCCAATCCGAACACGTTCACCGCCGTGTACGCCTTGTTGCGTGAGAGGAACGTGAAGTAGCTTTTCAAGTTGAAGTTTGCCATGGTTTGTTTGGTTTTACGGTTGTGGGGTTATTGGGTTATACGGTTTTATGGTTATTGGGTTGTTGGGGTTTACGGTTATGGGGGTTACCGTTGTTTGTTCTTACATCCAACCGCAATCGGGGCGTTCGGTAACTGTCATTCCGGGCTTAGACCCGGAATCCAGGAAGCGTTCTCTTTGCTTACAACTTGGTTGTTTACACTGGATTCCGGGTCTAAGCCCGGAATGACAGTTACCGAACGCCCCGGTTGCGGTTGGATGAATGCTTGTGGTAATGGTATTCCTGCCAATCATGCCATGATTACGGGGTGTCAGTTGCTTATGTTTGCCGTTAATTATTTTCATATTCGTATTTACTTGATTATCAATATATTACCAACGCCGCCCCAAAAGGTGGCCTTTCGGCTTGTAAAAGGCGGTCTTTTAGGCTGTAAAAGGATGCCTTTTGCAATGCCGTTTGCCGTCTTTTAGCAGACAAGCAGACTTCTTTTAGCAGACAAGCAGACTTCTTTTAGCAGACAAGCAGACGAGTGACAAGCAGACGAGTGACAAGCAGACAAGGAGATTTCCCTTGCTGTTTCATAGTTGTATATTTGCCGTTTCTTAGTTGTTTTTTGTCGTTCCATATCGTGTGAATCATTAAGTTCCCAACCGCAGAGGCAAATCTGCTTGTCTGCTTGTCACTCGTCTGCTTGTCTGCTAAAAAAATCTGCTTGTCTGCTTGTCACTCGTCTGCTTGTCTGCTAAAAAAGTCTGCTTGTCTGCTTGTCACTCGTCTGCTTGTCTGCTAAAAGAAGTCCGTTTGCCTGCTATAAAACTATTCCAGCACGAGTGTTTCGCTGTCCTTGTACGCCTCGTAGCCGCTGACTATTACCCGTTCGCCCGGTTCGAGCCCTTCGGTCACCTCGTAATATTCGGGGTTCTGCCGGCCAATGCGTATCTTGCGGCGGTAAGCCTTGCGGCCTTCGCTGTCCAAGACGAATATCCATGTGCCGCCTGTAACACTATAAAACGTGCCTTTGGGTATGATTATTGCCTTCTTCGACTCGCCGAGCTGCAGGTCGGCGTAGTAGGTCTGGCCCGTGCGTATGTTCTTCGGCCTCGGGCCGCTGAAGTTGAAGTCTATCTTGAAACGGCCGTTGCGCACCTCGGGATACACCTTGCGCACGGTCAGGTTGTATTTCCTGCCGTTCTGTTCGAACGTGGCCGACAGCCCCGTGTGCACGCGGTCTACGTAGTGTTCGTCTACTTGCGCCTCCACCTTGTAGTCGCTCAGGTCGTTCACCACGCCCACTTTCTGCCCTGGCGATATGCTTTGGCCCAGCTCTACGTCGAGCACGCCTATCTCGCCGTCTATCGTCGAGCGCACGTCGAGCTTGGCCTTGCGCTCGCGCACGAGTTCTACGTTCTTGCGCATCGAGGCTAAGTCGGCGGCCATTTGTGCCATCTGCGACCGGTTGAGCTCGCGCGTCTTGTCCAAGCGCTGCCGTATCAGCTTGTTACGGCTTACCGCTAACTCGTAGTCTTCTTTCGCCCTGAGATACTCTTCGCGCGAGTTGAGCTCCTCCTCGTGCAGCGCTGCCTGGTGGTCGAAGGCCCGGCGTTTGGTCTTTACTTCCATTTCGAGCTGCAGGGCCTCGTTGCGGTTGTTCAGGTTGTCCTGTTCAATTGACAGCTGCGTGCTGCGCAGCATGTTCTGTTTCTCGGCCAGTTCGCTCTCGGCGTTGAGTATCTGGAGGTCGAGGTTCGAGTTGTTGAGGCGCAGTATTACGTCGCCCTTGCTTACGTGGGCGCCCTCTTCGAGCACTTTCTCGACCACTACGCCGCCCTCTTCGGGCGAAATCTGCACCACTTGGATCGGCACTACGTTGCCGTCTACGCTTACGTAGTCGTCGAATTGCGCGTTCTTAACTTCGCCTATGCTAAGTCCGCGCCGGTCGACGCGCAGCGTAGAGCTGAAATCCGACGTGGCCATCCATGCCAACGCTGCGGCTACGAAAGCGGCTACACCGGCCAACGGCCAGTATTTTTTCGGTAGGATGTATTTCTTACGGGTCAGTTTGATGTCCATAACGGTTCGTTGTTAATGTAATAGTTTACGAGTCTTAGCCTTACGGCGAGCACCATTTGCAGCCGGAGCAGCGCCACCCGGCTTGCCAAGAGCGCCTGCGACGACTGCTGGAGGTCGAACGTAGAGAGCATGCCCTCTTCGTACTTGCGCCTCGACGTATGGTAGGCCAATGAGTCGGCGGCCGCCTTGCGCGCCATCTTCGCCGTCTCCTTAAGGCATCCTTCATAGTCGGCCAGCGCCTGTTCGGCGGCGTCGCGCATCTTCCTACGGGTGTCGTCGGCGTTGAGCCGGGCTATCACGTAGTCGGCCTTTGCGCGCTTTATGCTGCGCCATCCGCCGGGAGAGAAGAGAGGGACGGACAGGGTCAGGCTTACGTATTCGCCTAAGTTGTTGCGCATCTGTTGGCGGAAAGCCTGTCCCGTCCACCCCGAAGAGAGAGTCTTATAGTAACTTGTCGACACGCCTCCGCTGAGGTATATCTGCGGCAAGAGCGCCGCGCGCTGCATCTTCCAGCTTACGCGCGCCTGCTCGGCGGCGTTGTCGGCAAGTATCACCGCCGGCTTAGCGTCGACGGAAAGGGGGCTCACCGTGCCGTCGGCCGGAGCGGCGTGCGCAGGCGTCGATACCAATGTGTCGAGCCGCAGGGTGTCGCCCGTGGGAAAGTTCATGGCCGACTTCAGCGCGAGCAGCGCCGTGCGCGCGAGGTTCTGCTGATGTGTCAGGTTGTAGTCGTCGTCGGCCGTTTGGCTTTCCATTTGCGCCACGTCGGGCCGGCTCTTTTCGCCCAGCTCGTAAAGGCGGCGCGTCTTGGCGAGAAGACCCCTCGAGTCGGCGAGCTTCTTCTCCATTATGGCGATGCTCTTCAGTGTGTACACTGCGTCGACGAACTTCTGCATAACGTCTATCGCCTTGTCGTCCTTGGCCTTTTGTACGGCCGTAGGCGCGGCGTTCTTGGCTAAGCGCGCCAGGCGGAAGGCGTTCCACGTCTGCCCGCCGTCGAATATCTGCATCGACGCGCTTATCCCGTAATAGTTGTTGAAGGTGGCCACCGTATTATATATGTTGGTCTCCGGGTCGATGTTTCGCCCCCAGCTGTACTGCCCGTTGGCCTGTGCCGATACGGTAGGAAGGAAGTTGAGCACCGCCGTGCGGTAGTCGACGCCGGCTTGCCGTTGCTCAACCTTCTGCCGGCGCACCTCGTTGGCGTGCTTCAAGGCGTAGCCTATACAGTCGTCGAGCGACCACCGCTGCTGGGCCGGGGCCGCCAATTGGGCCGCAAGGCTTAAGACTATTATCGTTGTTTTCCTGTTCATGACACAAAAATATATGCCAAAACCGTGCCAAAACCGTATCCTTTTGTCACTCAATGACTTAGCGGAAAACCTCGAATCCGCCATTGTCTAAAAAATAGACACTTACTGTCTAATTTTCATACACTCGTCTGCAGTCCGCCCGCTTGTCTGCTCGTCACTGCCTGCTTGTCTGCTGTGAACTCGTCAACTAAAAAATATCATAGGATGTTTGCATTTCTCGCAATAAGAAAGTACTTTTGCAATGAAATGAAACAAGGTACTATTCTGATTGTCGACGACAATCGCAACATATTAGCTTCGGTGAAGATGCTGCTCGAAGACACGTTCGAGCGCATCGTAACGATGGCCAACCCCAACGGCATACCGGCCCGGCTGCGCGACGACAAGCCCGACGTGGTGCTGCTCGACATGAACTTCCAGGGCGGAACCAACAACGGCAACGAGGGCCTTTACTGGTTGAGGCTGATTAAAAAGGCAAGGCCGCAGGCGCAAGTTGTGCTCTTCACCGCCTACGCCGACATCGAATTGGCCGTAACCGGCATAAAAGAAGGGGCGGCCGACTTCGTAGTCAAGCCCTTCGACAACGCTAAACTGCTGTCAACCCTGACCGACGCTTACAAGAAAAACCACTGCAACAAAAACGCCGCACACCGTGAGGAAGGATGCATGTACTGGGGCAAGTCGCCCCAGATGCAGGCCCTGCGCGCGATGGTTGAAAAGGTTGCGGCCACGGATGCTAACATACTGATAACCGGAGAGAACGGTACGGGCAAGGAAGTGCTTACTAACGAGATTCACAGGATGTCGCTCCGCAGCGGCGGCAGGCTGATGCCGGTCGACATGGGGGCGATAAGCGAGACGCTGTTTGAAAGCGAACTGTTCGGCCATGTGAAAGGAGCGTTCACCGACGCGAAGGCCGACTGTCCCGGCAAGTTCGAGCTGGCGGAGGGCGGCACGCTGTTTCTCGACGAGATAGGCAACCTTAGCTACTCGTTGCAGGCCAAGCTGCTGACGGCGCTGCAACGGCGGAGCATAGTGAGGGTGGGCGGCACAGGGCAGATACCTATCGACGTAAGGCTGATCTGTGCTACCAACCGTGACCTCAGGCAGATGGTGGCCCGTGGCGAATTCCGCGAGGACCTGCTATACCGCATCAATACGATCCATTTGCATTTGCCGCCCCTGCGCGAGCGCACCGACGAGATACCCGAGCTTGCCGGAATGTTCCTCTCGCGTTACGCCGCGATGTATAACAAGCCGGAAATGGTGTTTTCGCCGGCAGCCGGGCAGAAGATGAAGAGCCTGCCTTGGTACGGCAACATACGCGAACTGCAGCACGCGGTGGAAAAAGCGGTGATTCTCGGCGAAGGAAATGTAATAACCGAGAACGACATCAGCGGCGACCCGGCGCCCAAGGCGCGGCCAAGTGAGGAGCCGCAGACCATAGACGAGATGGAGCGCAGGCTCATCGAGAGGACTATGGGCGAGAACGGGGGCAACATGTCGGCCGTGGCGCAGAAGTTGGGCGTTACCCGTCAGACATTATATAATAAGATAAAGAAGTATGGACTTTAAGGTAATGGCGTTGTCGGCGGCGGTAGTCGTGCTCTTGGCCGTGTGCATCGCCTTGTGGAGGCGTTGCCGGCGGACGGCGGGAAAGGTGGCTTTCCTGTTCAACGCGCTCGACAACGGCGATTACACTTTCCGCTTCGCCGAGGACGGGACGTCGGTGGGCGAAGGCAATGTGAACGCCACGCTCAACCGCGTTAAGGACATATTGAGCCACGCGCGCGACGAACAGAAGGAGCGAGAGAAATATTTCGAGCTGATACTCGACTCCGTAGACACTGCCATAATCGTGCTCGACTGCGAGCGGGGCATAGTGTTGCGCTACAACAAGGCGGCCCAGCGGATGGCCCGAAGGAACGTGATAACGCACATCGACCAGGTGGAGGACATGATGAAAAGCCTGTCAGTGCGCGAGACACGCACCGAACTACGCGGCCGGCAGGTGAGGATATTGGCCATGAGCGACATCAAGGGAGAGCTTGCCGACAAGGAAATCGACTCGTGGGTGAAGCTGACGCGCGTGCTGACGCACGAGATAATGAACACCGTAACGCCGATAGTGTCGCTCAGCGACACGCTCATGAAGCATGCCGACGGCGAACTGAAAGACGGCCTGAAGGTGATAAACAGCACGGGCGGCGAGCTTGTACGCTTCGTTGAGAACTACCGCAAGTTCACCCATGTGCCCACTCCGCAGCCTACGCTGTTTTACGTAGGGCCGTTCCTCGAGCGCATGGCCGGACTTGCCAAACCGCTGCTTAAGGCCGGATGCACCGTAGAGGTAAGCGTCGAGCCCGACGACCTGATTGTCTACGCCGACGAGGGGCTGATAAGCCGCGTCGTGTCTAACCTGATAAAGAACGCCGCCGAGGCCGTAGGCGAGGGCCGGCACGTATGGCTGAAGGCGTCGACCGACGACGGCGACACCGTGAACATCGACGTCGTTGACGACGGACCGCTGATTCCCAACGACGTTGCGGCGCACATATTCATCCCCTTCTTCACCACGAAGAAAGACGGCAGCGGCATCGGCCTATCCATTTCAAGGCAGATAATGAGGGCCAGCAACGGCTTCATATCACTCATTACCGACCGCGAGCGCGGCCTTACCACGTTCCGTCTGACGTTTAAATGAAAACACACCGCCCCTTGTTTTTTGACCGCTTCGTATCTTGTTGAAAAACAGATGTTTACCGCTTTTGCCGTAATATGTCGTCTTTTACCGTGCAAGAGGCGGCAAACGGCAGCCTGAAAGACGGCCTTTCGTGTTGTAAAAGGCCACCTTTTGCGGACTTTGATTTTTGATATTGACGGATGTTTTAAATCCCGTAGCCATGTGTATGCATCCGGTTTTGTTCATGATGCCCGGGCTGACTATGGGAAAAAATCGTGTTTTTCTTATTTTGCCGGCATGTAAATCGAATTTTATAATTAAATTTGCAATCCTTGGTTTGCAATAATATAAAGTTACGGTATGTCGGATTTAAGCGATGCTTTGCGTCATGAATTTACCTTCGGCGTAAAAAGGTTCCCATACAACAGGCGCCAACTGTTGTTCTTTTGTTTGGGAGTCATAGGCTATTATTTTTTGTTCCAAGCATTTTACAATATGGTCGCATACCGTGAACTTTTCCCATATCGTGATGCGGCAGAGGCTTTCCGTGGTATTGTCAGCAATTTCATTCCCGTGTTGGTTTTGGTTGTTGTTGATTTGTTTGTCATATTTGTCTGTTTCAATAAGCAAAGCGGTTCACGCAAGATTATAATCGATGCTGTTTCCTCCGTATTCGTATTGTTCGTCGTGAACGTGGCTTATATGGCCGTAATCCCTAACGGAACGATTGATTGGGCCGGAACAATGTTCAATGCTATCTTTGTATTCTTGGGTCTTGAGGTTATTTATTATTTGCAGAGTTTCCGTAAGTCGGTCCGTGAGGCGGAAGCCCAGCGCGCCTTGGCCTTGCAATACCAATACGACGCATTAAAGGCGCAGGTGAACCCACACTTCCTTTTCAATTCGTTGAACTTGCTTTACTCTTTGATCAGCCTTGACACGGAGAAGTCGAAAGAGTTCGTGTTGGCTTTGTCAACGATGTACCGTTATATTATGAGCCAGCAGGGAAAAGAGATGGTTTTGCTGCGTATGGAGATGGATTTCCTGCAAAATTATGTCGAAGTGCTCTCCATGCGTTATCTTAACCAGTTGCATGTTGACATCCGAGGCAAGGAAAACCTGAAAGACTAATATATCGTTCCTTATACCTTGCAGCTTATCATGGAAAACGTAACGAAGCACAACGTGATATCGAACCGCCACCACATGAATGTCGTCATAGAAATAGGCACGGAGTGTATAACGGTCTCAAATCCGATAGTTCCGCGGCCGAAAGAGTCGAGTTCGCGTATCGGGTTGAACTATATTACAACCCTCTACCGCCAACACGGCAAGGAATTCAAGGTTGAAAACGACGGAAAGACATTCCGTGCCGTAATACCTTATATTATGGTAGATGCAAATGAGAAATAGTTGTTGCTGTTAAATTGAAATTAAATAAGTAGAGACAGATATGCGATACGCCATCATTGAGAACGAAACTTTTGCCTTGCAAAACCTGCAACGGATGATAAGCGCCGTCCGACCTCAGTATGAATTGTGTTTTACCGCCGAGTCGGTGGAAGAAAGCGTGGCTTTCTTCTCTTCTTCGCCGCAGTTGGACTTGGTTTTTATGGACATTGAACTGACCGACACCAATTGCTTTTCCATCTTTGAACAAGTTAAAATGGAAATCCCAATCATATTCACCACCGCTTATGATGATTTCGCATTGCAGGCTTTTAAGGTAAACAGCGTCGATTATTTGCTTAAGCCCATTTCTGAGGAGGAGCTACTCAAGGCTATTGTAAAGTTCGAGCAACATAGGCGGCACGACGTTGCCGGCTACGGTCCTCTTGCCGAGCTGTTCCGTCCTAAGCCTAAGCGCGAGCGGATATTAGTAAGTCTTGGTGACAACTATTTACATGTAAAACTGGACGACGTGGCCTACTTTGTGCGCGACGACAAGTATGTTTGCGTAGTCCTAACTAACGGAAAGAGGTATATTACCGATTTCCAGAATTTAGGGGAAGTAAGTAATATCGTTCCGTCTCAGCAGTTTTTCTTGATTTCGCGCAACGTCATTACGCACATACAGGCCATTACTAAGGTCAGCAAATGGTTTACCGGCCGTCTGAATGTTCATATCTCGGCCGGTGAAGAGGATTTGGCCGTCGTCGTAAGTTCCGCGCGCCGCAAGGATTTCCTTGACTGGTATGGCGGAAAGTAATAAATTCATACGCTGAAATCTAAAGCTCACGACCTGTTTTTACGGGCTTCGCGACATTTCCGTTTGCCGCATGCCGCCATTTCATTACCTTTACGTCAAAAAATAAAGGTATGGCAACAATAAATAATGTGGTGCGCTATTGTATTATAGATAACGAAGCGGTTACGCGGCTGCAGTTGCGCGCTACGATCTATAAGCTCCGTCCGAATTATTCATGCGTGGGCGAGGCCGACGACCTTTTAGGGCTTAGCCAATGCTTGGCTAAGTGTCCTAATTTGCTTATTGTCAACAGCCAGTTGAGCGACGGTACGGTTTATACGGTTTTGAAGCATGATGAAAACCGTACCCCCGTCATCATTACCAGCGATTATGTCGAATGTGAGGAGGAAACGCAAGGATTGAACAAGGTCGCGTTTTCACAGAAACCTGTTTCCCAAAAGGAAATAGAGGAAATGCTATGTAAGTTTGAGACTATGGCGTGGAAACGCTGATATGTGAGTTAGGGTTAAGTGTTAAAATAATCATTAATTTAAAATTAGACGACTATGAAAAGATTGTTATTCTTATTTGCCGTTCTGTGCTCGTTATGCACATGGGCGCAACAGCATCCAAGTTGGCGGATCGCAAAGTCGCAGCAGTCTGAAAAATGGCTTGGGGTTATGTCTGAAAGTCATGCAAATCCTCTTCCAACGAGGTCTGTCGGCGTGTTGGGAACTCCGGCAAAGGCCCCTGAAGCCGTCGCCGCACCGCAGGGGGAGCCTTACACATACGCTCTTACCAACATAAACGTGTCGCAGGCCGGCATGATATCAGTGAGCGGACGGGCCGACACGTTGTATGTCGACGGCACGACGGTTTATTTCCGCAACCTCGTCCGTGAGAGCTGCGACGGTTCGTATGCGGTAGGTACGCTCACTGACGGAGACATGACCAACGGCACGATCACTTTTGAAAACGGCGTTGAGTATGCCGAAGGCAAGCATGCGTATGTCGGCACCGTGGATGCGAACGGTTATTTAGTGCCAAACACGGAGGCCGAATCGTTCACGTTCCAGGTTGTGAACGGCATCATCAGTTCAGTCGCACCGGAAGAGACTCTCGGGCATTTCTATCTGATGGGGTATACCTCCGCAGGCGGCATAGCCGGTTATAATATCGACTATTATTATGAACCCGTACCGTCAGACTTGCAGAATACGGTGATTCCTGGTTATGTCGCACTGGAAACTTATGAAGGAGTCTGCGAACCTTTGTTCGGAAAATCTTCCAAGTTCTTGGCTTACATAGGATTCGACGACGACGATGTGTATTTTAAGAATATCATTCCAGGATTAGGCGAATCCGTCTTGAAAGGCAAGAAAGTCGGTGCGCAGATCGAAATTGATGCCGCAAGATACATAGGCAAGTACGAGGATTTTTATATCTCTTTCTTTTCTGGCAATATCCAAGAGACGGTCGACGAGACCGGAGAAACGGTGGTGAACCTCAACATCCAGCCCGACGATAAGATTTATCTTGATTACGACGAGGCCGCCGGCACGATAAAGTGTAACGACGTGTTGGTGTTCCTGGCCGGCACGACAACGCTCGGCGGTTATTGGAACAAGCCGGCATTCAGTAAGTATACGGTAGAACCTGTTACGGTGCCGGATGACGCCGAGGCATCCCGTTACTCCCTTACTAGCCGCCTGTTGCCCGAGGAGGGAAGCGAGCGGTCGTCATGCGAGGCGTGGGTTTTGCGCGACGGTGGCGACTTCTATTTCAGGAATATATACTCACCGACTCCCGAATTGGCATTTAAAGGAACTCTCAACGCAGACGGCAAGTCTATTTCCGTACAGTTGCCGCAGTACATGGGCGTAGGCTCTGACGGGCAACCGATACAGCTCGCAGCGGCTTCTCACGACATGTTGGTAACCATTCCGCCGTCGGCAGTATACTCTTATGTTGACAGCACTGCTACGTTGAATTTCAAGTATGACCCTGACACGAGGGAGATAAGTTACGACGGAATGCTTTGTACCGTAGTGTACGGCATCAACCAGACCATCACCGGACTCGACTATCCCGTATGGACGGGGCAGAATGACACCCTTGCCGTAGTGCCTGAGACGGCTGTTGTCGAGGATTATATGCTGAAGTCGGCGCGGACGGTTGATTATTCGCGTCCTGAAGATTGGAATATGCCGGTGTATGTAACGTCTGTTGCGCGCGACGGAGACATGTATTACCTACACGGTTTTAATGAGGAATACACGGAAGTAAACAACAACGCGACGATGGTTGGAAAGCGTGAGGGCGGCAAGATAACGTTCGACATGCCCCAACTGATCAGCAACGAGGGCAATAACCTTATTTATGCCTATGTCGGAGATTATGACGCGGAAAGCGGAAAGATGGCGGTTTCTGACGCAAACACATTGGATTTCACCATCGACGAAGAGACCGGCACAATATCTTGCGACCGTTCAGTGGTTGTAAGGACATCATCGGGTACGTGGAAGTACTACTATGTAAATCCGGCGTTCATCCCGTACAATCCGACTCCGGCGAAACCTAAGGCTCCGCTGCCGGCATTCGACTTCGACGTCGTTCATAATGGCAATTCGTATTCATACGCTTACACCGTGCAGTTCTACTATGAGGACGTCGACGGCAACTATCTTGCACCTGACAGCCTGACTTACAGCATGTTCATGGACGGCGAACTTTACACGTTCAAGAACAGCTTCTATTGGGAGGAATTTACGACAGACGTAACTGAAGTTCCCATGAATGTGGAGTCGTCACGCTTTAACATGGCGCTTATGGAACGCCGCATTTGGACTCCCGACCAGGCTGAAAGCAGCATAGGCTTCCAAGTGCATTACTACTGCGACGGCGTTAAGACAAGCAGCGACATCGTGACAATGGACATCGAGACAGGTGAAATTACCACCACCGAGGTGGGCGTAAGCGGCGTGACGCCGGCCGACCCGACGCCCGAGAGATGGCGTGACAGGGGACAGGGTAGAGCTGATTTTTATGTGAATGTTCCCGAGCAGGACACCAACGGCAACGCCATCGACGTGGAGAACCTGTATTACCGTATATTCATGGACGATGAATTATACACCTTCGAGAGCATTGATTACTCTGATTTCAGCTCCGACGTGACCGAGGTTCCGGCTTCGCTCAACACTTCAGACTTCTCAAAGTCTGGCAGCGAGCACCTTATCCTGCTCCGTGACGCGCCGAAGGAGAAGATCGGCATACAGTCGGTTTACAGGTCGGGCGACAATGTTTCGTACAGCAAGATTGGTTACTATGACATCGCTACGGGTGAAGTGACTTACGTAGACGACCCGACGACCGGTGTCGGCGCAACGCTTACGGACAAAGCCGTGGTAAAAGATGTTTATTATCTGCCGTCGGGCGAAGTAGTGCCGCGTCCAGGAAAGGGCCTGTACATACATAAGCGGATTTACTCTGACGGAACATCTGAAACGACAAAAGTTGTGATACGGTAATCTTACTTTAATGCGACCGACGGTGGTTTTTTTCAGGGCCACCGTCGGTCTTTTCGCTGCCCTTCCCTTACCGAGTTTCCGGCGTGTTTGCAAAAGGTCGTCTTTTACCGTGTAAAAGGCGGCAAACGGCAGCCTGAAAGACGGCCTTTTACACGCCGATATGCCGTGTTTTATAAATACGGGAATTTCTTGTTGGTTTCACAACATACGTGAGTTCGGTATAAGAAATTAGAAAATGAAATCATTCTAAAGTGTAAGAAGTCTGTGGCATTCTGTCATTCCGGGCCGGGACCCGGAATCCAGGAAAAAACACTTTCGTCAACAACTTGGTTGCATACACTGGATTCCGGGTCTCGGCCCGGAATGACAGAATGCCACAGACTTCTTAAATCCAATATAACAACGGTACTTTTGTGGAATAATCCTTATACCGAACTGACGTATAACATAAGCCGGGCACGTTCCAACCAACGTGCTCCTTGTTCCGTATGATTGTGGATGCGTGGGCTTTATGCCGTGTCCCGGCTGTTGTTCCGTCCTAATTCGCGCCCTGTTCGCGCCCTGGTAAAACAAAAACTCCTTGCAGATTAAGTATCTGCAAGGAGTTTTTGTAGCGGGGGTGGGACCCGAACCCACGACCTCCGGATTATGAATCCGACGCTCTAACCAGCTGAGCTATCCCG
>CALUFA010000008.1 GCA_944319795.1 uncultured Prevotella sp. | reverse complement strand
TATACTGGATTCCGGGTCTAAGCCCGGAATGACAGTATGCCACAGACTTCTTACGCTTTAGAATGGATCCCTTTTCATTATACCGAACTGACGTAAGTATTTTATTAATTGCAAACATTAATTTCCAATTTGCCTAAAAAACTTTTGCAATAAAAATCCTGATTCAGCTTACACATTGCTTCTGCGAAACGCTTCTATACTGCGGTTTTTCAAAAATAAAATCGTCAGTGCTGGAAAAACGCAAGAATAAGCGTGCAAATGCAACGCACAACATATCAGCAAGATAAGCCGGACAGCATGAAAAGTGAGCAACAAAACGGGGCATTACATCATGCAATAGGACGCAAACAAGCCTGCAAAAGGCCACCTTTCGCGATGGCGTAGACGGCCTTTTACACGTTAAAAGGCCACATTTTACGGTGCAAAAAACATGAAAACGCCACTCATCCTACCGTAACATTACCCACTATCATGCTTATTCCGCACTGCAAGAAGCGCTTTACCATGCCGCAGCCATCCTATTCAGACGGTTCCACCCGACATTTTCCCGTTGACGTTTTGACACATTAATCCGTCATGCCGTTGCTTTTTGCCATAACAGGGAAAAAGGACATAAGCGGCGTTACGGTTCCAGCTACCGGACAATCATCACTCAAATGCGCCCCGTCATTACTTTTTGAAAGCACGAAGCGCATTTGCGCCGGCCTTTAATATCACAATGATTCGTATTACGGTTGCACGCAGCACATTTTGCTTTCATTATGTATAATTGCGCCATTACATTTTTCCAGTCCTTTTCTTGCAATTTCTACGTAAATACACTATCTTTGCCGAAGATAAGAAAACACTTTGAGTTATAATGCTATGGCAAAAACAAGACAGATTGTTGAATGCGTGCCCAACTTCAGCGAAGGGCGCGACAAGGCAGTAATCAAACAGATAACCGACGTTATTGAAGCATCCGAAGGCGTTAAGCTGCTCGACGTAGACCCCGGCGAAGCCACCAACCGCACGGTAGTTACGTTCGTAGGCGAGCCGCAGTACGTGGTCGAAGCGGCTTTCCGTGCCGTTAAGAAAGCGGGCGAAGTGATAGACATGCGCCGCCACCACGGCGCCCACCCGCGCATGGGAGCCACCGACGTGTGCCCCCTCGTGCCCGTAAGCGGCATAACGCTCGACGAGTGCGCCGAGCTTGCGCGCAAGCTGGCCGGGCGCATAGCCGCAGAGCTTGGCATACCATGCTACTGCTACGAAGCCGCCGCGCTGAAACCTGAAAGGCGCAACCTTGCCGTATGCCGCAAAGGCGAATACGAGGCCCTGCCCGAGAAATTAGCCGCCCCCGAAGGCGCGCCCGACTTCGGCGCGCGCCCGTTTGACGAGGGCGTGGCCCGCACGGGATGCACTGCCGTTGGCGCACGCGACTTCCTCATCGCCGTAAACTTCAATCTTAACACTACTTCCACGCGCCGCGCCAACGCCATAGCGTTCGACGTCCGCGAGAAAGGCCGCCCCGTGCGCGAAGGCAACCCGATAACGGGCACCATCAAGCGCGACGCCGACGGCAAGCCCGTAATGCGCCCCGGTACGCTGAAAGGCACCAAGGCCATAGGCTGGTTCATCAAGGAATATGGCATAGCCCAAGTGTCGATGAACATCACCGACATCAACGCCACGCCGCTGCACGCCGCCTTCGACGAAGTATGCCGTGCGGCGCAGGCGCGCGGACTGCGCGTAACGGGCACGGAGATTGTCGGCCTCGTGCCCGAAAGGGCCGTAATCGACGCCGGCAAATACTTCCTGCGCAAGCAAAACCGCTCAACGGGAATACCGAAGGAAGACATACTTAACATCGCGATAAAGTCGATGGGGCTCGACGACCTGCGCCCCTTCGTGCCCGAAGAGAAGGTGATAGAATACCTCTTGGATGCCGAAAAGGACAACGGCGGCAAGCTGACGGCACTCACGGTGAAAGGCTTCGCCGACGAGACGCTGCGCGAATCGCCCGCCCCCGGCGGAGGTTCCGTGGCCGCATACATGGGCGCGCTCGGCGCTGCGCTTGGCACAATGGTTGCCAACCTGTCGGCCCACAAGCCCGGTTGGGACGACCGCTGGGAAGAGTTCAGCCGCTGGGCCGACCGCGGCGTAGAGCTTGAAACCGAGCTGCTCCACCTCGTCGACGAGGACACCGAGGCGTTCAACCGCATCATGGCGGCCTTCGGCATGCCCAAAAACACCGATGAAGACAAGCGTTTACGCTCTGAAGCGATACAGAGCGCGACGCTCTTCGCCGCCCAAGTGCCGTTGGAAACGATGAAGACATCGTTCAAGGCGTTCGACATTTGCCGCGCGATGGCCGAAACGGGCAACCCCAACAGCGTATCAGACGCCGGCGTAGGCGCGCTCGCCGCCCGTGCCGCCGTGCTCGGCGCCGGCCTCAACGTGAAGATAAACGCCTCTTCACTGAAAGACAAAGCCACGGCCGACGCCCTCATAGCAGAAGCCGACAAGCTGATGAAAGACGCTTGCGCGGCCGAACGCGGAATAATGGAGATAGTGGAAAAGAAGATTATGGAATAAGAAGTTATAGAATTTAAAGAAGTTATCGCTCACTGCGTTCGCTAAGAAGTTAAAGCCATGTGCCCTGCTTCTTATTGCAAACACAAAAATGGAAAGCTACAAGACATACGGCTTTAATTTCTTAGCGAACGCAGTGAGCGATAACTTCTTTAAATTCTATAAATTCCCAATAACAATAATAAGATTATGACCAAAGAAGAATTTGCAGCGGAGATACGTGCCGGAATACCCGACGTATTGCCCGAACCGATGCCTTACGACACCGAAATAAACCATGCGCCCAAGCGCAAGGACATACTGACGAAGGAAGAAAAGAAACTCGCCCTGCGCAACGCCTTGAGGTATTTCCCCAAGAAGTTCCATGCAGAGCTTGCGCCGGAGTTCGCCGAAGAACTCGAAAAGTACGGCCGCATCTACATGTACCGCTTCCGTCCGCGCTACGAGATGTACGCCCGCCCGATCGACGAATACCCCCACAAGTCGCTCCAGGCGGCGGCTATCATGCTGATGATTCAGAACAACCTTAACCCGGCCGTGGCCCAACATCCCCACGAACTCATTATTTACGGCGGCAACGGAGCCATTTTCCAGAACTGGGCGCAATACCGCTTAGCGATGAAATACCTCAGCGAGATGACCGACGAGCAGACCCTCGTCATGTATTCGGGCCATCCGCTCGGCCTCTTCCCGTCGCACAAGAACGCTCCGCGCGTAGTAGTAACCAACGGCATGGTAATCCCTAATTACTCCAAACCCGACGATTGGGAGCGCATGAACGCGCTCGGAGTGAGCCAGTACGGACAGATGACGGCAGGCTCTTACATGTACATCGGGCCGCAGGGCATAGTCCACGGTACGACGATCACCGTGATGAACGCCGCACGCATGCAGCTGAAAAAGCAGCCGGAGCGCACCGACATACACGGCATGCTGTTCGTTTCGTCGGGTCTCGGCGGCATGTCGGGCGCGCAGCCTAAGGCCGGCAACATAGCCGGAGTTGTAAGCGTGGTTGCCGAAATCAACCCGTTGGCGGCGCAAAAGCGTTACGACCAGGGCTGGGTTGACGAGCTTCACGACAATCTTGACGAGCTTATTCCTTCGGTGCGCAAGGCCGTCGAAGAGAAGAAAACAGTGTCGATGGCATACGTCGGCAACGTTGTCGACCTGTGGGAACGCCTCGCCGACGAGGGCATCAAGGTCGACTTGGGCAGCGACCAGACTTCGCTCCACAACCCGTGGGCTGGCGGATACTATCCCGTCGGCATGACTTTGGAAGAATCAAAGAAGATGATGGCCGACGATCCTGACGAGTTCCGCAAGCGCGTTCAGGCTTCGTTACGCCGCCAAGTGGCTGCGATCAACAAGCTGACCGAGCGCGGAATGTACTTCTTCGACTACGGCAACGCCTTCTTATTACAATCCGAACGCGCCGGAGCGGACATCATGGGAGCCGACGGCAAGTTCCGTTATCCGTCTTACGTACAAGACATCATGGGCCCGATGTTCTTCGATTACGGCTTCGGCCCGTTCCGCTGGGTGTGCACTTCGGGCAATCCCGACGACCTGGCCGTCACCGACCGCATAGCCGCCGACGTGCTCGAGGAAATCAAGAAGACCGCCCCAGCTGAAATACAAGGCCAAATGGACGACAACATCCACTGGATACGCGAGGCCGGAAGAAACCATCTCGTAGTAGGTTCGCAAGCACGCATACTTTATGCCGACGCCGAGGGACGCACGAAGATAGCGCTCGCCTTCAACGAGGCGATACGCAAGGGCGAGATAACACGCCCCGTAGTGCTCGGCCGCGACCACCACGACGTATCTGGAACAGACTCTCCCTTCCGTGAGACCAGCAACATATACGACGGCTCGCAGTTCTGCGCCGACATGGCCGTACAGAACGTAATAGGCGACTCTTTCCGCGGAGCTACATGGGTATCGCTCCACAACGGCGGCGGCGTCGGTTGGGGAGAAGTAATCAACGGAGGCTTCGGCATGGTGATAGACGGCGGCGAGGACAGCGCACGCCATATCCGCGAAATGCTGTTCTGGGACGTAAACAACGGCATTGCGCGCCGCAGCTGGGCACGCAACGAAGGCTCGATGCACAGCATAGTGCGCGAGATGGAGCGCACGCCGGGCCTGAAAGTCACGATGCCCAACCTCGTTGACGACGACGTTATAAACGGGATTATCTAATTAAGAATTAAGAGTTAAGAATTAAGAAAAATAGTCTAACTGCCTTTCACATGGCAAGCAAAAGCATGTTTTCTTAATTCTTAACTCTTAATTCTTAATTACCAAAATCATATTTTCTTAACTCTTAATTCATAACTCTCAATTTAAAAGAGCATGGTTCACCAAATATCAGCCGAGCATCTTACGATAGAGCGCATCGGCGAAATAATAAAAAACGGTTATAAGATTGAACTAAGCGACGACGCACGCAAACGAATCATACGCTGCCGCGAGTACCTTGACAAGAAAATCACGGAGACGAAGGCGCCCATTTACGGCGTAACGACAGGCTTCGGCTCGCTCTGCAACGTGTCGATAGGCAAAGACCACTTAGCCCAGTTGCAGATAAACCTGATGATGTCGCACGCCTGCGGCACGGGCGACCGTGTGCCCAACGAGATCGTAAAGATAATGATGCTACTGAAGATCCAGTCGCTCAGCTACGGCTACTCGGGCTGCAAGCTCGACACGGTTGAGCGTCTTGTCGACTTCTTCAACAACGACGTTTACCCAATTGTTTACATGCAGGGCTCGCTCGGAGCTTCGGGCGACCTTGTTCCGCTGGCCCACATGTCGCTGCCTTTGGTCGGATTGGGCGAAGTAGAATACAAAGGCAAGGTGATGACGGGAGCCGAAGTGCTGCGCAAAAACGGTTGGAAGCCAATCCAACTCGGGTCGAAAGAGGGACTCGCCCTGCTCAACGGTACCCAGAACATGAGTGCCTTCGCCGTTTGGGCGATACTGAACAGCCAACGCCTGAGCGACTGGGCCGACGTGATAGCGGCCATGTCGCTCGACGCTTACTGCGGACTCGTCGAACCGTTCACAGACGCCGTACACCAGGTACGTCCGCACAATGGGCAGATTGAGACGGCGCGGCGCATGCGCGAACTGCTCGACGGCAGCGAGATCATAGCCAAGCCGAAGGAATACGTACAAGACCCGTACTCGTTCCGCTGCATTCCGCAAGTGCACGGGGCCATGAAAGACACGCTGGCTTACGTCAAGTCGGTTATCGACACTGAGATAAACTCGGCCACGGACAACCCCACCGTATGCCCCGACGACGACCTTATAATATCTGCCGGCAACTTCCACGGCGAGCCGATAGCCCTGCCAATGGACTTCCTCGCAATCGCCGTGAGCGAGCTTGCCAACATATCTGAGCGCCGAATATACAAACTCGTATCCGGCACGCGCGGACTGCCGAGCTTCCTCGTTGCCAATCCGGGCGTAAACAGCGGCTTCATGATAACCCAATACACGGCCGCTTCGGTGGTAAGCCTCAACAAGAGCCTCTGCACACCGTCGTCGGTAGACAGCATTCCGTCGAGCCAAGGGCAGGAAGACCACGTCAGCATGGGAGCAAACGCGGCCATAAAACTGTACAAGGTGGTGCTCAACACGGAGCGCGTGCTCGCCATCGAGCTGTTCAACGCCGCCCAGGCGTTGGAGTTCCGCCGCCCGTTGAAGTCGTCGCCCGTAATCCAACACGTATTCAAGGCTTACAGGGAGACGGTGCCGTTCATAGTGAACGACGAGGTGATGTATCCTTATATCAAACTCTCAATCGACTTCTTAGAGAACAATGCGCCTGCTTGTAAATAACATCCGCACGCTTGCAGGCATAGAGACAAAAGGCCGCCTGCGCCTGCAAGGCGTGGAAATGAAGAGCCTCGGACGGATCGACGGCGCATGGCTCCTCGTAGACGACGGTAAGATTGCAGCCTTCGGAAGCATGGACGACATGCCTTCCGAAGGTTTTATTGCCGACAGCGAAGTCGACGCCTGCGGCGGAACGGTGCTCCCGACATGGTGCGACCCGCACACGCACATCGTCTACGCAGGCAGCCGCGAAGGCGAGTTCGTCGACAAGATACAAGGCTTGAGCTACGCCGAAATAGCCCGGCGCGGCGGCGGAATACTAAATTCGGCCGACCTGCTGCACACCCTCGGCGAGGACGAACTTTACCGCCAGGCCATGCGCCGCGTAGAAGAGATAATGCGCAAGGGCACCGGCTGCGTCGAGATTAAGAGCGGATACGGCCTGAACACGGCCGACGAGATGAAGATGCTGCGCGTAATCAGAAGGATAAAAGAGAGCGCGCCGCTGCGCGTAATGTCGACTTTCCTCGGCGCCCACGCCATTGGCCGCGGCTACGGCCACGGCCAATACGTAGACATCATAATAAACGAGATGCTGCCCGAAGTGGGCCGCGAACGCTTAGCCGACTACGTAGACGTGTTCTGCGACGAAGGATTCTTCACGCCCGAGGACACCGACCGCATACTCGACGCAGCGGCACGATGGGGCATAAGGCCGAAAATCCACGTCGACGAGCTTGCCGCCACGGGCGGACTGCCCGTAGCCGTAAGGCACGGGGCGCTGTCGGTAGACCACCTTGAAAACATGCCCGAGGCCGAGTTTGACATTCTAAGGAACAGCGGAACAATGCCGACCGTATTGCCGGGCACGTCGTTCTTCCTCAACATGCCATACGCCCCGGCGCGCAAGATGATAGACGCCGGGCTCGGCGTGGCCATAGCCTCCGACTACAACCCAGGTTCGACGCCGTCGGGCGACATGAAGTTCGCCGTGTCGTTGGCATGCATAAAGATGCGCCTAATGCCGGCCGAGGCCATCAACGCCGCCACGCTCAACGCCGCCTACGCCATGGGGCTGAGCCGCGACTACGGCTCGATAAGCGTAGGCAAGGCGGCCAACTTCTTCATAACCGAACCGATACCGTCGGTCGACTACATCCCTTATGCCTACACGTCGCCGATAATCAGAAAGGTGTTCATCAACGGAAAGGAAGTGTGAACGCGACGAACCGCAACTGTAAACAACGCCCAACACTCTACGTGGCAGAATCACCGGTTTTACAAAAGGCAACCTTTCGCATCCTGAAAGGTTGCCTTTTAGCGTATAAAAGGTTACCTTTTGCAAGGCAAAATACGGCCTTTCGCAACATTGCTGACTATCAACGCATTACGCATCAGCAAAAGCCTTGCCACCGATTCGGCGCGGCATCCGTTGCCGAAAACGAGACGACTGATGCCGACGTACTGACAACATTTCAGTATTTTTACTACAACACTAACATTTTATTTTGCGTTTTGCCGAAAAATAATTATCTTTGCATAAGGTAAGCCGCACTCGGGAAATTGAAAGTAAACTTTCTTTCCGCTCGTTTGCGTTACCTTTGCATAAGGTAAGCCGCACTCGGGAATCAGCAAGCAAATACCTTAGCGTACAAACAATAATAAGAAAAAGAAAGAAAAGAGATGGGATTATACTTCACGGGAATAATCATAGCGGTGTCATGCTTCCTGATTATCGGCCTGTTCCACCCCATTGTGATAAAGACGGAATATCATTTCGGAACTAAATACTGGTGGATGTTCCTCGTTGCCGGCATAGCGTGCATGGGCGCGGCGCTGTTCATCGAGAACTCGATAATATCCGCAATACTCGGCATCTTCGGCGCTTCCGCGCTTTGGTCGATAAAGGAACTTTTCGAACAGCGCGACAGGGTGAAGAAAGGATGGTTCCCGATGAACCCGAAACGCAAGAACGAATATTGACGCACAGATGAAAACCACGTTGCTGATGGTCGGCAAAACGGCCGACAAACTGTACGCCGAAGGCATAGAAGACTACGCCAAACGCATCGGCCACTACACGCCCTTTAACATAAAGGTGATACCCGAAATAAAAAACGGGAAAAGCCTCAGCGAAAAACAACAGAAGGAAAAAGAAGGCGAACTAATCCTGAAAAGCATCGAAGACAAGGCATGCGTAGTGCTGCTCGACGAACACGGTAAGGAATACAGGAGCGTAGAGTTCGCCTCGTGGTTCGCCAACAAGCAACAGACCGTGCGCAACCTGACATTCGTAATAGGCGGCCCATACGGATTCTCGCAGGCCGTCTACGACCGCGCCGACGGCAAAATATCGCTTTCGCGGATGACGCTATCGCACCAAATGGTGAGACTCGTATTCGTTGAGCAGGTCTACCGTGCGTGCACGATAATGAAAAACGAACCTTATCATCACGAATAACAAATAACAAAACCAAATTCAAACACATGGAAAAAACATGGAGATGGTTCGGCAAGAACGATAAAATAACCCTTGCCATGCTCAAGCAAATCGGCGTAGAGGGCATCGTAACGGCCCTGCACGACGTGCCCAACGGCGAAGTATGGACACGCGAAAAGATACGCGACCTGCGCGAGTACATCGAAAGCTACGGCATGCGCTGGTCCGTCGTGGAGAGCCTGCCCGTATGCGAAAGCATCAAATACGCAGGGCCCGACCGCGACCAACTGATCGAGAACTACAAGGAGAGCCTGAAGAACCTCGGACTCGAAGGCGTACACACAATCTGCTACAACTTCATGCCCGTGCTCGACTGGGCGCGCACCGACCTCGCCCACCCCAATCCCGACGGTACAAGCAACCTCTACTTCAGCCATGCGCAGTTCGCATACTTCGACTGCTGCATCCTGAAACGCGAAGGTGCCGAAAAGGATTACAGCCCGGAGGTAATGGCAGAAGTCGAGAAACTGAAGCAGACCATGACCCCGGCCGACAACCACAAGTTGGTTGAGAACATCATCGTTAAGACACAGGGCTTCGTAAACGGCAACATCACGGAGAACGACGAGCACCCCGTAGAACTGTTCCGCCAACTGCTCGACCTGTACAAAGGCATCACGAAAGAGCAGCTGAGGGAGAACATGCGCTACTTCCTCGCCGCCATCATGCCTACATGCAACGAGTACGGCATATACATGTGCGTACACCCCGACGACCCACCCTTCCCCATCCTCGGCCTGCCGCGCATCGTAACGTGCGAAGAAGACATTGACTGGTTCCTCAAGGCCGTCGACGATCCGCACAACGGACTCACCTTCTGTGCCGGCTCACTGTCGGCCGGAGCACACAACAACGTGCCCGAAATGGCGAAGAAATACGCCGACCGCACATGGTTCGTACACATGCGCTCGTGCAAGGTGTTCCCCAACGGCGACTTTACCGAGGCTTCACACCTCGGCGGCCGCGCCGACCTTATCGAGCTGGCACGCACCTTCGAGAAAGTAAACCCGAAGCTGCCGATGCGCGTAGACCACGGCCCCAACATGCTGGGCGACGAAGACCGCGGATACAACGCCGGCTACACGTTCCTCGGACGAATGTTCGCAATGGGGCAGGTGCAGGGCATCCTCGCCACCGTAGACCGAGAACTAAGTGAGCAGACAAGCAAATAAGCAGACAAGTGACAAGTAAACAAGCAGACAAGTGGCAAGCAAACAAGCGACAAGCAAACAAGCAAGTTTCAAGAAACAAGGCAAATCTCCTTGTCTGCTCGTCACTTGTTACTCGTCTGCTAAAAAAATATAAGACAATGAACGAATTATTCAACATTAAGGACAACGTAGTAGTAATAACCGGCGGCACTGGCGTGCTCGGCCGCACGATAGCAAAATACCTCGCCAAGAACGGCGCGCAGGTGATAATCCTCGGACGCAAGGAGAACATCGGTAATGAAATCGTCGACGACATCGTGAAAGACGGCGGCAAGGCCGAATTCATGAAAACAGACGTAATGAGCCAAGAGACCGTCCAGAAGAACTGCGACGACATAATAGCCAAATACGGACGCGTCGACACCCTGCTCAACGCCGCCGGCGGCAACATGCCCGGTGCGGTAATATCTCCCGAAGGCAACATCTTCGACTTGAAGGTTGAAGAGTTCCAGAAAGTGCTCGACCTAAACCTCACAGGCACTGTAATACCAACCCAGATATTCCTCAAGCCTATGGTAAAACAGGGCAAAGGCTCTATCATCAACTTCTCGTCGATGGCAGCGTTCCGCCCCATAACGCGCGTATGCGGATACGCCGCGGCCAAAGCCGGAATAAGCAACTTCACGGCGTTCATGGCCACCGAGTGCGCCAAGAAATTCGGCGAAGGCATCCGCGTGAACGCAATCGCCCCCGGATTCTTCATCACCGAACAGAACCGCACGCTGCTGACCAACCCCGACGGTTCTTACACGCAGCGCGGCAACGACGTTATCCACCAAACCCCGTTCGGCCGCATGGGCGACCCGGAGGAACTTTGCGGAACGATACATTATTTAATGAGCGACGCAGCAAAATTCGTTACGGGAACCGTTGCGGTTGTCGACGGAGGATTCAACATCTACGCAATGTAACAGCTGGCAGCAGGGGCGGTTGCCTAACAGCCTCCCCTACCGCCACCGTTCCATTAAGCCTGAAATTGGAAAACGCAAACCTTTACGTATATTTCGTGGCAAAAAATTGAACAACCTATTGAATAAAAGCGTAACTTTGCATCAGATATAAGAAAAACAAATTTAGTAAACAAATCATGAAAAAATTACAAGCTCTTAACAAAAGGACTGCGCCCAAAAGCGTAATGCCCGAGAAAGTGATTCAGTTTGGCGAAGGCAACTTCCTCCGTGCGTTTGTAGATTGGATTATCTACAACATGAACCAGAAAACCGACTTCAACGGTTCTGTCGTAATCGTACAGCCGCTCGCCAACGGCATGATCGACTGGCTCAACGGCCAAGACTGCCTCTACCACGTCAACCTGCAAGGTCTCGAGGAAGGCAAACCCGTAAACAGCCTGACCCGTATCGACGTAGTAAGCCGCGCGCTCAACCCATATTCACAGAACCAGGCATTCATGGCACTCGCCGACCAGCCCGAAATACGTTTCGTTATTTCGAATACGACCGAGGCAGGCATCGCATTTGACCCGAGCTGCAAGCTCGACGACGCTCCCGCAAGCTCGTATCCCGGCAAGCTCGTCCAGCTGCTCTACCGCCGTTACCAGACTTTCAACGGCGACCCGACCAAAGGTCTCATCATATTCCCCTGCGAGCTTATCTTCCTGAACGGCCACGTTCTGAAAGACTGCATCTACAAGTACATCGAGCTGTGGAACCTCGGCGAGGACTTCAAGAAATGGTTCACTGAGTGCTGCGGCGTTTACGCTACATTGGTAGACCGCATCGTTCCGGGCTTCCCGCGCAAGGAAATCAAGGACATCCAGCAGAAGATATGCTACGAGGACAACCTCGTCGTACAGGCTGAAATCTTCCACCTTTGGGTTATCGAGGCTCCGAAGGAAATAGCAGAGGAGTTCCCGGCAGACAAGGCCGGACTGCACGTTCTCTTCGTTCCGTCTGAAGAGCCTTACCACGAGCGCAAGGTAACCCTGCTCAACGGTCCCCACACAGTGTTAAGCCCTGTTGCCTTCCTCAGCGGAATCAACATCGTGCGCGACGCTTGCAAGGATCCGGTTATCGGCAAGTACATCCACAAGGTACAGTTCGAGGAGCTTATGGAGACCCTCAACCTCCCGAAGGAAGAGCTGCAGAAGTTCGCAAGCGACGTGCTCGAGCGCTTCATGAACCCGTTCGTAGACCACCAGGTAACGAGCATCATGCTCAACTCGTTCCCCAAATACCAGACCCGCGACCTGCCCGGCGTAAAGACATACCTTGAGCGCAAGGGTGAACTGCCGCAGGGACTCGTATTCGGTCTCGCCGCAATCATCACCTACTACAAGGGCGGCAAGCGTGAGGACGGCACGGAAATCGTTCCCAACGACTCACAGGAAATCATGGACTTGCTGAAGAACCTTTGGGCAACCGGCGACACGCAAAAGGTTACCGACGGCGTACTCGGCGCTACCGAGATCTGGGGCGAAGACCTTAACAACATCAATGGCCTGAACGCCCTCGTTAAGAAAGACCTCGACCTCATCCAGGAGAAGGGCATGCTCGAGGCCGTTAAGACCATTCTTTAATCCTTTTCAGGTTTTAAACTAATAAGCAAAAGCAAACAAGGGGCTGCGCAAGCGGCATACCTTGTTTGCTTGTGTTGTTTCTGCTTGTAACGAAAAACATGGAAAATATCGACAACACATTAAGGAAGTACGCCGAACAATACGAAACAAAAGATTTCCTACCGGCCGACCCGAGCCGCTTCATGCACCAGGTCGTAGGCCGTGAGAACCAAGAAACGACAGCCTTCATCGCCTCATGCCTGAGCTACGGAAGCAGGAAACAGTTCATGCCCAAGATACAATACATCATAGACGTTGCCGGCAACGACGTTTACAATTGGGTGAAGAGCGGCAGCTTCGCCCATGACATCCCCGACGACGGCGCATGCTTTTACCGACTCTACACACGGCACACCATGCATGCGCTGCTATCCGCCCTTAGGCAGATGCTCGACGAATACGGCAGCATAGGCAACTACGTAAAAAGCCGGGCCACCGACGGATTCACGGCAGTAAAGGCCATAACTGATTATTTCGCAAGCAAAGGCATCGAGACGATAATACCGAAAAACACCAACTCTGCCTGCAAACGCGTATGCATGTTCCTAAGATGGATGGCCCGCGACGATTCGCCCGTCGACCTCGGACTGTGGAAAGACTTCATCGACAAGCGCACGCTTATAATCCCGATGGACACCCACGTCATGCAGGAGGCCAACCGCCTCGGCCTTATAAACAACAAGACGGCATCAATGGCTGTGGCGCGCAAACTGACGCAACGCCTTGCCGAGACATTCCCCGACGATCCGCTCAAAGGCGATTTCGCCCTGTTCGGTTACGGGGTGGACAGCTGACCGCAACACGTATCCGATATAAGAAAATATGAATACCGCCAATCGTGCATATCTTACGCGAGTTCGGTATAAGAAATATGTAAATGGGATCATTCCTAAGCGTAAGAAGAGGAAGTATGTATTTAAGCTGAGCAGACATTCATTTATTAAAACTTGCGCGAATTAACGTCACAATGTCACAATACGTCTCAAGCCACTGTCTACCAATAAGTTACGCTGTGACATTAGGATATGGGGCACCGTCACCACTGTCACATCACAATGCCTACTACTTCAAGAATATGCAGATATCCATTTATTCATAACATGAAAAGACATGGAGACGTGACGGTGGTGAAAGTGTACTTCATATTAATGTCACAATGCAACACCATGATTTTCAACGTCTTACACAGCGATGTGACATTGTGACATTAAAACATTGGATAAAAAACAATTCAGCACTGCGATAAACGGCTCGCGGCTTTCCCGTTTACCGCCTTCCACCGTATAAAAGGCCACGTTTTGAACAGGAAAAGACCGCATATTGGAACTCAACCGGCTACCGAAAACAAACGTGGAGCGGATATATGGAATACCCACCCCACGCTATCTGCATAAAAACAAAAACCTTTAGAAATGGTAACCGAGGGTAAACAGCAACTGGTGGCGCTTGTTGTCTACATTAACTGCATTGCAGAAGTTACTTATTTCCACCGTCTCGTTAGGATTGGCATCCGAATACAACTCGCCGCTATCGTTGCGGAACGGGCTGAAATCGCCGCTTTGGACAACGTACTGGTAAGCCAGGTCTAACGACAGTTTGCCTATGTTGTAACCAAGACCAAACGTCATGCGGTTAGTGGCGTGCCAGTTTGTATAATCGGTTGAAGAGCTGTAATACGACCCCGGCGAATCAATCGAGCCGTTCTTGAAACCGTTATCTTCATACATCGGCGAAATATAGTTGTATCCCACCCTTACGGCGAGTTTGCTGTCGGGCTTAAACTCAAGGCCGACCTTGAACGTATTGACGGCTTTCAAGGTGTTCTCCGTGTGGTGGTTCATCGCACGGTCGGCCGACGTCGTTTCGTAATATTCGTCATAATACCAGTCATAGCCTCCGCCGGTGTTAATCCTGCTGTCAAGACTTCCGTAGTCGGCATACTCGTAACCGGCGCCTATCGCAAGATAATTACCAACCGTAGTACCAACGCTTACGCCGAACTTCCAAGGCGTGTACAGCTTAAAGTCGTAACTTTCGCCTATGTCGTAAGAATCACGTATGCCGTATTGGGTGTTATTATACAACACCGTATAGTTCGACGTGTTGAGGTCGTACCACGTAGGGGTAGCCACAGACACGCCGATGCGGAACGGCGACGTTTCAACCGGCCTGAATATCAAGCCGGCCTTCACGTTGAATCCGGTTCCGTCGATGCGGCGCTCGTCGGCAAGAGTAATACCGCCACCGGCTATGGACTCGCTGTATTCGCTGTAACTCTTGTAATTCACATCGCTTATGCCGAACGTCAAGCCGAGGTATACACGGTCGTTGATATTGCCGCTGATGTTGAAATCATACTCCCCGATGTAACCAGAGTTCTCACGGTTGAACAAGTAATTGTCAGCGTTCTCGTAATAAAAATAGCCGTCAGCATCGGTAATCAGCGTATTATAATAAAGGTAGTCGACCTGGCTGAATGCGTTGGCGTCGGCCACCACCGTCCCACCGTTCTCAAGACGGCCGTTAAAATAAGGCTCAAAGTCGCCGAAAGCCCCCTTCATGTACGATCCCTTATTTTGCGAGGCGCCGCGAAGTCCGTCGGCGGCAGAAAGGATGTAATTGAAGTTGCGGCTCTTATGGTAATTGAACGCCAAGTTGAGGAACGAGTTGCGGCCGGTCCTGCGCGAGTAAACTAATCCTATTTGGTCGAAACTCATGTTAGTCTTGTTAGCCCCGGCAAAGTCTTGCGCGTCCTGCTGGGAAACGAATCCGAAAGAAGCATTCACCACCGAATGGCGGAAAAGGCCGATGCCGGCGGGGTTAGAGCCTATCGTAGAAATGTCGGCTCCCAACGCGTCCATAGCTCCGCCCATGCCGACGTAGCGCGCCGTACCGTTCAAGTCGCCAGTCGCTATATTCGCATTCTCGTATGTCTCTTGGGCGGAAAGAGACACAGCCGTAAAAGCCGAAATAAATATTAATGCTATACGTTTCATAATCTACTTACTTTTAAATTAGGAAAGGTTTAAGTAAACCGCTACACGCAGTCAGTGCAGCCACAGCCACTCACCCTTTATCATTATTCACTATCTTCTTCCCCTGAACGAACCACCGCTACGGCTACCTCCGAACGAACCACCGCTGCGGAAACTGCCGCCGCTGCGGCTGCCACCGAACGACCTGCTGCCGTTGAACGACGGACGGCTTTGCGTGTTCTGCCGGTTGTTGAAGTTCTGGTTGTTCCGGCGGTTGTTGAAATTATCCTGACGCGTGCCCCTGAACCTGTTCGTTGTGGAATTAGTCCCATTGTTATTTCGGTTGTAAGTACGGCGGTTGTTGTTATAACGGTTGCCACCGCTTCGGCTGCCCCTGAACTGCCCAGTCGTAGTAGCGCCATGACCGTAAACACGCCCGTGGTTCATAGTTCCCGTAACGCCGTGATACGGACGGTGGTAAGACACATAGTAAGACGGATACCACCATCTCCACGGCCTGTACCAACCATAATACCAAGGATCATACCACGGGTCGTACCACCAGCCTGCGTACCAATACGGCCGGCCGTACCACCCGTAAGGGCCGTACCAATCGTAATACCACGGGTCGTACCAATAAAAACCGTCAAAGCGGCTCATCATGCGGCTGTAAGTATAATCATCGTCCGTGTCGTATGAATAGTCTTCCTCGGCAGCCGCTCCGCCGTCAACGATATAAACCGAATCGACGTCGAGGCTTATAACGTCGCTTTGCAACGAGTCCGAGTCATAGGCGAAACTGTCGGCGAACTGCCCTCTACGGTTGTATTCGTCGACATCCCTTGAAGACCCGGAATAATAAACCACCGTCGGACTATCCTCACGATTAACGACTTCTTCCTTATCCACCTTCTTTGGCGTAAAATACAAGTCATCCTGAGCGAACGCCCCTGACGACAGGAAGCCGAACAAGACGGAAAACAAAACAATCCTTTTCATTATATTAACCTCCCAAATCCATGAATTTATCACTATGCAAAGTTATCAAATTAGTATAATGCAAAAATAAGGAAAAACCCTAAAAAATGATAGGCTTTTCCCTATTTTTTATACATTTGCAGAAGAATTTAACAAGAATATGAAATATCTGAAAACAACTTTCACCGTAACTTACGGCAACGGCGGCGGCATAAAAGACGAAACGCTGCTGCAAACAGCTAAAGACATACTTTGCCAACTGGCAGGAACGGCCGGTTTTGAATCGTTCGAAGAAGAAGGCGACACCGTGACCGGATACGTGCAGAAGGGCGTATTCGACAAAGGGGCGCTCGACGACAGCCTCAGCTTCTTCCCTATCGAGAACGTCAGCATTGCATACGAAACACAGGAAGCGGAAGACAAGAACTGGAACGAGGCATGGGAAGAAACGGGATTCGAGCCGATAAGCGTGAACGGGAAATGCGTAATACACGACACCATGCACCGCGCCGCCGTCACTGAGGGCATGCTCGACATAACGATTGACGCCAAACAGGCATTCGGCACGGGCACACATGAGACGACCTACATGATTGTAAACCAGCTGCTAAGCTGCAACCTGAAAGGCAAGCGGGTGCTCGATTGCGGTTGCGGTACGGGCATATTGTCGATCATAGCCGCCAAGCTCGGCGCCGAAAGCGTGACGGGATACGACATCGACGAATGGAGCGTTGACAACACGAGGCACAATTGCGCCTTGAACGGAGTGGCGAACGTCGAGGCCGTACACGGCGACGCAAGCGTAATCGGTACGATGGAAAGAAGTTTCGACCTCGTTGTAGCCAACATAAACCGCAACATCCTGCTCGACGACATGCCGTCGTTCAAGGCTGCAATGGCATGTAATTCCACACTGATACTGAGCGGATTCTACATGAAAGACGCCGGAATGCTGGCCGAAAAGGCCGAAGGCTTAGGACTTGAATTAGTGGGAAACGACACAAGGAACGACTGGTGCATGTTGGTTTTCCGCGCAAACGCCTAATTGCCTATCGTCAGTTTGCGCAAGTCGTAATAACTGCCGTTGTATATGTTGAAGTCTACATAGCCCCTGATGCCCGGCAGACGCCCGGCGTCGGTATGCTGCCAAAACTTCCATTCGCCGGCATATTCCACCTTGTCGACGTAATAATGCGCAATCCAATAAGGATAATCGTCGAAAACGGGGTCGTTCAAGTAATTCATCTTGAACTTATAATATGTGTAGATTATCGGCTTGACATGGTATCTGTCCTCAACGATGTGAAGCCAAGTAAGCACGTCGCGCTGGAACTTCTCAACGCTTACGTCCTTCGGTTTGTTCTCAATGTCGAGCACGGGCGGTAGGTCGCCGTCGATCAAGTGGACGTTTTTCAGGAAGAAGTAAGCCTGGTCGCGGGCCGACGACTTGTTGCTCCAGAAATGGTAAGCGCCGCGTATGAAGCCGTATTCGCGCGCCTGGGTGAAATTGTCCCTGAACCTCGAGTCCACGATGGTAGTTCCCTCAGTGGCCTTTATCAGGATGAAGCGTATCGGGCATTTCTCTATCATGGCGTTCCTCAGCAGCTCCCAATCGATTTCGCCCTGGTGGTGGCTGATGTCTATGCCGCGTATCTCGTATCCTTCGGGATACTTCGCGTCGCCGTACAGCGCGCGCCAGCGGAAGCCGAACGGGCCTACGAACACGTAATAAAACACCCATACGTAAAACACGGCTACGAACAATCCGCCCGTCCACCACGCCCAACGGGGGTGGCGGCGCACGAACCTTACGAAGCGCCCCGTCGCCGTATTTGGACGGCGCGCGCCGCTGCGGCGGTTTCCACCCGTATTACGCGTGGAGCTGCGCCTCGAAGCGTTTGTATTACGATTGCCCGACATAAAACAACATCAAGCATAGGGGTGGTTATTTTCCAACCACCCCTATGACATTAACCAATATTCAAACTGAACATTATTCCTGTTCCAATGCGAGAGTCTTGGTCGGAAGGTCGCAAACTTCGGCCGGTCCCCAATACTGTATCGGGCCGGGGTAAACGAAGGAAGTGTCCTTAGCCCACTTGTCGCGGTTCCTCTCAAGCTCCTTGAACGGCTTGCCGTCAAGCTCTACGAGGGCCTTGCGGATAACGGGCTTGTTCTCGCCGTTGCGGCGCTCGATGTTCATCATCATCGTGATGGGCACTCCGCCGGCTTTCCATTCGCTTGTCGGCTTGGTTGTGTTCTTAACTATCGCCATGTAGCCGGTCTTGCCGTTGGCTATGAGGTGGGCGGCGCTTGTACCGAGGGCGTAGCAATAATCGGCGTCGAAGTTAGACGGGGCAGCGCAGCGTCCTTCGTATCCGAAGAAGTGGTGCAAGGCTGCGAACTTGCCCGTATACTTGCCTTCTTCCTTCCACTGGGCCAACTTGGCCTCGCACATGTCTGACAACAGTTTCTCGGTTTCGATCAAAGAAACCTGTACGTTTCCGTGCGGGTCGCGGTCGAGCGACAGCTGGCGTGCTACGTTTGCCGGCAGCGTAGAGAACGTCTGCTTGTTTTCCTCGCTGAGGTGTGCAAGGATGTACTCGCGCTGTGCCACAGGGTCGAGTCCCTTATAGTCGTCGCCGTGCGAAGCAAGCAGGTCGTTAAGTTCTTCGATGAGCTTCCCGATCGAGGGGATGAACTCTATCAAGCCTTCGGGAACGAGTATCACGCCGAAGTTGTTGCCCTGCGATGCACGGTAAGCTATAACCTCGCATATCTGCCCGACAATCTGGTTCAACGTCATGTTCTTGGCCTTAACCTCCTCGGATACGAGGCAAATGTTGGGCTGGCACTGCAATGCGCATTCCAACGCGATGTGGCTGGCCGAACGCCCCATGAGTTTTATGAAGTGCCAATACTTGCGGGCAGAGTTGCAGTCGCGCTCGATGTTGCCGATAAGCTCGGAGTATGTCTTCGTGGCGGTGTCGAATCCGAACGAAGTCTCTATTTGGCTGTTCTTCAAGTCGCCGTCAATGGTCTTCGGGCATCCTATCACCTGCACGCCGTATTTCTTGGCTGCGTAATACTCGGCAAGCACGCATGCGTTCGTATTGGAGTCGTCGCCGCCGATTATGACGAGGGCCTTGATGCCGAGCTCGCGTATTATCTCGAGACCCTTCTCGAACTGCTCAACCTTCTCGAGTTTTGTACGGCCGGAGCCTATCATGTCGAAACCGCCCGTGTTGCGGTAGTCGTCGATGAAGTCTTTGGTTATTTCGATGTATTTATGGTCGACGAGTCCGCCTGGGCCGAGGATGAATCCGTACAGCTTGTTGGCGGGATTCATCTTCTTGATAGTGTCGAACAGTCCGGTAATGACGTTGTGTCCGCCGGGAGCCTGTCCGCCGCTGAGGATTACGCCGACGTTCATCACCTCGCCGTTCTCCGTGCTGCTCGGCTCGAACTCTACCACGGGCATCCCGTAAGTGTTGGGGAACAGCTGCTTGATTTCCTCCTGATTGTCTACGCTTTGTGTCGGTGCACCTTCTTTTACCTTAACTAAACCCTTGAGTGCCTCCGGTAATTTTGGAACGTAAGCCATCCTGGCTTTTTGCAATGCGCTTTTTTCCATGACAATAAAAATTTATTTTAAATGTTCAAGTGCGCCGAAAACGCCTTTGCGTTCGGCATGTGCAAATTTACTAAAATCCGGCAACATACGAAAATAAAATAAAACATTTTAACCCGAAAAAACGGCCATGCGGCGCCCATGCAGCAGGCACGCGCATAACGTATTGAATGCCAACAAGATACAAAAGGCAGCCTTTACAGGCTAAAAGACCGCCTTTCAGGCGGTAAAAGGCTGCCTTTTGCAAGGCGATATGCCGTCGGTCGGCCGCCGGCCGGTTTTCCGCCACAACACCGCACGACTGAAACCGCCGAACGGGCGCACGCCGCACGCCAACGGACAAGGCCGGCCCGGCGCAACAACCGCAGCCCGGCTGCGAGGCATGCCGGCACACTAAAAGCAACAGTGGGCAAGATTACGGACTTTCATAAATATTTTGAAAAAAATTAATGTTTTTCCTCTTTTCGTGCCCGACGTTTCAAATTATTTCATATATTTGCATGAGTTGAGGCAAGCCGTAACGTCATACGCAGGACAAACGCCGGCGCTTGCCCTACATTTATATTATTAAGTAATAAAACAATAAACAACTATGGCAAATAAGCGCGACCTGAAAAAAATAATCAACTACATCTGCAGCGACCTGTTTTCAGAATGCATCGCGGCATCATTGTACAACGGGAACAAGAAACAAGAGGAAATAAATGCAATACTGACCTCAATCATCATCGTGCAAAGCAACTACGTTTGCAGGATTTCACACCCCGAGCCTGGAATGTCAAAGAAAGCCTACTTCAAGGACCTTAAAGAGAAATTCACGGCCCAAATCGAGGAAATAACCGACAACATAGCCAACATTTAATTAAGGTTTTATTTACAGTTCCCATGCTTCAGGAAATTTGCAAATGGATCTTATATAAAAGATTAGGCTGGAAAAAGGACGTCACGGTTGAGCACCCCGACAAATTCATAATCTGCCTGGCTCCGCATACGAGCAACACCGACTTCTTACTCGGCATACTCTACATGCATGCCGAGAACATGCGCATAAACTTCCTGATGAAAAAAGAGTGGTTCTTCTGGCCGCTCGGGCCATTGTTCAAGAGCGTCGGCGGAATACCGGTACGGCGCGGCAAGCACACCAACATGACCGACATGCTGGCCGGCACGGCGAAACGCGAGCGCACGTTCCGCCTGTGCATTACGCCCGAAGGCACAAGATCGCTCAACCCCGAATGGAAGAAAGGCTTTTATTACATCGCCGCGAAAGCACGGATACCGATACTGCTCTACGGCCTCGACTACGAGAAGAAGCTCATACAATGCACAAAAAGCCTGACACCCGACGGCGACAAGCACATAGACAAGGACATGGCCGAAATAAAAAACTATTTCAAAAACTACAAAGGGCGCCATCCCGAACTATTCACCACCGGCAACTAACAATGCAAAAGAACATTTTCCTAATCATGTTCTGCGTGCTGCTTGCGGCATGCGGATCACACCGTAACCTGACATCGCAAAAAACGACGCTGACGGACAAAAAGACGAAAAAGCCACAAAAAGAGGTAAAATCCAACATCGAGTACAAAGGCCAACCGTGGGTCACCAACGTGTCCAGACCGTTCGAGATAACACACGGCCTGCAGAACAGGCACCTTTCGATATGGGCCAGCCACGGCCGGTACTTCAACATAAACAAAGACAGGTGGCAATGGCAGCGCCCCAACATGTTCTGCACCAACGAAGACCTGTACACGCAGACGATAGTCGTGCCCTACCTAATCCCCATGCTCGAGAAAGCAGGTGCGATAGTCTTCACGCCGCGCGAGCGCGACTGGCAGAAGAACGAGATAATAGTAGACAACGACGATAAGGCCAAGCAGCCGTATTACACCGAAACCAACACCGGCCGCAAATGGGAAAACGCCGGAATGAAAGGCTTCGCGGCAAGCGCCACGCCCTATTACGGCACGGCCAACCCGTTCAGGCAAGGCTCAACGCGCATGGCCGAAGCCTCGCAGGCAAAGGAATGCGAAATATCATACCAACCGAGATTCACCCAGGCAGGCCGCTACGCCGTGTACGTAAGCTACCCTTCGCACAAGAAAAGCGTGCCCGACGCCGAATACATAGTCTACCACAAAGGGCGCAGGACGGTGTTCAACGTAAACCAGCGCATGGGCGGAGGCACATGGGTCTACCTCGGAACGTTCGACTTCGACGCCGGATGCAGCTCAGACAACCGCGTAGTGCTGACCAACGCCAGCAGATACGACGGCGTAGTGACGGCCGACGCCGTGCGCTTCGGCGGAGGAATGGGCGTGATTGCAAGGAACAACCGCACGAGCGGACTGCCCAAATGCCTCGAAGGGGCGCGCTATTACGCCCAATGGGCGGGAGCGCCCGAAAGCGTCTACTACGCGAAAGACGGCACCGACGACTACCGCGAAGACATATACGCCCGCCCGTACATGACCAACTGGCTCGTAGGAGGCTCATGCTTCGCCCCCTACGACAAAGGCCTGAACGTGCCAATCGAGCTCGCCTTGGCCGTACATAGCGACGCCGGATACTCCAAAGACTTCTCGTCGCTCGTCGGCACGCTGACAATATGCACCACCAACACAGGCAACGGACTGCTGGCATCGGGCATAACGCGGTACAAGTCGAAAGATTTCGCACGCACGCTGCTAAACAGCGTAAACAGGGACATACAACGCACTTACGGGAAATGGAACATGAGAAAGCTCTACGACCGCAACTATGCCGAGACAAGATGCCCGATAGTGCCTTCTGCCATAATAGAAACCTTGTCGCACCAGAACTTCCCCGACATGGTTATGGGGCAAGACCCTAATTTCAGGTTCACCCTGGCACGAAGCATCTACAAGTCGATATTGCGCTTCAACTCGACGATGCACGACAAGGCATACGTCATAACCCCGCTCGCACCGAAAAACTTCAGCGCAGACTTCGCCGCAGGCGACACCGTCATACTGAGATGGGACGCCACCCCCGACCCGGACGAACAGACCGCCGTGCCGACGGGATACATATTATATACCGCCATCGGCGGTTACGACTTCGACAACGGCATAAAGGTGAACGGCAACGCATGCAAGATAAAGTTGCAGCCGAACACGCTCTACAACTTCAAGGTCGCAGCCGTGAACGACGGCGGAGAAAGTTTCACGACCGAAACAATATCAGCCGTCTACAACCCCAAGGCCACCGAGACCGTACTCGTAGTCAACGGATTCGAACGCCTGGCGGCTCCGGCCGTGATAAACACCGGCGGACAACAAGGCTTCGACATCACGCTCGATCCCGGCGTATGCATGGACAAGACGATAGGATATTGCGGCGCGCAGATATGCTTCGACAATACGAAAGCCGGAATAGAGGGGCCGGGCGGACTTGGTTACAGCGGCAGCGAAATGGAAGGGCACATCATAAAGGGCAACGAATTCAACTACGTTACCACGCACGCCAAAGCCATAATGAGCGCCAACCGATACAACATAGTAAGCTGCTCAAAGCACGCATTAGGCCGCAGCATCACCGACCTTGACAAATACGCCTGCATAGACCTCATCCTCGGCTTGGAGAAAGACGACGGATATTCATTGAGAAAATACAAAACGTTCACGCCGGAACTGCAGGCCATGTTGGCCGAATACGCCGAACGCGGCGGCAGCCTGCTCGTCAGCGGCGCCTACGTTGGCAGCGACATGACTGGCGACGACGAAAAGAAATTCCTGAAACGGGTGCTCCACGTAAAGCACAACGGAGCCGAAAGGCTGTCGGCCAACAACATCTCCGGCCTCGGCACTTCGTGCAACATATACACCAAACCTAACGAATTCCACTACGCCGCCACTTCGGTTGACATGATAAGCCCTACCGACAAAGCCTTCTGCGCCATGACCGACAACTACGGGCGCTCGGTATGCGTGGCCTACGACGGAAAGGACAACCGCACGTTCACTATGGGATTCCCGTTTGAATGCATAATGTCGGAAAAGAAACAGGCAACTATGATGAGGGGCATACTCAACTTCTTATGCCCGTAACAACTATGATAAGGCAATAGTCCTATACAAAAATTGATACAAGAAACCGGTGTCATCCGGTCATTCCAAATCCGAATGACCGGATGACACCGGTTTCTTGCGTACTGAATAATCCTTTTTACGGGGTTTGAGCAATGTGGCATTAATACTCGTCCTCGTCGTCGGCAACGCTTTCGGCAGTAAGGTCGAGGTCTTCAGGGTTCTCTTCTATCGTGGTACGGTAGCTTTCCTCCGTCAGTTTATCCTCGTCGAAGGTGTCGTCATCATCGTCGTCAAACTTGTCGTCAACCTCGGGCAAGTCCTCATCTTCGTCCTCGTCTGAACCAAAGCCTCCGGCTTCGTCCTGCTCAAACTTCAGGCGCGGCTTCTCGCTCTCAGGCTTCAATTTTGCGAAAATGGCCTCAATCCATGCGCCTTTGGGTATCTCCAACACGGCAAAGCCGTCGGCAACCTTCTTCTCGTACATTCCTCCCGCCTTGTGCAGACGGTCTTTAGGCAACGTTGTCGTACTGATGTCGAATCCGCTTTGGATGATGTCTTGTATGCTTTGCGACAAAGAGTCCCAACCTCCGCCGAAATTCCTGTCGATTACTTCGAGCAGCTTTTCAGCCGAAATGTGGCGTATGTTTTCATAAGTAAGGTCGGTTACGCGCATTATAGGGCGCTTCTTTATGCCGACTTTCATTTCCGGGCTCTCTGGCATGCGGATCATTCCGACTTTGAAACCGCGCGCTTCGTATTTCTTAACAACCTCGGGACGGTCGACTTTAATCTCCTCTACCTCAAAAGCCCCTTTAATTATGTCTATATAATGACGGATATTATCCTTAATGTCTGCGTCTTTCTCGGCGGATTCAAGCATTCTGAAAACATCGTTTTCCTGAACGTCCCAAATGTTACTCTTATTTAACGTCTTAAGTGTCAATGCTTTTTTGTCAATACTTTTCATATTTCTCGAATGGATTATTATTAATTTTTAAAATCAGGAAATTGAGATGTCAATGCTTTGCCATCTCAAACAAGTCCCTGTCTGCCAATACCGGGAATTTCTTACGGAAAGCGTTCAATACGTCCATGTCAATATCTGCCGTAACCGTTTGCGGGGCATCGCCTTTGGCCTGTGCGAGCGTCTTGCCCTTGGCGTCGACGATAGCACTACGCCCTACGTACCGGCAAAGAGGGTCGCTGCCGGTACGGTTTGCGCCGATCACATAACATTGGTTTTCTATCGCCCTGGCCCTCAAAAGCACTTGCCATACGTTCTGCCTGCTCCCCGGCCAGTTGGCCGCGAACAGTATTGCATCGTAATCATCATTGTTACGCGCCCACACGGGGAAACGCAGGTCGTAACAAACCTGCAAGAGGAACCTAACGCCCTTATATTCGGCTACGACGCGCCGTCCGCCTTTCACGTAATGCTTGTCCTCGCCGCCGTAAGCAAACAGATGGCGCTTGTCGTAATAATAAAACTTACCGTCGGGCAGTACGAAATACATCCTGTTGCGGATAAGTCCGTCAGTGCAGCAAACCGCCACGCTGCCGCACACGGCGCACCGGCGACGGCCTGCTACGGCTCTCATCCATTCAAACGGAACGTCGGAACATGCCTGCGCCGGCGATTCGGTAACGAAACCCGTCGCCCACATTTCCGGCAAAACATACAAGTCCGACGGCCGGGCTTCGTCCATCAGCCGTTCGGCGGCGGCGATGTTTTCGTCGACCCCCAGCCATTGTATGTCAGTTTGAAGAATGGTTATTTTCACGACTTGCGGCGTTTAATTTCTATGAATGTTGCAAAAGTAATACATTAAATTTTATCCGCAAGTTTTTAAATGATATTTTTTGCCTAATGCAGGATATTTCTTACTTTTGCAATGTCATTATGGTTAAACCTTTAGCTGAAAGATTACGCCCCAAGACTCTCGACGAATACATCGGCCAGAAGCATCTTGTAGGCAAGGGTGCCGTCCTACGCAACATGATCGAATCAGGCAGGACGGTATCATTTATCTTATGGGGGCCTCCCGGAGTAGGAAAAACCACGCTGGCGCTGATTGTTGCCAACCAGCTTAAAGTGCCGTTCTACACGCTCAGTGCCGTGTCGAGCGGCGTTAAGGAGGTAAGGGAAGTGATAGACAAGGCTAAGCACTCAGGCTTTTTCAACAGCAACGCCCCGATATTGTTCATCGACGAAATCCACCGCTTCAGCAAGAGCCAGCAAGACTCGCTGCTGGCCGCCGTGGAACAGGGTGTCGTGACGCTTATCGGAGCAACGACCGAGAACCCGTCGTTCGAGGTAATCCGCCCGTTGCTGTCGAGATGCCAGCTGTACGTGCTTAAGCCGTTGGAGAAAGACGACTTGCTCGAACTGCTGCACAGGGCGGTAACGGAAGACGTGGAACTGAAAAAGCGCGACATCAGCCTTAATGAAACCGGCGCAATACTCAGATACAGCGGCGGCGACGCGCGCAAACTGCTAAACATACTTGAATTGGTCGTAAACGCCACTAACGACGGGAAGGTGGAAATAACCGACGAAGCCGTCGAAACCTGCCTGCAACAGAATCCCCTCGCCTACGACAAGGACGGCGAGATGCATTACGACATAATTTCCGCCTTCATAAAAAGCATAAGAGGCTCCGACCCCGACGCGGCACTATATTGGCTGGCGCGCATGATTGAAGGAGGCGAAGACCCAAAGTTCATCGCGCGAAGGTTGGTAATCAGCGCCTCCGAAGACATAGGCTTGGCCAACCCCAACGCCCTGCTGCTGGCCAACGCCGCCTTCGACGCCGTAAACAAGATAGGATGGCCCGAAGGGCGGATTCCGTTAGCGGAAGCAACGGTTTACTTGGCAACGAGCGCCAAAAGCAATTCGGCTTACAACGGCATAGCCAACGCCCTGTCGCTCGTAAGGAAAACCGGCAACCAGCCCGTGCCGCTCCATCTGCGCAACGCACCGACGAAACTGATGGCCGACTTAGGCTACCACGACGGCTACAAGTACGCCCACGACTATCCGGGCAACTTCGTAACGCAGCAATACATGCCCGACAACCTGAAAGGCGAACGCATTTGGCATGCGCAGCATTCTCCGAGCGAGGAAAAGATGTACCAACGCATGCTGCAATGCTGGGGCGACCGATTCAAGGAATAAACAAAGACGAGCAACAACGGTTGCTTAAAAAAACAAATTATAAATTATATTTAACTTATATATATGAAGATTGTTATTTTAGACGGATACAGCGTAAACCCGGGCGACTTGTCATGGGCCGAGCTTGAAGGATGCGGCGAACTGACCGTTTACGACCGTACCAGCACAGACGAAATAGAGGAAAGGGCTAAAGACGCGGACGCCATACTCACAAACAAGGTCGTAATATCAGGCGGCACAATGGACCGGCTGCCCAACCTTAAATATATAGGCGTGCTCGCTACGGGGTACAACGTGGTCGACATAGAGGCGGCCGGCAAACGCGGCATAACCGTAACAAACGTGCCCGCGTACAGCACGAACAGCGTAGTGCAGATGACGTTCGCGCACATATTGAACATGACCAACCGCATTGCCCACTACGCACGCGAGAACCGCGAAGGGAAATGGAGCTCGTCGCCCGACTTCTGCTATTGGGACACCAACCTCGACGAGCTTGCAGGGAAAACGCTCGGCGTTGTAGGATTAGGCAACATCGGTTATAAGGTGGCTTGCATAGCGCGCGACTTCGGCATGGACGTGTTTGCCTATACGAGCAAGAACTCGGCCGACCTTCCGGCAGGAATACAGAAAACAACGTTCAACGGGCTGCTCGGCATCAGCGACATCCTCACCCTGCACTGCCCATTAACGCCTGAGACGAAAGAGATGATAAACAAGGACACCCTTAAGCGGATGAAGCGCGGCGCACTGCTGATAAACACCGGGCGCGGACCGCTCGTCAACGAGGCCGACGTGGCAAAGGCGCTCAACGACGGACAGCTCGGAGGATACGGGGCCGACGTAATGGCGCAAGAGCCGCCCAAGGCCGACAATCCGCTGTTCAGCGCGCCCAACGCATACCTGACGCCGCACATAGCATGGGCCACTACCGAGGCGCGCATAAGGCTCATCGCCATAGCCTCGGCCAACGTTAAGGCATTCATCCAAGGCTCACCCCAAAACACGGTGGCCTGATGGAGACACTGCAACTCGTAATCGAATTCTTAGGCACGTTCGCATTCGCCATATCCGGCATACGCTGGGCGGCATACAAACGCTTCGACTGGTTCGGAGGTTACGTGGTCGGCCTTGCCACGGCCATAGGCGGAGGAACAATCAGGGACGTGATGCTCGGCGTAACGCCTTTCTGGATGACCAACTCGATATACATGATTTGTACGGCCGCGGCCTTGTTCACCGTCATACTTTTCAAGAAAGCCATAGTGCGCTTCGCCAACACATGGTTCCTCTTCGACACGCTCGGCCTCGCCCTGTTCACCGTAGCCGGACTGCAGAAGACGCTCCTCGAGGGCTTCCCGTTCTGGGTGGCTATAATAATGGGCTGCATAACCGGAGCGGCGGGAGGAGTAATCCGCGACGTACTTATCAACGAGGTGCCGCTGATATTCCGCAAGGAGATATACGCCGTAGCCTGCATAATAGGCGGATTGGGTTACTACGCATGCGCACGCCTACACTTTGCCCCCGGCATAGCGGCAGCAGTATGTTTTGCCATCGTCGTCGCCGTAAGGCTCGCCGCCGTAAGGTTGCACATATCACTTCCGCACTTGCACGAAGAAGAGGAACAGAAATGAGAACTCCAATTCAATAAAAGAAGTAAAATTAACGTCACAATGTCACATCTCCGGATAAACGCTTGACGGCCAACAGGTTATACCGTGACATTACGACGGGTCCCACATTCACCACCGTCACCCGGGTGACGGTGGTGAATGTGGGACCCGTCGTAATGTCACCCTTCAACACAGTGATCCACAACGGCTTACGCATCAATGTGACATTGTGACATTAACGTGAGTTCGGTATAAGAAATTAGGAAATGAAATCATTCTAAAGCGTAAGAAGTCTGTGGCATTCTGTCATTCCGGGCCGGGACCCGGAATCCAGGAAAAACACTTTCGTCAACAATTTAGTTGCATACACTGGATTCCGGGTCCCGGCCCGGAATGACAGAATGCCACAGACTTCTTAAATCCAATACAATAATGGTACTTTTTGTGGAATAATCCTTATATCGAACTCACGTTGACATTAAAAAGCATCATAAAAATTTATACGGTAAAAGTAAAAGAGTCAGCCAAAACGTAAAAGAAACCAGTGTTTGTTTTTCCTTTCATACCCAACCGGCATAAATAATAACACAATCAACCTAACTGCATACCTCCTTTTTTCTAAGAAGCAGCCTATTACGCTCCCGTTTACCGCCTTCTACCGCATAAAAGGCCACGTTTTAGAATACGGAAGACTACCTTTCGCAACAGGCTTACGCAACCTTAACATTTCCGCAATATTTCATCTTTTTCCACGATAATATTTTGCGGTTTTGCAAATTATCATTACCTTTGCGCCGTTGATTGGTTCACACACAACGTGATTAAAAGGGAAACGGGTGAGAATCCCGTACAGTCCCGCTGCTGTGAGCTGTCATTGTTGAGACGGACACGCGAGCCACTGGCACAATTTTTCCGCCGGGAAGGCCGTCCGTCTTGGGACAGCGAAGTCAGAAGACCTGCCGTCAGCCTGATGTCTAATCCATCGCTTCGAGGAGAGCGGTGTATTACTGTTTACTGCTTTGATAAATTTTAAGTATTTACCATTGGCCGTGGTCATGGCGTTCGTCGCCGATGTGTCCGCATACGCACAACTGCGCAACGACAGCGTAGCCGAAGGGCGCACGCTCGAAGGCGTCGTAGTAACCGAGGCTGCGTCAAGGAATACCTTGTCGGGCACGGCGCCGCTGCGCATACTCGACAACGAGACAATGTTGCGCCTCGGCGTCACCGACATAGCCGACGCACTGCACCGCATTCCGGGCATAACGCTGCGCGACTACGGCGGAGCCGGAGGCATGAAGACGGTATCGGTGCGCGGCTTCGGCGCGCGGCACACGGGCGTAAGCTATGACGGCATAGCGTTGAGCGACTGCCAGACAGGCGAAATAGACGTTTCACGCTATTCGCTCGACAATGCCGCGGACATATCGCTCGTCGTCGGCGACAACGAAGACATTTTCATTCCCGCGCGCAGCGCGTCGTATGCGGCAATGTTGTCGGTAAACACCATTTCGCCGCCAACCGGCGACCTTGCGCCACACGTCACTGCGCAAGTAAAGTTAGGCTCGTTCGGCTACGCCAGTCCGTTCGTCCGTTACAGCCAAAATTTCTCCGAGAAGTTTTCGTTCTCGGCGTCGGGAGAATACGTCTACGCCGAAAACGACTATCCGTTCACGCTACGCAACCTTAACACGACGACGCGCGAACGGCGCACGAACAGCATGATGAACTCGGCGCACGGCGAGGCCGGCTTCATCTGGCGCACAAGCGGCAACAGCCGGATAGACGGAAAGATATATTACTACGACAACGACCGCCAGCTGCCGGGCCAAGTGAGATACTACACAGACATAAGCGGAGAGACGCTGCACGACCGCAACGCCTTCGCGCAAATGCAATACCGCACATGGGGCAGGCACGGCCTTTCGCTCAAGGTGAACGCTAAATTCAACTGGGCTGCGTCAGAATATAAAGACGCGACGTACAACGGCGGCATTAAGGACGCAAGCTACTGGCAACGCGAGGCTTACGCCTCGGCCTGCCTGCTATACGCGCCTACGGCGACATGGGCGTTCGATTATTCGGCCGACTACATATTCAACAACCTCAACAGCAGCTTGGACACCGACACGAAGCCTTACCGGCACAGCGTGTTGCAATCAGCCACGGCCCGTTATAAGAACCGCAAGCTGACCGCAACGGCGCGACTGCTACATTCGGCCTACCTCAACGGAGCGAAACGGGGCGAAAGCTCGCGCGACATGAGCCGGCTGTCACCGTCGGTGTCGCTGTCGTTCCGCCCGTTGCACGAAGCCGACTGGTACCTACGGCTGTCATATAAGAACATATTCCGCGCTCCAACGTTCAACGAATCATACTTCTACCATTACGGCAGTGCCGACCTGAAGCCTGAAATCACCGACCAGGTAAACATCGGCACGACGTGGCGGCACGGTTACGCAAAATCGTCATATTTCAGTCTGTCGGTAGACGGATACGCCAACAAGGTGAAAGACAAAATCGTCGCCGTGCCATACAACATGTTCGTATGGACGAACATCAACGTCGGCAAAGTAATCGGCTACGGCATCGAAGCCGAAGCTACGTTAGAGCATAAGTTCAACAACAAATACTCAATACTGGCTACGGCCAACTATGCTTGGCTGAGTTCAAGAAACCGCACCAACGAATCGTCGCCTTACTACGGCAACCAAATAGCCTACACGCCGGAGCACCAAGGCAGCATGGCCGTAGGTTTTGAAAACCCGATAGCCAACATATCCGTACACGGCTACGGCATGAGCCACCGGTACACGAACAACGAGCACTATGCCGGAACACGCATAGACGGCTACGTCGAGGTAGGCGCAACGGCGTACCGCACATGGAAACTGTGGAAAGGCGAAATGGAAATAAGGATAGACATAAAGAACCTGCTCGACAAGCAATACGAAATAGTATCCCACTACCCCATGCCGGGCCGCAGTTGGCAAGCATCCGTGAAATACAAGTTTTGAGAAGGTGAGAAGGTGGGAAGGTGAGAAAACAACCGCATAACCGTAAAATCTCACAACCCCATAACCGTAAAACCCCATAACCGTAAAACCGCATAACCGTAAAACCGCATAACCGTAAATTAAATAAAACAACAATGAAAAAATTTTTGACAATGGCCGCCATAGCGGCAATCAGCATTCCGATGCTTACATCGTGCAGCGACGACGACAATGACAACGAGAACCCGGTTCCGCCGTGTATCGAGACACAATTTACAGAAGGAGTATTCCTCGTAAACTCAGGTAACAGCGGCAACCAAATACCGGGCAGCCTGACCTACATAAATAAGGACGGAGACGCTACGCTCAACGCTTTCGCCACTGCCAACGGCCGCGTACTCGGCAGCACGCCGAACGACGTTATCGTGTACGGCTCAAAACTGTACATTGCCGTAACAGGAGAGAATACGCTCGAAGTGGTTGACAAGACTACGCTGAAATCAATCAAGCAGATAAGCACAACCGAGCTTATGGGCAAAGACAAGGGTATAAGCCCGAGACGGCTCGCGACATACGGAGGACACGTTTACCTATCGACATTCGGCGGATACGTGGCCGCTATCGACACTACAAACTTTGCCGCAACCGACATTTACCAGGCAGGCTCTTACCCTGAGGGCATGGCCATAGCCGACGGCGTGCTTTACGTGGCAAACTCTGATTACGGCGCAGGTGAAAATCCGTCTATATCACGCATAGACCTCAAAAGCAAGACGTCGACGGAAATAAAAGACGACAACATAAACAACCCTACGGCGCTGGCCGTTGTCGACGGCGCACTCTACATCCTCGACTACGGCAGCTATGACGCCTCATGGAACCAAGTCGGCGCAGGAGTGTATAAGTATGACGGCAATACCGTAACAAAGGTAACCGACGCAACGATGATGGCCGTCGACAACAACCGTGCACTCATCTACACAGTAAACGCGCCTTATTCGTCGACGCCTACGCCTGTTACTTACAACCAGTATGACATCAAGACGGGCACGACACAGACCTTCATCACGGGCGAAGACGTATTCAGCCCGGCCGCGATAACTGTTGACCCGACCAACGGCGACGTTTACATCGCATCGTATAACAAGAACAGCGACACCGGCTATGCCGACTACGCCGAAAACGGATACGTAAACCGGTATACACTGGAAGGCATATTCGCAAGGAAATACGAAACGGGCGTAGGCCCGACGGCCTTCGCCGTTAATATCAGCAATGCCAATTAACTTTAAATGAAAATAACAATCTCTATTTCATTGCTTATGGCCGTGGCTCTCGCCTTGTTCTGCTCGTGCGGAAGGGGCAAGGCCACGGCTTCGCTGCCTCAAGGCGACACAATACGGATGGAATACGCCGAACGGCTGAAAATGACGGTCTACGGCAAATATACCGTAGTATCGCTTGCCGACCCTTGGCATGAAGGACAAACGCTGCACACTTATATATTAGCAGACAAGCGGACGGGCCGACAAGCGGACAAGACAACTTTGGCTGAACTGCAGGCTGCATATCCCGAAGCAACCGTCGTAAACGTGCCGCTTAAACGCGCCGTAGTTACTACGTCGGTCCACTGCGGACTGATTATGCGCTTAGGACGGGGCGAATCCATACGTGGCGTATGCGACTTAAGGTACATCAATCTGCCTTGGATACGCCGGCGGCATGAGCAGGGAGCGATAGCCGACTGCGGCAGCGGCATAACACCGACGCTTGAAACAATAATAGACATCGACGCCGACGCAGTGCTAATATCGCCGTTCCAAAACAGCGGAGGCTACGGTAGGCTCGACGGCTGGGGCCGCCCCATAATTGAAACGGCCGACTATATGGAGACATCGGCGCTCGGCCGGGCGGAATGGATGAAGTTTTACGGTATGCTGTTTGGCGCGGAGAAACAGGCCGACAGCCTTTTTACCGTTATTGAAAATAATTACAACCAGCTCAAAGCCACCGCCAAACAAGCAGGCAAAGGCAGCTCCGTGATTATCGACAAGGTGAACGGCGCAGTATGGTATGTGCCAGGCGGCAACAGTACGATAGGCGGAATCATTGCCGACGCCAACGCCGCATACCCGTTCGCCGCCGACAAAAGCAGCGGTAGCGTGCCGCTGACGTTTGAAGCCGTTATGGAGAAAGCGTCTGAAGCCGACGTTTGGCTGTTCAGGTATAACAGCAAACAGCCTGCCACATACCAGGCGCTCGCCTCCGAGCACGACGGATACTCGCTCTTCAAGGCATTCAAGCAAAGGCAAGTTTACGGATGCAACACATACTATAATACGTTTTACGAAGACACGCCGTTCAGCCCCGACCTACTGCTACGCGACTTCGTAATAATAACCCACCCGGAATTACAATTACGACTGGGCGCACCTAAATATTTCATACCGCTGAAATGAAGAAAGCAACAAGACTGAACTGCATAATGGCCGCCGCCATACTGCCGTTGTTCGCCGCCAACATGCTCGTCGGCGCCGCCGACATACCTGCTGCTGAGGTTTTCAATATACTCTGCGGACGCGGCGCAAGCCAAGCATCGTGGGAATACATCGTGATGCAGACCCGACTGCCGCAAGCCGTCACAGCCATACTATGCGGCAGTTCGCTCGCCGTCAGCGGACTGCTGCTGCAAACGGCGTTCCGCAACCCGTTAGCAGGCCCGTCTATATTCGGAATTAACAGCGGCGCGAGCCTCGGCGTGGCGTTGGTCATGCTGGCGTTCGGCGGCGGACTTACCGTCGGCGGCATTTCCTTTACAGGCTTCATGGCCGTGCTCGTTGCGGCGTTCGCCGGAGCATCGGTAGTCATGGGCATACTGCTTCTCTTCGCATCAAAAGTAAGAAACAACGTAATGCTGCTAATCACGGGCATAATGATAGGCTATATCGCATCGTCGGCCATTTCCCTGCTTAACTTTTTCGCCACAGAGGAGGGCGTACATTCATACATGGTGTGGGGGCTCGGCAATTTCGGCGGCGTGCCCATGAACCAGATTCCGATATTTACGACGGTCACCGTCATCGGCCTCGCCTGTGCGCTACTGCTCGTAAAACCGCTCAACACGCTGCTGCTCGGAGAGCAATACGCCGAAAATCTCGGCGTGAACACCGTTGCCCTACGCAACAAACTTCTCTTCGTTACAGGACTGCTTACGGCGTCGGCCACGGCATTCTGCGGCCCGATTGCATTCATCGGACTCGCCGTACCCCACATAGCACGCATGCTGATCAGCACAGACGACCACCGCCAACTGCTACCAGCCACAATAACGGCCGGCGCGCTCATCGCCCTATTGTGTAACGCGGCGAGCATGCTGCCCGGAGAGCACGGCATAATTCCGCTCAACGCCATAACCCCAATCATGGGTGCCCCGGTAATTATTTACGTAATAATGAAAGGTGGGAAAAGATAACAGCACGCAACCTTGCAACAATCGCCACACAATTGTACAATTGGCTACGTTTTTACAACAAGAAAGGCCGTCTCTTAATAACAAGAAACGGCCTTTCATATTTATGATGACGAATATTTATTATTCGCCCTTCTCCATTTTAGCCTTCAACTCGGCCAAAGCGTCAATATCGCCAAGAGTTGTTCCGGCAGCAACGTTGTTGATTGCCAACGTCTCTTCCTTCTTACTGCTCTTCTTGCGGGGAGCCTTCTTCGGCTCGTCCTTAACGTCCTCGAACGTGCGGCTGTGTGAAAGGATGATTCTCTTGGTCTCCTTAACAAACTCAATTACCTTGAACGAAAGTTCCTCACCAAGCTGTGCCTGGCTGCCGTCCTCCTTAACAAGGTGTTTCGGAGTAGCGAAGCCTTCGCCTCCCTCGTTCAGAGAGATGACTGCGCCCTTGTCCATGATTTCGGTTATCTTACCGGTATGTACAGAACCCGGGGTGTAAATAGTCTCGTAAGTGTCCCAAGGATTCTCCTCAAGCTGCTTGTGGCCGAGGCTGAGACGGCGGTTCTCCTTGTCTATCTCAAGCACTACAACGTCGATTTCCGCACCTACCTGAGTGAACTCTGACGGATGCTTAACCTTCTTAGTCCAAGAAAGGTCGCTGATGTGGATGAGGCCGTCAACGCCCTCCTCAAGTTCAACGAAAATACCGAAGTTGGTGAAGTTACGAACCTTTGCAGTGTGCTTGCTGCCGACGGGATACTTAACCTCGATGGTCTCCCACGGGTCTTCCTTAAGCTGCTTGATGCCGAGAGACATCTTGCGCTCCTCGCGGTCGAGCGTCAGTACGACAGCCTCAACCTCGTCGCCTACATGCATGAACTCTTGCGCGCTGCGCAGATGCTGGCTCCAGCTCATTTCAGAAACGTGGATGAGTCCTTCTACGCCCGGAGCAATCTCAACGAATGCGCCGTAGTCAGCGATAACGACAACTTTACCCTTAACGTGGTCGCCGACCTTGAGGTTGGGATCAAGAGCATCCCAAGGATGCGGAGTAAGCTGCTTCAAGCCGAGGGCGATGCGCTTTTTCTCGTCGTCGAAGTCGAGGATTACTACGTTTATCTTCTGGTCGAGAGCTACAACCTCGTGAGGATCGCTTACGCGGCCCCAAGAAAGGTCGGTGATGTGGATGAGTCCGTCAACACCGCCGAGGTCGACGAATACTCCGTAAGAAGTGATGTTCTTAACGGTACCCTCAAGTATCTGTCCCTTCTCGAGCTTGCTGATGATTTCCTTCTTCTGTGCTTCCAACTCAGCTTCGATAAGAGCCTTGTGGGAAACGACAACGTTGCGGAATTCCTGATTGATCTTAACGACCTTGAACTCCATTGTCTTGCCTACGAATACGTCGTAGTCGCGTATGGGGTGAACGTCGATCTGGCTTCCGGGAAGGAATGCCTCGATGCCGAATACATCAACGATCATACCGCCCTTTGTACGGCACTTGATGTATCCCTGGATGACCTCTTGGTTGTCGAGGGCTGCGTTGACACGCTCCCAGCTCTTGCTGAGACGTGCTTTCTTGTGTGAAAGCAGGAGTTGGCCTTTCTTGTCTTCCTGGTTCTCGACATAAACCTCAACTACGTCGCCCACCTTCAAATCCGGGTTGTAACGGAACTCGCCTGCGGGGATGATACCGTCGCTCTTGTAACCGATGTTTACGACAACTTCCTTCTTGTCGATGGAAATCACCGTGCCGTCAACGACTTGGTGCTCGCTGACCTTGTTGAGAGTCTCATCGTAAGCCTTAGCCAGCTCTTCCTTGCTTACGCTCACACTACTTCCATTCTCAAACTCGTCCCAATTGAAGTCTGCCAATGGTTGTACGTTCTTTAAATCTGACATAAATTAAAAAATGATTAAGTTTAAATTAATAAAGTTCGACTTTATATGGTTTATAAATCGGCTGCAAAGGTACAACCTTTAATCTTCATTCAACTTATTTGAGCAACAATATTTCAACCAACAACATTGTTTTTATGATTAATTAACCATAAATCGGGGCGTAACATTCCTCATGCAATCATTATTCAGCTTCAGCGCCACTGCCTGCCGCACGCAGGATTACGCTCGTTGCGCCTATCGTAAAAAGCGTGCCGTCGTAAATTACGCGACGCTCGCGGTCGCCAAGAATCTCGTTGTCCACAAACGTGCCCGTATTGCTCGGACCGTCGCGCAGTATGTATTTCAGTTCGCCGTTCTTGTCTTTTGACACGTTTATCACGCAATGGTTTATGTCAATGCTGGGGTCATTAGTCTCAATAGGCGCAGTCGTCTTGCTGCCTTTCATATAACGCCCAATCGAATTGTCGCCGAGTTTCAATGGAATAACCTGCTTGTAATGGAAGACGTTCTCTATCACGACAATCGAGCCGCACCCACCCTCGTTGGCCATTTCGTCCGGCTGCTCCTCCTTCTGCGTGGCGCGCAATTTCGACTTGCCAATCCTTATGCCGAATTGCTTGCCGCAATTAGGACACTCGAAAACAAGAGCTTGTCCGTCTTTATAGTTTGTCTCGTCGAACGTGATGAACTCGTCGCATTTAGGGCATCTAACTCTCTTCATAATCAATTCTTAACATGGTAAACCCACGCCTCGCTGAATACGTCGTTGCCGCGCATGCCGTTCAGCGTGTCGTAAGCCTCGCCTTCATCGGCAAAACGCCCGTAAACCACTTTTACCGAATTATTCTTTTCCACAAGCACGCCGGCCTTGGTCAACCCCTTAGCGGCAAGACGGTTTACAAACTCTTCGGCGTTACTCTTAGTCACACGGCTCGCAAGGACTATATAGAAACTGTCGGCCGAAGCGGCTTCGGCCTTGAGGGCGACGCGTTGAACCGTATCTGATACGGCCTCCGCCTTAACGGTATCTTTCATTTTGCCGCTTACGTCAATAGTCTTGCCATACCTTATATTATTATATCCTTTACCGATAAGGTTGTGTATCACTCCGCCTTCAATGCTGCTTGTACGCACGGTGTCCGAGTTTTCATTCACAGGCGTACCCAATGCAAGAAATATTATGACGGCTATCACGGCTGCGACGAAGTTCCTGATGGCGCTGACGCGTATCTGGAGGGTCTTGTCGCCCTCCTTGTCGCGCTCCGTTTCAGGTTCAACGCTTCCCAGCTCAGCCACGGGAAACGGTATCATCTTAGCCTTACCGGCCGGCTCTTTGTCTTGCGCTTCTACGGCTTCAGGTTTCCACCCACGCTTCATCTCGAACGAGCTCAAGCTGTACAAGTCGGGCGTAAGTATCCCAGCCTCGCACGGGGTGAACTCAATGTGCCCGTCGCCGTTAAGGTACAGCACGCCTATGCCGCTAAGCTCGTATGAGCCTTTGTTGCTGATCGCCTGCTTAAGTTCGTTCACTTCGTTGTCTATGCGCACGCACGCTTCCGGGTAGCTTATGTCGTAAGCCTCGGAGTAAGACTGCGCCAACAGCGAATCGTTGAGATTCAACTTGGGGTTGAAGCCCAACGTGCGCAACGGCGGTATGAACATATTGTCGCCCTCGTCGTACCGTGCGTTGACGTGGCTCGCAACGAAGCCGCCCAACCCGGGAACGATGACGCAATCGCACTTAAGCAGCAATATCTCGATATGTCTTTCCAATTCAATCACGAATGCAAAATTAATGCTTTTCATCCGAAAAACCAAATATAATATCGCTTTAGCACAAAAAAACAAAGCCGTTTGCCGTATTTCAGATAATATTTTATACTTTTGCAGATGTTTGAAGAATAAAAACGATTAATACATTATATGAATATTGCAATAGTTGGAACCGGATACGTCGGATTGGTTTCGGGCGCTTGTTTCGCCGAAACGGGAGCGACCGTAACCTGCGTCGACGTCGACGAGAAGAAGATAGAAGCACTTAAGAAAGGCATAATACCCATATACGAACCGGGACTTGACGAACTTGTACTGAAAAACATAAACGCCGGAAGACTGAAGTTCTCGACTTCGCTGCCCGACGTAATCAACGACCAGGAAATAATCTTCACCGCCGTAGGAACTCCGCCCGACGAAGACGGAAGCGCCGACCTTAAATACGTGCTCCAAGTAGCAAAGACGATCGGCGAGAACCTGAACAGGTACTTGGTGGTGGTAACCAAGAGCACCGTGCCCGTAGGCACGTCGCACAAGGTCTACGACACGATAAAGGCCGAGCTTGACAAACGCGGCGCAGACGTTGCGTTCGACGTGGCAAGCAACCCCGAGTTCCTGAAAGAAGGCAACGCGATAAAAGACTTCATGAGCCCCGACCGCGTCGTCATAGGCGTTGACAGCGAAAGGGCCAAGAAGATATTGACCAAGCTGTACAAGCCGTTCCTCATCAACAACTTCCGCGTGATATTCATGGACATACCGAGCGCAGAGATGACCAAATACGCGGCAAATTCGATGTTAGCCACGCGAATCAGCTTCATGAACGACATCGCCAACCTGTGCGAACTCGTCGGCGCCGACGTAAACCAGGTGCGCGCCGGAATAGGCTCTGACACACGTATCGGGCGCAAGTTTCTCTATGCCGGATGCGGCTACGGCGGCTCGTGCTTCCCCAAGGACGTGAAAGCGCTCATCAAGACCGCCGACGACAACGGATACTCTCTTGAAGTGCTCAAGGCCGTCGAGAGGGTGAACGAGAAACAGAAATCCATATTGTTCAGAAAGCTGGAAAAGGCTTTCGCCGGCAGACCGCTCAGCGGCAAGCGCATCGCGGTATGGGGCTTGGCGTTCAAGCCCGAGACCGACGACATGCGCGAGTCGACCGCCCTCGTCATAATGAGGAAGCTGCTCGACGCCGGATGCAGCGTCTGCGTGTACGACCCCGAAGCCATGAACGAATGCAAGCGCATCATGGGCGACAAGGTAGCATACGGCAGCAACATGTACGACGCCGTAGACAATGCCGACGCGCTGATGATGCTGACTGAATGGAAAGAGTTCAGGCTGCCCGACTGGGAGCTTATCGGCAAACGCATGAACAACAAGTTGGTGCTTGACGGCAGGAACATATACGACAAGGACGACCTAAACGAACTGGGCTTCGAGTATCACTGCATAGGGAAATGACACGCAAAACCGCTTTTTTATACAATATCATCGCCGCCGCGGCCTTGGCCGTTGCCGCCTGCGCATGCAAGGAGGCTAAGAAGCCGGCTGCGGCTCCGCAAGAAGACCTCAAGGCAAAATCAATGCTTGAGGGCATTTGGATCGACGCCGACGAGGAAAGCGTCGTGTTCAAGATCAAGGGCGACACCGTTTATTATCCCGACTCCACCAGCCAGCCCGTAGAGTTCAAGATAATAAGGGACACGATGATATTGCTCGGCGGCAACACTTCAAAATACCCGATAGTAAGGCAAGGAGCACATATTTTCGAGTTCAAGAACCAGAACAACGACGTTGTAAAATTAGTAAGGAGCGAAAATCCGTATGACTCGCTCCAGTTCGTGCGCAGCCGCCCGGTAACGCTCAACCAAGGCGTAACGATAAAAGAGGACACGGTTGTATGGCACGGCGAAGACAAATACCACAGCTACGTGCAGGTAAACCCGACAACGTACAAGGTTTACCGCACGTTTTACAACGCCGAAGGCATGGAGGTTGAGAACATTTATTACGACAACATAGTGCACGTAAGCATATTTGCCGGAGCTAACAAGGTTTACTCAAAAGACTTCAAAAAATCAGATTTCGCCCAAGCCGTACCCGTGAACATGCTCAAGCAATGCATATTGAGCACCATCAAATTAACCTCGCTCGACAACGACGGACTGCATTACCAAACACAATTGGCCATACCCGACAGCCCGGGCAGCTTCATCGTAGAGCTTATAATTTCATACAACGGGGAAATAAGCATAAAGCCGTTCAAGTAACCAAGGGGGGGCACTGCGTTCATAATATTTATAATATCCGCACCCCTAATGCCTTCACCGACTTCTTAGTAAATTAGTAAGTAACGTGAGTTCGGTATAAAAATTATTCCATAAAAAGCATCGTGTTGTATTGGATTTAAGAAGTCTGTGGCATTCTGTCATTCCGGGCCGGGGGACCCGGAATCCAGTGTATGCAACTAAATTGTTGACGAAAGTGTGTTTCCTGGATTCCGGGTCCCCCGGCCCGGAATGACAGAATGCCACAGACTTCTTACGCTTTAGAATGATTTCATTTTCTTATTCCTTATACCGAACTCACGGTAGTAAGTAATGAATGCTTAGAATGAAAAGTATCTTTCATTGCGGATATTCATCTATTTATTATTTTCGCCCGACTTTAATATCACAATGTCATCAAGCCCTTAAAACCACTGGTTATCAGCAAGATACGCAGTGACATTAACCACATTCCGCCGTCACTACCGTCACAGCGGCGGTGACGGTGGTGACAGTGGAACGCGCATCGATGTCACAACGCAACGACGTGACAGTCAGAACATTACCGTGTGCCGTGACATTGTGACATTAAATTCACCAAAAACATCATATCCGTATCAACCCAAATACGGCAAAACGTCTTGCAAAAGGATGCTTATTGCCTTGCAAAATGCCGCCTTTCGCACCCCGTTTCGCGGTAAAACGGAAAGACGGCCACTGTTTTACACGAAACAAACAAGCACAGGCCGCTACGGCCTTTAAACCCATTCAAAAAACAGTAACGATTTTTTCGCATTTCAAACGAATGTAAAATTACATACGTTTCACACTAAGAGCCGTTAATAGCGATATTTTTTGTGTTAAAAGAGGACAAATATGTAGGACAAAATGACAGATTAACAAATTTTGCGTCTAAATTTGCAGCAACGAAAATCAAAATGAAAGTATCAATTAAAATATAATCTAAATGAAAATGAAAAAGTTATCTAACTATTTCGTCTATGCGATATGCGTCATCGCAGTAGCATTTTCAGCCGGAGCTTTCATCAAGGTGAACGCCAACACCAACAGCATGCCTGCGGCCCAGCCCGTCGACCTGACATACGCCGCAGAGAAAGCACTGCCGGCAGTGGTACACATTAAATACTTACAGAACAGCAAAGTACAGACGGTTGAGATGGAAGCCGACCCGTTCGACTTCTTCGACCCGTTCGGCTTCTTCGGCAACCCCGGCAACGGCGGCAAGCAGAAGCGCAAGATACAAACCCCCAAGCGCGAAGGCTCGGGCTCGGGCGTTATCATTTCGGCCGACGGATACATCGTGACCAACAACCACGTTGTTGACGGAGCCGACGAACTGACCGTAACGCTCGACGACAAGCGCGAGTTCTCGGCACGCATCGTCGGCACTGACAAGATGACAGACCTCGCGCTCATCAAGATCGACGGCAAGAACCTGCCAGCCATCACCATCGGCGACAGCAACAACCTGAAAGTAGGCGAATGGGTGCTGGCCGTGGGCAACCCGTTCAACCTCAACTCCACCGTAACGGCCGGCATCGTCAGCGCCAAGGCACGCTCGATCGGCGCTAACGACGTTGAATCGTTCATCCAGACCGACGCCGCAATCAACGCCGGAAACTCCGGCGGAGCTCTCGTCAACACGAAAGGCGAGTTAGTTGGCATCAACGCCATGCTCGTATCACAGACCGGGAGCTATGCCGGATACGGCTTCGCCATACCTACCACGATCATGAACAAGGTGGTTGCCGACATCAAGCAATACGGCACCGTACAAAGGGCGCTGATCGGAGTGTCGGGCACCGACGTGAACAGGTACTTCGACATGCAGAAGGCCGAAGGCAAGGAGGTTGACCTCGGAACTATGGAGGGCGCATATATCAACGAAGTGCAAGACGGCGGAGCCGGAGCCGAAGCCGGTCTGCAGAAGGGCGACGTGATAACCGCCATCGACGGCAAAAAGATAACGAAAATGGCCGAGCTGCAGGAATACCTCGCAAACAAGCGCCCGGGCGATAAGGTCACCATAACATACCTGCGCGACAAAAAGAGCAAGACCGCCACGCTTACGCTCAAGAACCAGCAAGGCAACACGAGCATTGTGAAACACGCCGACCTCGACGTGCTCGGCGGAAACTTCCGCGAGATAAACGATTCGGAGAAGAAACAGCTCAACATTAGCACCGGACTCGTAGTGATGAAGATAAACAACGGCGCGCTGAAGGACGCTGGCATCAGCCGCGGATTCATCATCCAAAAGGTAAACGACACGCCGATGAAGACAATCGACGACTTGCAGAAAGCAGTGAAAGACGCCTCGACAAGCAAAGACCCCGTGCTTTACATACAGGGCATCTATCCTACCGGAAAGAAGGACTACTTCGCCGTTCCGCTGCAAGAGTGACAAGGCGGACCAGCCACAAGCATTAAGATTATTCCAAACAAAGCCCCGCATGCAGCCACAGGCATGCGGGGCTTTGCATTTAACAAAAAAATATTTTCCGCAAGAAAAACGCCGAAAATATTTGCTATTTAAATAAAAAAACCTTATATTTGCAAATGCTTTAAATTTATTACGCCGATGAGACAACTGAAAATCACGAAATCAATAACCAACAGGGAAAGCGACTCGTTGGATAAGTATCTGCAGGAGATAGGCCATGAAGAGCTTATCAGTGTGGAAGAAGAAGTAGAGTTGGCTCAGCGTATAAAAAAAGGAGACCGCAAGGCGCTCGAGAAACTGACTAAAGCCAACTTGAGGTTCGTAGTCTCCGTGGCAAAGCAATACCAAAACCAGGGGCTCAGCCTGCCCGACCTCATCAACGAGGGAAACGTCGGCCTTATAAAGGCCGCCGAGAAATTTGACGAGACGCGCGGGTTCAAGTTCATCTCATACGCGGTATGGTGGATACGCCAAAGCATCCTTCAGGCCATAGCCGAGCAAAGCCGCATAGTGCGCCTGCCGCTCAACCAGGTAGGCTCGGTAAATAAGATAAACCGCGTGCTTAACAAGTTCGAGCAAGAGCACGAGCGCAGGCCGAGCATCGACGAGATAGCCGACAGCGTCGACATTCCCCACGACAAGATAGAGGAAGCAATGAAGGTGAACACGCGCCATGTGTCAGTCGACGCCCCGTTCGCCGAAGGAGAGGACAACAGCCTGCTCGACGTGCTGCCCAACAACGACTCGCCCATGGCCGACAAGAAACTCGTCATGGAATCGCTGCGCGAGGAAATCAACCGCGCCCTCCAGACTTTGAACGAAAGGGAGCGCAACATAATAGAGGCGTTTTTCGGCATAAACCAACCCGAAATGACGCTCGAAGAAATCGGCGACAAATACGGCCTGACGCGCGAACGCGTAAGGCAGATAAAGGAAAAGGCCATAAGACGCCTGCGCCACAACACTAAGAACAAGCTGTTGAAATCGTATTTGGGACAATAAGGTAAAAGACATAAAAACATAATTCATCAGGAAACAGGAAAAATGAAATCATACAAGGTTTTCATCATGGTCGCCGTCATCACACTGATAGGCGGAATGTCTGTGGGCGCATCCGCGAAGGTGAAATGCGTTCCTAAGATTTATGCGTTCGGATTTGCCGCGTCGTTCAACGACTCAACGGTTCATTTCACCGACATTCAGGAAATAGACAGCGCATGGATAAACGAGAAGAACAAGTTCCTCATCGGCAGGGACAACTACTCTTACCAGCTGAAAAACTATTTCGCAAGTATCGGCATGCCACACCGCACATGCATAATCAGCTTTGCGCTAAACCGCAACGACATCGAGAAAAAATACAAAAAGATGAAGGAGAAATATGAGAAAGCCGGCAATTTCATAATCAAGAACCTTGACGGCAAGGATTTTCACTTCACCGCAATAAAACCTGACGACTTCGACTTAAGCACGAATAAATAATAATCAATAATCATAACATAAAAAAGGCGCTTGGATGAAAAGTTACATCCAAGCGCCTTTTTTTTATGACACTTCATTATTTGTAAAGCGGACCGAAGTTTGCGCATGCGCGGAAGTCAGCGCCCTCTTTGTCCATTCCAAACGCATTCCACGCGGCCGGACGGAATATCTTTTCCGTTTCGACGTTGTGCATGCAAACCGGTATGCGCAGCATCGAAGCCAATGTTATGAGGTCTGCGCCGATATGACCGAAACTGATTGCGCCGTGGTTGGCTCCCCAGTTGTTCATAACAGAGTAAACGTCCTTGAACGCAGGCTTGTCGCACAAACGCGGAACGAACCATGTCGTAGGCCAAGTCGGGTCAGTGCGCATGTCTATTGTCTTATGGATTTCAGGATCGATGTCGACCGTCCAACCCTCAGCCAACTGAAGCACGGGGCCAAGTCCTTTCACGATGTTGATGCGGGCCATGGTTACAGGCATTCCGCCCTTTGACAAGAAGTTGGAAGAGAAACCTCCGCCGCGGAAATAGTCGCGGTTGGCAGGATACCATGTCGTTGCTGCAAGGCAATCCTCAACCTCCTTATCAGTCATATCCCAATAGGGTTTCATCACCGGATTACCCTCTGCGTCGGAACAACGTCCGGTTCCGTCAAGCGTCGTAGCACCAGAATTGATAAGATGGATTATACCGCCAGAGGCGCGTCCCGTAAGTTCCTTGCCCGTAACGCGCTTCACGGCTTCAGGGCTCCAATAGGTTCTCACGTCTGAGAATATCGCGCTCCTGTTGGTAAGCAGATGCTCAAGGAGCATGGTCAAACCGTTGCAAGTGTCGTTTTCAGTAGCCACTACGTATGGTTCACGACGTCCGTTCCAGTCAAAAGAAGTGTTGAGCATAGCCTCTGAGAAATCGCCGTTCGGTTTGAAATCCGTCCACTGCCTCTGCCCTTGGAATCCGGCGGCTATGGCGTTATGGCCGAGTGACTCCTCCTTGAAACCTGCTTCGAGCAATTTACCGTTGCCCTTCATAAGGTCGCGGATTATCATCGTCATCTTAGTAACGAACTCCCAGTCGGCGTCCTTGCCGGCACGGTCTTTTTTCTTGACGTCGCGGTTGCCTATGTCCTCGCCCTCGTTGGGCACGCAATACTTCTTCACCCAAGCAATGGCTTTTTCGTACTCGGCCTTGTCGTAGATGCCTTCCTCCATACGGCGGAGAATTTCAGTCATGTCAACCTGCTCGGCACGGATGCCAAGATATTCCTGCATGAAGTCAGCGTTGGCTATACTGCCGGCAATGCCCATTGCAACGTTTCCGACCGAAAGATACGACTTGCCACGCATTGTTGCAACAGCCTGTGCGGCACGCGCCCAACGCAGGATCTTCTCGGCCACGTCGGCCGGAATCGTATTGTCTTCAAGATCTTGAACGTCATGTCCGTAAATGCCGAAAGCAGGCAGTCCTTTCTGTGCATGTGCCGCCAGCACGGCTGCCAAATAAACCGCTCCGGGACGCTCTGTTCCGTTGAATCCCCAAACGGCTTTCGGCCAATAAGGATGCATGTCCATCGTCTCCGAACCGTAGCACCAGCAAGATGTCACGGAGATTGTAGCCCCTACCCCGCACCTCTCGAATTTCTCGGCGCATTGCGCAGCTTCGGCAACACGGCCGATAGTGCCATCGGCTATGACACACTCAACGGGCGAACCGTCGCCGTTCTTCACATTTGAAGAGATAAGCTCGGCAACTGCGTTTGCCAACATCATGGTTTTGTCTTCAAGACTTTCGCGGATACCTCCCTGTCGTCCGTCGATAATCGGACGAATACCAATTTTCGGATAGTTTTTCATCTCAATATTAGGTTTATAAAAATATAATATGTCAAAATCATGCAAGTATCTTTCATCAATAGGCCAACAAGAACCATTTTACACAAAAGCGACATTACTTGGCTCTGCGTGAAAACAGTTCCAACAAGTCCGAAAGATTTGTTCATCTGCAAAAATACACAAAAACTTATTCATCAAACATGACTTTTTGACAAACATCTTTTGATTTATATCAAAAGGATCAAGAACTATACAAAAACTAAAAGGGACGTGAACATTAATCCACATCCCTTTACATTGTTATTTAACGTTTGCGGAAGATGAGGGATTCAAACCCCCGATACCCGTAATGGGTATACCGGATTTCGAGTCCAGCGCATTCGGTCACTCTGCCAATCTTCCTTTTACGACATGCATCCGACGCTCACACGCTTCGGCTGCGTTATCGTTTTAACGGATGCAAAGATAATACTATTTTTTCATTCCGCAAAGAAAAACATCATTCAAATGAAAGTTTTTCGAGTCTTGACCTCAATTCTGCGGCTTCAGACTTCCTTATTCCCAATTTAATCTCGCACGCGCCGTCGTAATCCTGGGATATAACCCTCGGCTTCATCTCCTTGACAACACGCATCACAGAGTTCATCATCACATAAGGGAAACTGAACGTAACCACCTCTTCAACCTGCCGTGTAACGACTTCTGAAGCAGCTATCGCCTCGGCTGCGGCCGTCTTATAAGCCACAATCAGTCCGCCCGTGCCAAGGTTCACACCGCCGTAATAGCGCACTACTACGACAAGGATGTCGGTAAGGCCGTTGCTGTTTATCTGCCCGAGAATGGGTTTGCCGGCCGTACTCGACGGTTCTCCGTCGTCGTTCGCCCTGAATACGTCGCGCTCAGGGCCGAGCACGTAAGCATAGCAGACATGCCTTGCGTCGTAATATTTCTTACGGTAAGCCTGCACGAGGTCCTTAACCTCGTCGACGCTCTCGACATGATGTGAAAAAGCGAGGAACTTACTCCGTTTTTCAGAGTAAGTTCCTTCGCCCGTAGTTGCTATTGTCTTAAACTCGTCTAAACCCATTTGTCAATACAACAGCTTAAGATAGTTTGTGGATTATCAGGCCCGAACGGAGTTTAGGCTCAAACCATGTGGCCTTCGGAGGCATTATCTTGCCGCTGTCGGCTATGTCCATTATCTGCTTCATCGTTACCGGATAAAGAGCCAAAGCCATGCGCATCTCGCCACTGTCGACACGGCGTTTCAACTCCTCAAGACCACGCAATCCACCAACGAAGTCGATACGCTTATCCGAACGCAAGTCTTTTATGCCGAGAACATCGTCAAGTATGAGACGGCTCGATATGTCAACGTCGAGCACTCCGATAGGATCGGCGTCGTTAAAGGTGCCCGGCTTTGCCGTAAGACTGTACCACTTACCGTCGAGATACAATGAGAAGTTATGCAGACGGTCGGGCTTATATATGGCCTCGCCCTTTTCCTCAACATCGAAGTTTTTCCTCAAAGCGTCCAGGAACTGCCCAGAAGTCAGCCCGTTAAGGTCTTTCACAACGCGGTTATAGTCAAGAATCGTAAGCTGCGAAGCCTGGAAGCATACGGCCATGAAGTAGTTGTATTCCTCCGTGCCGTTGTGGTTAGGATCCTGCTTAGCTTTCTCGGCACCTACGAGCGCCGCAGCAGCCGAACGGTGGTGGCCGTCAGCTATATAGAGCGAAGGCATCTTGGCGAATTCGGCAGTTACCGTCGCAATGTCGGCATCGTCGGAAATAACCCACAGCTGATGGCGGAATCCGTCGACCGGAGCTATGAAATCATATTCAGGCTCGGCTTTTGCATAGCGCATGATCAGGCCGTCGAGCACCGCATTGTCGGGATAAGCGAAGAACACCGGCTCGATGTTGGCGTTGTTGACGCGCACATGCTTCATGCGGTCTTCCTCCTTGTCGCGGCGCGTCAGCTCATGCTTTTTTATCACACCGTTAAGGTAATCGTCTACATAAGCGCACACTACGAGTCCGTATTGCGTCTTGCCGTTCATCGTCTGCGCGTAGATGTAATACTGCTCCTTGCCGTCCTGGACGAGCCAACCTTTATCTTGGAACTTTTTGAAGTTCTCAGCCGCCTTTTCGTAGACGCGCGGATCATACTCGCTCGTACCCGGTTCAAAATCTATCTCGGGCTTTATTATATGGTAAAGGCTCTTCTCATTGTCGCCAGCCTCGGCGCGCGCTTCCTCTGAATCGAGCACGTCATAAGGTCTCGACTCGACCTCCTCTACATACTGTTTCGGGGGGCGTACTCCTTTAAATGGTTTTATCTTAGCCATAGTCGTTACGTTTTTATCAGGATAGTTACCGGCGTATTACTTGTTCACCTGGAACTTCGTGCACCCGTCCTTGAAGTATGCGTTTATCTGTTTTGCGGCTGCAATGCCGGCATTAATGTTGGCTTCGGCAGTCTGTGCGCCCATCTTCTTGGGAGTGCTGAAGTAGCGGCCCTCGAACTTGGCGAAGTCGGCATCGGCATCGGGTTTGATGTCCGTAACGTACTTCAGATCTGTGCGTTCCTCCATGAGTTTGAGCAATTCAGGCTCGTTGATGACTTCCTTGCGCGCCGTATTAACCAGAATACCGCCTTTTTCCATTTGGTTTACAACGGCGTAGTTGATGCTCTGCTTCGTTTCGGGCGTTGCGGGGATGTGCAACGAAACCACGTCGCAAGTCTTAAACAGGTCGTCCTGAGAGTCTACGGCGTGTACGCCGGCCTCTTCGATGGCCTCCTTCGGGCAGAACGCGTCGTAAGCGTAAACGTCCATGCCGAAGCCTTTGGCTATGCGTGCCACGTTGCGGCCTACGTTGCCGAACGCCAAGATGCCGAGCTTCTTATCCTTAAGTTCGGTGCCTGCCTTGCCGTTATAGAAATTGCGCACAGCGTAAACCAAGAGTCCGAACACCAGTTCGGCCACGGCGTTTGAGTTCTGTCCCGGAGTATTCTCCACTACGACGCCCTTCTGTTTGGCGTAAGCCGTATCTATGCTGTCGTATCCGGCACCTGCGCGGACAACGATCTTCAGGTTGGCGGCTGCGTCGAGAACGGCCGGCGTAACCTTATCTGAACGTACAATCATTGCGTCGGCGTCCTTAACAGCGTCGAGCAGCTGGGCCGTGTCGGTATATTTTTCGAGCAGGACAAGCTCGTGGCCTGCGCCTTCAATTTCCTTCCTTATGCCTTCTACTGCCACAGGAGCGAAGGGTTTCTCGGTTGCTACTAAAACTTTCATCTTTTCGTATAGATTTATTGGTTAATTAGAAAAACTTTGCTTAAACACTTTAACCCAAATCGGTCGTTAGACTTCAGTCTGATTATGTGTTTATGCCGTGTAGATTGCTTCCCGTTTCGTCGAAGGCGTAGCGGGCTACGCCGAGACGGGGCGGAAAGCAAGATGCCGGCAGAAACGCAAAAGCTGACGAAGAGTAAGTAAAATACGTCATATTTGGTTCTTTAAGGTCTAATCCGATTTGGTTTTAAGAAAAGAGGAAAGGGGAAGCATGTTTACACCACGGCCTTATTGTCGTCGCCACGACATGCTGTCCCCCTTCGTATCCGGACTACTTATATTAGAAAGTAGATTAAAATCAGTGCTGTGCCTCGAAGTCCTGCATGCACTTAACAAGAGCCTTGACGCCTTCGATTGTCTGGGCGTTGTAGCAGCTTGCGCGGAATCCGCCTACCGAGCGGTGGCCCTTTATGCCGACCATGCCAAGCGACGTAGCGTACTCGAAGAACGGTTTCTCGAGCTCGGCGTACTCATCGTTCATAACGAAGCAGATGTTCATAACCGACCTGTCTTCGGTGGCCACCGTGCCGCGGAACAGCTTGTTGCGGTCGATCTCCGAATAGAGGAGGTCGGCGCGCTCGAGCGCGAGCTTGTCCATAGCCTCTACGCCGCCCATCTTCTTTATCCAGCGAAGAGTCTCGAGGCAGCAGTAGATAGGCACTACCGGCGGAGTGTTGAACATTGAGCCCTTGTCTACGTGGGTCTTGTAGTTGAGCATCGTAGGAATCTCACGCGGAGCCTTGCCCAGTGCGTCGTCCTTAACGATTATGATGGTGACGCCGGCCATTGAGAGGTTCTTCTGCGCTCCGGCGTAGATGCAGTCGTACTTGGCAACGTCGACGGGACGGCTGAAGATGTCTGACGACATGTCGCCGATAAGCCTTACGGGCACGTCGAGTTCCTTCCTGATCTCGGTTCCGTAGATGGTGTTGTTCGTCGTAACGTGCAGATAGTCGACGTCGGTCGGGCATATCCAGCCTTTCGGGATGTAAGTATAGTTGGCATCGGCGGAAGAAGCAACTTCAACGACCTCGCCGAACAACTTGGCTTCCTTCATGGCTTTCTTGGCCCAAGTACCCGTGTTGAGGTAAGCAGCCTTCTTGATGAGGAAATTGTAAGGCACCATGCAGAACTCGAGCGAAGCTCCGCCGCCGAGGAAGAGCACCGAGTAGCCCTCGGGCACGTCGAGCAGTTCCTTGATTAATGCTACCGCCTCGTCTACCACCGGCTGGAAGTCTTTAGCCCTGTGGCTTATCTCTGCCAAAGACAAACCGCTTCCGTTGAAATCCAAAATCTGCTTGGCCGTATTCTCAATGACCTCGCGCGGAAGCATTGAAGGACCTGCGTTAAAGTTATACTTCTTCATAGTAATATTGGTTTAAATGATTATTTTGAATGTTGCAAAGTTACTTATTTTATTTGTAAGGAACAAATTATTTAGTTAAACTGTGTAAAAACAATGACACAATGTCACCTAATCCGTTCCACAATGGTCTTTATCCCCTTCAGTTTCTTACCAGATGCGCAGTTTACCGCATCTTTCCACTTGTCTATGGCAACGGCGGCATACGAGCAGCGCTCGCGTATGTCGATGCGGCCTATGTCGCCGCCGTCGAGCCCGCCCTCCTTGCAGAGGAAGCCCAGCACGTCGCCACGCGACACCTTGTCCTTCTTGCCCTTGCCTATATATAATGTTACCATGCGCGGACGCGGCGGCACAAGTCCGTCGCCCGGCACGTCGAAAACAGCCGGCTCGACAGGCACGTATGACGGGACGGCCTCGTCGGGGCCGATAAGGAAAAACGCCCTGCCGCCGGCTTTCCAACGGGCGGTGCGCCCTGTGCGGTGCACATACTCGTCTTCGCCTACCGGCAAGTGGTAGTGTACGATATTATCAACATCGGGCATGTCAAGACCACGCGACGCCAAGTCGGTAGCCACGAGCACGCTGGCCGAGCCGTTCGAGAACTTGAACACGGCGTCCTCGCGCTCCTTTTGGTCCATTCCGCCGTGAAACGCGCTCACCACAAGCCCCTTTTCCGTCAGGAACCGGCTTACACGCTCAACGCTGTCGCGATAGTTCAGGAATACGATTGTGCTCTCATCGCCGAAACCGCACAACAAGGCGAACAGCGCGTCGAGCTTGTCCTTATCCGGACTCTTGACCACATACAAATCCACACGGCACGAAGCGTCGCCCTGGCCGAGATAGTCGAGGCGCGTAACGTCGCACATGTCGACAAACGATGGGATGACGTCGGCATCGGTGGCCGACAGCAAGAACCTGCGCCTTACGCCCGGAAGGAGCGACACGGCCCTGCCCATCTCGTCGGCAAACCCCATTTTCAGGCATTTGTCGAACTCGTCGATGACAAGAAACTCCACGCCGGACGCATCAAGATTGCCCTTATCCAAATGGTCGACCAAACGCCCCGGCGTGGCGAATACCACCTGCGGCACAACCTTGCGCATCTCCCTGTGTTCGTCCATCGCCGGGCGGCCGCCGTACAGGCACATGCCGCGCAGGCCGCAGCCCATGCTCTTGAACACCTCGTAAGACTGCAGCGCGAGCTCGCGCCCGGGAACTATGACCACGGCCTGCAACGCGTCTGAAGCGACATCGAGCAGCCCCACGAGTGGCAACAGGTAAGCAAGGGTCTTTCCGCTGCCCGTCTCCGAAAGCAATACAACGTCGCCATCTGAGCCCAACATGGCATCCCCCATGCCGAGCTGCATGGGGCTTAACGCCTCGATACCCAACTTACGCAATATATCCCTTACACTGTTCATGACGCGGTGGTTTGTTCTTCAAAAGTATTTAATCAACGCCACAAAGATACAAAACTAAATTGAAACCGACGAATAAAAACCGATAATAATTTACTTGACTGACAAATAATCACCCACGCCACATCTATTATATGCGCAACGGCAGGCAACGCCGCCGAGCGCAACGGCGCGCAAGCCTGCGGCACACGGCTTACGGGCGCATAAAAGGTTGCCTTTCGCGCGCTAAAAGGCAATCTTTCGCAACGCAAAATGCGGCCTTTCAAATCGTAAGTTACAAGACGCGCCACGCCTACGGTTTACAACTTCAGGCACACTCCAGCAGCCAGACCAGCAGCTTTCACGGGCGCTCCCCTTACAGTTTTTCGCCATCGTAAATTTTACAGGCCAAAATATACGCAAAGAAACAATGTAAATGAATAATTTGAAGTAATTTTGCAGACGGTTAAACCACAAGTAATAACGCAAGTATGAAACATTTTGAAACATACATCTTCGACCTCGACGGAACGCTGCTCTACACGCTTGACGACCTGACCGCAAGCGTAAACCACACGATGAGGGTGTTCAACCTGCCTGAACATACGAAAGACGAAGTGAGACTCATGGTCGGCAACGGTATCAGGAAACTGATCGAGAGGGCGATACCGCAAGGCACTAACAACCCCGAATACGAAAAAATCTACGCAGGATTCATGTCTTACTACCTGGAACACAGCATGGACACCACGCAGCCTTACCCCGGGATAACCGACATGCTGAAAACCCTGAAAGAGCGCGGCAAGAAACTCGCCGTCGTGAGCAACAAGTATTGCGAAGCAACGGAAGCGCTATGCCGGACTTTCTTCAACGAATATATCGGCGTCGCCATAGGCGAAAGCGAGAACATCCGCAAAAAACCGGCGCCCGACACGGTGCTCGAAGCAATGAAACGACTCGACGCAGACAAAGCTACGACCGTTTACGTAGGCGACAGCGAGGTTGACATCGAAACGGCACGCAACTGCGGCATACCGTGCATAAGCGTGCTGTGGGGCTTCCGTGACAAAGACTTCCTCGAGAGCAACGGCGGCGAAACCTTCGTCGAGTCACCCGACGAGATAACACGCTAAGAACCGGCGTGAATGTAACGGAACATGGAAAAACAATAAAGGCGGCCTCTGTTGCAGGGCCGCCTTTATCGGTATAAGAATACGTTACTTAGCGTAAGCAACGCTACGAGTCTCGCGTATTACCGTAATCTTAACCTGTCCGGGATAGGTCATCTCGTTTTGTATCTTCGTTGCAATCTCGGTAGAGAGCTGCTCGGTCTGCTTATCGTCCATCTTATCCGCTCCGACGATGACCCTAAGCTCGCGTCCGGCCTGTATGGCGTATGTCTTCGTAACGCCGGGATAGCTCATGGCGATAGCCTCCAAGTCGTTCAAGCGCTTGATGTAAGCCTCGACTATCTCGCGGCGCGCACCTGGACGGGCACCGCTTATGGCGTCGCACACCTGGACTATCGGCGCCAGCAGCGTGTTCATCTCCATCTCATCGTGGTGCGCACCGATAGCGTTCACGATGTCGGGCTTCTCCTTATACTTCTCTGCTATCTTGGCACCGTACAAAGCATGCGGTAGTTCGCTCTCCTCGTCGGGCACCTTTCCTATGTCGTGCAACAATCCGGCACGCTTCGCCTTCTTAGGATTAAGCCCAAGCTCTGAAGCCATTACGGCACAAAGGTTGGCCGTCTCACGGGCATGCTGCAAAAGGTTCTGCCCGTAGCTCGAACGGTATTTCATCTTACCTATGATGCGTATCAGTTCAGGATGCAGGCCGTGTATTCCCAAGTCTATGGCAGTGCGCTTACCCGTCTCGATGACCTCGTTCTCAAGCTGCTTCTTTACCTTGGCTACAACTTCCTCTATACGCGCCGGGTGGATGCGCCCGTCGGCGACAAGCTGGTGTAGGGCCAAGCGGCAAACCTCACGGCGAATCGGATCGAAAGCCGATATGACAATGGCCTCGGGAGTGTCGTCGACAACAATCTCAACACCCGTTGCGGCCTCCAAGGCACGGATATTGCGGCCTTCACGGCCGATGATGCGGCCTTTAACCTCGTCGTTGTCGATATGGAACACGCTGACAGAGTTCTCGATAGCGGTTTCCGTGGCTACGCGCTGTATTGTCTGGATAACTATTTTCTTTGCTTGGGCGTTGGCGTTAAGTTTCGCCTCATCCATTATTTCGTTGATGTAACTTGCGGCGTTGGTGCGGGCCTCGTCCTTCAGGCTTTCTACAAGACGGTTCCTCGCCTCTTCCGCGCTGAGTCCGGAAAGTTCTTCAAGTTTGGCGCGCTCCTGCAGTTGCATCTTGTCAAGCTCGTCCTGGCGTATCTGCATGAGCTTCTTCTCGTTGTCGATGCGTTGCTGCTGCTGGTCAAGGTCTTGCTTCTTACGGCCGAGTTCTTCCTGGCGCTGGTTCAACGAAAGCTCGCGTTGCTTAAGCCTGTTCTCACTTTGCTGTATCTTTTGGTTGCGGCTTTGGACTTCCTTTTCCAACTCCGACTTTTTGTTGAGGAACTTCTCCTTAACTTCCAACAATTTCTTTTCCTTCAACACGTCCGCTTCCTTCTCGGCGGCACTTACCATTTCTTTGTATTTCCCGGTAATTACATACCTGAAAATGGAATACCCCGCGAGCCCTCCTATCACGAGCGCCACAGCGGCTACAATAATATTTAATATCATTTGCTATTTTTAATTAAGTTAATATTCTCACATCCCAATGTCCCGCGCTGAGTTTTTTACGCCTAAAGCGTCTTCGATTTCGTTGGTGATATTTGTGAGAATATTATCATAAGGCTCGGTATCGTTATTCGTTTTTTCAAACTCAAAACTTATGGCTATGTCGAGCATAGCCATATAAAGAATTTCCTTTTCGCTCCGACTCGTCCCGTATATGTCCGAAAACTCATTGATTTTCTCCGTAACAAGCCTTGCGGCGTTACGGCAATAAGGTTCGTCTTCGGGCATTATCTTAACAGGTATGTCTGTGTCATAGACATGCAGCCTTATATTTAATCTTTCGTTCTCTCCAGCCATCGCCACTTCATCATTTTCCGCTCAGCAGCGTGATACATTTGTTTACTTCCCTTATCAAAGCGGCCAGCCTCCGCTTGGCGGACTCGATGTCGCCGTCGCAGATTTCCATCATCTTGGCCGTTTTAAGGCTTTCATAATCCTTACGGGCCTGCTCAAGACTTGCGTTGAGACGCCTTATCTCCTCCTCGCGCGAATCAACCATTGCGTAAAGCTCTTTATTCTCTTCCTTCAATTCGTTATATTGAAGTATCAGCTGCCTCACGCGGGTTGTAAAAAGCGTCAAGATTTTGTCTTTTTCGGCCATCAATATGGATTTTGTCTACAAAATTAGACTATTTTCATCACATTGCAAAATTTATTCAATGGATTTTAATGAAAATCAAACATTTAAGCACTACGCAACATGCTTACACCGTGCCAATGCTTAAATTATTCACTTCTTTTTTTGCACTTCTTCGGATGATGGGCGCGGTTCTTTCTTAGCAAGCATGACCACTTGGAATACGAAGTCTGTAATCCATTTCTCGCTAAAAGCCAAACGCTTGTTGTACGTGCGTATCGCAACGACGGTTTTCATTACGCCGGCGTCCTTAAAGTCGTTTTTATGGAAAATATCCGCAACGGTTTTCTCCGTCATACTATAAATCGCCTTTTTCATAAAAGACGGAACACGCAACTTAAATTTCATCAAGTTGCCCATAAGCATCATCGTATCTTGAGTGAAATTTTGGAATTGTATAAGGTAAGTCTGGACATCCTGCACCTTTCGGCAATTGCGGCGTATGCTTTGGTCCAGCTCTTTAAAAAATCCATCGTCTGTCTTATACAAATCCTGCAGCATCTTCTTACAATGCTTCTTTTCGCCAACGCCCAGCTTGTTGTTCACCGTCGGGACGTGCAGCGTTGTCTTAAACATTCTCAAATCAGGCAGCATTGCAAGATTGGTAATCCCCGCAGTCTCGGCGACCGCCGCCTGCAGATACACGCGGACGAGAGTCATATAGTCTTCCATTCCTCCCGTTTTGCTTTCTTTACTATCGTTTTTCCGGAATATTTTACTTAAGAATCCCATATCATTTTTTTAAGTTCATAAAACGCAGGAACACACCCTGCCAAAAATGTAAGTGCAAAAATACATCAAATGCAGCAAAAATCAAAATAAAATTTGATTATTATCAATTTTTATTATACCTTTGCACAAATATTATTTAAAAAATAAAGATACAAACATACACAAGAACATGTATAACGACAACGCTTCCTTCATCTTTGAAGAAGTGGCGTTTCTAACATCACAAACACAGGCACAATGAAAGGAATCGTACTGGCTGGTGGATCAGGCACCAGGCTATACCCAATCACAAAAGGTATCAGTAAGCAGTTGATACCAATCTTTGACAAGCCGATGATATATTACCCGATATCAGTCCTGATGCTTGCCGGAATAAAGGAAATACTTATCATCTCGACCCCTTACGACCTTCCAGGATTCAAGCGCCTGCTTGGCGACGGTTCCGATTTAGGAGTCCGCTTCGAATACGCCGAGCAACCGTCGCCTGACGGATTGGCCCAAGCATTCATCATCGGCGAGGAGTTCATAGGCTATGACAGTGTTTGTCTTGTACTCGGCGACAACATCTTCCACGGTGCAGGTTTTTCCGGAATGCTGAAAGACTGCGTAACCGCAGCCGAACAAGACGGCAAAGCCACTGTCTTCGGGTATTATGTAAACGACCCCGAGCGTTACGGAGTGGCCGAATTCGACTCGGAAGGCAATTGCCTCAGCATAGAGGAAAAGCCGGCGAGCCCCAAAAGCAACTACGCCGTCGTAGGCTTGTATTTCTATCCGAACAGCGTTGTTGAAATTGCCAAGAACATCAAGCCGAGCAAACGGGGTGAACTCGAAATAACATCAGTAAACCAAGAATACTTAAGAAAGAACGACCTCAAGGTGAAAACCCTCCAACGGGGATTCGCATGGTTGGACACGGGCACGCACGACAGCCTTAGCGAGGCCTCGACTTTCATAGAAGTTATAGAAAAGCGGCAAGGGCTTAAAATCGCATGCCTTGAAGAAATCGCATTTAAACAAGGTTGGATTGACGCCGGCAAGCTGCAAGAAGCGGCACGCCCGATGCTAAAGAACGATTACGGCAAATACCTCATGAGTTTGGTTACAGAAAAACAATCAATACAAAATCTGCAAGATAAATGAACGAGCTTAACAACAACCAAGAGATTCAGAACACGGCGGAAGAACAATCGTCGTTCAATTTCCAAACGATTTACACCGCGTTCATACTTAACTGGAAATGGTTCCTTCTGTCAATGCTGATTTGCATCGGCTTAGGATTCCTTTACGTTAAATACGCAACGCCCATTTATAACATTACGGCCAAACTTCTTATAAAAGACGGGGATTCCGACAAAAAAGGAGCTGCCGGGGGCGCACTCCAGGCATTAGGCAACATGGCCAACCTCGGATTCATAAGCGACAGCTACGGCGTTGAGAACGAGTTGGAAATCATAACCTCAAGGACGATTGCCGAACAAGCTATCATTGACCTGAAATTGTATGCCGAATATTATAAGAGGAGCGGCATAAAGAAAAAGCTCGTCTATAAGGAACAGCCCATCAATGTAGAGATGGACTATGGGCACCTGAGTAAGCTCAATAAGCCAATTGAGTTAAAAATAGCCCGTAAGAACAACCAATATAAAATAACGGGTACATATTTTGTAAGCAAAGACGAAGTTACATCCGAGGGACCGTTCGACATAGAGAAAACAGTCTCAGAAATTCCGGCCGTGATAAGGACGCAGGCCGGCAACCTGACGCTTACAAAAAACCGCAACTTCGAATTGGAAGACGACGAAGAGCTCATCGTATATCTTAATTCCCCAAGCAACACCGCCCACCAATATTTGGAAAACATCACGGTAGAACAAACGTCAAAAACTTCGTCCGTATTTGGCATCCAACTGAAAGAAGCCAACATAAAGCGTGCCACGGATTACATAAACCAACTTGTAAACCGTTACAACACGCAAGCAAATGAAGATAAAAACGAAATAGCAATAAGAACGGAAAAATTCATAAACGACCGCCTTATAAAAATCAACGACGAGCTAAGTTCCACCGACAATGCGCTTGAAAGCTACAAAAAACGCAACAAAGTGATGGAATTGCAGCTTGACGCAATGGCCACGTCGGAAAGCACCTCCGCCTACGAGCAAAAGCTCAACGAGGCAAACACACAGATAGCGCTTATCGAAAGCCTTATTGATTTTGCAAAACGCCCGGGCAACAAGCACCAAGTGCTGCCGTCAAACGTAGGCTTGCAAGACGAAGCGTCAACATCGTTGATCAACGAATACAATAAGATCGCGCTCGAACGCAACCGCCTGTTGCGCACAGCCTCAGAAAACAGCCCTGTCGTATTAGAGCTCACTTCACAACTCGACGACATGCAAGAAAGCATACAGCAGGCCCTTAAACAGGCAAAGGAAGGACTTGTAATACAGCGTAACGGCATAAGCCAACAGCTCGGAATATACAACAGCAAGGTAACCAGCACCCCTGAACAAGAGCGCATCCTGACACAAATAGGGCGTCAGCAGGAGGTAAGATCAGGCTTATACCTTATGCTATTGCAAAAACGTGAAGAAAACTCCATTTCGCTTGCCGCCACGGCAGACAAGGCAAAACTTATCGAAGCGCCACAATTCGACAAGAAATTAAGCCCCAAGGGCAGCATCATTATGCTCATAGCGCTCATATTGGGCATCGCCATTCCCTCCGGCATACTGTATTTGATAAACTTCTTCAAATACAGGATTGAAGGACACGACGACGTTGCAAGCCTGACAAAACTTCCTATAATAGCGGATATTGTCGTAGCCAGCGATACGGCGAAGACGAGGGCTGACATCGTAGTACACGAGAACCAGAACAACCAGATGCAAGAGATTTTCCGTTCAATGCGTACCAATATACAGTTCATGCTCAAGGAAAATCAGAATGTGATATTGTTCACCTCGTCCATGTCCGGTGAAGGTAAGACGTTCGTAGCGGCCAACCTCGCCGTAAGTTTCGCGTTGCTCGGCAAGAAAGTGATACTCGTCGGCCTTGACATCCGCAAGCCGCGACTGGCCGAGCTGTTCGAAATAGACAATCACACAAACGGTATCACACGACTGCTAACGCAGAACAGTCCTAAGTGGGAGAATATCGCGTCGCAAATCGTACCGTCGGAAGTCAACAACAACCTCGACCTGCTCATGGCCGGTCCTGTTCCTCCCAACCCGGCAGAGCTTGTATCGCGCCCGGCGCTGGAAGAAGTGATCACGCAACTGAAGCAGCATTACGATTACGTGCTGATAGACACGGCTCCCGTCGGACTTGTAACCGACACGTTGCAGATAGCCAAGCTCGCCGACATCTCGATATACATGTGCCGTGCCGACTACACCCCGAGGGTAAACTTCAACATGATAAACAGCTTGGCGGCAGAAAACAAGCTGCCTAACCTGTGCATAGCCATCAACGGTATCGACCTTTCCGAAAAGAAATACGGTTACTACTACGGCTATGGCAAGTACGGCAAGTACGGCAAGTACGGGCATTCGAGCACCGGCAAGTCCTATGGCTCATACGGTTCTTACGGCTCGTATGGCAATTACGCCAACAGCCATTACGGCAACAAGGACGACGATTCTGTAAAGAAATAATAACGAAAAGAAGAAAAGATGCGTCCGGCCGACACGGCACGGACGCACTTTTCCGACAACCAGGCAATTAAACTAACATCCAATAAGAAAAAAGAATATGACGATTGCAGTAGACTTTGACGGAACGATTGTTGAGCACAAATATCCGGAAATAGGCGAAGAAAGACTTTTCGCCACAGATACTCTTAAAGCCTTGATCGCCGACCACCACAAACTTATACTTTGGACGGTACGCGAGGGCAAACTTCTTGACGACGCGGTAAACTGGTGCAGGGAGCGCGGAGTTGAGTTTTACGCCGTCAACAAAGACTTCCCCGAGGAGCGTGGAAAAGAAAACAACCAAAGTTATTCACGCAAGTTAAACACCATAGACCTGTTCATCGACGACCGCAACGTCGGCGGACTGCCCGACTGGGGTACAATCTACCGTATGATTAAAGAAAACAAATCTTACAAGGACATCATGATGGAGCGCCGTGGCGAAGTGGTATATGATGATGCACCCAAAAAGAAGCGTTGGTGGCAACGGTGACATCCACGGCCACATTAAGTAATAAAGGCGTGCCCGAGACATTTGGTAAAACCTGTCTCGGGCACGCCTTTTTCATATTACGAACGGCATCGCCGCATCTTACTCAACCAATCTTCACGAACACCAACCTAACCAAAACAAAGTTCGTCGGTATGGCAATGCAATAAACCGGAACCGGGGCCAACGCCTCGCCCACCCCCAACCATATAAAAAAGTTCAAAAGGCTTATCTGCAAAACATAATTGAACAAATGGGCGCAGGCGAACCCTACGCCGTTCTTCACAGACTTTTTCTTTTTGAACGTAAAGCGCGCTGAAAGCAGATAGTTGGCCACGAAGCTGACGAAATAACCTATCGTGTAAGCAACGCTGACGTTCATCAATCCGTGAAGCAGCCAATACACGCCGTAATGCAAGGCCGTGGCTACAACCCCGACCAAGCCGAAACGAACTATCTCGAAAAACACATCACGCCTTATCCGCATTCTTTTACTTTATAAAAAACGCAAAACTACGCCAACATCACGATTGAAAACACATGCATGGCGGGCTTTAAACGACGCAAAGATAGTGAAAAAGCGAGACAAAACCAAACACGACACCGCTAAACGCGCGCTTGACATCAGACGACGCAAACAACCCACGCGAATAGGAACAGACAAATGTCAACCGATTTAAGCGTTTCCGTGGCATTGTGAAATTCGCTGACGGCTGCAGGCTGTGTTTTTCCGAAAGAAAAATCATTCGGCCGTAAACAAGCGGCTACAAAGTGCGCAAACGTAAGCTACTGAGCATAAACCCATTACATGGAAATCCGTTAACATGTGCAATAATAATGCTCGAAAAAGCATTGAAAAAAGCATAATCCAGCCTCAAAATGCATGTTTTTTGCTGAAAAACATGCTCCAACTGCACCGCAAAAGGCTGTTTAATACACCGCAAAAGACCGCCTTTCGCACGGCCTTTTGCAGTCTTTTGGAATACAGGCGACGCCTTATTACGCAAAACTTGGCACTAATTAAGCTAATAAAATCCTATTTCGGCAAAAACGGCAGACATTACCTTACTGACACATTGATACAATTTTCCGCCTAAGCATGTCGTTGTGTAAACGGTCACAAAAACGTATCAGTACAGTATAATTCTTTTTTGCAGTGCAGAAGTTGTTTAATGAGGCTCCACCGGAAAGTTTCACCTATCCGATATCAGTCATCAATCCAATCGCCACCGTTATTCCCGATATAGTCAAGCTCAGCATTGGCACCCCATGAATCAGGGTCGTAAGAACCGCCATAACCAGCTGTAACATCTTTACCGATGCCTGTTTTTTCTCCCTCAAAGTTAAAGACGTCATATTCGTACTCACCGACATAACAGCGTATGGCATTGTCAAGAATGCTTATGGAACCGTATCCGAACGGAATAAACTCCGTATTGTCCAACCTGACAACGCCCCACTTGCCATCTTTTTTCACCGCTGCCAAATGATGGGAAATTGCTGATGCGCCCTCATAAATGCAAGGAATGACTTCATTACCCAATATGTCCATATATCCCCATTTGCCGTTTGATACGCATGGGATGTTATCGCGCCAAGTCAAATCTCCGCCTTTATTGACACTGAGTATGTTTTCTTTTACCACTCCCACGTATGCCACATCCGGAAAAGATATGATAACACCAGTAGATATGTTCACAATTCCCCTGACATCATCTTTAAAAACAGTCCTATATCCGGCACTCTCCTTACCAATAAATGAATATTGGCAACTGAGTATTTCCGTGCCATCCGAACGATAGAGACCATAACATTTAACACGATTGGAATTGTTGCTGACTATAAAGCTGCGAGATGCTTCGATTGGAGCAACAGCGTCGAATGCAACAGCAACGACGACTTCATTGTCCGCATCCACTACACCCCATTTGCCGTTAAATGCCTGGACAAGGAACAAATCGTCTTGAAACGTAGGATTTATGCGTTGATAATCAGGTGGGACGACTTCGTTGAAATCCGCATTCAATACACCAAACCTATACGACCGGTAGTCGCATATATCGTCCGGCCGACACATACACCTAAAATATCCATCGTTAATGGGTTCGCAATAAGAGTATTTTGAATCTATGACCTTTATCGTCCTGTCATTCTCAAAAACAAACCTGCCATCCATTGAGTGGCTTCCTTTTTCGGAAACATACTCAGAGTCGGCGTAGCGCATGCTTTCAAAGATTGGAGGTATCACGACATGAAAACCGGCATCCAACACACCATATCCCCGATAAGACTTGATGATATAAGTTGAAACGGCCGTCTTTTCAAAACTCTTAATATCAAAATCATAATTCGTCAAAGGAGTAAAATCCCTCGAAAGCACGGTGATGTTGTCTCCAAAAACAGAATGCCGGACATCATTGTCTGCAATGTCACCATAAGAGAAGCGATCTTTTTCCACAAGAAGCATGAATTCATCTGACACGAGAATGCATTCATAATCAACCGGAACGATTTGTTCACCCTTTGAGTCTATGATGCCATATTTGAAACCTTGCCTGACTTTGAAATAACGGTTGAACAGAGGTTCAATCTTATCATACCACTCCGTCTCCGCTTTAGCAATGTTACAAAACATAGTGCGCCTGCCTTCGTAACGACATATTATTTCACCATCGCATATCTCAAAATCATATTGCGGGGACGAAGCTACTATCTTATTGTCACACAATCTGATAACCCCGTTCTCATTCTCTCTGCGAAAGATAGCAAGCCCGTTGTCCAATCCGTAAATTGACTTGTACTCAAATGGTACAATCAATGCATTTTGATTATTCACGACACCAACACGGCCTTCATTATTAGTAACGCCATATAAACTTTTCGACAAAGCGTAAAAAGATTCATATTGCTGCAAAAAAGCTGGCGTGGCATGCAAAAATTTGTCAAAGTAAACAGAATGCCACTTGCCATTATAAGTTTTTTCTTGCTTGGATGCTTTCATATTTCCATTAGAATCAAATTCTATTATGTCATACTCGGGCTTTAACGCCACCTCGCCATAGATATTCAACAGTCCATAAAGTCTTTTTAAGGTGGAAGGGTCGACAATCGCAAAAACGGCAAAAGCAGGAATGGGGTCAACCATGCCATTACATGTGCCATATTCTCCAAATTTCTTGACCTCGCGAATCTTATAGTCGCATTTGATTTCACCGCATGGATTAAAAAGCCTTATTCCGTCGGAACCGCTTTGACATGCCATAATGCGCCAACCTAAATATTCAGGCTCAGCGGTCGAAACGCATAAGACGTTCAAATGACAATCGAATGTCGTATAATCTAACTTAGGGGAGTTTGACCAATCTGTTGTTCCAGTCATCCGTTTTCCAACGAAAAAGTTTTTACCGTAGACTTCAAAAGAATCAAAGGGCTCCTCACTAAGCAATGCACCATCGGGCTTCACGACGAATATGTTGCCGTCCTTAAAACATCTATATGGCGACCAAGGCGAGCTATAACATCGTTCAACTTTATCATAAGAGGATTTTAAGGAATCCTCCACACGCTTAGCACCGAATGGATCATAATTAAAGCAAACCGTATCTAATTTGTTTCTCATTGTTTCTTTTCTCGTAAATTTTGACCCCGAATACAAAGATAAGTGATTTTTTAGATAAATTCCTATCTTCTAATGTTTTCTTTGCTTCGAATACTGAAATTGAAGGACAGCAAAGTCTAACAATCAAATCAGAATACCCCAATTCGCTTTATTCTGCGTTTAATCCTATTATTTATTCATGAAAAAACATTATCTTTGCGACATAAAAAACAAAAACATCATGTGTGGAATAGTCGGATACATAGGCGCAAGAGACGCCTACCCCATACTCATCGAAGGACTTAAGCGCCTTGAATACCGAGGCTACGACTCTGCCGGCGTAGCCCTCATCGACGGCGAAGGCGGCATGAACGTGTATAAGGAAAAAGGCAAGGTAGCCAACCTTGAGGACATAGCGTCGCAAAGGGACACGTCGGGACATGTCGGCATAGCCCACACCCGTTGGGCAACCCACGGCGAACCTTCGGCCGTGAACGCACACCCGCATGTGTCGCAGAGCGGACGGCTGGCGCTGGTCCACAACGGAATAATCGAGAACTACACAAGCCTGAAAGAGTTTCTTACAGAGAAAGGCTACACGTTCAAGAGCTGCACAGACACCGAAGTACTCGTGCAGCTCATCGAGTTCATGCAACGCGAATACGGCAAAGACCTTGAGGGGGCGGTCGTAATGGCGCTGCGCCGTGTAATCGGAGCTTACGCCATCGCCGTTATCGACAAGGAATTTCCAGATAAAATCGTCGTAGCAAAGAAGAGCAGCCCGCTCGTCATCGGCATAGGCGAGAACGACAGCGAGTTCTTCATAGCGTCAGACGCCCTGCCCATTGTGAGCTATACAAAGCAGATGGTCTACCTCAACGACAACGAAGTGGCCCTGTTGAAGATAGGACGGAAGATTGAGATAAGGAACCTCGACAACAAGGAAATCGACCTCGACGTAAAAGAGGTTGACATAAACCTTGAGACATTGGAGAAGGGCGGCTTCGACCACTTCATGCTTAAGGAGATATACGACCAGCCGCGCTGCATAGCCGACTGCATGAGGGGGCGCCTGCTGCTGAACGAGAAGCGCATCGTGCTGAGCACGATAAACCTCCACCGCGACGAACTTGTAAACGCCAACCGCTTCATCATCGTAGCGTGCGGCACGTCGTGGCACGCCGGACTTATAGGCAAACAGCTAATAGAACAATGGGCGCACATACCCGTCGAGGTAGAATACGCCTCAGAGTTCCGCTACCGCAACCCCGTAATACTGCCCGGTGACGTGGTCATAGCCATATCGCAAAGCGGCGAAACGGCCGACACGCTGGCGGCGTTCCAGTTGGCAAAGGAGAACAGCGCGCTTTGCTTCGGCATCGTAAACGCCGTAGGCTCGAGCATCGCACGCGCGTCAGACACAGGAATATACATCCACGTAGGGCCCGAAATAGGCGTAGCATCGACAAAGGCTTTCACCGGACAGGTTACAGTGCTTACGCTGTTCGCCCTCGCCCTCGGACGCGAACGGGGCACAATCACGCAACAGGAATACGAGGAAACTATCGACGAGCTCGGCCGCATACCCGAAAAGATAAAGGCCGTGCTCGCCAAAGACGACAAGATTAAGGACATCGCCCGCACGCTTACCTACGCCGAAAACGCCCTATACATGGGACGCGGATTCAACTATCCCGTAGCCCTTGAAGGAGCGTTGAAACTGAAGGAGATAAGCTACATCCACGCCGAAGGCTATCCAGCGGCCGAAATGAAACACGGGCCGATAGCGCTGATTGACGAGGACATGCCCGTAATATTCGTCGCCACACACCACCAGTTGTACAAAAAGATATTGAGCAACATCGAGGAAGTGAAGGCGCGCAACGGACGCATAATATCCATAGTGACCGAAGGCGACGTGGCCGTAAGCAACATTTCAGAGGCATGCATCGAGGTTCCGCCAACCCTTGCGGCGCTCGCCCCGCTGCTGTCGGTCATTCCGCTGCAGCTTATCGCGTACCATGTAGCCGTAGAAAAAGGGCTGAACGTTGACCAACCGAGAAACCTCGCCAAATCGGTAACGGTTGAATAAGGTAATATGAAGCTAAAAAAGTCAGAGAAAGAAGTTAAAGAATTTAAAAGAAGTTATCACTTCGCTACGCTCCGTTAGAAGTTAAAGCCTATAGCCCTGTACGTACCAACAGGACATTTGGCACTAAATTCTTTAACTTCTATAAATTCTTTATATTCCCAAAGAAAAAGCAAGAAAATAAAAACTGGAAAGAATGACTAAAGAGGATTTAAGGATAATATTCATGGGCACGCCCGAGTTTGCCGTAGGCACATTGGCCGCATTGGTCGAAGGCGGATACAACATTGTAGCCGTTGTCACACAGCCCGACAAGCCCGTAGGCCGCCACCAAGACACCCTGCAACCGTCTGCCGTAAAGCAATACGCGCTGTCGAAGGGCATACCCGTTTTACAACCGGTGAAGATGAAAGACCCGCAGTTTGTCGAGGAACTTAAGGCATACAGTGCCGACCTCCAAGTGGTGGTTGCGTTCAGAATGCTGCCCGAAATCGTTTGGGGCATGCCCCGTTTCGGCACGTTCAACGTCCATGCCGCCCTGCTGCCGCAATACCGTGGGGCCGCACCCATCAACTGGGCGATAATCAACGGCGAGAAGCGGACGGGAGTCACCACGTTCTTCCTCGACCACGACATAGACACGGGGCGCATAATCATGCAACAACCGTTCGACATCAAAGACGAATACAACGTTGAGGACGTTTACGACGGACTGATGAAACTCGGCGCGGACATCGCCCTGAATACCGTCGACAAGATAATAGAAGGCGGCGGCAAAGTAGATTCGCTGCCACAAGAAAAGATGATTCCCGTCGGCGAGGAACTACGCCCGGCTCCCAAGATATTCAAGGAGACATGCCAAATCAAGTGGGACGACACGGCCGCAGGCGTGCGCAACTTCGTCCGTGGGCTGTCGCCGTACCCCGGAGCATGGACGAACATGACAGCCGCCGACGGCAAGGCGGCTGTGCTTAAGGTGTTCAAAACTACGTTGACGACCATACCGTGCAACGGCAAGGCTGCCGGCACGATCATGGTTTATGACGGCAAGCTGCTCGTTGCCACGCACGACCGTTGGCTGCAACTCGACAACATACAGCTCAGCGGCAAGAAGAGAATGGATGCCACACCGTTCCTCAACGGTTTCAGGGACATAGAGAGCTACCGTCTCGGCTGCTAAATGCCGATCCTTCCACCTTATTATATTATAGGAACAATATGAATTGCGACTTAAACAAACGCATAGCCGTACTGCTTTCCGGCGGAGTTGACAGCTCCGTCGTTGTTTACGAACTCGCTAAGCAAGGTCTCCACCCCGACTGTTTCTACATAAAAATAGGTCCTGAAGAAGACGAGGAATGGGACTGTTCAAGCGAAGAAGACCTCGAAATGGCAACTGCCGTAGCCGCTAAATACGGCTGCCGCCTACAAGTTGTAGACTGCCACAAGGAATATTGGGACGGCGTTACGCGCTACACCATGGAGAAAGTACGCTCAGGATTCACACCGAATCCCGACGTAATGTGCAACAGGCTGATTAAGTTTGGAGCCTTCAACGAGAAAGCCGGACACGACTATGACCTCATAGCCACAGGCCATTACGCCCAAACCGAAATCATCGACGGCCTTAAATGGCTTACAACAAGCCCCGACCCGGTAAAAGACCAGACCGACTTCCTTGCCCAAATACACGACTGGCAGCTGCAAAAAGCAATTTTCCCCATAGGCCATTACATGAAAGACGAAGTAAGGACCATCGCCGAACGCGAGCATCTGATCAACGCCAAGCGCAAAGACAGTCAGGGAATATGCTTCCTCGGCAAGATAAACTATAACGACTACATACGCCGTTACCTCGGCGAAAAACCAGGCAACGTGGTAGAACTCGAGACTGGCCGCATAATCGGCAAACATAAGGGCCTGTGGTTCCACACCATAGGCCAGCGCCACGGCCTCGGCTTCGGAGGCGGCCCATGGTATGCAGTGAAGAAAGACATCGCAGCAAACATACTTTACGTCAGCAAAGGATACGAGCCGTTGACGGCTTACAGGAAAGAATTTTCGATCAGGGATTTCAACTTTCTCACCTGCGACCCTTGGAAAGAATCGGCAAAAGTCGGCATAACGTTCAAGATACGCCATACTCCGGAATTCCATAAGGCCACGCTCGAGCGCACCGGCGACGGTTCGTTCAACGTTCATTCGGACGATTTGATACAAGGCGTAGCCCCCGGGCAATTCTGCGTCGTTTATGACGAAAACCACCATAAATGTATCGGAAGCGGCGAAATTTCACCCTCAAATGCATGATTTTTCATATTTTAATGAAAATATTGCCGAAAAAATTTGCACGGTTGGAAATAAATCCATACCTTTGCAACCGCATTTAAGCGAGAATGCTTCGGTACAATAAACCGGAATGGAAGTTTGGGTGAGTGGCTGAAACCAGCAGTTTGCTAAACTGCCGTGCGAGTTTATCGTACCGGGGGTTCGAATCCCCCAGCTTCCGCTTTGTGTTTATTGACATTTGGTGGATTCATCTAATGGTTAGGATACAAGATTCTCAATCTTGGCATAGGGGTTCGATTCCCCTATCCACTACGCTAAACGCCCTGTAAGTCGAAGATTTACAGGGCGTTTTTATTTGCCGGCATCTGATTGAAACACGGTAATATCCAGTTCAAGACACGGCCAAGTCTAAATTAAAATGCAACCACAAGTAATGAACATAGTCAATATTGATTCGCTCGACCGACCTGAAATAAGGATGTTCAGTTCGCTTACCGAGGCGCAACTGCGCAACCGCGCCGTGCCGGGCGACGGCATTTTCATAGCCGAAAGCCCAAAAGTAATCAACGTAGCGCTTAACGCCGGATACAAACCTGTTGCCCTGTTGTGTGAACGTAAGCACATTACGGGCGACGCTGCGGCCATAATCGAGCGCTGCGGCGACATCCCAACATACACCGGGGAAAGGGCCGTTTTGGCTGAACTGACGGGATACACGCTTACGCGGGGTGTGCTCTGCGCAATGCGCCGACCGCAGGAAAGGAACGTTGAGGACGTATGCAGCGGCGCAAAACGCATCGTAGTAATCGACGGAGTGGTAGACACTACCAACATAGGAGCGATATTCCGCTCTGCCGCCGCACTCGGAATCGATGCCGTATTGCTGACCCGCAACTCTTGCGATCCGCTCAACCGAAGGTCTGTCAGAGTGTCAATGGGCTCGGTGTTCCTCGTCCCTTGGGCGTGGTTGGACATGCCTGTGAATGACCTTCGCAAGCTGAATTTCAAGACGGTGGCAATGGCCTTGACGGATAAATCCATACCGTTAGACGACGAAAGGCTTGCGGCCGAACCGCGGTTGGCCATAATCATGGGCACGGAGGGCGACGGACTGCCGCATGAAACAATAGGAAAAGCCGACTACGTAGTGCGCATACCGATGCACAACGGCGTAGACTCGCTGAACGTAGCGGCGGCTTCGGCCGTGGCGTTCTGGCAACTCAGGACTAAAAAGGACTAAGAAAAACAGCTCCGCTATCTTGCCGTTATATGGAAGCAACCTTGCTTCACCTCGTATTTCACATAGCAACGGCCTTTCTCGCGCATATCCCTCAACACTTCGCTCAACACCCATTTCAGCGTATCGTTGCGCACGGCGCGGCGTTGCGGGCCTTCGGCCGGACTCACGGTCTTATACCTATTATAACAGATGTCAAACGTAGTGCCGTACATGTGGCACGAGTTCTCGGTGGCGTTCATGTTGTGCGTGCGCAGCTTTCTTACGTCGGCGCGCGAGCGGAGCACGCTCGTCACTATTATCTGGTGCAGCGGTATCCCCTTGATTTGCAGGCTGTCGTAATACGCGCGGCCTATGTCGTTTAGCAGAACGGCTGCGCGCGGCACGAGATAAGGTATGCTGCTGCTCAATGGGTCGATATGGAAATACGGGTTGGCACCGACGAATACCAGTTCCTTCTTGCGTTTCTCGGCGTCATTGCGGTCTTCAACCGGCTTCACGCCGTTGGCGTTCGCCGCGATAAGCTGCACGTCGTTATTGTCGGGAAACGTGCGGCTGAAGCCCGGCACGCTGTTTATGCGGTTCTTTACAACGCCGCCATTGCCGTCGAAAAACGAGGCAAGCGGAAATCCTGCGGCAGCCTTTGTCGGCTTAACCGGCACGGGGCGGCTTTCCACAATGCGCTCCGTACTGTCCTTCTCCGCCACCGCCATGCTGTCAACCCGGGCAGCAATGCTGTCGGCCTGCGCAACGACTCCGCCCACATTCCTGTATTCGGCAACGGAGGGGAAAATCAAACGGACGAGCGCCAGCACGGCAACTACGACGGCAAAACCTGCCAAGTAATTATTCTTTGTTATCTTCATATTTCACAATAAATTAATTCATAATGCATAATTCACAATGCATAATTCAGAACCAGGCTTATTCCCAGCTTAAATAAAGCGTCAAAGCGTCAGCCCGATTATGCATTATGCATTGTGAATTATGCATTACAACCGCCTTATCACATCTATCATGCGCTCCGAAATCTCAGGATTCGGCAAGTCCTTCTTAACGTCGTAGAAGATGAAAGCGAAGTTGTCGGCCAAGCATTCCTCCGGATTTATCACGTAACCGGTGTTCTTCCCTACCAAGTCGTAGAAGTCGGTGGCGCGCTCAAGCGGCACTACAACGGTCTTGCCGTCACGCTTTACAGGCTCGAAAGCGCCGTCGAGCGGAACAAGACCGATCTTCATATATTCGAAGAACGAGCCTCCGGCATAGTCCTTGTCCGAATAAATCACCATAGTGTAAGGCCCCTTCACGCCGTCTACGGTCAGCATTGCGTAGCTGTCATAGCGGTTTACGTCGGGGTTGGATATGCGCCTGTCGGTCAAGTCCTTTGGGAAATCAATCTCCCTGTCGAGCACGTTGAAGCCGATAACGGCGTACATAGCCTTACGGAAATCGGGATTGTTGCGCGTCAATACGTGGAAAGTCTCGTGCGCAACGAGATATAGCAGCTGTTCGGCCGTCTGCTTTTTCAGCACGTCCTCGCCTATGCAGATTATGTTCTCCCTCGTGTACGCCCCTGCGCCTCCTTCCTCTTTCATGGTCGTCTTAACCAAGATGAACTCGTCGGGCAACGGCAGCGCCAGCCCCTTTTCAACCAATTTGTCGTGGAAAATATTAAAAGCCTTAACCAGCGTGTCCTTGTCAGCTGAGGTAAAGTCGCGCGTATAGGTCCTGATTTTCTCCAACAGTTGTTCGCGTGTAGCCCCCTTGCGGCCCATGCGCGCCTCTATGTCAAACTTGCCCCAGTTGTCGGTGTTCTTGTCGTGGGTTGAAAGCATAGTTGCGGCTTCCTTTGCGTCGACGAACTTCAACGTAAACTTATCGCTGCCCGTCTTTGCCTGTGCGACCGCAACCGCCATGCCGAGCAAAAGCGCGACGACCGCTTTACGAATATTATTTATACGAAACATCAAACTATTTTTTAAGCTGTCAAGAATAATTTCATGCAAAGATAGCGCAAACGAGCGCAATGCAAGTTTACTTGCAAATTGCCGAGTGCAGATTATCTGGGGCAAAGATAGCGCAAAAAAACGAGACTGCGGAGAAATAAGCGGAATAAGATAGGATTTTTACAAAGCTGCCGTTACCGCCCGTATCAAAATTCACGGTATTCTGAAAGGTAACCTTTTGCGATATGAAAGGTTACCTTTCAGGAGATAAAAAGCCGCATTTTGCGTCGCAAAATGCGGCTTCTTGGAATGCTAATCGTAACACGCTTAATTACAACATGTTACGGTTCTATCATAAATTAACGTCAGTTCGGTATAAGGAAAGGAATCCATTCTAAACCGTAAGAAGTCTGTGGCATACCGTCATTCCGGGCTTAGACCCGGA
>CALUFA010000007.1 GCA_944319795.1 uncultured Prevotella sp. | reverse complement strand
GGGTCTAAGCCCGGAATGACGGTATGCCACAGACTTCTTACGGTTTAGAATGGTGCCATTTGTTTTTAGAATGATTACATTATTCTTATACCGAATTGGCGTATGCCTTGTGTGACATTAGTGAATGTTGTGAAATGTTAATGTCACGGCGTAAGATGTTGATATTTAGTAAGATTGTCCATGCCGTGACATTGTGAAGGTAAAAACTGACTGGAAACTTGTGACGTGTGGATTATCCCCAATCGGTCATCAGACAGAAGTCTAACGACCGATTTGGGTTAAAGTTGGCCGGTCAGTTCTTTTTTAGCTATCCTTTTCTCTTTTTCCCGTGTCTCTATGCTGCCGTATAGGAAATAGCAGACGAAGACGGTGAAGATGTTGATGTATGCCCAGATGAAGAAAGTCAGTGCGAACACGATGACTTGTATCGTCGTGAAGTATGAAGGCAGGCCGGTAGGGTCGCCGAGGACGTTGACGCCGTAAACCGACATTGAGTCGGCCGCAATGACGATGAACAGCGGTATCGAAACGAGCAGGGCGCATAGAGCGACGCATAGCGCTGCGAGGAACAGCGCCGTGAATACGAGCCCCCAATGGCGTAAGCCGGTAGCGTATGACTTGAATATTATCCGGCGCAGCTTGGTTTCCGGCTCCATGACGTATTTCATTGCTACGTAGACGTATGGGAGCATCAGCAGGGATATGGCGAGCGTTATTGCGCCGAACGTTGCGAGCAGGGGTTGCAGCTGCTGTGGGGTTACGGGTTGTTTGGCGAGTATTACGGCGTAGGTTATGCCTGTGAACAGGAGGCTGATAAGCATGATGAAGCAGATGTAGCATGCTGCCAGCTTGGCTGTCCTTATGATGTTCCATTTCATCGGCCTGCCGTTTATTAGGAACATTATCCTTGCATAGTAGGCTATCTCGGCTGCGAGCATGATTGCCGACAATACGCACAGGCTGGCGGTCAACGCCGTGCTGTTGCCGTAAATCATGGCGTGGGAGTATAGCGACAGGTACACGGCCGCTACTACGGCTAAGGCCGTGCAATATGTCCATGTGCGTCCGAATATGGCACGGATGTTGTCGAAAAGCATTTTGTTTGCTTCGGAAAGGCACGCCGTGTAGCTGCGGCTTTTGCTTATTGTTGATTGCTTGATGTTGCTCATTTTTTTCGTTGGTGTTTATTTTCGTTGATGCTCGGAAGCCGGTATGTCGGCGCCGCCTTTAGTCCGTCGTTGGTATTGAAGATGGGATGATGCCGACGGGCGGAGCGTCTGGCTTGCTTTTGTTTTTCAGTGACTCAGCGTTTATCTTGGGCAAAGGTAACAATATTCTTGAGATTATGCTTCCATGATATGGATAAAATTTGCTAACTTTGCCTGCAAATAGCTGAAACGCTTGAAACTTGTGATAATATGAAACTACTTAGATGGGGATTTATCGGTTGCGGCGAGGTTACCGAGAAGAAATCGGGTCCGGCTTTCAACGATGTTGAAGGCTCTGAGGTCGTGGCCGTTATGAGCCGAAGCAAGGATAAGGCCCGTTCGTATGCCGAGCGGCATAATGTAAAAAAATGGTACACCGACGCACAAGAGCTGATCGACGATCCGGATGTCAATGCCGTTTACATAGCTACGCCGCCGTCGAGCCATGCCACTTTTGCCATATTGGCTATGCGTGCCGGTAAGCCGGTTTACGTTGAAAAGCCTTTGGCCGCCAATTACGACGACTGTACGCGGATAAACCGCGTGAGCGAGCAGACGGGCGTGCCGTGCTTCGTGGCTTATTATAGGAGGTATCTGCCTTACTTTAAGAAGGTTAAGGACATAATAAGGCAGAATACGATCGGCGATATTATGAATGTTCAGGTGCGCTTTTCTTGTCCGCCGCGCGACCTTGATTATTCTTCAGCTGCTACTTTGCCTTGGCGTCTTCAGCCGGATATAGCCGGCGGAGGTTATTTTTATGACTTGGCCCCCCATCAGTTGGATTTGTTGCAAGACTTGTTCGGCGTTATAATCGAGGCCGAAGGGTTGTGCGCCAACCGTGCCGGATTGTACGCCGCGGAAGACAATGTCAGTGCTTGTTTCCGTTTCGAGAACGGCCTTACAGGCAGCGGCTCATGGTGCTTCGCCGGTCATAAGTCGGCTAAGGAAGATAAGGTTGAGGTTATCGGCGACAAGGGTATGATGTGCTTTTCCGTTTACAATTATGACCCGATACAGTTGGTTACGAGCGAAGGCACTACAAGCATAACCGTGCCTAATCCTGCGTATGTGCAATTGCCGATAATAAAGGCGGTAATCGAGTCGCTACAAGGTTTCGGTACATGCTCGTGTACAAGCGTATCGGCGACCCCTGTAAATTGGGTGATGGATAGGATTCTCGGTAAGTTCTGATTTTTTGTAAGGTTATAAGGTTTTACGGTGGTTATAAGGTTATGCGGTTTTGAGGTTTTGCGGTTATGCGGCTGTTGGGAGTGGATTTAATAAACATTACAATCGTACACCTTATAACCGTAAAACCCTATAACCGTAAAACCCTACAACCGTAAAACCCTACAACCGTAAAACCCTATAAAACAATATGAGAAATATTATATTTATATTAGTCATAGCCTTTGCGCCGTGTGTGTGCGATGCTTACGAAGTTCAATACGAAAAGGCTGACAGCTTGAAGGTTATGAAGCTGTTTGACGGCGTGCGGAGTTTGTCGAAAGATGCAAACCCTGTAATATATTTCGCCCGTGAACTTTTAGGCTTGCCGTATGTAGCGCATACGCTTGAGGTGAATAAGACCGAGCGGCTTGTAGTAAACTTGCGGCAGCTCGACTGTACGACGTATGTAGAGAATGTTACGGCGTTAGTTTTGTGCGTAAAGCAAAAACGCTACACGTTTAAAGCCTTTTGCGACAATCTTTGCATGATACGTTACCGTAATGGCGGAGAGCCCCATTATGTCAGCCGTCTGCATTATTTTACGGACTGGATAAACGATAATACGAAAAAAGGATTGTGCAGGGAAGTACAGTCACCTAATCCTCCGTTTTCTTCCGTGCAGAAAATCAATGTATATTACATGTCGACTTATCCTTCAAAATATAAGATATTGAAGGCCAATCCGGAATATGTTTCCCAAATAGCAAAAACCGAGAAGGCGCTTAACCAGCGGTCGTATAGATACATCCCGAAATCTGATATGTCCGATTCGCAGACGCTGAGGCGGACTATAAAAGACGGTGACATTATAGCTTTGACTACAACATTAAAAGGACTTGACATCCAGCATGTCGGCTTTGCCGTATGGCATAAGGACGGACTGCATCTGCTTAACGCCTCAAGCCTGAGGCATAAGGTTGTCGAAGAACCTATGACGCTGTATGCCTATCTGCAAAAGCAACGTACAATGACGGGCGTCAGGGTTGTAAGGCTTGTTGATTGATATGCTTAATTTAAATTAGCCCCCTAAAAAACTAACCGTAAAACCCTATAACCGTAAAACCCTATAACCCTAAAACCCAACTAACCCTGACTTATGGAATTAAAAGATTTTCTAAACCAAAATGATTGTTTCGCCGTTAATGCCGGCGCTCGTTTAGTTGAAGTTCGTGAAGGATATGCCCGTGCAGAAATGACTGTTACCAGTGAACATCTTAATGCCGGGCGAGTATGCCAGGGTGGGGCGTTGTTTACTTTGGCCGACCTTGCAATGGCAGCAGTAATGAACAGCCACGGCAAACTGACGTTGAGTATAGGGAGCACGATTTCATTCTTGCATTCTGCGGTAGAAGGCGATACTCTCGTTGCCGAGGCTGTAGAGACTGTCAATCATCATAAAATACCATACATTGAAGTGAAAATACGCAACCAACACGGTGAACTCGTATGCGCATTTGCAGGTATGGCATACCGTAAGGCGCAAGACTTCGTAATATAGTGGCAATTAATCAGTCTTCCGACAAATCAGCAACCATTTTGCGGTACATCGCATACATGTGTGTTCGAGATATGTAACCAAGCAAATGGCTGTCGCCGTCGAGTACTGGCAGCATTGTCGAGTCTGTTGAGTCGAACCGTTTCATTACTTCCTCCATGGTATCGTTTACGGACAGTACGGCCTCCGGTTGGGACATAAGTTGCTTAACCTTGAAATGATGGTAAAGTTCAGTGCGAAATACTATGTGGCGCAGCTTCGTTATGTCGATTTCTCCGAGCAGATTGCCGGCATCGTCGAGTACGGGCAGGATGTTTTTATGGCTTTTGCTGATTGAGTGCACAAGTGATGCCAAGTCTTTATCCGGATTGACGGCAGTATAATTCTTGTCGATAACGCTGTCGAGGCTCATCAACGTCAGCACGGCGCGGTCGGTGTGGTGGGTTATCAGTTTCCCTTGGCGTGCAAGGCGCATGCCGTAAATGCTGTGCGGCTCGAATATTATTATAGTAAGGTAAGAGCAGATACTTACAATCATCAGCGGAATGAACATTTGGTAGCCTCCCGTAATTTCTGCTATCAGGAATATGCCTGTTAAGGGGGCATGCATTACTCCGGCCATAACGGCAGCCATGCCGAGCAGTGCGAAATTCTTTTCAGGTAGGTAGATGCCTATTTCATAAATATTCCATAAGCGTGCGAACAGGAATCCAGCGAAAGCGCCGATGAACAACGACGGGGCGAACGTTCCTCCGCAACCGCCTCCGCCGTTAGTTGCCGACGTGGCGAAAACTTTTGTCAGCAGGACCATGCCGACGTATGGCACGAGCATTGAGTCTTGGCCGTAAAACGGAGAGTTGTGTAACAGTGTGTCCCAATCGGCTTCCGTCTTTCCGCTGAGCAATATGTTTATGCTGCCGTAGCCTTCACCGTAAAGCGACGGGAATAAGAAAATCAACGGGCTAAGTATCAATGCGCCGAGCAACAGTTTTGCGACGGGATTTTTTTTCAGTCGAGCGAAAACGGACTCGCATGCTCCCATTGTGCGGATGAAATAGAGGCTTACGAATCCGCCGAACACGCCGAGCAGTATGTTTGCCGGTATGCGCTCTACCGGCCACGGATTATCAAGGGTGAATACGAACAGGGATTCGCTGCCGGTGAATATGTATGTGAAGCACGTCGCAGTGACGCTTGCTATCAGGATTGGCAGGAGCGAGGCCATGGTTAGGTCAATCATAAGAACCTCGAGGGTGAATACAAGTCCGGCTATCGGGGCCTTGAATATTCCGGCGATTGCCGCCGCCGCGCCACATCCGACGAGCAGCATCAGCGTCTTGTTGTCCATTTTGAACAATTGGCCGAGGTTGCTGCCTATGGCCGAGCCGGTAAGAACGATAGGTGCCTCGGCCCCGACGCTGCCTCCGAAGCCTATCGTTATAGCCGAAGCTATTACCGAACTCCAGCAGTTGTGCCCCTTCAGGCGGCTTCGTTTGCTGCTTATTGCGTATAGGATGCGCGTTATGCCGTGGCTGATTTCGTCTTTTACTATATAGCGGACGAACAGCGACGTGATGTAAATACCGATGACGGGGTAGACAAGGTAGAGCCAGTTGAACGTGTTTGCGTCGAAACGTGAAGTGAGGATGTGCGCTATCTCTTCTATAAGCCAATGCAATATGAACGCAGCTACGGCAGCGAACAAACCGACAAGAAAGCTCAAAATAAGGGTGAACTGCCTGTCTGTAACGTATTGTTCACGCATGTTTATTATGCGTTGTATAAGCGTCTGTTTTTCAGGTGCGATCTCAGCTTCGATGCTTGTTTGGCTCATTTCTATCGGTGATATGAATGTGTCGTGATAATTTATTTATCACGGTTCATTATTTTTTATTGATTATATCATTTTCTTATGATTTGAATTTGTCCGTCGGCGCCTATTTTAATTATGCTCGAAGGTGTGTGTGGTTGTTTTTCCTGCCTGCGGCTGAAGCAGACATAATCAACGGCCGCCAAAAGTTCCTCGGAGATGTCTTTGTAATTTTCAGCGGCAGGTTCGCCGCTTATGTTGGCACTTGTTGATACGATTGGTTTTTGGAATCTGTAACAAAGTTCTTTGGAGAATGGTTCTTGGGTAATCCGCATGGCAATGCTGCCGTCTTCGGCTATAAGGTTGGGAGCAAGGTTTACAGCATTGTCGAATATAACCGTCGTTGGTTTTGTTGCCAATTCCATTACTTGCCATGCAACTTCCGGCGCATTACGGACGTAACGCTGTAGCCTAACGGTAGAATCAACAAGGCAAATCAGGGCCTTGGAGTCGTCCCTATGCTTTATATTGTAAACTTTTGCTACGGCTTCGGCGTTGGTTGCGTCGCATCCTATGCCCCATACCGTATCGGTAGGATAGAGTATTACTCCGCCATTTTTCATTACTTCAATGGCTTTCCTTATATCGTCTTGCTGGTTCATTGTCTTTTTTACTTTGATTTTATCTGATATGCAAAGGTAATATAAAAAAGTGAGATACGTTGTAAATTATTGAAATATGATTGAAAGTTAATTATTTGTGAGGTCTTGGGATACACAATGGGCTTTGCATGGAATCCGCTGACCCATTGTTTCATGCTACATCGTCGATTTTTTAATAATAAAACACCCGACTTTACATCATTGGGTGTAAAATCGGGTGTTTGTTTTGTAAAGCATTGATTTCCAATGTTTATTGCGGTGCGTACGGGACTCGAACCCGTGACCTCCTGCGTGACAGGCAGGCATTCTAACCAGGCTGAACTAACGCACCTTAGGTATCTTGCTTAATTGCGGTTGCAAAGGTACAGATATTTTTCCATTCGACCAAATTTTATCGTGCTTTTTTATAAAAAAAGTTGCATCATTAACGCATTGTGGTATTTTTTTCCGTCAAACAGCCAGTCTTTCAGTTCGTTCTGGCAGATGAAACCGCAACGTTCGAAAAGTTTTGTCGACTGTTGGTTGTCTTTGTCTACGTATGCATACAACTGGTGGAGATGTAATATTCCAAGTGAGTATTCCTTTATTTTGCCTATCGCGGCCTGTGCGAATCCTTGGTTCCTATAATCATGCTTTATCACAATACCGATTTCTGCCCTTAAATGTTTTGGCTCGAAGTTTATGAGGTCGACAATGCCTACAACTTCTTGTTTTTCGTTTTCTATCATCATGCGTACTTGGCGGTCGGTGTAAATGTCGTTTTTCGTGTTGGCAATGTAGTCGTAAAGAATGTAGCGCGAGTAGGGCACGCTTGTCACGCTGTCGTTCCATAGGCTCATGTCATTTTCTATCCGGTAAAGGATGTCCAGATCCTCGGGTTCGATGGCCCTAAGTTTGACGTTGGGAAGATTTTGGCGCATCAACTTATAATTTCGTTGTCGGTTATTATTATATTGTATTTGGGGTGGTAGGTTCCGATTAATACGTTCTTGTTGCTGTTTTGTGAAAAGATTTCCAAAATCGTTTCATACTTATATGCGCTCACATCGTAAACGGCGTAAACTAATGTGCCGTTGGCTGCTTGTTCCATGTACTTCAAATGGCCTTCTTTGTTTGAATTCTCGTCGGATTTGAAGAATACTGCGTCAAGGCCGTTCTTATATGCGATATTATGGCATGCTTCAAGCGATTTTTGCGAGCCGATGAACATGTATCGTGGGCTTTTCTTGCGCCTTTTGTAGGTGAAGCCTAAAATCTTGTTGATGTTCTCGGTCATCATTTTCATTAAGGCGAGCGTGGCTTTTACGTATATGGCCATTTTTATCGGTATGCACAGCCAGAAACTAAGATGCCCGTAATGTTTGCGGAAAAATATGAGCATGGCCTCGTAAAATACGTGTACGTACCTGAACGATGACTTATGTGTGCTTTCGCCTTTATAGTGGAGGATTTTAACCGGTAGGTACCAGTTTTCATAACCGCCTTTGAGCAGACGGTATGATAGGTCTATGTCTTCTCCGTACATGAAGAAGTCTTCGTCGAGCAGGCCGGTTTTGTTGAGTGCCGTTCGCCTCAGCATGCAAAAGGCACCGCTGATTATTTCTATGCGCCCAGGCTCGTTCCACGGCATGTCGCACATGTAGTATTTGCCGAAACGTTTGTTTGCCGGATATTTTGCGCACAGCCCGCACATCTTGTAAAACGAGGTCATAGGCGTTGGTAGTCCGCGGCGGCTTTCAAGAGCCTTTCCACCGTCGCTTTTCAGCATTTGCACGCCCAACCCACCGGCATTGGCGTGTGAATCCATGAATGCGATGCATTGTTTTATCGAGTCCTCGCCGACAAACGTGTCGGGATTTATTAGAAGTACGTATTCGCCAGTTGTTTGCCTTATAGCCATGTTGTTGGCTTTGGCGAAGCCGTTGTTGTGGTTGCTCGCTATCACTTTTATGTTTTCGCCGTAATGTTTCAGCGATTCCACTGTTCCGTCTTTCGAGTGGTTGTCTATTACGCATATTTCCGCGTCAATATTCCTGACGGCCTTCAGCAGGCTGTCGATGCATTGGTGCAGATAGTGCTTTACGTTGTAGCTAACGATGATTATTGACAGCTTCATTTTTTGTTGTTGGTTTCAGTTATGCATCGTGACATGCTGGGATAGACGAATATCAGGCAAATGAGGCAAATTATGCCCATGTAACCGAACGCGACGTTCAGTCCGAAAAGGTAATACAACAGTGTATTGGCTGTCATCGGCACGCAAAGCATCATCATTCTGACGCTTCCCCATTTCGTTAGTCCCTTTCCGCCGTCGTTTACAAGTGCGGCGCTTATTTTCTTGAACTTGAACAGCCTGAGCGCCAACGGAATCATGCAGATTGTCAGTATCTCCATGAATGTTACCGTCAAGAACTCGGTTGTTGTGTCGCATTCGAAAAAGCCGGGAATAAGCGTTCCTGTTTCGAAAAGCGTTATTATGGTTACCGAAATGGCTATGCAGGCGTACATTTCGCACATTAGGATGTTTCTTACTTTTTTCATTTCAGTGGATTTTGCCAGGTTTGGGCAGCAGCTATTGCTTGCCTTCGAATGGGACTCGGTTTATTATCGAGCGTGCCAAGGTTACCTCGTCGGTGTATTCAAGTTCGTCACCGACTGAAATGCCCCTGGCTATTACGCTTAGTTTTACGTTCGTTCCAGCAAGTTTCCTATATATGTAGAAGTTCGTCGTGTCTCCTTCCATTGTAGAACTTAGCGCTAAAATCACTTCTTTCACACCGCCTTCGTTTACGCGCCCGACTAAAGAGTCTATTTCAATGTCGTTTGGCCCAATGCCGTCCATTGGTGAAATCACTCCGCCAAGCACATGGTAAAGCCCGTTGTATTGTTGGGTGTTCTCGATGGCGATAACGTCTTGTATGTTCTCAACGACGCAAATGGTCGTCCCGTCGCGGCGTGGGTTTGAGCAAATAGGGCAAACATCCGTATCGCTAATGTTGTGGCATACGCGGCAATGCTTTATGTCTTGGCGCATTTCGCTTATGGTCTTGACGAACCGGTCCACCTTCTCCTTGTCTTGTCTTAGCAGGAACAATGCCAGCCTTAAGGCTGTTTTTTGTCCTACGCCGGGCAGGCTTGATAGTTCGGCTACGGCCCTTCCAAATAGTTGCGACTGGTATTGTTGGATCATAATGTTTGGATTTCGTCGGCAAAGTTACGTCAATAAGCGGTAATATGCAAGATAAAATATGTTTTTGTGAGTGGTTGGATTAAATATTGTCGCCGCCGTTTTGGAATATGCTTCCGGTTGTTGGACGGTTATGCCGAATTTCCGCATTAGGCTGAAACAATCAAGCACGAAATCGTATTTTATAATACACCCGACGGGTTGCGACTATTAGACGCAACCCGTCGGGTGTATTATAAAATTATGTCGTTCTGTTTATTTTAGAAGAACATGTAGCGGTTGTCCTTCACGCCGGCTTTTATGTAAAGCTCCTGCATGAAGTTGCCGGCATATTGCATGATTCTTTGGCGTTGGCGCTGCTCGTATTCTTTTTCATTGAATTTAACCGAGCGTGCTTTTTTGTCCGTAACCTGGAACATGTAAACACCGCCGTTGCCTTTGATGGCCTTTGTGCAGAACTTGCCTTTTGCTGTTGCCGCAACGGCTCCGCTGAGTGCCGGTTCGCTCATGCCTGTCGTCTGAACGAAAACAGGGGCGGCGAATGTTACTTGGTTTACGGTAGACACCTTGCCGCCTTTGGCTTTAGCGCCTGCGAGATTCTTAACTCCGTTGACTTGGGCGAGAAGCATTTCTGCTTTCTTGTCGCGTATAACTTCGTTGCGGATGTAAGTCTTGATGCTTTCGTCGTCGAGTGAGCGGTAGCCCTCCTTATTTATCTTTGTCAGTATGATTACGAGCAGATGGTCGTTCTCGCCGCATTCATAAAGAGGTGAAATCTCATTCTCTTCAGCCTCGAACAGCCATTTCATGGCTTCGCGTGTGTCGCTTATTCCTGCAACGTAGTGCTCTGAGTTGCGAACGTCGTTGCGCTCCCTGACTGTGTAGCCGTTCTTTGAAGCGTTCTTTTGCATGGCCTCAAGTGTGCGGTTTTCGCTGACGAAACGGCTGAACTTGTTGTATGCGGCAGAGTAAGTGTCTTTAGAGAATTCGATAGGCTTCTTGATAACGGCTGCAACATATTTGGTCGTCATTGCTCTTCTGTCGGTCACTTGCAGGATGATGCTGCCTTGGGTGAACTTCAGGTTCTTCGTCTCATTAACGCCCATTGTGTTGAGCGACTGGATGTATGACTTCGTGTCCTTGTCCATGCTCGGGGCGTTTTGGTATTGTGCGGATGTTATCCAAGTCTTTTCTCCTGTTTGTCCGTACTTCTTTGCGAGGGCTTCAAAGTCGGCTCCGGCTTGCAGGGCAGTGTATATACTGTCGGCTCTTTTCGTTGCCTCGTCGGCAGTCGTGCCTCCTACTTGGATTACGCGGAACTGTACAGAGTCAGGCAATTCCATCTTAGACATGAGGCGGATGATGTTAAGCGTGTTGTCCATCTTGTTCTCTACCGGCGTGGTGGTAGTTCCGACGGGGATCGAGTCGAGGCGTGCTGCGATGTCTGAGGGGAACGCCGCTTTCGTCTGCGGTATTCCTAAATAGGCGACGGTTGAGCCGCTTTTCCTTACAATGTCAGACGGATCGGCCGTGTCCTTCAAGAGCGTCATGTATTCGTTGACCGTCTTGTTGAGGGCCGTGCGGTCGGCGGTTGAGGGAACAACTTGGTACTCAACATACTTTATCGAGCGTGTCTCCTCGTATTGCTTGAAGCGCGGTTTAAGCTCCTCGTATTTTGCCTTGATGTCTTCTTCTGAAACTTTTACCTTGTTGTCGTTTATCGATGAATAGGCGAACGACGCAAGCTGTATGTTGCTCTCCTGGTTTTCTCCATCGTAAGCCATTTTGGCTGATACGGGGTTTGAAAGCAGGCATCCTGCGAACAGCGCCTGGTATTTTTCGGTGAGAAGCTGCTGGCGCAAAGTCTTTTCAATGAAAGTCCAGAAGTTGTATAAGTTGCGGTATTGGTCGGCCAGCTGCGGGTTTGCTCCTTGTGCTTGTTTGTATTCTGCGAGGAACTGCTTGAGCAGGTTGGCGTCGAAGCGGCCTGTCTGCTGGTTTACGAACGGAGTTTGAAGGAGCATTGGGTTCGTTCCTGCGTTCAGCACGTTCTGCAGCTCTTTGTCGGTGACTTTCAGCCCCAGTTTCTCTGCTTCGTGGTTGATGATCTCGTTCTGTACGAAAGTGTTCCATACGACATCCTTGACTTGGTTCATCTCCTCGTCGGTAAGGTTGTCGCGTCCTTGTGTCATTCTGATTACGTTAGTGTACTCGTCAACGAGTTTCTGAAAGTCTTGTACGTTGACTTTGTCGCCTAACACTTCGCCTACTTGCGCCCTTCTCTCGTTACTTGCTGCATCGCAAGAACGGAAGAACTCTTCGGCAATAAACGCAAAAAGGGCGAATCCTATGACACATATAAGGATTACGCCTTTGCTTCTGATTTTTCCTAAAACTGCCATTATTACAATTATTTATTTTTTTAATTATTTCTTGATATGGATGCTTTGATTATTTAGCGCACAAAATTACAAAAAAGAAAATAAAAACAATTATTTTTCCGTTAAAAACTTTCTTCGTTATTGGTTTTAAGTGTATTACGGAGTTATTTTCATTGGGTTTTCCTTGCCGACGGAGTCGTGGGCAGGCGTTTTTTCGCCTTGACCGTGTCGGGTGCGCTCAGGATGCTGTCGCCCTCGGTGTCGGCCATGTCGTTTTTGACGAACGATCCTTTCGAGTTCGTTATGTTGTAGTGCGTCATGCGCTCGTCGCTTAAGAAGTACGTGCCTTCCATCTCCCTGTCAGGCGTAATAAGGCGCGAGTATTTATGGCTGTAAAGCTCGTGCTTGTTTTGGTCCCAATACAGTTCTTCGCTGGCGAAGCGCAATCCGTCGATGGTCCTTATGCGCACACGCCCCCTGAGTTCCCATAGTTTCTTCTTGTCGAAATAGTAGGCCGTGTCGCATTGGATGTAAGCCTCGACATGGAATTTCTCGTCGAACTGTTCGAGAAACAGTCCTTTCTCGAAGATCCAGCGCGAGGGGTCTTTTGCTTGGTTTACTTCCCAACATTCGGCTACGATGCGGTATTTCATCATTCCGGAATCGGATATGAGCGTATTGACTCCATACGAAACCATCATGGAGACCGAATCCCTCGGGTTTACGGCCGGAGCCGTATGCTCGCGCCCCTCTTGGCATGCGGCCAAGAGCATGGCTGAAACGAATATGTAGGGTATTAGTTTCAAAATGCCGACAAGTTAAGCTGTTCAATCAACTAATCAACTTTCCACTTCATGAACCAGCGTTCGTTGAAGGTTATGCCGATGTTTATGCGGAACGTGTTTTCCGTTAGCAGGCCGTTGGCGGCAGAATGTACCCATTGGCCTGATATGTTCAGCAGCGAACGGTTGTTATACATATTTATAATAGGTATCCCGAAACCAACGCTTACGCTGATTTCGTCGGGCCCGTCTTGCCCGTTCACTTTATAATATGACGATGCGTAAGAGGCGCCGGCGCGGAAACGGATGCGGTTGAAGAAGTTGCGGCTCATCTCGTTGGCGCAATATTCGCCTCCTAACGTCACTTTATAGCGGTCTGAATAATAGTCGTCGGTCAGGCTGTACGATGGTACGTTGTTTACGACTTTGTAGACGGGGAATTTTATTCCGTCCCATTTCTGTAAAGTGAAGTCTCCTCCTAATTTCAGCTTGTTGTCGTAGTTCCAGGCCAAGCCGGCGCCGAACGTCGTAGGTATCTCAAGCCCGTTGTTGGCCGTGAACGACGTTGTGTCGGCTACGGCCGTCGTGGTGTTGGTGGAGATTACCATGCATGTCGGGTCTGAGTTCAACTTGTGTCCCAGCCCGTAGGTAAGTCCTATCGTGAGCGAGTTTTTCTTGTTCAAGGCCAGTTGGTATTGTAAGCCGAAGTCCAACTTGTAGTTGCTGATCGATGCTTGATAGTACTTGGAGAGCGTGTTGATGTATCCGTCGCTGTAGCTGTTGGTCACCGAGCGGTCGATGTCGCCCCAAAGGTAAGATATGTTTGCTCCGACGGAGAGTCCTTTTACGAACTCCCAGCCTGCTCCGACGTAGAACTGGTGGATGCCGCCGCTGCCGTTGTACGTGTTGGTGTAGGCCGTGCTCCGGTCGCCGTTGAGGTATCCGCTTATCGAATAGTTGTAACCTACGTTCGTGAAGGGTATGATTCCGAAACTTACGCCGAGGTGCTTACTGGCGCGGAATGCGGCCACGGCGTATTCGAAGTCTGCATTGTTGGCGTTTATTTTCTGTCCGTTTTCGCTGAAGTTTGTAATCTGGCCCGACAGTCCGGCGTCGAAGATGAATGTCAAAGAGTCTAAAGCCGAATATGAAGCCGGGTTTATGTAATTAACCTGGTTGCCTTCCCTGAAACCTAATCCTAATCCGTTCATGCCACGGTTGAATCCGCTCGTCTGCTCGCTCTGCACGCCTAAGCCGTATTGGCTGTAAGGCGAGTTCGTGCCACTTTGGGCTGCGGCCGGAGCAACGCATAGCGAGGCCAATAAGACCGTGCTGGTTATCTTTTTATAAAAATCCATTTTTATGTTCTTATATTGTTCTTTAAAGCCCAATCGGACGGAAAAACGTCTGCAAAGGTGGGCATTTTTTCTGAAAAATCCAAATACATGCACTATATATGCCCGTTAAATAAACAAAAAGCAGGCGAATGCGGCCGTATAGTGCGCAAAAATCCACTTGTGCCGTATGCGGTGTGCCTGTTTGGCTGATGTGGCAGCCGGCCAATGCGTGCCTTTTATTCAGTCGCATAGCAATATGCCACATTTTACGCCGCAAAAGGTTATCTTTTACCTGCTAAAAGGCAGCCTTTTACGTCGCAAAATGCCGTCTTTTGGAACGTGCTCGGTAAAGTGCTGGCGGCCAGCTGGTTATGGGCTTTGTTTTGTGGGCATGTCCGCCGTTGCCGCTCGTGCGCCCGTTTTGCCGGCGACGGCGTCGTCACGATATTTCGTTTTCAGTTCGTAAAATTATTGATTTTTTTGAAATAAATAGTTCGTCAAATGAGAAATATGCGCTATTTTTGCACCGTGAAACTGATAGGACATATCTTTACGCTGCTGGTTGTGGCCGTTATCATGCTGAATGTCAGCGAGATACATGCGTCAGCTCTTAACCGTGCCGATACGACCGGATTGGATTCGGTGAAAATCAGCTTGTTGACATGCTCGCCGGGAGGCGAGGTTTACAGCCTTTACGGCCATACGGCGATAAGATATACCGACTATCGCAGGGACATTGACGTAGCCGTCAATTACGGCATATTTTCGTTCAGTAAGCCGTTTTTCGTGGTTAGGTTCATTTTCGGCATTACTGATTACGAAATGGGAATCGTGCCGTTCGACTATTTCTGCATGGAATACGAGAGCGAGGGGAGGTCGGTGTACCAGCAGGAGCTTAACCTGACACGGGAGGAGAAGGCTGCGATACGTGACGCTATCGACGTGAATTACCTTCCTCAGAACAGGACTTACCGTTATAATTACTTTTATGATAATTGTACTACGCGCGCACGCGACATGCTGCTCGGCCACATGAGCCGTGCCGTGTCGTATCCCGGCGGTAAGGAGTCGTATCCGTCGTACAGGGACTTGATACATCTTTATAATGAGGATTACCCGTGGGCGCGTTTCGGCAACGACATCCTTCTCGGCCTGAAAGCCGATATGCCGACGTCGTTGGGCGAGCATCAGTTCCTGCCGTTTTTCCTGAAAGAGGATTTCGACAAGGCCGTCATAGCCAATCCCGACGGCACAAGGACGCCGCTTGTCGTACGCGCCGCTTGCGTTGTCAGCTGCCCGGCCGTTGCCGCCGGAGGCGGTTTCCCGTTGCGGCCGTTGGCGTGCGCATGGATAATATTCGCCGTCGTTGCGGCCTTTGTCGTGCTTGAAGCCGTGCTGAAGACGAAATTGTGGGCGTTCGACGCCGTGCTGATGGTCGTCTGCGGATGCATGGGGCTCGTCATTTTCATGATGTTCTTTTCCGAGCATCCGGCCACAAGCACTAACTTACAGATATTGTTGCTCAACCCCTTGCCGCTGTTTTTCGTTTACAGGACGGCAAAGAGGGCGAAAAACCGTCGGGCCGACAAGTTTTGGAAATGGGCCGTTGTGGCGGTAATCCTGTTCTTCATAGGCGGATTTTTCCAGCAATATGCCGAGGGCATGTATGTTTTGGCATTATCTTTGCTGGCGAGATGTGTGTGGAATATTGTTTACGAAAAGAAATATTTATCAGTTTAGGATGATAAACAAATATATAACGGCCACTATCTTGGCCGTAGTGGCCGGCGGAATGGCGGAAGCGCAGGTGTCAAGACCCGTGCCGCGCCTTGTCGTCAACATAGCCATCGACCAGCTGCGCTCCGATTACGTCGAGGCGTTCATGCCGTCGTATGGCAACGACGGTTTCAAGAAATTGTTTCAACAGGGCGTGGTGTATTGCAACGCCCAGTACACATTCGCCCCGATAGACCGTGCTTCGTCGATAGCTTCGATAGTTACTGGCACGTCGCCGTCGAACAACGGCATAACAGGTTTCAGGTGGCTTGACAAGGGATCGTTGGTGCAGGTCGATTGTGTTGACGACAACGACTATGAAGGAATTTTCACCGACGATCGCACGTCGCCGCAAAACATAGCTACGACTACCATAAACGACGAGCTGAAGATTGCCACCGACGGGGCCGCCTTGGTATACAGCATAGCGTTGGACCGCGACGCTGCCGTCATAGGCGGAGGACATGCCGCCGACGGCGCATTTTGGTTTAACGACGGTACGAAGTGCTGGTGCTCGTCGAAATATTATTTCAAGCGTGCGCCGAAATGGCTTGAGTCGTACAACCTGACGAACATCAACGCCCTTGCCGAGGGCAACGCCAACGGCAACATTACCGACTTGGCGCTGCATTGCGTCGACGTAAACGGCATGGGCGGCGATTATATTACTGACATGTTGTCGGTAACGTATGACGCGAAAGTGCCGATAGAAGACGACAAGCTCGACAAGGAGAAACTGTTGGACAAATATGTCAGGATAGACAAGGAGCTTGACAGGCTGACATCGACGATTGAGAACAGGGTGGGCAAGAGCAACGTGCTCTTCATAATAACGAGCACCGGATACAGCGACGAGACGGCTGTTGACTATGAAAAGTACCGTATCCCTTACGGGACATTCCGTATGGACCGTAACGCCAACCTTCTCAACGTGTACCTTGGCGCCATTTACGGCCAGGACAAATACGTTGAAAGCTGTTTTTACAACCAGTTGTTCCTTAATATAAGGGAGATCGAGCAGAAACGAATCAACGCCAGCGAGCTGCTGAGCAGGGCGCAAACTTTCTTGATGCAACTTTCAGGCACCGCCAACGTATTCACAAGCAAGAACCTTTTGCTCTCCGGCGATAAGAACAGCTCGAAATTGCGCAACTGGTATTATCCGAACAACTGCGGCGACATTATAATCGAAGTGTCGCCGGGATGGCAGTTAGTAAACGAAGAGAAGTTCCAGCAATATACGTCGAAGGAGAGCTTAATGCCTTTCCCTTTGATTTTTTACGGTGCAGGCTTCACGGCCAAGGAAATATCAACACCGGTGACGATCGACCGAATAGCACCGACAATAGCGAAGTCGATCAGAATACGCGCGCCAAATGCTTGTTCGGCAATGCCATTGTACTGAAAATGTACGGTTTTATATGAATTTTAGAGTTTAAATAAGCAAAAGGGGAAAATATAGTCGGATATAACGGATAAAATGACTACTTTTGCATAAGATTTAATTTATTTAGAAGAGTATTTAAATATAATATGGGTTTTAATAACTTTTTAAAGTCACTTTTCGGTGACAAGTCCGCAAGGGACATGAAACTGATACAGCCCGTAGTTGAGAAAATTAAGGCTGCTTATCCGGAGATAAAGGCACTCGACAATGATGCGTTGCGCGCCAAGACAAAGGAAATACAAAGATACGTACAGGACTCGGCTGCCGAACAAAAAAAGCAGATAGAGGAGCTTAAGGCGAAAATAGAAGACACTCCAATCGACGAGCGTGAAGCCATCTTCAACCAAATAGACAAGCTCGACAAGGAAGTCCTTGAAATATACGAGAAGTCACTTAACGAGGTTTTGCCCGTAGCCTTCAGCATAATGAAGGACACGGCGCGCCGTTTTGCCGAGAACGACGAGATTGTCGTGACAGCCAACGATTTCGACCGTGAACTTTCGATAACGAAAGATTTCGTCCGCATCGAGGGCGATAAGGCCATATACAGCAACCATTGGATGGCCGGCGGCAACGACATGAAGTGGGACATGGTGCATTATGACGTCCAGTTGTTCGGCGGCGTTGTGCTCCACCAGGGCAAAATCGCAGAAATGGCAACAGGCGAAGGTAAGACGCTCGTCGCAACTTTGCCCGTATTCCTCAATGCTTTGACGGGCAACGGAGTACACGTTGTAACAGTGAACGACTACCTCGCAAAGCGTGACTCTGAGTGGATGGGGCCGCTTTACGAGTTCAACGGACTGTCTGTTGACTGCATAGATAAGCACCGTCCGAACACGGCCCAAAGGCGCAAGGCTTACCAAGCTGACATTACTTTCGGAACAAACAACGAGTTCGGTTTCGACTATCTCCGTGACAACATGGCCGTATCACCGGCCGACTTGGTGCAGCGCAGGCATAATTACGCCATCGTCGACGAGGTTGACTCTGTGTTGATCGACGACGCACGTACACCTCTTATCATATCAGGACCAGTGCCTAACGGCGACGACCAGATGTTTGAAGAGTACCAACCGCTGGTAGAACGCCTTGTAGACGTGCAGCGCAAGTTGGCTACACAATACCTCGCCGATGCGAAGCTGAAGATAACCGAAGGGCGTGAAAAGAATGACCAGAAACTTCAAGACGAAGGATTCTTAAGCCTTTACCGCTCGCACAAGGCTCTGCCTAAGAACAAACCGCTCATCAAATACTTGTCAGAGGAAGGCATAAAGGCCGGCATGCTCAAGACGGAAGAGATATACATGGAGAACAACAACCGTCGTATGCCCGAGGCGGTAGAACCTTTGTATTTCGTCGTTGACGAGAAACTGAACTCCGTCGACCTTACCGACAAGGGTACGGAATGGCTTGCCAACCAGGTGAACGACAAGGAACTGTTCGTGCTTCCGGATATAACTTCGCAGTTGTCCGCTCTTGAAAACGAGAAAGACTTGGACGACCAGCAGCGCCTTGACAAGAAAGACCAGATGCTCAACCACTATGCCGTGCAGAGCGAGAGGGTGCATACGCTGCACCAGTTGCTTAAGGCTTACACCATGTTCAACAAGGACGACGAGTATGTCGTAATGGACGGCGAGGTGAAGATTGTCGACGAACAGACAGGCCGTATCATGGAAGGCCGCCAGTGGAGCGACGGTTTGCACCAGGCAATCGAGGCCAAGGAGCATGTTAAGGTGAAGGAAGCGACGCAGACTTTCGCCACGATAACGCTGCAGAACTATTTCCGAATGTACCACAAGTTGTCGGGTATGACCGGTACGGCGATAACCGAAGCCGGTGAGTTCTGGGACATTTACAAGCTCGACGTTGTTGAGATACCGACCAATAAGCCGGTAATACGTAACGACATGGACGACCGCGTGTATAAGACGGCGCGCGAGAAATACAACGCGGTAATAGAGGAAATCGTGGAAATGCGCAATTCCGGACGTCCTTGCCTGGTAGGTACGACGTCGGTTGAAATATCAGAGTTGTTGAGCAAAATGCTCCAAATGCGCCGTATTCCGCACAATGTGTTGAACGCAAAACTGCACCAAAAAGAGGCGAACATCGTGGCCGAGGCAGGACAGAGCACTCTTGGCACTGTTACGGTAACCGATGCCGATGGTACGACTCACACGGAGGAGCGTTTGCTCGGAGCGGTGACCATAGCAACCAACATGGCCGGCCGTGGTACCGACATTAAGTTGTCGCCCGAAGTAAAGGCTGCCGGAGGACTGGCAATCATCGGTACGGAGAGGCACGAAAGCCGCCGCGTAGACAGGCAGTTGCGCGGACGTGCAGGCCGACAGGGCGACCCGGGCAGCTCCGTATTCTACGTAAGTCTTGAAGACAAGCTGATGCGTCTTTTCGCAAGCGAGCGCATAGCGCGCGTTATGGACCGTCTCGGGTTCAAGGAAGGCGAGCGCATAGAGAGTCCGATGATTACGAAGAACATCGAGCGCGCGCAGAAAAAGGTCGAGGAGAACAACTTCGGCATACGTAAGCGCCTGCTTGAATACGACGACGTGATGAACAAGCAGCGTACAGTCGTGTATGAGAAACGCCGCCACGCACTCATGGGAGAGCGCATAGGTATGGACATAACCAACATCATTTGGGACCGCGTTGTCGAGATAATCGACAAGAACGACTACGAAGGGTGCAAGGACGAGTTCCTTAAGGTATTGGCTATGGAGTGTCCGTTTACGTTCGAGGAATTTACGAACGAAAGCCATGACGCACTGTCGGAGAAAGCGTTCCAAATGGCAATGGCCGACTTTAAGCGCAAAACCGACCGCATACAGGCCGTCGGTTGGCCGGTGATTAAGGAAGTGTTCGAGAATCAAGGCGACCGTTACGAGCGTATAATGGTTCCAATCACTGACGGTAAGCGCATATACAACATACCGTGCAACCTGAAAGAGGCTTACGACACGGAATGCAAGAGCGTCGTAAAACAGTTTGAGAAGACGATACTTCTGCACATAATCGACGATTGCTGGAAAGAGAACCTACGCGCGCTCGACGAGCTGAAGCACAGCGTGCAAAACGCTTCTTACGAGCAGAAAGACCCGTTGGTGATATTCAAGCTCGAGAGCGTAAAGCTGTTTGACGACATGGTGAACCAAATGAACAACCGCATCGTGAGCATACTGATGCGTGCGCAGATACCCGAAATACAGCGCGAGGAGGTTCGCGAGGCCGCTCCCGAGCAGAAGAGTCAACGGTACACGGAGCAGAAGGAAGACCTTACCGACCCGGGACAAAAGGCTGCTGCAAGTCAAGACACACGTCAAAACGCCGAGGCAAGGCGTCAGCCGATACGCAAGGACAAACTTCCCGGCCGCAACGACCCATGTCCATGCGGTAGTGGTAAGAAGTTCAAGAACTGCCACGGGCGAGGACTCGTGTAAATAATTAAGAGTTAAGAACTAAGAGTTAAGAAAATACTTTTGCTTGAATGGTCGGCATAATATGTTTTCTTAACTCTTAATTTTTAACTCTTAATTCATAATTCTAAACTCTTAACTCTTAATTCTTAACTCTTAAGTTTGGCGCGTATGCTTATAAAAATATCCGACCTGAAAAAGGTTTTCGGCGATAAGACCGCCGTTGACATTCAAGATTTCACGATTAATAATGGCGAGATATTAGGACTTGTCGGTAACAACGGAGCCGGTAAGACGACTTTGTTCCGCCTTATTCTTGATTTAATCAAGGCTGACGAGGGCAATATCAGCATGACCATGCAGCGTGGGGACGGCACAATTGAAGAAATAGATCCTGCCGTATCAGAGGATTGGAAGGTTTCGACAGGTGCGTATATTGACGAAGGCTTTCTGATAGATTTTCTTACCCCGGAGGAGTATTTCCAGTTTATCGGTAAGGTGAACGGATTGTCGGAACAGGAAACGTCGGCGCGTATTTCTTATTTCGAACATTTCATGAACGGCGAAATACTCGGCCAGAAGAAGCTGATACGTAATTTCTCGGCCGGTAACAAGCAGAAGGTAGGAATAATATCAGCGCTTATCAACCAGCCCCGGCTGCTTATTCTTGACGAGCCGTTCAACTTTCTTGACCCGTCGAGCCAAAACATACTGAAGCACATCCTTATGGATTATAATGCGCAAAGCGGCGCCACCATCCTGATCAGCAGCCACAACCTTACTCATACCGTAGATATATCGACGCGTATAGCATTGCTTGAAAAAGGTAAAATCATTAAGGACTTGCAAAACTTGAATAATAGTGCCGAGAAGGAACTTGAGGATTATTTCAATCTAACGTCTATGTAAACGGTGAAATGAATGTCGCCGGCAAAGAGGATGCTTCCTCTTATACAAAACTCACGTTGTTTTTAATGTCACAATGTCACAAATTACAGAAACGACTGAGTACCAATACATTACGCCGTGACAATAACTCCGGTTCCACATTCACCACCGTCACATGCGGTTCCATGTGACGGTGGTGAATGTGGAAATTTGATTAATGTCACAACGTAACTGTATGAATACCAGCGTTTTGTCTTGCCTTGTGACGTTGTGACATTATTTTTTATCCAATTAAAAATGGTAATAGGTTAACGTGAGTTCGGTATAATGAAAAGGAATCCATTCTAAACCGTAAGAAGTCTGTGGCATACCGTCATTCCGGGTCTAAGCCCGGAATGACGGTATGCCACAGACTTCTTACGGTTTAGAATGGTGCCATTTGTTTTTAGAATGATTACATTCTTCTTATACCGAACTGGCGTTAGGTTAGGTATATTGATATATATGGCGCAACGCGTGTTGTAAAAGCCGTCCAAACGCATTGTAAAAGGCATCCTTCGACACGGCAAAAGGCATCCTTCCGCAATGTGGAAGGATGCCTTTTGTAAATAACGTGAGTTCGGTATAAAAACTAATTTTACAAACACCTGAAAGCACCCCTTGTAGGTACATAATTTATTATGTCCGCCGTTCCGTAAGGAACGTATTTGGTGCGTAAACACGTTTACATACGCCTCTACGAGGCGTGCGGACATAATAAATTATGTCCCTACAAGTGATGTCCGTTGATTTTTATGAAAATATTCATTATGCCGAACTGACGTTAAATAGTATGGTTGTAGGAAAGCGTAAAGGATTATTTTGATTCTTCGTCGAGTTTTACCTGCCACTTCCATGCGGAGCGCAGTGTGTCTTCGAGGTTTGTCTCCGCTTTCCACCCAAGTACGGTGTTTGCTTTGGCCGGGTCGGCCCAAACCTTCTCGATGTCGCCTTCGCGGCGCGGAGCATATTCCCAGTTTACTTTTACGCCTGTGGCTTTTTCAAACCCTTCAACGACTTCAAGGGTACTTACGCCGCGTCCCGTTCCGATATTGAATATTTCAACGGCGTCCGTGCCGGGATTGTCAAGTACGCGTTCCATTGCCTTGACATGCGCCTTGGCTAAGTCGACAACGTATATGTAGTCGCGTATGCATGTGCCGTCGGGCGTGTTATAGTCGTTGCCGAAAATCTTGAGCTGTTTGCGTATGCCTATCGCCGTTTGGGTGACGAAGGGGATGAGGTTCATTGGCACTCCGTTTGGCAATTCGCCGATGTAAGCAGTAGGGTGTGCTCCTATCGGATTGAAATACCTTAATATGACAGACTTTATAGGTGCGCCGCTATGGATGTAGTCTTGTATTATTTCTTCGTTTATCTGCTTGGTGTTGCCGTATGGGCTGAGTGCTTTCTGTATAGGGGCGTCTTCTGTTACGGGCAGGTTTTCCGGCGACGGTTGGCCGTAAACGGTGCAGCTCGACGAGAAGATGATGCCTTTTACGCCGTATTTCGGCATAAGCTCAAGCATGTTGATCAGGCTTGTTATGTTATTGCGGTAATATTGTAGCGGTTTTTGTACGCTTTCGCCGACGGCTTTGCTTGCGGCAAAATGAATTATTCCCTTTATGTCGTTGTATTTGGCGAACACATTGTCCATGCCTTGTAAGTCGCAGCAATCAACTTGCTCGAATGCTGGGCGGATACCGGTTATTTTCTCGATGCCGTCTACGACGTCGGCTTTTGAGTTTGACAGGTTGTCGACAATTACAACCTTGTAACCGGCTTGTTGCAGCTCAACAACAGTGTGCGAACCGATGAAACCAGTTCCACCCGTAACCAAAATAGTTTGTTTCATAAGTGTTTTGCATTTAACGTTAATCCAAATGCAAAACTAAACATAATTTCATTTCCTACAAAATATATTATAGGAAAAGGTGTGAAAAATATAATTATGAAAAAGAGTTGCCGGGATTTATCGGGAGACGGATAAAATATTAACTCCTAATAAATCCCGACAACTCCTTATGTTATAATCCGAAGAGGGCTTTTAGTCCGCCGTCAACGCCAGAGAAGCCCATGAAGGCGAGGCTGAGCAGGCCGGCGGTTACAAGCACGATGGCCATGCCTCGCATGCCTTTGGGTATGCTGACCATTGACAGCTGTTCGCGTATGCCAGCGAATATTATCAGTGCCACGGCAAAACCGACTGCCGTCGAGAAGGCGTAAACTACGCTTTGTATCAGCGAGTATTCTTTCTGGATTACGAGAATCGCTACGCCGAGCACGGCACAGTTTGTCGTAATAAGCGGAAGGTATATGCCTAAAGCCTGGTATAACGAAGGCGAGACTTTCTTCAGGATTATCTCTACCATCTGAACGAGGGCGGCGATTACGAGGATGAAGGCTATCGTCTGGAGATATTGCAGCCCCATTGGGTTGAGGACGTATATCTGTACGAGATAAGTCACGATGGTTGAAAGCGTTAGCACGAAGGCTACGGCCGCTCCCATGCCTAACGACGTTGAAATCTTTTGTGATACGCCAAGGAACGGGCAAATGCCCAGGAACTGTGACAACACGATGTTGTTCACGAATATGGCTGAGATGAAAATCAATAAGTATTCCATAAACTACGCTTTCTTAAATCTGTTTACAATAGCTATCAAATATCCCAAAGTGATGAATGCTCCGGGAGGCAGGATGAAGAGAAGCATGTTGCTTGTTTCGGGAAGCAGTACGATGCCGAATATCGAACCGGCGCCGAGCAACTCGCGTACCGCGCCGAGCAATGTCAGCGCTATGCTGAAACCAAGTCCGATACCAACGCCGTCGAAAAGGCTTTCAACCGGCCCGTGGCAGCATGCGAACGCCTCGGCGCGGCCGAGGATTATGCAGTTTACCACGATAAGCGGTATGAAAAGGCCGAGCGTGGCATAGATTGTCGGTACGTAAGCCTGCATCAGCATCTGCAAAATAGTGACGAACGATGCGATTACAACCACGAATACCGGTATGCGCACCATGTCGGGGGTCAGGTTCTTTATCAATGATATTACTATATTCGAGCAGATCAACACGAACATAGTGGCCAAACCCATTGATAATCCGTTCATTGCCGATGTGGTTGTGGCCAACGTCGGACACATGCCAAGCAGTAGCACGAATGTCGGATTCTCCTTGATAATGCCGTTGATTAATATTTTTATGTAATTCATTGTTCCTTGATTTTTAGGTTTGTGTTATTCTTTATGGCTTGCTGTGGCTCCGGTGCTCGCGTCGACTGGGAGCGACTTGTAAGCCTGGTAAGCCTGTGTTACGGCTAATAGGAACGCGCGGCTCGTTATGGTTGAAGCCGTAATGGCGTCGATTTCGCCGCCGTCCTTCTTAACTGTCAGGTTGTCCGTATTAGGGTTCTTTCCGATTATGCAGCCCTTACCATCTTTTTGGAACCATTTATCGGCTTTCGCCCCGAGTCCTGGGGTTTCGGCGTGTTGCAGTAACGTGTAGCCGAGTATCTGTCCGTCGTTGTCGAATCCTACCAGTATTTTCAGATCACCGCCGAAACCTCCGGCCGTACTTTCAACGGCGGCTCCTATTGGTTGCTTGTCAGCGCCCACGGTTTCGTGTATGACAAATACTACTTCTTTGCCAGCAACGGTTTGCCTCACTGTGTCTTCCTTAGCTACGGTCAGGTCAACTCCGCCCATTACGGCCTTGATACCGTCGGCAAGGGCTTTCTCTGCCTGAAGTCTTATAGGCTCTTCCGTTACGTGGTTTACGTATGCCAGGATGCTGCCCGTTATCAAAGCCACGCCTACCAACACAACCACCATGTTGGTTATCGTTGATTCAAGTTTTTTCATTTTCCACCCTCCTTGTTTACAATTTCGCCGAAACGTTTCGGTTTTACGTATGTGTTTATGAGGGGTGTCAACGCATTCATTATAAGTATTGCAAACGACATTCCCTCGGGATAAGAGCCCCAGTTTCTTATTACGACGGTTAGGAAACCTATTGACACGCCGTAGATGAGTTGGCCTTTATGCGTCATTGGAGACGTAACATAATCGGTGGCCATGAAAATTGCGCCGAGCATGAGTCCGCCGCTGAGCAGTGTCGCTACCGGATTAGCGTAAACGGGGTTTGCCAAGTGAAGCAAACCGCTGAAGATGAATACAGTGGCGAGTATGCTTACAGGGATGTGCCATGTGATGATTTTCTTCCAAAGCATGTATGCTAAGCCTATAAGCAATGCCAATGCACAAACTTCGCCGATGGTTCCTGCGCCGTTGTTCAGTCCCGGATTGCCGAGTAGCAACGACAAGGAATCAGGAAGTTGGTCGAGAACGGAAGCGTCGCCTGATTTAATGGCTTGTTTCATGATGCTCAACGGGGTCGCACCTGTTTGCGCGTCGACGTATGAAGCGAGCTGTCCGGCGATAGGCCACGAGGTCATTTGCGCAGGGAACGATGCCAAAAGGAAGCAGCGGCCTACCAATGCGGGGTTGAACGGATTGCATCCCAAACCTCCGAACGTCATCTTGCCGATGCCTATTGCAACCAAAGCGCCTATTATTACAATCCATACGGGAAGGTTTGAGGGTAGGTTGAAACCGAGCAGCAAGCCTGTTAGTATGGCCGAACCGTCGCTGATTGTCGGTTCTCTTTTTAGCATGTATTTGGTTATTGCCCACTCGAAGAACACGCATGCTGCAACGCTTGATGCGCAAACGACTACCGAGCCGAGTCCGAAATATAGGAACGACACGAGCAACGCCGGCACTAAGGCTATGATTACGCCGTACATGTTGCGCTCAACGCTGTCCGTGCCGTGAGCGTGTGGCGATAATGATACTATTAATTTGCCCATTTTGTAGAATTGATGTTGTTTGTTTTACGGCCGCAAGCGGCCTTTAGGATAAGTTAAGTTGATAGTCACTTTTTTGCGTTACGCGCTTTGATTATTCCCATGACGGTGCCCTTCCCGAGGCGGATGTTGTCGAGCATGGGCCTGTGCGCGGGGCATGTGAATTGGCATGAGCCGCATTCGATGCATGAGGTTACTCCTGCAGCCTCTACCTTTTCCCAGTCGTGCAGCGCGCTTGCGGTGGCCAGTAGATATGGTTCAAGTCCCATAGGGCATGCGCTTACGCACTTTGCGCAGCGTATGCATGGCTGTACTGGTTTGCGCTTTGCGTCGTCTCCGCTGAGGATTGTTACGCTGTTCGTACCTTTGCAGATTGGAACTTCGACCGAGGTAAGCGCTTTTCCCATCATCGGTCCTCCTGCCAGCAGCTTGTTGTCGCCTTCCGGCATGCCGCCGCACTCGTTGATAAGGTCTATCATCGGTGTGCCCATGCGGACGAGGAAGTTGCTTGGCTTTGCGAGTTTCTTGCCCGTAACGGTGGTGTAACGCTCAAACAGGGGCTTGTTTTTCATTACGGCCTGGTAAACGGCAAATGCCGTACCGACGTTTTGTACGACAGCCCCGACGTTTACGGGGATTGCCGGCGGTGCCGGCACTTGGCGGCGTATCACTGCGTCTACAAGTTGTTTCTCGCCGCCTTGGGGGTATTTTTTTGCAAGCGGAACAATTTCGACGTTAGGTTTGTTCTTTGTTTTTTCCTCGAACAATTCTATCGCTTGGGGTTTGTTCTCCTCAATGCCGATGTATCCCTTGTCAACCTTTACGGCCTTCATCAGTAAGTCGAGCCCTACCAATATTTCGTCGGCATGTTCCATCATTAGCCTGTAATCGGATGTGATGTAAGGCTCGCACTCTACGCCGTTCAATATTACGCATTCGGCCTTGGCCGTAGGTGGAGGGCACAACTTGATGAACGTGGGGAAGCCTGCGCCGCCCATACCGGTTACGCCGGCCTTCTTAATGCGCTCTACGATTTCTTCCGGCGTAAGTTCGGGATGTGACTCCAATGTTTCGAGCTTGTCCGAGCGGTCGATGCTTTCTTCCCATTCGTCGCCTTCAACCTTTACTATTATCACCGGTTTACGGTATCCGGTAGCATCTATAGCCTCGTCGATTTTCTGCACGGTGCCTGAGACTGACGAATAAATCGGTGCCGAGACGAACCCTCCGGCTTCAGCCAAGAGCGTGCCAACTTTTACCTTGTCGCCCTTTTTTACTACTGGTTTGGCCGGTGCGCCGATATGTTGTGACAGTGGAAATATTGCTTGTTGTGGGAGTTTTGCTATTTGCGTAGCTGATTCGGAAGACAACTTGTTTTCTTCCGGATGAACGCCTCCTATTCTGAATGTCCTGAGTTTCATGCGTTTACCTCCTCTTGTTTTTGTTCTACTTTAACCATTCCGTCTGTGTCGGCATTTGTTTTTGGCCTTGGGGTGGGGAAGTTTACGGCTATAATGGCATGTGTCGGGCATACCTCCACGCACTTGCGGCATAAGCGGCACTTGTCAGGGTCGATGTAAGACACATTGTTTGTTATCGTTATTGCTTCGAATTTACATTCCTTCTCGCATTTTCCGCAGCCTATGCATGCCGCCTTGCAGGCCTTCATCGCAGCCGCGCCTTTGTCCTTGTTTACGCAACGCACGTAAACGCGGCGGTTCTTGACTCCCTTTTTCCGAAGTTCGATGATGTGTCGCGGGCATGCCTTGACGCATGCGCCGCATGCCGTACACTTGTCTTCGTCGACTTCGGGCAGGCCCGTTTCGGGGTTCATCGTTATGGCTCCGAACGCGCATGCCTTTACGCAGTCGCCGCAACCGAGGCATCCGTATCCGCAGCCTGTTTCGCCGGCTCCGCACGAGTTCATTGCCGTACAAGTGCGCAGGCCGTTATATTCGGCTATGTGCGGACGCAGTTCGCATGTGCCGTTGCAACGCACGACGGCCACCTTGGGCTCGGTATTGGCCACCGCCATGCCGAGCAAGTCGGCCACTTTTCCCATTACTTCCGTACCGCCTACCGGGCAATAAAGCCCATCGAGCGAACCGGCATCGGCTCCTTTCACCAAGGCTGCTGCCATGCCTGAACATCCCGGATAGCCGCATCCTCCGCAATTGGCGCCCGGCAGCACCGCCGAGACTTGCGCCAGTCGGGGGTCTTCATAGACCGCGAATTTCTTGGAGCACACGTATAGCACTACTGAAGAAACCAGCGCAATGCCTCCAAGAACAATTACTGCAATCAAAATAAAGTTCATAAGTTTTGTATTTGTTTTAGTTAATTAATGTTTGATTTCATGGATTATGCGTTTGTCACGCCTATTCGTGTTCTATCTTGAACGACAGGCGTGAACGGATTTTGTCTTTAAACATGTATAGGATAAGGTAATACGGAACTAATCCTCCAAGACTTGCCAATGCCGCCCAAGCCTCGTTGCCGGTGGCGGCCAATACCGAGGCAAGTACGACGATAAGCAGGAACAGCGGTATCACGGAACTTAGGAATACGGCCAGGAAGCCTGTGCCTTGCGAGGCGCTTACCACGACGTTGTCGCCGATAGAGAACCTTGTCGTGTCCTCGTCATATACTTCCACTATTTTTTCCTTGCTTTCCGATGCGTTGCACCTGTTGGCTACTTTGCAAGATGCGCATGCCGAAGCCTGGACGATGCGCACTTTGATGCACCCGCCTGTTATATCGTCGACAACACCACAATGTTTAATGTTTGCGTTCATGCTATTCGAACAAGGTTTTGCAAACTGGAGTTTGCAATTGCAAAAGTAATACTATATTTTCAAACGGCAAACAAAAATGGATAATTTAATGTAAAATTTAAGAAAAATGATGCATATAGGAACGTTGTGCCTGTTTGGGCGCATCTCGTTATTTGCAAGCCATTTACGGCCTGTAAACATGTTAGTGGGGCATGGTGGATAGGGCGTTGTGTAAAAGGTAGCCTTTTGCTTCCTAAAAGGTTGCCTTTTACACGATGAAAGGCATCCTTTTGAAACGTAAAAGGATGCCTTTTGCAAAGCCGGTGGCTAACCGGCTGTCTGTCAAGTCAATTCAATATGTTCTTTTCCCGTTTTGTCTCAAAGCGAGCGGATTATTTCTACGAGGCGCTTGAAGTCGTCGGGGTGTACGTCGCCGATGTTGCCTATGCGGAACGTATCGGCCTGTGAAATCTTTCCCGGGTAGATGACGAATCCCTTGGCCTTGAGCTTTTGGTAAAAGGAAGCGAAGTCGAAGCCGGCCGTAGGGTAATGGAACGAAGTTATGACGGGCGACTGCCATTCGTCGGGCAGCAGCGTCTTATAGCCTAACGAGCGCATGCCTTCAACAAGAGTCTTGTGGTTTTCGCAATAGCGCGCGTGGCGTGCGGCCACTCCTCCTTCTTCCTTCAGTTCGGCCAGGGCCTGCATAAAGGCGCGCACTACGTGCGTCGGCGATGTGAAACGCCATTTGCCGTGTCCTTTTTCCATAGTTTCCCATTGGTCGTATATGTCGAGCGAGAGCGAACGGGCCACGCCTTTGCATTGCTGGAGCAGCGATTTACGGGCTATGATGAAGCCGAATCCGGGCACGCCTTGTATGCATTTGTTGGCGCTTGAGATAAGGAAGTCGATGCCTAATTCGGCCATGTCTACGGGCACTCCGCCGAAACTGCTCATAGCGTCGACTATGAGCGTCTTGCCGTGGGCTTTTACTACCGACGCGATTTCGGCCAGGGGGTTGAGCACTCCGGTAGTGGTCTCGCAGTGTACTACCGACACATGTGTCACTTCGTCGTGCCCGTCAAGGTATTTGCCGATGGCTTCGGGGCTTACGGGCTCGGTCTCTTCAAACTTCATTACATGGCAGTTCAGCTTGTAATAGTCGGCTATCACGCCCATGCGCTTGCCGTATGCGCCGTTGGCGGCTACCAACAGGTTGTCTTCAGGGCGTACCACTCCGCCCAACGTTGCCTCGACGCAGAACGTGCCGCTGCCCTGCATCAGCACGGCCGTGTATTCCTCGGGACGGCTCGAGGCTATCTCGACGAGCTGCCGCCTTATCTCCTCTACTATGCCTTCGTTGTAGTCTTTGTCCCAAGTGCACCAGTCGCTCATCATGGCGCTCTTCACCGTCTCAGTCGTAGTCAGCGGACCGGGGGTAAGCAATAAATATGGTCTCATGTCGTTTGTGTCTTGTTAGATATTTGGTTTATAAGTGGTTATGATTAACTGTTTATAGAGTTGATACAGTCTATCAGCATGGGCAGTTCTTCTATGCCGTCTATCACGTAGTCGGCTCCGGCTGCGTACATGCGGTAGCGCACGTCTTTCATCCTTTCTCTTAGTTCGTCGGCCGGCATTTCGGCAACTTCCTTTTCTGTCAGGGCAAGCTCGTTGCTGCCGAGTATCACGCCTACGCTCCATGCGCCGGCGTTCACACCCTCCTTGATGTCTGAAACCGTGTCGCCTACTTTGACTACCGAGCGCGCCGACGGTATGTCCAAACGGCACATGTTCTGGTAAATCATGTATGGTTTCGGCCGGCCTCCCGGCAGATTGTCAGACGTCTCGCAGTTGTCTATTATGTAGCCGTGGGCGGCCGCGGCCGGTACGACCACGTCCATCATTCCGCGTGTGTATCCGGTAGTCGAGCCTACTTTTACGCCCTGTTTGCGCAGGCGTGATATGACATCTACCACTCCGGGGATAGGCTTTGAGTAGTATTCAAGCGTGCGGAAAAGTTGCTTTTGGAATTTCTTATAACATTCCTGCACGTCGTTCTCGTCGTAGTCGCGGCCGTATTTAGCGTGGAAATCCGACTTTACGTGCCCGATACCGAACAGTGCGCGTACTTCTTCAATCTTCGTAAGCCCCATGTGCGCGCGCGTTTCAGCTACGGTTACGGGTGTTCCGATGGCCTTGAAACTCTCGACGAAGGCTTCTACCGGGGCGAAGCATCCGTAGTCGACGGCGGTTCCGGCCCAGTCCATGATAATACAATCAATCTTTTTCATATTCGTAAAGTTGTGTTTATGCTGTTGTCAGGTTGCCGTGCCGGCTTGTTGCGAAGTCGTATTTTCCAACCGTGTCTGCTGCATCCTCCGTTGCGGTTACGGCCTTGGTTTCTTTTAAAGTGTATTTTTTCCTGATCATGTAGATTATCGAGCCGGCGAAGGCAAGGCAGCAGGCTATGCCGACGAACACGCTCATGCTGTTGTAAAACGGCGCCCAGTCGATGTGCGGAGCCATGAATTCCTTGTATGACAGGAGGGCGAGCGTGCCGAGGTAACCGATGAAGTCAATCGTTATGATGAAGAACCCGACGTTGCCTTTGACCTTGAAGCAGGCGATGAAACGCTCGAAGAATATCGTCTGAAAACTCAAATAGGCAATGTCTATGCAGAAAGTCTGTAGGAAGAGCCATGCCGTTACCGGCATGTCGAGCGACTCGGCCTCGGCTCCGAGGAAGGCTATCGTGCCCATGCCGATAGTCGCGAATATCAGTATCAGGCATAATGCCCTGAGGTGGTTGCCTATCGCCGACAGTAGGGCGAAAGCCCCGAGCAGTACGATTGTAGCTATCGAGTCGAGGTAAGCGAACGCCCACGACGACACGGAGTCGACGTCGATGATGCAGACGATGAAGTCTTCCTTTATGTCGCGTTGCACGGTGAGCAACAGGTTTGCGCCGAACAGCATCAGCAAGAGCGGCATGAACTTGGCGAACAGTTGCCAACGCTGCTGCCCGTTGAGCGTTACGCGCTTGGTCCGGGCGGCTATGTCCTCGGCGGTCGGTGTGGGGAATTTGGTCATCATCCATCCCATGAAACACAGCAACGGGAACGCGAACGCGCCGATAAGCGCCGGCATCCAAAATTCGCTGACGCCAAGGTCGTGCATGGCGTAAAGCCCAAGCGACTTGGCTATGCCTGAACTGAGGGCCATGCTCACGCCCATTATGCTGGCGAGGATGTCGGTAGTGCGCCTGCCTTCGAGGAAACTGAATATAACTCCCCACATGCAGCCGAGCGAAAGGCCGTTGAAAAACAGTGCGCATATATTATAAGGTGTGGGCAGCAGGCCGAAAGCCAAAAGCGACACTTCTGACAATGCGGCAGAACCGATGATGAACTTTAGGCGCCCTTCGGGCTTAAGCTCGGAAATATACTTGATGCCAAGCAGCTTGGCGCATACGTATCCGACGAGTTGGATGATGCTGGTAACAATCTTATAGTCCATTCCCACCACTTCCATTCCTTCAAACTCGGCCGCCGTGAAGGGTTTGCGCAGGGCGTAGACGAGCGAGTATGACAGTAGGGCCGTGCCCCCGGCCCATAGGACGAAGAGCCAAGAGGGCATGTTGCTTGTTGCGGCTTTCATGTTTTTAGTTTTGCAGATGTTCGGTTTCATCATTCTACTTTTTGTTTCGCGATGCAAAATTACCTCCTGTTCCGTACCGGAAAAATGAATATGGAATGAATAATATCGCTGTAACAATTCATTAAAATGAATGAAAAGGCTTTATAACCCGAACGCAAGACAAATGAAATTCCAATGTAATACGATTGAAATAATCGTATTGGATTTTAATTGTTATATTTGTACAACCAAAACGTTGTGTGGTAAAAATGTATGTCTGGCGCGGCGGATAATGGCATAATCGTGGATGACTTTCTGCAGAATGGACAATCATTCAAATTAAATAATGATAATGGACGACCTAAGGGAAATTTACGAACGTATAAAATTCTTACGTAATAAAGGTGTGAAAATGAAGGACATAGCCGTGAGTACTGGGTACGCTCCGAGCGTATTGTCTGCATTGTTTACAACGGTCATGCCCGAGTATTTCAAGAATTTGGATAAGGGGCAGCCCGAAAGCGAGGCGCTCGACAATGCCCTTGTATGGGTGAACAACGTGTCGAAGAAGAAACTGCTCGGCTCATTGGATAGCATGAAGGCGTCGCTTTTTGAGATGGAAGCCGTTCCGCAGGCAAAGGCTGAAAGTACGACGTGCCGTTATCCCGACGCGATAGGGAGGAACATGAAAAACTCGGTGAGCCTTTCTTCGGGTATCAGCGGTGCCTATATGAGTTACAGCATGTCGTCAAGTTCTGACGCAATGAAGATAGAACCGTACTTGATCGTTCCGTCAGAGGCAGGCGACTATGTTGAGGTTGTCCACAACAATGCTTACGGTTCCACGCACCACGGCTTCGCCTTGATGAACGGCCTAAACCATGTTTATATCATATTCAATGAGAACCGTCCGCCGCAACTCGCATTGTTCAATATCTGCCTGAAGATTCCGATGTTCGATTGTCCACCGTTTTTGCGCGGTCTTTATACTTGTTTTGATTACAATCATAACCCGATAGCGCGCCGCATCCTGTTTGTTAAGTCGTCGGACAGCGTCTCGCGTGAAGACTTCCTGAAAATGAAAGGCTGCCAAAAGCGGTACGATGAACTTGATGACACTGAGAAACTTTATTATGATTATACGTGCGGCAAAGGCGATGCGGTACGCATGCGCGACGTACCGACGCCGAAAATGACCGTCGCCGATCTCGTGGCTGAGAAGAAGTTGCTGGAGGAATAATTTCGACGATTCGTCGCGTTTACATTTGGATGTGCCCTATGCCGCACTGGCCGTCAGGCTAAAAATGGGCTGCTTTTATGATGCGTCCGACACTAATCACGTTGCTTAGTGATAAATGTTAGTTCATAAAAAACGTGCGTCAATGCCGGGTATCGTTATGTCCCGTAGAATTGACGCACGTTTTCAAAAATGTAGAAAAAATTATTCTATTACTACGAGCGGGGTGTCTTCCATTACGCTTTCACCCTCGCTGACAAGTATGGCGGTAACTTTGCCACCCTTCTCGGCTTCAAGGTTGTTAGCCATCTTCATGGCCTCAAGCACAACGACTGTGTCGCCGGCCTTGACTTCGTCGCCTACGGCAACCTTGATTTCGGTGATTACTCCTGGGAGCGGTGATTTCACGGCGTTGTTGACATTCACCTTCTGGCTGTTTCCTGCCGAGGGGGCCTCTGCAGGAGCTTGCTGCGCTACGGGTTTAACGACAACTTTTTTCTTTACAGGTTCCGGCTCTTTCTCCATTTCAACCTTGTATTCTTCGCCGTTTACCACGACGTTGGCGATGTTGTCTTCAATGCCTGCAATGGCAACTTCGTATTTGTTGCCATTGATTGTATATTTGTATTCTTTCATAGCTGTTTGCTTTTTTAGAGGTTGTAAAGGTAAGAGGGCGTTCCGAGTCGGGCGGAACGCCCCGAACCTTTTTTTGACTTGTTGACTTTTTTATGGATGCTGCGTCATTTGTAGCGAGTGCATTTCCCATTCCGAATGCTTACTCTTTATCGTTATGATGCCGGCTTCCTTGTCGTGCACGTTGTTGCCTCTGAATTCGTGCAACGCCAGTGCTATGGCTGCATAAACCTCGTTGTTATTCATTGTCGTCGGTGTTAATTGATGACATTGTTACATCGGGATGTTGCCGTGCTTCTTGGCCGGCAGTCCGTCTCTCTTCGTTGCCAGTTGGGCCAAGGCGCGGCAAATGCGGAAGCGGGTGTTGCGCGGTTCGATAACGTCGTCGATGTAGCCGTATTTGGCAGCCTGGTACGGGTTGGCGAACATTTCGGTGTATTCCTCTTCTTTCTCTGCCAGGAAGGTCTTGGGGTCTTCATGGCTCTTTGCTTCCTTGGCGTAGAGCACAGCAACGGCTCCGCTTGCGCCCATGACGGCGATTTCAGCTGAAGGCCATGCGTAGTTAATGTCGGTACGGAGTTGTTTGCAGCCCATTACGATGTGGCTTCCTCCGTAGCTCTTACGCAGTGTTACGGTCACCTTGGGCACGGTAGCTTCGCCGTAAGCGTAAAGCAACTGTGCTCCGTGCAGGATGACTGCGTTGTATTCCTGGCCTGTGCCGGGCAGGAATCCGGGCACGTCGACGAGGCTTACGATTGGAATGTTGAATGCGTCGCAGAAGCGGACGAAGCGCGCTCCCTTGCGGCTTGCGTTTACGTCGAGCACGCCTGCGTAGCATGAAGGCTGGTTGGCAACGATGCCCACGCTCTGTCCGTTAAAGCGGGCGAAGCCGACGATTATGTTACGTGCGAATTTAGGCTGCACCTCGAAGAACTCGCCGTTGTCTACGATTGCACCGATAACCTTGTACATGTCGTAAGCTTGGTTGGGGTCTTCGGGTATTATTTCGTTGAGAGAGTCTTCCATGCGGTTGATGGGATCCGTGCATTCTACGCGTGGAGCCTCTTCCATGTTGTTTGAGGGTATGTAGCTGAGCAATGTCTTTATCATCTGCATTGCCTCTTCCTCGGTAGCGGCGGTAAAGTGGGTTACGCCGCTCTTGGTTGCGTGTACGCTTGCGCCTCCGAGGTGTTCCTGGTCGATGTCTTCGCCGGTTACGGTCTTAACGACTTTCGGTCCGGTGAGGAACATGTATGACGTGTTCTCCATCATGAGCGTGAAGTCGGTCAGTGCCGGAGAGTAAACGGCGCCGCCGGCACACGGGCCGAATATGCCGCTGATTTGTGGGATAACGCCCGATGCGAGGATGTTGCGCTCGAATATCTCGGCAAAGCCTGCCAATGCGCAGATGCCTTCCTGGATGCGTGCGCCGCCCGAGTCGTTGATACCGATAACCGGGGCGCCCATCTTCATGGCCATGTCCATTACTTTGCAGATTTTCTGCGCCATGGTCTCGGAGAGCGAGCCTCCGTTTACGGTGAAGTCTTGTGCGAAAATGTATACCAACCTTCCGTCGATCGTACCGCATCCGGCAACGACGCCGTCGCCGAGGTAATGCTTCTTTTCCATGCCGAAGTTGGTGCAACGGTGCAGCTTGAACATGTCGAATTCCTCGAAGCTGCCTTCATCAAGAAGCATGTCGATACGTTCGCGTGCGGTGTATTTTCCGCGTGCATGCTGTTTCTCGATGGCTTTTTCGCCACCGCCGAGACGAGCCTGTTCGCGCTTGGCGATAAGCTCCTTGATTTTTTCTACTTGTTTGCTCATTATATTTTAGGTTTTGCGGTTCCGGGGTTATTAAAGGTCTTGGGGCGTGCACGGTTGTTTTACTGTTTATGACTACCTGCCGGTGTCTTTTCATCCCACGCCCGTTTATAACCTCTTCGCCTAATATGTTTGTAATGTATTGATTATTGTTCGCAAAGTTCGGTCAGTATGCCGCATGTCGATTTCGGGTGCAGGAATGCTATGTTAAGGTTTTCCGCTCCCTTTCTCGGCGCTTTGTCGATCAGGCGCAGTCCTTTGCCTTCGCATTCGGCCAATGCGTTGCTTACGCCGTCTTCTATGCAGAAAGCCACATGGTGTACTCCGTGGTTGCCTTTGTCAAGCCATTTCTGGATTGTGCTGTCCGGTGATGTCGGCTCGAGCAGCTCGAGCTTAACTTCTCCGCATTTCAGGAAGGCAGTCTTTACTTTTTGGTCGGCCACTTCCTCTACCGCGTAACACTTCAGTCCTAACACATTCTCGAAATAAGGTAGAGCCTCTTCGATGCTCTGAACGGCTATACCTAAATGCTCAATACGTGAAATTTTCATATTATTACATTTTAGAAATATTGGGGCAAAGATACTCATATTTTTTCAATGTGCAAATGATTTGCCCCTTTTTTGCTTGCGAACGTCTCCGCATGCTTGGCAAAATGTTTGGTATTATGTCGTTTGCGGTTGGTTTCTTCTCCTGAATTCGGCGCATGTTACGGCCGTGGCTATCGCTACGTTCAGGCTGTCTATGCCTTTTTTGTTGCCGTAATAAGGGATTAGCAGTCTTTGTTTTACCCGTTTCATCACTTCGGGTGACACGCCTTTTCCCTCGTTGCCCATTATGATTATGCCGGTCGGCTCGAGTTCCTTGCTGTATATGTTGCTGCCGTTAAGGTCGGTGGCGTATGTAGGCGTGCCGTTGGGGAGTGAGTCGAGTAGGTCGCAGAGGTTTGTGTAAGCTATGTCCACCCGTGCGATGCTTCCCATAGTGGCTTGTATTACTTTGGGGTTGAAAGTGTCGGCCGTGCCTTCGCCGCAGAATATCTTGGAAATGCCGAACCAGTCGGCTATGCGGATTATCGTGCCGAGGTTGCCCGGATCCTGCACCTTGTCAAGCGCGAGGCAAAGTCCGCCGGCGCAAGCGTCAGTGCTTATGTCGTTGCCGGGAATGGGGAACAATGCGAGCACTTGCTGTGGATGCTGCAGGAAACTGATTTTCCGCAGTTCTTCCTCCGACACTACGGCGTCGGCGGCCTTGGGCGTTATGGCGTGTGAGCCAAACCATTCCGGGGTGGCTATTATTCTTGCAGGGGCGTATGCAGCCATGATGTCGCCTACCACTTTCGGCCCTTCGGCCACGAACAATCCTTCACGGTCGCGGATTTTCTTTTGTTCTAACGAGCGGATGTATTTTATGAGATTTTTGCTAATCATGCTAATTTTCGTTTTAGGCAAGCAAAACTACTAAAAAATTATTATTTTTGCACCGTAAATTGCATTTAAGTGGTAAAACGAGCGTCAAAATATATTTTATTGTCCGTGGTCGCGGTTGCCGCCGTGGTTTTGTTTTCCGGGTGCTCGGCTTCGAAGTTCATACCTGAAGACAGGTGGATGCTTGACGGGGTCAAGATAAAATCCGACGTTAAAGGTGTAGATGCGAAGCTGTTTGAACAGTACGTAAGGCAGAGCGGCAACTCGAAATGGTTTTCACTTTTCAAGGTGCCCCTTGCTACTTACGCGTTGTCCGGCCGTGACTCTACGAAATGGATCAACCGTAAGCTGCAGGACTTGGGCGAAGCGCCCGAACTGTTTGATTCGGCCCAGGCCGACCTTACCTGCCGCGACCTTGCCAACGCCTTGCACGGCATGGGTTACATAAGGGCAAAGGCCGACTATGCCGTTGAGTTCGGCAAGAAGAGGAAGGTCAAGGTTGTGTACACGCTTCATCCCGGCGAGCGCTTTCATATAAGCAGTGTTGCTTACGACATCCAGGACGAGGGCGTTGACTCGTTGCTGTCTACCGTCAAGCAAGGCCGCAGCCTGCTGCGTGTCGGCATGCCGTTCGTCGTAGCCGACCTTGAGGCCGAACGCGAGCGTATAACCGACTTGCTGAACAACAACGGATACTTTGATTTCCATAAGGACTTCATCTCTTATTCGGCCGATACGGTAAGGGGCGGCACCAGTGTCGGCCTTACGCTGCACCTGTATAAATACCGGGCGGCCGACGTCGACGGGGAAACCTGCCACCGGCGCTACGTTGTCGGCGACGTGGAGTTCCACGCAAGCGGAGGCGAGTCAAAGATACCGTTGCGGCGTTCGGTGCTTGAGGAGAATACGCTGATCGAGCCGGGCAAGATGTTCAACGCGGCGGATTTGCAGAAGACTTACAATAGGTTCGGGCGTCTGCAGATTGTCAAGTACACGAATATAAAGTTCGGCGAGAGGACGGAGGGGGGCGACACGCTTGACTGCGACATCGGCATAAGCACAAATAAGATAAACAGCATCAGCTTCCAACCCGAAGGCACTAACACTGCCGGCGATTTCGGCGTGGCGGCGTCGTTGACATACGAGAACCGCAACATATTCCGCGGGGCCGAGACGTTCAGCGTGAAGCTGCGCGGTGCGTTCGAGGCGATAACGGGCCTTGAGGGCTACCAGAACCAGGATTACGAGGAGTACAGCGTCGAGTCCAAGCTCGTGTTTCCCCGTTTCGTCGTCCCGTTCCTCTCGAAGGGGTTCAAGCGCAGGTCTACGGCCGTGTCAGAGTTGTCGGTAAGCTATAACATGCAGAACCGCCCCGAGTTCTACCGCCGCCTGTTTTCCGCCACTTGGCGTTACAGGTGGAGCGGCGCCGAGGGGCGGCGCAGTTATTCGTTCGACCTTATAGACCTTAATTACATATACATGCCGTGGATCTCGTCGACGTTCAGGGACGAGTACCTCGACGACGCCGGCAACCGCAACTCCATTCTCCGTTACAACTATGAAGACCTGTTCATCATGAAGCTCGGTTTCGGCACGTCGTTCAACAACGGCACCGATGCCTATAAGGTGAACGTAGAGACATCGGGCAATCTGCTTAACGGCGTATCGCGCATGCTCGGCCGCGGCCGCAACGCCGACGGGCAGTACACATTGTTTAATATAGCCTTCGCCCAATACGTGAAGGGCGACTTCGACTTCACCCACCTGTTCCGCATCGACCGCAACAACAACCTTGCCTTCCACTTCGGTTTCGGCCTCGCCTGGCCTTACGGCAACAGCCGCGTATTGCCTTTCGAGAAGCGTTATTTCTCGGGCGGCGCAAACTCCGTCAGGGGGTGGAGCGTCAGGGGGCTCGGTCCGGGGCGGTTCAAGGGAACCGACGGTGCGATAGACTTCATCAACCAGACGGGCGACCTGAAGCTCGACATCAACCTCGAGTTGCGCTCGTTCCTGTTCTGGAAGTTCTACGGGGCCGTGTTCGTCGACGCAGGCAACATCTGGACCCTGCGCGAATACGAAGAGCAGCCCGGCGGCCAGTTCCGCTTCAGCGACTTTTACAAGCAGATAGCCGTGGCCTACGGCATAGGCTTGAGGCTCAACTTCGACTACTTCATCCTACGCTTCGACATGGGCATGAAGGCCGTAAACCCCGCTTACGACACCGCTGAAGAGCATTTCCCGATAATCCATCCCGACCTTAGTCGCGACTTCGCCTTCCACTTTGCGGTAGGCCTTCCATTTTGACGAGCCAGCGCCCGTTGCGCTTTACGAGGCATATCTCGTACACGGCTTTGCCGGTCATTTCCGCAGGCCGTCCCAGCGTGTCCGGCCTGAGGAAGTTTTCCACCCGGCACTCCGCCGTTGCGGTAGAGTCGCCCGTAAGCTCCACCGTCTCGGCCGAGCACACCGCCGCCTCTTCGCGCGCGTTCAGCATGTCGACGTCCTCTTGCGTTACGTTGCTCGCCGCGAAGGCTATCCATTTGCCCGACTCGGGCGTGCACAGGCCCGCCGCGCCGGCGAGGTCGTAGTTGAAATACTTGTCGGCGAAGCCTTCCACAGCCTCGGCCACAGCCGCCCTTTCCTTATCCTCAGGCGCGTGCCGGCATGCCGTGAGCGCCGCTAATACCGCCGCGGCCACGCACGCCGTCCTGTAAGCCGCCCCATGCCTGCCAGCCGCCGTCCTGCTTGTCACTTGTCTGCTTGTCACTTTTATGGTAATTTTTCCGCAAAGGTATCGAAAATTTTTTTGCATCGTGCGGCTTTCTTTATAATTTTGCGCCCGAAATTACGGTAACAACCGTTAAAACCCGAAAAAACACTGTAAACGATGAAACTCATATCTTTCGGCAGCGGCAGCTGCGGCAATTGTTACTATATAGAGTCTGACGGCAGGGGCATCATCATCGACGCAGGCATAGGCATACGCAAGCTGAAGAAATATTTCGGCGATTACGGCGTAAACCCCGGCGCCATAGAGGCCGTACTCGTAACCCACGACCACGCCGACCACGTAAAGTCCGTAGGCATGCTAAGCGCGGCCTACGGGCTGCCCGTCTATGCCACGGCGCGCGTACACGAGGGCATAAGGCGCAACTACTGCGTGCGCAGGAAGGTCGACCCGGCCTGCGTCCGCACGGTAGAGCCCGGCGCCCCGTTCGCCGTGGCCGGCCTCACGGTAGAGCCCTTCGCCGTGCCTCACGACAGTCTCGACAACGTAGGCTATAAGATAACCGCAGGCACGGTAACCCTTAGCCTTATAACCGACGCCGGGTGCGTGACGCCGGTCATGGCCGAGGCCGTGGCCGCAGCCGACTATCTTATAATAGAGTCTAATTACGATGAGGCCATGCTCTGGGCCGGCCGTTATCCTGTAAGCCTAAAGCGCCGCGTGGCCGGCGGTGACGGCCACCTGTCAAACGGCCAGTGCGCAGCCGCCGTAGCCGCTTATGCGTCCGACCGCCTGCGCCACGTATGGCTGTGCCACCTCAGTGCCGACAACAACCGCCCCGACGTAGCCCTCGCCGCCGTGCGCGCCGCCCTGGCCGCCTCGGGGCGGCCGGGGCTTGCGTCGCTGCCCGTCGACGTGATGCGACGCGGCGTTGCCGGCCCGGTTTACGAGCTTGGGGCGTAATGGCCGAAGGGTGCCTTTCATGCGCCGAAAGGCATCCTTTCATGCCGCAATATGCCGCATTCTGCGCCCTGAAAGACCGTATATTGAAATGTAGTTGACAATCAGATAGTTACACGGCGTTATCCGACCGTCTTTACGGCATGGCCCGTTGCCTGTTTTTTTACATTTCGATATATTTTCGCCTATGAACCATTATGAACTTGTTTCGTGTTTTTTTATTTCTTAACTTTGCAGCAGACAAGCAGTCAGTGACAAGTAGTCAGTGACAAGCAGACAAGTGACAAGCAGACAAGTGACAAGCAGACAAGTGACAAGCAGTCAGTGACAAGCAGACAAGTTTTCAGCGACAAGGCAAATATCCTTGCCTGTTTGCCAACTGTGAGCTTGTAAACTAAAAAGACAAGGCAAATCTCCTTGTCTGCTCGTCTGCTGATAACTTGTCAACTAAAAAGATAAGGCTAATCTCCTTGTCTGCTCGTCTGCTGGTCAACTTGTCAACTAAAGGCAATGTCTGCTTAAAAAGAAATACCAACCTTTTAAAACCTGTAAGATTATGAAGAAGACGACAAAATTCATGCTTTTTGCATTAGCACCGCTGCTGTTGGGCGCATGCTCGTCAGGAGGCGGGGGAGTGGCTGACGAACCCGACGTGCCCGACACACCTTCGCCGGTTGAGAAACTGCCCATAAGGATAACCACCGTTGTCAATCCTACAAGGGCGACGGATTACGCCTTCGAGGCCGGAGACAAGATAGGACTCTACGTGGTGAACCGCAAGGCCGACGGTACGGCTTCAGACTTGCAGGCTAAGGGCAACTACGTAGACAACATGCGCTTTACTTATAACGGCACATGGGCGCCCGACTCGCCCGTTTACTGGCTCGACGACAAGACCCACGCAGACTTCTACCTCTACTATCCCTACACCGCCACCATTAGCGATGTCAAGGCCATGCCCTTCAGCGTGAAGGCCGACCAAAGCACCGAGGCCGCCTATAAGGCCGGCGACCTGCTGATAGGCTCGGCAAAGGACATAGCGCCGACCGAGGCCGCCGTCAGCATAACCGCGCGCCACGCCATGAGCCAAATGCTGATAACGCTCGTTGCCGGCAACGGCTTCACCGAAGAAAGCCTCGCCGCCGCCGACGTAGCCGTAAAGATAAACGGAGTAAAGACAAACGCAACCGTCAACCTTGCCACGGCGGCGGTCACTGCTACCGGTTCGGCCACGTCTGTAAAGCCGCTCCTCGCCGACGGCTCCTACAAGGCCCTTATCGTGCCCCAAAGCGTAGGCCAAGGCAACCTGATAACCGTAACCGTTGACGGCCGCGACTTCAATCTGCCCAAGGCATTCACCTTCGAGGGCGGCAAGCGCCATAAGTTCACCGTAACCCTCAGCAAGACCAGCAACGGCATCAACGTAACGATAGGCCAGTGGGAGGACGACGGCACCGACAACGGAGGCACTGCGGAATAGTTTATTTTAGCAGACAAGCAGACGAGTGACAAGCAGACAAGTTTTCAGCGACAAGGCAAATCTCCTTGTCTGCTCGTCTGCCGATAACTTGTCAACTAAAAAAACAAGGCAAATCTCCTTGTCTGCTCGTCTGCCGATAACTTGTCAACTAAAAAAACAAGGCAAATCTCCTTGTCTGCTCGTCTGCTGATAACTTGTCAACTTAAAAAAGAAGAAATATGAAGACCAACCGACACATTTATTATATATGCGTGCTTGCGGCGTCGATGGCGTTCGCGGCATGCTCAGACGACTTGTTTAGCGACGGTCCCGCCTCGGGCGGAACCGATCGCATAAACCTGTCGGGAGAGATCGACCAACTGGCCGTCACCCGAGTGAACGACAATGGGTTCTGCGACGGCGACGTGATGGGCGTTTACATCGTAGACTACGAGGGCAACGAGCCGGGCACTCTCCAGGTAAGCGGCAACCGCGGCGACAACGTGCGCCACACCTTCAACGAGGCCGACTACAGCTGGACGTCCGCCTACGACCTCTATTGGAAAGACAAGCATACGCCGATAGACGTCTACGGCTATTACCCCTACGGAAGTCCTGAGAGCATAGACGCTTACCCCTTCACCGTGCAGCGCGACCAAAGCACCGAGTCGGCCGACGGCGAAATGGGCGGCTATGAGGCCAGCGACTTCCTTTGGGGCAAGGTGGCCAACGTGGCCCCGACAACCAGCGTGATACGCCTGCCCCTGAGCCACCGCATGGCCAACGCCCGAGTAACCCTCGTAGAAGGCACGGGCTTCGCCTCGGGCGAATGGGCGCAGACCGACAAGATTGTGCTTGCAGCCAACCTCGTGCGCGAAGCTACGATAAACCTTGCCGACGGCACCGTGACCCCTACGGGCGACGTAGAACAGACGATGACCGTGCCCAGCCGCAACGGCGACGAATGGCGCGCAATAGTTGTGCCCCAGACCGTAGCCTCGGGCGCAACCCTCTTCAGCATAACCATCGGCGGCGTGCCTTACAAGTTCTCTAAGAACGAGGCTTACACATACGTGGCCGGCAAGATGAACAACTTCTCCATCCGCGTGGACAAGAAGGCACAAAGCGGACAATACACCCTTACGCTTATAAGCGAGAGCATAACGCCGTGGGAGAACGACCTCGTAAGCCACGACGCTACGGCGAAAGAGTATATTATCATAAATTCGTCAGCCGGACATCTGAAAGACTCAATTATTGCTGCAAACAAGGACTATACGCAACTTAGGAACTTGAAGATTACGGGAGAAATCAACGGCGTTGACTTTTATTTTATGCGTGATTCGATGGATATGTTGCAATCACTCAATCTGAAAGAAGTTAAGATTGCTAAGACTGATACAGAGTTACATTTCGGCAGCGGTGCTTGTCAGCCCCGAACTTATGGCGAAGATGAAATACCTGAAGGCGCAATGTCAGGAAAAACAAGTTTGTTGCGGTTGATTTTGCCCGATAGGTTAAAGATCATAAACGTTGGCGCATTTGAGGGCTGTAAGAATCTGACAGGTTCTCTTATTATTCCAGAAGGTGTTACTGATGTTATGGCCGGAGCGTTTGTTGATTGTTCTTCAATGACCGGTTCTTTGTCTTTGCCTACAACACTGGAAAGGCTTGGTAACGGATGGGAGCGTTATTGGTATGGTGGCCCGTTTAGGGAATGTAGTTTTACGAGCGAGCTTGTTTTGCCTAATAATTTGGAATATATAGGAAGCCAGGCTTTTTTCAATTGTGAGAATCTTTATGGTGAATTACGTCTTCCTGAAAAACTGAAGACAATTAAGGATAATGCTTTCTCTGGTTGTAGTAATTTAACGGGAAATCTTGCAATACCACAAGGCGTGACATCTATTCCTGAACATGCTTTTGATAATTGTGGATTTGACGGAGTATTGACGTTGCATGACGGTGTTATAAGTATTGGCGAACGGGCTTTTTATGGAGCGCACTTTAAAGGAGAGCTGGATTTGCCGAAAGATTTGGTCGTATTAAGTGATTATGTATTTACGGGATGTGATTTTTCAGGTGAGTTGAAACTTCCTGCAAAATTAAGAACGATTGGCAATTATGCGTTCGGTGATCCTAATAGTGGAGGTTGTTGGCGGCTTATGGGAACTCTTACCATTCCAGACGAGGTACAAAGTATTGGTAGAGGCGCATTCTACGGATGCCGCAGCATTGAAGGGCTTGTTTTCCCTGAAGGACTTGAAAGCATCCAAAACCAAGCATTCTATATGTGTACAGGCATTGGCAGCATTGTCTGCAAGGGCGAAATGCCTGCTTACGTACAAGGCTCAGCTTTTGAAGGCGTGCCTAAGGATAACTTCACGCTCGAAGTTCCCGAATCGGCTATCCAGCAATACCAAGCGGCTTCAGGTTGGAACGAGTTTAAGCGTATAGCCGCTCACCATGAGTTGGTTTGCCGTCCGTCGATTGCCTGCGCGCTCAATACCGAACACAAGCAGACCCTGATTGTCGATGCCGAGGGCGAATGGGAAGTTGCGAGCAAGCCCGATTGGTGCGAGCTGTCGCAGACGAGCGGCGGCGATAAGACCGAAGTTACGTTGACCATCAAGGCCATGACCAAAGGATCGGCCGACCGTACTGGCGAGATTGTATTTAAGTTGAAGGACGAGGACTACACACACAAGTGCACCGTAACCCAGTATGACTACCAATACGGTGAAGATGAATGGCTTACGCTGCAGAAGGCCACCCGTGGTAATAACGGCGGCATCAACATCGTAATACTCGGCGACGGCTATGACGCAGAGAATATCTCCGACGGCGACTATTTGGCCAACATCAAGCAGGAGGTTGAATACTTCTTCGGCATAGAGCCTTATACTACGTATCGCGGCTATTTCAACGTATATACGGCATTCCCGCTCTCAACGGAGACCGGCGTGGGCACGGTGAACACGATACGTTACAACCGCTTCAACACTACGTACACGGGCGGAGTGGGCCTGCGCGCCGATTACGACGAGATATTCAGCTATGCGCTCAACGCCCCGACCGTAACGAAAGACAACCTGAACCAAACGCTCATCATCATAGTGCCTAACAGCACCGACTACGGCGGCATCTGCCAGATGTGGGAGGACGGCTCGGCCATAGCCTTCTGTCCGCAGAGTACATACGGCTATCCGCTCGACTCGCGCGGAGTAATCCAGCACGAGGCCGGCGGCCACGGTTTCGGCAAGCTCGGCGACGAATACATCTACCATAACGAGTTCATCGATTTCTGTTCATGTACGTGCTGCGGCCACTTGTTGGAATTCAATTGGGCCAAGGGGCTCGGTTGGTACGACAACCTCTCGCTTACCGGCAAGATGCATGAAGTGCCTTGGAGCCACCTCATCTTCGACAGCCGTTACAGCGACATCGTAGACATATTCGAAGGCGGTTTTATGCACAACCGCGGAGTGTTCCGCTCGGAGCAGAACTCGTGCATGAACAACGACATACCTTATTACAGCACGATAAGCCGCGAGAGCATCGTTAAGCGCATTAAACGCTATGCCGGCGAGACATACTCGTTCGAGGACTTCGTAGCCAACGACAAGCGCGACGCAGGCAACGTTACCCGCAACGCCGACGTGAAGGTGAGCGGACGCACCATGCATAGCTACCAGATGCCGCCGCGGATCCACAAAGGCAGTCCGCTTAAAGGGAAAAAGGTGAGAAAGGCAAAGAGGCATTGACTAACTAAAAATATGAAAAAATGAAACGGAATATAATAACATGCGCATTTTTTGCGTTTATGATAATGGCGGGGTTGTCGGCGTGCTCTAATGAAGAAGACGCACGGCCCGCGCCTGTCGACGCACGGCACACGCCTATGACGTTCACCGTTACCCACCCGGCGCAACGCACAAGGGTGACCGACGTTGATTTTGAGAACGGCGACAAGGTAGGTCTGTTCGTAGCCGCTACGGACGCTCCGTTGGAGATTGGAGGCAACTTGGTAAACAACGAGCTTCTGACATGCAACGGCGGCGCATGGACGGCAGGGCGCACACTGTATTGGGACGAAGGCACGTTTAACGCCTATGCTTATTATCCTTATATGAATAATGTAAGCTCAATCGGCGACCTTCCTTTCAGTGTAAGCACCGACCAATCGGCGGCCGTAGGCTCTGACGGATTGGACGGTTACGAGGCCAGCGATTTCCTTTATGCCAAGACGGAAGGCGTAAGCGCTTCAAATTCGCCCGTAAACCTGACCTTCAGGCACATAATGAGCAAGGTTACGATACGCCTGATCAAAGGCGAGGACTTTGAGGGCGACATGCCGACGGATGCAGAGGTGTACGTGCACAACACTGTGCCCGAGGCTACGGTAGACCTTAACGCCGGCGTGGCCACGCGCTACGTGCGTGGCACGAGGGCCACAATCAAGGCTAAGCAGAACAGTGATTTCATGTTTACGGCGATAGTCGTGCCACAACGCGTGGAGAACCGCATGCCTCTTATAGAGGTGGTAATGAAAGGCGTATCTTACGTGTTTGAAAGCACGTTCCAGTTCAAGCCAGGCGTTGAGCATCTTGTCAACATGGTTATATCTGACAATCCCGACCAGGTTAAGATAGAAATCGGAGGCGAAATACAGGATTGGCAGTAAAAACGGATAATGAAAACGGCGATATACGTATTATCGGCATTAGCGCTTATACTCGGAGGCGTGGCGGTGGCCTTGTGGCTGTCGCCCGCCTTTGGTGGAAATAATGGGCGCAAGATATGTTACGGCCTTTATGAGGGGCGCATGCTCGTCGAGATGACCGACGGGCATGGCAATTCGCGCTTCGCCGTGGAGGACGGCGACGGGCATACGCTGTTTTACGTCCCCGTGCGTAATTGTCTGCTCGACGTCCGCTTCCGGGGCGGACGGTTGCGTTTCCGTGAGAAGGCTACCGGGCGCGGCGGGTATGTCGATAAGGACGGCATCGTTACCTTTATGTACGACGACAAACGTTCCGACGGTTACGAGCAGGCGGTTCATGAAAGCGCGGACTTCGCGGTTGATAGCAAGGCCGCCGGTGGCGGTGAACGCATTGACGGCGGCGAAGCAGGGCGTGTTGGGGAGCAACCGCGCGCGTTGGATGACGAAGACCTTCGTAAGCTGAAAAAGAACAATCCGTTTTATAACGAGGCGGTGAAAGTGTTGTCGGGTAAGTTAAGTGTTGGCGACGCCGGGCGGCGGCGTGTTATCCTGAATTACTGCGAGCATTTCCGAACAGCGTATGTCACTAAGGATATTGATTTCCTACGTCAGGTTTTCAGCGACGATGCGTTGATAATAGTCGGTAATGTTGTAAAAGTTGTTTCAAAGGGCGGAGGATATGTCGCGGATAAGCGTGTTGAATATTATCTTCGCACGAAGGATGGATATTTGTCGCGTTTGCAGGCGGCGTTTGCCGCAAATAAGAAAATCGACGTTGGGTTTTCTGATTTCCGCATAATGCGCCATCCTACAATAGACGGCATATACGGCGTAAGCCTGCGCCAACGGTATGCCAGTGACAGGTATTCTGACGACGGGTGGTTGTTCTTGTTATGGGATTTCCGCGACGATGCGATGCCTCGCATATATGTGCGGACGTGGCAGCCGGCTGCTGATGTTAAAGGTTCCGGCGATGTTATAAGTATAAGCGATTTTAATATGGAATAAAGTGAAAATGAATATCCGCAATCAGCCCAAATACATACATCCTATTTTAAAAAGTCGGTTGCCGACTTCTTAGGAGGGATGTAAGTATTAGGCTGATTGCGGATATTTTTAAAATTGACGGCGTTGAAAGTAAACTTTTTTAGCTCTTGCAAAAAAATGTATAGGTTGGCGGTGTTGATCGTGGTGGTGGTTATGCCGGTCGTGTCGGTTGCCGGTTACGGTTCGGTCGCGTCTGGTGTTGCTTTCGCGCCGGCGGTTAGTGATTCGTCTGCTGTCGGTTTTAAGGTTGCCGGAGTTAAGGTGTTGCCTAACGACGTAAGTGCGTTTGTGTCTCCGGTTCGTGATTTGAACGGTGATGCGTGTGCTCTTGTTAAGGTTGTCGCTCCTGCCGACTTTGCTTTTTCTTCGCCGTTGGGCATCGTGAAGCGGCGTAACGAGGTGGGCGAGATATGGCTTTACTTGCCGCAGGGGTCAAAATTGTTGACTATCAAACATCCACGGTGGGGCGTGTTGAGGAATTACCGTTTTGAAAAGCCGCTTGAGGGGCATGTCGTTTATGAGTTGGAAATAGACATTCCTAAGCCACCGGCTGTTGTAGAGCGCGACACTGTCGTATTGACAAGGACGGTTACCGATACCGTTGTAGTAAGTAAGCGCAAGAAGCGCAGGCCCCGCCTGGAATTGCGTGCCCATGCGTTGTTTACGGCGGCGTTCCATCCGGGCGGTCCGTCGTGGGGCGTCATGGTGGGTGTGTTCAGGCGGCACGGCTTTTATCTGCATGCCCAGGCAGATTTGCGCCGTGTCGGTGCCACGGTCGGAAATTGTGACGAGGACGGTTTCTTGCCGGGTGACGGCGTTAAGCCTTATTATACGGGCCGGGTGCGCCGGTCGAACTTTGCCGTTACCGCCGGCCTGGCTCATCGTTTGTGTCCGTGGCTCGGTTTGTTTTACGGCGGCGGTTACGGCCGTTCGGATGTGGCGTGGCAGCTTGCCGCAAGCGAGGGCGGGGGCTATGTGCTGAACGGCGGCCTGTCTCGTCGCGGCGTTGCCGCCGAGGCCGGCGTGCTGTTTTCGTATAAGCGGCTCTGCGTGTCGGCTTCGGCGCTTACGTTGGCCGGCAGGCAATGGCAGGCGGTTGTCGGCGTGGGTATAAGGATATTGTAGGGCTGTTTCCGCGGTTGTTTTTATAAACGGATTTTTTAGTATATGGATAAATTGAGGATTCTGCTGTTTTTTACGGTGTTTGCCGCTTTTGTGTCGTGTGGCAGTGACGACGCTCCCGACAACATTGAGCCGAGGCTTTACGTCGTAGGTGCTGAGGACGTTACGCGTACCGAGGCTACGGTAACGGGCGGAGTTGAGGTGCAGGGCGGTGCCGATGTGCCGCGGTTGTGGTTCGTCTACGGTGCCGGCGGCAGTTTTGATTCGGTGTCGCCGGAGCTGTCGGCCGGCGCCGACGGGCGCGTTTCTTACAGGTTGGCGGGTCTTACGGCTGGCACGGAGTATTCGTTCCGGCTGTGTGGCGACAACGGGCGCGTAACGTTGTGCAGCGGCGTAGGCGGTTTCTCGACCATGCCTAACGAGCTCCCTTCGGTCGGCGACCCTGTCCTTCTCGGCCACGGCCCCATGAGCGCGATAGTGGGTTATGAGATTGTGTCTGACGGCGGCGAGGCCGTTACGGAAACGGGTTGTTATGTAACCGAGACGGGTTCGACCGACACGCTGAAGGCCGTTGCGGTTAGTGTCGGCGGCGGTTCGTGGCGCGTCTACGTAGACGGGTTGAAGCGCCATTCGTCTTATGAACTGTGCCCTTACGCCGTCAGCAGGGTGGGCGAGGGGCGCGGCGCGACCTTGGTGTATGCTACGGCCGACGCCGTGGTGACGGTCGAGCCGGGCTCGCTCGAATCGTTGGTCGGCGACGGTTGGGACGGGTTTGTCTCGTTGTCGTTCGCCGGGCCGATGAACGGCGACGACCTTTGCGTGCTCCGCCGTATGATGGGGCGCGATATTAACGGCCGGCCCGCCGGTGGAAGTCTGGCCGTGGTCGACATGACCGACGCCCGGATAGTGGCCGGCGGCGGCAGTTACGACGGTTCGCGTTATTCGGCCGACGACGTCGTAGGCTACGGTTTGTTCGCCGGATGCGGCGTCAGCGAGGTTGCGTTGCCGTCGACGGTCAAGGTGGTTGAGAGGGACGCTTTCCTTGATTGCGGCTCGCTTACGGAGCTTACTATTCCTGCCTCGGCCGAGGATGTTGCCCCGTCGGCCGGCTGCGCCCGGCTGGAGTCGGTCGGAGTGTCGGCGGCCAACGTGCGTTACGCCAGTGTCGACGGCGTATTGTTTGACGCAGAGGTGACGCGCCTTGTTTGGTTCCCGATGGGTAAGACTGGCGGTTATGTGTTGCCCGAGACGGTTACCGCCGTTGGCGACTATGCTTTCAGCGGTTGCTCGATAACGGGTTTTACGCTGCCCGACGGACTTGAGGAGTTGGGGCAGGGCGTGTTTTACGGCAGCTTGGTCGAAGAGGCCGTCATGCCGGCCTCGCTCAGGCTGCTGCCTACGGCTACTTTCCAGGCGTGCCGCCGGCTCAGAGCGGTAAGGCTCGGGGCCGGCCTCGAGTTTGTGTCCGATTACGCCTTCGACGGTTGCCCGTTGGAGCATCTGTATGTAGAGGCAGTGTATCCTCCGGTTTGCAACGCCGACGCGTTCGCCACGGATTACGCCGAGTTGTTCTCAACATGCGTGTTGCATGTTCCGCAGCGCAGCGTGGGCATGTATAAGGCCGACCGTTCGTGGGGTATGTTTGACAATATCGTGGGAATGTGATTTTGTTAAGTAGTTAAGTAGTAAAAGTAGTAGAATAGTAAGAAAGGAAATTCATGATATGGGAACACCTGAGATTGAGGAGCTGAAGCTGCTCGTAGAGCGTAGGTATGGCCGTGTGCTTGGCACTACGACCGACTTCGAGGAATTTTCGCTGCACGTATGCCACCAGGCGGGCATGCGCTTGTCTGCGTCGACGCTGAAGCGCCTGTGGGGTTATGTGGGCGACACGCATAAGCCGCGCACTTGCACGCTCGACGTGCTTGCGCGCTATGTGGGGCATAAGGATTTCGCGGCATTCAAGTCGTGGCTGAAGACGAGCGTGAGGTATAACTCCTCGTTTTTCGACGCTTGCCAGCTTACAAGCAGCGGGCTGCGTCCTGGGGCCGAGGTTGAGATCGGCTGGAGTCCCAACAGGCTTTTGCGCTTGGCTTATCTCGGCGGCGGCGTTTACGAGGTGGCAGCTTCGGCCAATAGCAAGCTCAGGCAGGGCGACCGGTTCGTGGCCGGATGCTTTATCAAGCAACAGCCGCTTTACCTGCCTTACGTCGAGCGCGACGGTGGGCGCACCGCTCCGTTTGTTGCGGGGCGCAACGGTGGTTTGACCATAATTAATGTTGTGGGCGATGGCGGTGAATGACGATGGCGGCGTAAGGACGTCGGGATATGTGGGGCGGATCGACGACGAGGTTGATGCCGCTGCGGGCGTGGGCGTGCACGACGGGTTTGCCGGCTTGCGCGAGTTTTATGTCTCGCCTCATGGGCATACGCGCCTTTTTTATGCCTCAAGGTACGGCAAGGCTTACGTGCTTAAGTGCCTTAAGGCAGACTATCTTTACACGCCGCTGTACCGCAGGGCTTTGGCCAAGGAGTTCGAGATAGGCTTGCAGCTCGACCATCCGTGCATCTGTAGGACTATAGGCATGGAGGATGTCGGCGATCTAGGTCAGGTCATCGTAATGGAACGGGTTGACGGTTGCACGCTTGAGAGTATTATAAAAGAAGGTTCGCTGACGAGGGCGTTGGCCCGCAGGATAGCCGCTCAGGCGGCCGGGGCCGTTGATTACATGCACGGCAAGCAGGTGGTGCACCGCGATTTGAAACCTTCAAATATAATGGTTACGCATAACGGGCACAACGTAAAGGTTGTCGACTTCAGCTTGGCCGACAGCGACGCTTTCGAGATGTTGAAACAGCCGGGCGGTACGTCGGGCTACATCGCTCCCGAACAGCTGTTGCCGGGCGCAAAGGCCGACGTGCGCTCCGATATGTATTCGCTTGGAATGGTGATGAGGGACATGGCTGCAGCTACGGGCGACAGGCGTATGATGCGTGCCGCTGAGGTCTGTACGCGCCGCAATGCGGCCGAGCGCCCGGCCGGTGTCGGGGCGTTGCGGGCGGTGATGGCCCGTGTGCGTGCTCAGCGGAGGGCTGTTGTCGTGCTCGGCGTTATCGTCGCCCTGTTGGGGGCTGTCGTGGTTTCAACCCTGTGTGGCTGGCTTCCCGGTGGTATGGGCGCTTTTGCCGGGCATGGTTCGCCGGCCGACGGCAACGAGGCTGCCGACTACGCGTCGTGGCCTGAATTTTGACGCGTCGTAGCGCCGTTGTTTGGCCGTATGGAAATTAATTATTACCTTTGCGGCGTTGAAAGTTTTTTTTGAAAGTTTTTTATATGTTGACAGAAAAGCGTAGCAGCATGCTCCACGGCGTGTTGCTTATAGCGTTGTTTTCGTGCGCCGCGTTCTACATAGGCGGCATGGGCTTTGTTAAGAGCCTGTCGTTAAGTCCGATGATTGTCGGCATTGTCCTCGGCATGCTTTACGCCAACAGCCTGCGCAATAACCTGCCTGAAACGTGGGTGCCGGGCATACAGTTTTGTTCGAAGCGCGTTTTGCGCATAGGCATCATCCTGTACGGTTTCAGGCTGACGTTCCAAAACGTGGCCGATGTGGGGTTGGCTGCCATTGTGGTCGATGCGGTGGTGGTAACGGTGACCATTCTCGGCGGCGTGCTGATAGGGCGGCTTATGAAGATGGACAGGGGCATAGCGCTCCTTACGTCGGTTGGTAGCGCCATTTGCGGGGCGGCGGCCGTGCTGGGCACGGAGTCGGCCATCCGCGTGAAGCCTTATAAGACGGCCGTGGCCGTGTCTACCGTCGTGATATTCGGCACTTTGGCCATGTTTGTTTACCCGTTGCTTTACCGCAACGGCGTGTTCGACCTTTCTCCTCGCGAGATGGGTGTGTTCACCGGCTCGACGGTGCACGAGGTTGCGCATGTGGTCGGTGCCGGCAACGCTATGGGTAAAGAGGTGTCTGATTCGGCGATAATCGTAAAGATGATACGTGTGATGATGCTTGTGCCCGTGCTCATTATAATCAGTTACGGCGTAATGCGCGCGGCGTTGAAGAACGGCGGCGGTGAGCGCGGCAAGATACGTTTGCCTTGGTTTGCGGTGTTGTTCCTTGTGGTGATAGGTTTCAATTCGTTAGGCTTGTTGCCGGCTGCCGTAGTGGGTTTCATCAACACGTTTGACACGTTCCTGCTGACGATGGCCATGACGGCCCTCGGTGCCGAGACGAGCATAGACAAGTTTAAGAAGGCCGGGGCGAAGCCGTTCGTGCTTGCCTTCATCCTGTTCGTTTGGCTAATGGGCGGCGGATACCTTATGGCCAAGTATCTCGTACCTGTGTTGGGGTGATTCCATGTTGCGTGGTTAAAAGACGGTAGTACAATTTTAAGAATTTGTAATAATATATGAAAAGTTTTTTATTGAAGGGCGTGCTGTTGTGTGCCGCGTTTGCCGTCAGCATGGATGCCGACGCGCAGTTTGATCTCGGTAATGTGTTGAAGAACGTCGTGTCAGGGGCGAAAGAGAAAACGGAGTCAGCCGACAAGGACCGGTCGTCCAGTGACAACGGGCAGCAGGGCGGCATAATCTCGGCCTTGACGAGCATCTTCTCCGGCGACAAGGTTGCGACGAAGGACAAGATTGTCGGTACATGGGTGTACGAAGAGCCGGCTGTTGTGCTGACGGGCGACAATGCGCTTAAGAACTTGGGCGGCAAGTTGGCGGCGTCGGCCGTGGAAGAGAAGCTCAGGAGCAAGCTCGAAGGCTTCGGCGTAAAGAAAGGGTGCGTTACGATGACGTTCGACGAGGACGGCAACTTTACCCAGGCGCTGCTCGGCAAGACGGTGAAGGGCACTTACACGGTTGAGGACAAGAATATAGTACTTAAGTACGGCGGCCGCGTGTCGCAGATAGTCGGTACGACGCAGCTCGACGGCAACAACCTGTTGATCGTAATGGATGTGTCGAAATTGCTTGAGTACGTGAACGTGCTCGGCGACATATCGCAGAATACGACGCTTAAGACCGCAACGTCGCTGCTCAGTGGTATGGACGGGCTTGAGTGCGGCCTGAAACTCGTTAAACAGTAATTCAAGGGTGAATAAAAGGTGAAAAAGGTGAAAAAGTGAAAGGGTGAAAAGGTGAAAAAAAGTAAAAGGGTAAAATAGCATTTCGATGAGATATGCTGTAAAATCGCTTTTTCACCTTTTCACTTTTTCACTTTTTCACCTTTTCACCCTTTTATTTACCCCTTCATCGACAGCGATATTCGGTTGCGTTTGCGGTCGACGCCGATGACGGTCACGCTGACGTGTTGGCGCAGGCTGACGACTTGCAGCGGGTCGCTGACGTAGCGGTCGGCGAGTTGTGATATGTGTACGAGTCCGTCTTGGTGGACGCCTATGTCGACGAACGCGCCGAAGTTTGTTATGTTTGTAACGATGCCCGGCAGCACCATGCCCGGCCGTAGGTCGTCGATAGTACGCACGCCGTCGTCGAACGAAAATTCTTCGGCTTGGCCTCGTGGGTCGAGTCCCGGTTTTTCGAGCTCGGCCATAATATCGGTGAGGGTGGGCATGCCTACCGTTGGCGTAGCGTAACGGCCGAGGTCGATGCCGTTTCGCTTTTCCTTGTTGCTGATAAGTTCGGCCACGGTGCATCCGCAATCGGCGGCCATGCGCTCTACTATCTTATAGCTTTCAGGATGGACGGCAGTGTTGTCGAGCGGATTCGCGGCTCCGGGTATGCGTAGGAATCCTGCACACTGTTCGTATGCGGCAGGGCCGAGCCGCGGCACTTTCTTAAGCTGGCTGCGCGAGGCGAACGGGCCGTTTGTCGCACGGTAGTTCACGATGTTTTGGGCGAGTGTGGGGCCGAGTCCGCTGACGTATGTCAAGAGGTGGCTGCTCGCCGTGTTGAGGTTTACGCCTACTGAGTTTACGCAGCTCTCAACTGTCATGTCGAGGCTGCGTTTCAGTTTCGTTTGGTCTACGTCGTGCTGGTATTGGCCTACGCCGATACTTTTCGGGTCGATTTTTACGAGTTCGGCCAGCGGATCCATCAGCCTCCGCGCTATGCTGACGGCTCCGCGCACGGTTACGTCTTTGTCGGGAAATTCGTCGCGTGCCGTCTTCGAGGCTGAATATACCGATGCGCCGTCTTCGCTTACTACGAATAGTTGGATATTTTTGGCAGACGGGTTGATTAGGATATTGGCCTTGTCGCTTTTCTGCTCTTTCCTTGCCTTCTGCTTGTCATTTAAAAACTCGTCAGTCGATGGAAGTGTTTGTCTGATGAACGATTCTGTTTCACGGCTTGCCGTGCCGTTGCCTATGGCGACGGCCTCTATGCGGTATTTGGTTATCATGTCGTTTATTCGTTCGGCGGCGTTGCCGTTTTGTCTGCCGCTAAGGCAGAAGTCGGGAAATATCGTCTCGTTGTGCAGCAGGTTGCCTTGGGCGTCGAGGCAGACAACTTTGCATCCGGTGCGGAATCCTGGGTCGATGCCCATTGTCCGCTTTTGCCCGAGCGGGGCGGCTAAGAGTAATTGCCGTAGGTTGTCGGCAAATACTTTTATCGCCTCGTCGTCGGCGCGCTCTTTACTCAGCGTGGCAAATTCTGTTTCTATCGACGGCTTCAACAAGCGCTTGTAGGAGTCTTCGACGGCTTCTGCCACCAGTTCCGAGCATTTGTTGCATCCTCTGACGTAGAACCGTTTCAGCCGTTCCACGCATTCGCCGTCGTCTGGCGATATGCTTACTTTCAGTATCCCTTCGGCTTCGCCCCGGCGTATGGCCAGCAGGCGGTGGGAGGGAAGCCGGCGCAGCGGTTCGGAGAAATCGAAATAGTCAGAGTACTTTTCCGCTTTGTCGGCAGGCGAGTTGCCGCCAACGGTGGCTGCCTTGTCTTCCGTGCCTTGTCTTCCCGTCTGCCTGTTTGCTTTTAATTTAGATGTTATCACGGCTTCTCGCCTGAAAACCGAGCGCAGCGTCTGTCGTGAGCGTTCGTTCTCGCTGATGTTTTCGGCTATTATGTCTTGTGCGCCGTTTATTGCTTCCTTCACGGTTTTTACTTCGCCTTTTACGAAGCGTTCGGCCGCTTGTTCGGGGTTCGGCTCGCGTTGCATCATGATTGTCATGGCCAACGGCTCGAGTCCCCGTTCGCGTGCTGTTTGCGCCCGTGTCCGGCGTTTGGGCTTGTATGGCAGGTAGATGTCCTCAAGTTCGGTATTGTCCCAACAGTCGTTGATGCGTTTTTCAAGTTCGGGCGTCAGCTTGTTTTGTTCAGTTATTGTCTTTATTATCGTTTCCTTGCGTTTCGCCGTTTCTTTCAGGCGTTCGCCCATTTCGTTTATTCGGGCTATCTGCACTTCGTCGAGTCCTCCGGTGCGTTCCTTGCGGTAACGGCTTATGAATGGGATCGTGCAACCTTCGTCGAGCAGTTGCAGCGTGTTGTCAACACTGCGTGCGTTAAGGTTGAGTGCTTCGCTTATCTTTTTTGCAAATATATCCATTGTCCTTATTTTCGTTTAGTATGATGCAAAATTACGCTTTTTTGCCCAAAGACGTTAAAGGTTAGTAAAAAAGAATGTTTAAGGCATGCTTGTTTGCATTAATTTAGTAAATTTGCGAATCAAAGGCGAAGGGAAGGTGAGAAAGTGAGGAGGTGAGAAACAACTTTATACCGTACAACCCCATAACCTCATAACCCCATAACCCCATAACCTCATAACCCCATAACCCCATAACCCCATAACCCCATAACCTCATAACCTCATAACCTCATAACCTCATAACCTCATAACCCCACAACCTCATAACCCCATAACCTCATAACCTCATAACCGTACAACCCCACAATTATGATATTGACATTGGTTATTCTTGCGGTTTCCGCATTGTTTTTCGCCATAGGCAAGATCCGTTCTGACGTAGTGGCCGTTTGCGCCCTGATATTGCTTATGGTTTTCGGCATACTGACCCCAGACGAGGCATTGTCGGGCTTTTCCAATTCGGTGGTGATAATGATGGTCGGGCTGTTCGTTGTCGGCGGAGCAATATTCCAGACTGGATTGGCTAAGATGATAAGCGGACGCATCATGAAGTTGGCAGGCGACAGCGAGTTGCGTTTGTTCCTGCTTGTCATGGTGGTAACTTCGGCGATAGGCGCTTTCGTGAGTAACACCGGCACGGTGGCGCTGATGCTGCCTATCGTAGTAAGCCTTGCGGCAAAGGGGCGTATTAACGCCAGCCGCCTGCTCATGCCGTTGGCTTTTGCGAGCAGCCTCGGCGGCATGCTTACGCTGATAGGTACTCCGCCGAACCTTGTGATTCAGGATGTGTTGACCGATGCCGGATATGAACCGTTGTCGTTCTTTTCATTCACGCCCGTAGGACTGATTTGTATTGCCGTCGGCATAATAGTATTGTTGCCTCTTAGCAAATTGATGCTTGCAAAGAAAGGCGGCGGAGGCGAAAAAGGCAAGGCCAAGGCGAAATCGCTTGAGCAATTGGTAAGCGAGTACCACCTTGCCGACAATCTGTCGAGGTATGTCGTCGGGCAAGAATCGTCAATCAAGGGTATGACGATAGCCGAGCTCGACGTTCAGAACCGCTACGGGCTGACCGTGTTGGAGGTAAGGCGCGAGACGACACGCCAAAAGGGACTGATAAAGAACGTCAACCAAATGCTTGCCGGGCCGCGGACGGTATTGAACGAAGGCGACATAATTTATTTGACCGGTGAAAAGGATCAGGCTGTGCGTTTCGCTGCGGAATACGGACTTGCCGAGCCGGACAAAAGCCATACCGGCGGTGAAGGGCAGGGCGGTTTGGATTTTTACGACATAGGCATAGCCGAGATAGTGCTGCTGCCTACGTCGCGCCTTGTCAACCGACTGTTGAAAGAATCAGGCTTCCGTGCGAAATACAGCATCAACGTCGTAGGCATAAGGCGTAAAGGCGAGTATATAATGGAAGATTTGGCCGACGTGCGCCTACATGGAGGCGACGTGCTGCTCGTGCAGGGTACGTGGGCAAACATCAGCCGGTTGAGCAACGAGGAGGAGAACTGGGTAGTGCTTGGCCAGCCGCTCGAAGAGGCAGCTAAGGTTACGCTCGACTATAAGGCTCCGCTTGCGGCCTGCATAATGCTGTTGATGATAGCGATGATGGTGTTCGACTTCATCCCCGTAGCTCCTGTCACAGCCGTCATGATTGCCGCCGTGCTAATGGTATTGACGGGATGTTTCCGTAACGTTGAGGCGGCGTATAAGACGATCAATTGGGAGAGCGTGGTTCTCATAGCGGCGATGTTGCCGATGTCGGTGGCCTTGGAGAAGACCGGTGCGTCGGCGGCCATATCCCATTCGCTCGTCAGCGGCCTCGGAGGTTACGGCCCGTATGTGCTGCTTGCCGGAATATATTTTACTACTTCGTTGCTTACAATGTTCATAAGCAACACGGCCACGGCCGTGCTTATGTCGCCGATAGCATTGACGTCGGCCGTAGAGAGTGGGCTCAGTCCTTATCCGTTCTTGTTTGCCGTGGCGTTGGGCGCAAGCATGTGTTTCGCCTCGCCGTTCTCAACCCCGCCTAACGCGCTGGTGATGCAGGCCGGTCGTTATACGTTCATGGATTACGTCAAGGTTGGTTTGCCCCTTCAGCTTATCATGGGCATCGTCATGGTGTTCGTGCTTCCGCTGCTGTTCCCGTTATAATCTAAACCGCATTTTATCGTCACAATGTCACAAATCCATGCAACGTGCTGACAACCAAATTGTTATGCGGTGACATTAAGTTCATGCGACTTTCACCACCGTCACATGTGCGTGTGACAGTGGTGAAAGTCGCATGAACTTAATGTCACGTCGTAACGTATTGGCTTACAATGGCATACGTACTATTGTGACATTGTGACGGTAAAATACGCTTAATAAAAATACTTTTAGCACATTCCTTTCCGCTTTCCTAAAAGGCATCCTTTCACTATGCAAAAAGATGCTTATTACATATCAAGAGGTTGCCTTTTGCACTTCAAACGGATGCTTTTTGAAAAATATGAATGTCCATTTATATTTATGCTGAACTCGCGTTATAATACAGTTGCCACGATCCGTCTGTTTCCACCATGATTGCGGTATTCGCATAGGTATATGCCCTGCCATGTTCCGAGGTTGAGCCGCCCGTTTGTAATAGGTATGTTGAGGCTTACGCCGGATATGACGGATTTTGCATGCGCCGGCATGTCGTCGCGGCCTTCGAGGGTATGCGTGTAATAAGGCTGGTTCTCAGGCACGAGCTTGTTGAATATGCTTTCCATGTCGGTGCGCACGTCGGGGTCGGCGTTTTCGTTGATGCATAGTCCGCAACTGGTGTGCTTTACGAACAAATTGAGAAGGCCCGTTTGCGGAAGCGGCGGCAGTTGGCTGGTAATTTCGTCCGTGACAAGGTGGAAGCCCCTTCCCCTTGCTTTTAGTGTGATTTCTTTTTGTACGGTCATAGCGTTTGAGTTTTATTCTAAGATGATGCAAAGTTACTAAACTTAATTTATTCATATTTGTTTTGTAACGTCTTTGTAATACTTAATGCTTACTTTTGCAAAAAAATAACCGACTGCATAATGAAAAAGAAATTTATATTGTCAGCATTGTTATTGCCGCTTTTCGCCGTTGCGCCTGCCGTGGCTGAAAACGACGACGAGGTGGACCGCACGCCTAAAGCCCACGGGACTATACGTGGTAAGTATGAATACCAGACGGGCGAGGGCGAAGGGCGTTTCCAAGTGCGCAATGCCCGTGTGAGCCTTGACGGCGACTTGACGAAGGTTGTGTCATATAAGGTTGAAATCGACCTTTCAGACGAAGGACAGATAAAGATGCTCGATACATATACGCGCCTGAAACTTGTGCGTGGGTTGGATTTCACGATCGGGCAGATGCGCGCTCCGTTTACGATTGACGCGCACCGCTCGCCGCATTTGCAGTATTTCGCAAACCGTTCGTTCATAGCCAAGCAGGTGGGCAATGTGCGCGACGTAGGCGCTACCGTGGGATATTCGTTCAAGGCCGGTTTCCCGATGAAACTCGAGGCCGGAATGTTCAACGGCTCGGGACTGACCAACCAAAAAGATTTTTGGACGAGTAATGTCAATTTCTCGGCTAAGGCACAAATGTTTTTCCCGCGTGGTTTCAACTTGACGTTGAGTACGCAGAAAATAAAACCAGACAACGTATCGGTGATGATGTACGATGCCGGCGCTTACTATCACGCTCACGGTTGGCACGCCGAGGTTGAGTATCTTTACAAACATTATGAGGACGACGCATTCAAGGCGGTTCACGCCCTCGACGCATTTGTCAGCTACGACATACCTTTACGTAATTGTTTCTTCAAGAAGATTTCGCCGCTTGTGCGTTACGATTATATGACCGACCACAGCGACGGCAAACGCTATCTTGACGGAGAAGAAGACATTGAAGGCTCGCTTGTCATCAACGATTACCAGCGTTCGCGCTTGACGGGCGGACTTACGTTCAGCCTTGACTTGCCGTTCGTGTCAGACATACGTTTGAATTATGAAAAGTATTTCTATCGTGACGGGGCGGTAGCCAAACCATCGGAAAGGGATAAGATCGTAATCGAGTTCATGACGAGGTTTTAACCAATTCATAATGCACAATTCATAATGCACAATTCATAATTCATAATGCACAATTTGTCCGCAGACGGTTTAAGGTTTGCCTTTATATAACTTCTATACGCAGGTAATTATGCATTATGCATTATGCATTGTGCATTATGCATTATGCATTATGAATTGTGCATTATGCATTATGAATTAATAGAAAGTTCTTTCTTTAGGAACATCGGTGTAAATCCTTTGTTGCTCATTGCTACCTCTTCGGGCGTACCGGCTGAAAGCACCATTCCTCCGCCGCGTCCTCCTTCGGGCCCCATGTCGATGATGTGGTCGGCAAGTTTTATAACGTCGAGATTGTGTTCGATAATCACTACGGTGTTGCCGCGGTCTACGAGTTTCTGGAGCACGTCCATAAGTATGCGTATGTCTTCGAAGTGTAGTCCGGTGGTAGGCTCGTCGAGGATGTACATCGTTTTGCCCGTATCCCTTTTGCTCAGTTCCGTTGCGAGCTTGACCCGTTGGCTTTCTCCTCCCGACAGGGTGGTGGACGGCTGCCCGAGTTTGATGTATCCGAGACCGACGTCCTGTATCGTCTTTATCTTACGCAGTATGTCAGGCACGTTCTCAAAGAATTCCACGGCTTGGTTGATTGTCATGTCGAGTACGTCGGCAATGCTTTTACCTTTATACCTTACCTCCAATGTCTCACGGTTGTAGCGTTTGCCGTGGCATGCTTCGCATGGCACCATTATGTCGGGCAGGAAGCGCATTTCTATTGTCTTATATCCGTTTCCGCCGCAAACCTCGCAGCGTCCGCCTTTTACGTTGAACGAGAACCGCCCCGGTTTGTATCCGCGTATTTTAGCTTCGGGCAGGTTTACGAAAAGCGCGCGGATGTCGCTGAATACTCCCGTGTATGTGGCCGGATTTGAACGCGGCGTGCGCCCGAGCGGACTTTGGTCGACGTTCACCACCTTGTCGATATGCTCTATGCCTTCGATCGAATCGTATGGCATGGGCTTTTTCAGCGAGCGGTAGAAGTGTTGGCTAAGTATGGGTTGAAGAGTCTCGTTTATCAGTGTTGATTTACCAGAGCCGCTTACGCCCGTGACGACTATTAGTTTGCCGAGTGGGAACTCCACGTCAACATGTTTCAGGTTGTTGCCCGATGCCCCGTGTATTATAATGCTCTTGCCGTTTCCCACGCGTCGTTTCGCCGGCACTTCTATTTTCATTTCGCCGTTAAGGTATTGGCTCGTTATGGTGTGCTGTTTTAGCATTTCGGCCGGCGTGCCTTGGAAAACCACTTCGCCGCCACGCCGTCCGGCCTTAGGCCCGATGTCTACTATGTAGTCGGCGTTGAGCATCATGTCCTTGTCGTGTTCGACAACGATTACGGTGTTGCCCAAGTCGCGCAGCTCTTTCAATGATTTTATCAATCGGTCGTTGTCGCGTTGGTGCAGGCCGATGCTCGGTTCGTCGAGTATGTATAGCACGTTGACAAGTTGCGATCCGATTTGCGTCGCAAGCCTTATCCGTTGGCTTTCGCCTCCCGACAGAGTTGCTGATTGACGGTTTAGCGAAAGGTAATCAAGACCGACTTCGAGCATGAAGTCGACGCGCGTGATGATTTCCTTTATTATTTCGTCAGCTATGCGGCGTTGGCGTTCGGTCAGGTGTTTTTGTGCTTCCATGAGCCATTCCTTCAGTTCGGCGATGTCCATGTCGGCCACTTCCGATATGTTCTTGTCCCATATTCGGTACGACAGCGATTCCCGGTTCAGTCTTTGTCCTTTGCATTCGGGACATTGGCATACAGTCTGGAACTGGTCTGCCCATTTTTGTCCGCTTGCGCTTTCGTCGTTTTCTATGACGTTTTGCAGATATTTTACGATACCGTCGAACTCAATGAAATAGTCGCTCGAGGTATGCACCAATTCTTTTCTTATGCGGACGTTCTCCATCGAACCGTAGAGTATCTCGTTCATCGCCTCTTCCGGTATGTCTTTCACGGGCGTGGTTAGCTCGCAGCCGTATTTCTCGAGTATGGCCTCAATTTGCCAGAAAATCATTTGGTTCTTGTATTTGCCTAATGGAACTATCGCTCCCTGGCGTATCGACACCGAAGTGTCGGGTATTACCTTTACAAGGTCTATTTGGTTGACGTATCCTAAACCTTTGCAGCGAGGACATGCTCCTTCCGGCGAGTTGAATGAGAACTTGTTAGGTGCCGGGTCGCCGTATGATATTCCAGTCGTAGGACACATCAGGCGTTTGCTGTAATACTTGGCTTCGCCCGATTCTTTCTCCATTATCATCAGCAGGCCGTCGCCTTGTTTCATGGCTGTGGCGACGCTTTTCTTCAGACGCTCGTCGTCCTTGTCTTGCACTTTCAGTTTGTCGATAACTACTTCTATGTTGTGGTTCTTGTATCGGTCTACCTTCATTCCGCGTGCAATTTCTTTTACTTCGCCGTCAACCCTTATGTATAAGTAGCCTTTGCGCCGCATGCTCTCGAATAATTCGCGGTAGTGTCCCTTGCGGTTACGCACCAGCGGTGCAAGTATGAAAATGGGTATACCGCTGTACCGTTCGTGGATCATGTGGAGTACGTCTTCTTCGGTGTATTTCACCATTTCTTCGCCTGTTGCGTAGCTGTATGCTATGCCTGCACGGGCGTACAATAGTCGTAGATAGTCGTATATTTCGGTGGTGGTGCCGACGGTAGAGCGTGGATTCTTGTTAGTTGTCTTTTGCTCGATGCTTATCACCGGACTGAGTCCTGTTATCTTGTCCACGTCGGGGCGTTCCATACCGCCGAGGAAATTGCGTGCATAAGCCGAAAAAGTCTCAATATATCGCCTTTGCCCTTCGGCATAAATGGTGTCGAAGGCAAGTGAAGACTTACCAGAGCCGCTTAATCCTGTAATCACTGTTAAGCTGCCTCGTGGAATCTCTACGTCGATGTTCTTAAGGTTGTGGACGCGTGCGCCCCAAACGTTTATCTTTTCTTCTGACATTGTGTATTGGAAAATAGTAAAAGGGGAATAATAGTAAATGGCGAATATGAATGTTTTCGGCGCTATTCCCCTATGGCTCCGGTGCTCTCCGTGTATCCCCTGAGTAGGTTGACGTCGCGTCTTATGTTATATTCTCTTCCGTCGGCTCCTTTGGCTTTTACTAAAACAAAATATACGCCTTGGGCTACGTCTTTCCCTTTATATGTGCCGTCCCAGCCCCCTGCCGGGTCGTCCCATTCGTATAGTTTCTTTCCCCAACGGTTGAAGATATAGGCATGGAATTCTACTATTGACTGATAATTGCTTTTGGCTTGGTAAATGTCGTTCATGCCGTCGCCGTTGGGAGAGAAAGCGTTAGGCATTTCCAACCGGCTTTCGCTGATGCTGACGGTCAGAGGACCGCGCTCGGCCCAGTAATCCTGAGTGTAGGCTATCGTGTCGTTGCCGTTCACGAACGTAGCGTAGAGCACGATGCTGTGCGTGCCGGCGTCGGTAAAGGTGTATTCTGTGTCTTGTTCGTAGCGTATAAGATAAGGCTCGGCTTCCGAGTTGATGGTGAACCGCCATTCATAATTAGCCGTATATGCGCCTACGTTTTCCGGGTTGGCTTGAAAACGGCCTATTAGCGGTGCGTTGCCCGAGAAACTTTCGCTTTCTTCTTCTCCACCTTCAGCGTCTATGTATGTTGCCGTCGGGTTTATAGTCGGCATTTCGTCGTAAGATTGCGCCGCGCTTCTGCCCGTCGTAAGCATAAGGGCGACAATTGGTGCAAGCAAGAATGTTGTTCTCATTTATTTAGGTAATATTTGTGCAAAAATACTCAATAAACTTGACTTGGCAATTATTTTTGCGTTTTTTAGCAATGGCCTGCGGCGTTGCGGTATGGTGAAGAAAAGCAAATTCTTTTACTTACGAAGGCGATATATCATGGATTTTATGTACATTTGCAGCGTTATAACATGAAAACGGAAACGACATGAGACATTTATCAAGACTCATATTGGCGCTCGCTTTCGTCATGGCAGCATCTACGGTCATGGCGCAGACGGGCAAGTGGCGCGAGATGCACAGGGTGAAAAGCAAGGAGACTATTTACGGAATCGCCCGTGATTACGGGCTGACCGTAGAAGAACTTGTAAAAGCCAATCCCGATATGGGAGCGCCCGGATATACCTTGAAGAAGGGTGATTACATCTTTATTCCATATACATCAGGGCAGGCGCCTAAGGATACTCCGAATACAGTGCCTTCCGTGCAGGTGCCTGACGGCGCGTTGCGCGTCGGCGTAGTGCTTCCGTTGCATAATGTCGACGGTGACGGTAGGCGCATGCTTGAGTATTACCGTGGTATCCTGATGGCATGCGAGGACCTTAAGAAGCAGGGGCGTTCGATAGCCGTCAACGCATGGAACGTGCCGATAGATGCCGACATATATCGCACGCTCGTAAAAGACGAGATGCAGTATTGCGACATAATTTTCGGGCCGCTTTATTCAAAACAGGTGAAACCATTGTCGTATTTCGTCAAAGACCACGGAATGAAGCTCGTCATACCGTTTTCGATAACCGGTGACGATGTTGACAGTAATCCGAATATTTTTCAAGTTTACCAGTCGCCCGAGGCTTTTTATGGAATGGTGGTAAACCACTTTGCTTACCGTTACAAGGATTATAACATCGTAGTGGTCGACTGCAACGACCGTTCAAGCGACAAGGGCGTATTCACTTTCTCGCTGCGCAAGAAGCTCGAAGAGCGCGGCATACCATGCGCCGTAACCAACATCGGTTCGAGCAGCGGAATGTTTGCGCGCGCCTTCAGTGCCGTTAAGCCGAACATGGTGGTGCTCAACACGGCGCGTTCGCCTGAACTCAGCACCGTGCTCGACATGCTCGACGCCCTTACGGGAGAGCATCCTGAACTGAAAGTTTCGTTGTTCGGCTACACCGAGTGGCTGATGTATGCCACCCACAACCTCGACCGTTTCTGTAAGTATGATACTTATATTCCGTCAAATTTTTACTACAACGCCTATTCGAGCCGTGTACAGGCTTTCGAGCGCCGTTACGAGGCGGCGTTTAAGAGCGAGATGATGGACTATCTTCCGCGCTTCGCGTTGACGGGCTACGACCATGCTATGTTTTTCATCGGCGGATTGTTCAACCACGGCTCGGCGTTCAACGGCGTTGACGGAGGGAACGACGCTTTGCAAACGCCGCTGCGTTTCGTCAAGCCCCGTAGCGGCGGAGGTTATCGCAACGAGAGCTTGCTTTTTGTCCACTACAATCCCGACAAGTCTATATCGATAATAAATTTCTAAACGGCGGAGGACGGTAAGTAAATGTTAAGGACATTGATTTTGGCGGCGGCTATGACTGTCGCGGTGGGTGCGGCGGCACAAATTGGCAAATACCGTAACGACTTGAGTATCGGCGTGAACGGAGGATACGTGCTGAGCAACGTCGGATTCACGCCGAAGGTCAACCAGGCGTTCCACGGTGGAATTACAGGCGGCTTGTCGTTCAGATACGTGTGTGAGAAATATTTCAGCACGATTTGTGCCGTACAAGCGGAAGTTAATTACGCCCAAATAGGTTGGAAGGAGAATATACTCGACATAAATGATGCGCCTGTCATAAACTCGGTTACAGGTTTGCCCGAGGAATACAGCCGGACGATTAACTACATACAAATTCCCGTGTTTGCGCATCTCGGATGGGGGCGCGAGGAAAAAGGCTTCCAATTTTTCTTCCAAGCCGGGCCGCAGGTCGGCTTCTGCCTTAGTGAGTCAACCAAGACAAACTTCAACGTTGAAGACGCTAATTTTGCCGACCGTGTGAACCACACTGTCGCCCAAGACACTATGGCCGTTGAGAACAAGTTCGACTATGGCATCGCCGCCGGACTCGGTCTGGAGTATTCACATCCCAAAGTCGGGCATTTCCAGCTTGAGGCACGCTATTATTATGGTCTCGGCAATATTTACGGCGACTCGAAGAAAGACTATTTCGGCAAGTCGAATTTTGGAAACATCGTTGTTAAACTTACTTATTTGTTTGATATCGTAAGGACGAAAAACAGGGAAAAATAAGCATGCGGATTATGTCGCAAATTTAATGTCACAATGTCACCGTGTGGCTTAACCTTCTTATTCTCAACAGGTTACATGGTGACATCAGTTCGTATCCCACATTCACCGATTGTCACCGGTGTGAATGTGGTGAATGTGCGAAATGTCGTAATGTCACCATGTAACTCCGTTGTTTTCAGGACTTTAAGACGCATTGTGATATTGTGACATTAAATCATGGGAATAAAATTACGGATATGAAATTCCATAGTTTTTTTCAATAAGCAGCTTGTTACATTCCAGTTTGCATCCTTTTAGCGTGTAATAGGCCGTATCCTGCATGCATAAAAGCGGTAAAAGGGAATGGGGTGGGGAAGTGTCTGATAGGAATGTAAACCGAAACGGGGAATTATGATTCTGTTAATATGTATATGAATCATAATTCCCCGTTTCAGGTAAGTAAACAGAATGGGCTATTTAGCTTCTTCTTGTATGTCCCAGCCTATTGCGCTTGCTCCGAGCACTGCAGCCGAAGAACCGTCGAGACCGCTTATCAAGAACTGGGCCTTGCCTTTGAACACGTTCATTACATGTTCGTCGTAACTCTTTTTAATCGGGTCCATTATTAAGTCGCCAGCCTTGGTAAGTCCGCCGAAGAATATGAATGCCTCGGGCGAGGAGAAGGCCGCGAAGTCGGCGCATGCTTCACCGAGCATCTCGCCGGTAAAGTCGTAAACCCGTTTTGCAAGCTCGTCGCCTTTCCCTGCGGCGATTGATACGTCAAGGGAAGTGATGTCTTCAGGCTTCATTTCGCGAAGGACGGAAGGGGTGTCGGTCGTGGCAAGGAATTCCCTTGCGGTGCGTGCAACGCCTGTGGCAGAGCAATATGCCTCTAAGCAGCCTGTACGTCCGCATCCGCATGAACGCCCGTTTTCACGGCGCATGATGACGTGCCCCAATTCGCCGGCGAAGCCGTCGCATCCGTAAACCAACTGGCCGTTGATTACGATGCCCGACCCGACGCCCGTACCAAGCGTTAGGACTATGAAATTCTTCATTCCGCGCGCTACGCCGTAAGTCATTTCGCCGATGGCTGCGGCGTTGGCGTCGTTGGTGATGGCAACCGGAATGCCGAGCTTCTTGCTGAACATGTCGGCCAATGGAACACAGCACTCATGCCCCCAAGCAATGTTCGGAGCGTATTCTATCGTTCCTTTGTAATAATTGGCGTTAGGGGCGCCGATTCCCATAGCTTTGATCTTACCGATTCCGCCTACCTGGTCGATGATGATCTGCAGGGCTTCGATAGAAGCATTTACGTAGTCGTCTACGTTGTTGTAAGCCTGTGTCTTGATAGCCGTTGTGGCCTTTATGTCGCCACGGCTGTCTACGATACCGAAAACAGAGTTGGTTCCGCCAAGGTCAAGTCCGATGACGTATGGCTTTATTGTAGGTTGTGATATCATGATATTGAAAAAATTAAATATTGTATCCAATAACTGCAAAGGTATCAAAATTATCATACATGGCAAACTTTTATCGGCAAAATTTGTTTCTTTCGCAAAAAATTAGCAATTTTGCATGCGTTATGCCGTTTCAGATACATTTAGACATACTTGATTGGATATTCAAGGGCATGCTTATCGGCATCGTCGCGTCGGCGCCGATGGGGCCTGTCGGTGTGTTGTGCATACAGCGTACCCTTAACAAGGGGCGGTGGTACGGTTTCGTTACAGGCATCGGGGCGACGGTCAGCGATTTTATTTATGCGCTGATAACGGGCTTCGGCATGAGTTTCGTAATGGACCTTATCAACAACAACCAAAACCGTTTCGTATTGCAGATCACGGGTAGCGTGATGCTGATGGTTTTTGGCATATATTGTTACCGTTCCGACCCGACTAAGAAAATACATGTGAGCGGCAAGAAAAAAGGCACTTTGATCCATAATGGCGTTACGGCGTTTCTCGTAACTTTTTCCAATCCTTTGATCATATTCTTGTTCATGGCGGCGTTCGCCCAATTCGCTTTCGTCATCCCAAAGCATCCTTTCCACATGTGCGTGGGTTATTTCAGTATTATTTGCGGAGCGTTGTTGTGGTGGTTCGGCCTGACGTGGCTTATAGACAAGGTTAGGAATAAGTTTGATAACAGCAGCATTGTGATAATAAATAAGATTATCGGCAGCGTGGTTATGATTTTCTCGCTCATTGTGCTTGTAGGCACGGTGTTCAATCTTTATACGTTCCATTATTAGTTTAAGGTAAAGTCTTATGGTTGTACGGTTATGCTGCCCCTGCTTGTCGTAATGGCCAAACCGTAAAACACAATAACCGTAAAACAAAAAATAAATGTTCATATCGCAAGAATTACGAAAGAAAAGTATTGCCGAATACCTGTTGTACATGTGGCAGGTAGAGGATATCATAAGGGCGTATGGTTGCAGCCTAAGCCGCATACGCCATGAGTACATTGAACAATTCGATTATACCGACGGGCAAAAGGAAGAAATGGCCGACTGGTACGGAAATCTTGTAAGGATGATGAACCAGGAAGGATGCCGGGAGAAAGGGCATTTGCAGATCAACAGGATTGTGATGCAGCAGTTGGTGGAGTTGAACGCCCAATTGTTGCAAAGTACGAAATTCCCATTTTACAACAGCGAGTATTACAAGGTGTTACCGTTCATCGTCGAGCTCAGGCGGCGTGGGGCCGACGAAGGCGAGAACGAGGTCGAGACGTGTTTCAACGCCTTGTACGGAATGATGATGCTCAGGTTGCAGAAAAAGAAGATAAGTCCCGACACCGAACATGCTATTAAGGAAATAACAACATATATCGGCATGCTTTCAGATTATTACATGAAAGATAAGGTTGAACCGCTTGAGTTTGAATAGTTTTCCAAGACCGTAAGGTCTTGTTGTTCTACGGTGAAAGTCTGCAACCATGACAGCTCTTCCTGGGTAATGTAGCCGGAAGTCATGAAACGTACAAAGCCGTAATCCACCATAACCGTAAGACCTTATGGCCGCATACTTTTATAACAGTAAAAAACGATGAATACGAAAGAAGAAATAGAAAGAAGACGTACATTCGCGATTATTTCACACCCTGATGCCGGTAAGACCACCCTGACCGAGAAGTTCCTCTTGTTCGGAGGCCAAATACAGGTGGCCGGCGCCGTGAAGAATAATAAAATACGTAAGACGGCGACGTCTGACTGGATGGACATCGAGAAGCAACGTGGTATATCTGTGTCGACCTCGGTGATGGAGTTCGATTATAACGGATTTAAGGTAAACATCCTTGACACCCCCGGACACCAAGATTTCGCCGAGGACACATACCGCACGCTTACGGCAGTGGATTCAGCGATAATAGTTGTCGACGGGGCGAAAGGTGTTGAGGCCCAGACGCGTAAATTGATGAATGTCTGCCGCATGCGTAACACCCCCGTTATAATATTTATAAACAAGATGGACCGTGAAGGCCGCGACCCGTTCGATTTGCTTGACGAGCTTGAGCAGGAACTTGAAATACACGTCCGCCCTTTGTCTTGGCCGATAAACCAAGGAGCTAAGTTCAAGGGAGTTTACAATATTTACGAGAGTAAGCTCGACTTGTTTACGCCTGATAAACAGCGCGTGACGGAGAAAGTCGAAGTTGACGTAAACAGCGACGAGCTTGAGGCGCACATCGGGGATGCCGACGCTAAGAAACTGCGTGACGACTTGGAACTGATTGACGGAGTGTACCCTGAGTTTCACGTCGACGATTACCGCAATGCGGAAGTCGCACCTGTTTTTTTCGGCAGCGCGCTTAATAATTTCGGAGTCCAAGAGCTTCTTAATTGTTTCGTCGAGATAGCCCCGAGTCCCCGTCCGACTAAAGCAGAGGAAAGGATTGTAGAACCGGAAGAGCAGAAGTTTACAGGTTTCATTTTTAAGATAACAGCCAACATCGACCCCAACCACCGTTCGTGCATAGCGTTCTGCAAGGTGTGCAGCGGCCGTTTCGAGCGCAACCATCCTTATCTGCATGTGCGCATGGGCAAGACGGTGCGTTTCTCTTCGCCCACGCAGTTCATGGCCCAGCGTAAGAGTACGATTGACGAGGCGTGGCCCGGCGACATCGTAGGATTGCCGGATAACGGTATATTCAAGATCGGCGATACGCTGACCGACGGCGAACAGTTGCACTTCCGCGGCCTGCCATCGTTCTCGCCCGAGATGTTCAAGTACATCGAGAACGACGACCCGATGAAGAGCAAGCAGCTAAGCAAGGGCATCGACCAGCTGATGGACGAGGGTGTGGCGCAGATGTTCGTCAACCAGTTCAACGGGCGCAAGATTATCGGCACGGTAGGGCAGCTGCAGTTTGAAGTCATCCAATACCGTCTTGAGAATGAGTATAACGCCAAGTGCCGTTGGGAACCGGTACATCTTTACAAGGCATGTTGGATAGACTCTGACGACCCGTCGGAACTTGATGCTTTCAAGAAGCGTAAATATCAGTACATGGCCAAAGACAAGGACGGACGAGACGTGTTTTTGGCTGATTCCGGATATGTCTTGCAAATGGCCCAACAGGATTTCAAACACATACGCTTTCATTTCACAAGCGAGTTCTAAGTATTTCATTGCCGTTAAGACGTGTCCGCTGCAATTTCGTGATGGCATTTCGAACCAAGCATGATGCATTTGGGCGACGTGGTAAAATACGGCATAACGGCTTGTAAAAAGTAATGTTTTATGCTGCGGTATGCGGTCTTTTGCGTGCCAAAAGACCGCATACTGCTTTTTATCTGAATCCACCGTTAAAAGATTCTAAATAGGATGATTTTTATAATTGGTTTTACTATTAATTGATTATATTTGCAGAAGATAAGCCGAACTGTGTCCGAACCTTGTCTTTATGTCATTTTGTAAAGTAATGCCGTGCTGAAAGTGCGGTTGTAAAGTGATTAAAGACGGTATCCGTTCGCATCGGCTTAGTATTGCTTACTTTTTGAATTTAAAATTGGATTACATTATTATATAATATGTTTGAAAATCTAAGCGAAAGGCTTGAACGCTCTTTTAAGATACTTAAGGGTGAAGGTAAGATAACAGAAATCAATGTTGCCGAAACCCTTAAGGATGTGCGCCGTGCTTTGCTCGACGCCGATGTTAATTATAAAGTAGCCAAGGCTTTTACCGACACGGTTAAGCAGAAAGCACTGGGCATGAACGTGCTGACGGCTGTGAAGCCGGGGCAGATGATGGTTAAGCTCGTACACGACGAGTTGGCCGAGTTGATGGGCGGCGAGAGCGTCGGACTGAAACTTGACGGAAGACCTTCAATCATACTTATGTCGGGATTGCAAGGTTCAGGTAAGACCACTTTCAGTGGCAAATTGGCAAATATGCTGAAGAAGAAGCAGCATAAGAATCCGCTTCTTGTTGCATGCGACGTTTACCGCCCGGCGGCTATCGAGCAGCTCAAAGTCGTTGCAGGACAGATAGGCGTGCCGGTTTATTCGGAAGACGGGAATAAAAACGTTGTCGAGATTGCCCGCAATGCGATACAGGAAGCCAAGGCAAAGGGTAATGATGTCGTAATCATAGATACGGCCGGCCGTTTGGCCGTCGACGAGGAGATGATGAACGAGATTGAAACACTTAAGAACTCGGTTCATCCCGACGAGACGCTGTTCGTCGTCGACTCTATGACCGGTCAGGATGCAGTTAATACGGCCAAGGAGTTCAACGACCGTTTGGATTTCGACGGAGTTGTGCTTACGAAACTCGACGGCGACACTCGGGGCGGAGCGGCGATAAGCATCCGCACGGTGGTGACAAAGCCTATAAAATTTGTCGGCACAGGCGAGAAAATGGAGGCTATCGACGTGTTCCATCCGTCACGAATGGCCGACAGGATATTGGGCATGGGCGACATCGTGAGTCTTGTTGAGAGAGCCCAAGAGCAGTTTGACGAGGAGGAGGCAAAACGGCTTCAGAAGAAGATACAGAAGAACAAGTTCGATTTCAACGACTTCCTCGGCCAGATACAGCAGATTAAGAAGATGGGCAATATAAAGGATTTGGCTTCGATGATACCCGGCGTCGGCAAGGCCATTAAGGATATTGACATTGACGACAACGCCTTTAAGGGTATTGAGGCAATCATCTTGAGCATGACTCCGAAGGAACGTACCAACCCGGAAATTCTTAATACGAGCCGTCGTATGCGTATTGCCAAAGGTTCTGGCACGAACGTTCAGGACGTGAACCGCCTGATTAAACAGTTCGACCAAACGCGCAAGATGATGAAGATGGTCACGGGTTCTAAGATGAGCCAAATGATGGGGACCATGAAAGGAATGAAGGGAATGAAAAGATAGTATTCGGATGGGTTACCCCCGGCTGTGCCGGCCAGACTCTTTTGACCGATTAATATAAAAATACATTATGAATTACCATTTGATAGACGGTAAGGCCACCGCCGCTAAGATAAAGGAGGAAATAGCTGAAGAGGTGAACCGCATCGTTGCGGCCGGCGGCAAACGCCCTCACCTCGCAGCAATACTCGTAGGGCACGACGGCGGCAGCGAGACTTATGTAAAGAACAAGGTGATAGCCTGTGAAGTGTGCGGTTTCAAAAGCACGCTTATACGTTTTGAGGACGATGTAACAGAAGAAGAACTTCTTGCGAAAGTAAAGGAACTTAACGAGGACGACGATGTTGACGGTTATATCGTGCAGCTGCCTTTGCCGAAACATATAGACGAGCAGAAGATTATAATGGCGGTTGATTACCGTAAGGACGTTGACGGATTCCACCCGATCAACGTCGGACGTATGGCGATCGGCCTGCCATGTTTCATATCGGCAACGCCTTTGGGCATATTGACGTTGTTGCGCCGTTACGGCATAGAGACTTCCGGTAAGAAATGCGTCATCTTGGGACGCAGCAACATCGTGGGGAAGCCTATGGCCCAGCTGATGATGCAAAAGCAGTATGGAGATTCGACAGTTACGGTATGCCACAGCCGTTCGAAAACGCTGAAGGACGAATGCCGCGAAGCCGACATAATAATTGCTGCGATAGGGCAACCCGATTTCGTAACTGCCGACATGGTGAAGGAAGGCGCAGTCGTGATTGACGTTGGTACGACGCGTGTGCCCGATGCAACCAGGAAAAGCGGCTTCCGCCTTAACGGTGATGTTAAGTTCGACGAGGTAGCTCCTAAATGCTCTTTCATTACGCCCGTTCCGGGCGGAGTTGGGCCGATGACTATTTGCTCTTTGATGAAAAACACTTTGGCTGCAGGCAAGAAAGAATATTATAAATGACGATGACGGCCGAAGATTATTATAAGTTGGGCAATACGTTCCGGAAAGAAGGCAACTGGCAAGAGGCTATCAATAACTACATCAAGGCTATCGAACTCGACCCTCAAAGCCCGGCGGTTGAAGCCAAGCGGATGCTCGACGACATTCTTGACTATTATTGTAAAGACATGTATAATCCATAAAGCTGATGGGAGAGCGGCTTTAGAGGCGTGGCTCACGCCGCGCCTTAAAAATGTCTCCCCAAGTTAATTAAATCTAATAAGTATGGGTAAAATCAGAGGAGCCATTGTGGTGAACACAGACCGTTGTAAGGGGTGTTCCTTGTGTGTCGAGGCATGCCCCAAGACCGTCATCGCATTGGCAAAGAAAGTTAATGTTCATGGTTATCCGTATGTGGAAGCCGTCAATCCCGACGACTGCATAGGGTGTGCCTCGTGCGCAATCGTATGCCCGGACGGATGCATCACTGTTTACAAAAAACGAATGGAGGACTAAGGGTTATGGCAGAACAAGAAGTAACTTTATTGAAAGGCAATGAGGCGATAGCTCATGCCGCGATACGTTGTGGCGCTGATGCCTTCTTCGGTTATCCTATCACGCCTCAAAGTGAGATTATAGAGACGTTGTCGTTGTTGAAACCATGGGAAACCACTGGTATGGTGGTGCTCCAGGCCGAGAGCGAAGTATCGTCTATAAACATGGTTTACGGTGGTGCAGCAGCCGGAAAGAAGGTGTTCACGTCGTCTTCAAGTCCAGGTGTCGCCCTTATGCAGGAAGGCATAGCTTACATGGCAGGCGCCGAACTTCCCGGCGTGATTGTCAATGTGCAACGTGGAGGCCCGGGCCTCGGCACAATCCAGCCGTCGCAGAGTGACTATTTCCAAGCAACGCGTGGCGGTGGCAATGGCGACTATTACGTAATAGTCCTTGCTCCGGCTTCGGTGCAGGAGATGGCTGATTTCATGGATTTGGCTTTCGAACTCGCATTTAAATACCGTATTCCTGCAATGATTCTCAGTGACGGAGTTATCGGCCAAATGATGGAGCGTGTGGTTCTGCCACCGTACAAACCGCGCCGCACGGAAGATGAGATAAGGAAAGAATGCCCTTGGGCTACGTTCGGCCGCACTAAAGACCGTAAGCCCAACATTATAACCTCACTTGAGCTTCAGCCTGAAGAGATGGAAAAGCGTAACATACACTTGCAGGAGAAGTACCAGGCGATTAGGGAAAACGAGGTGAGGTATGAAACCAAGAATTGCGAAGATGCCGACTATCTGATCGTGGCTTTCGGCAGTGCCGCACGAATATCGGAAAAAGCGATGGAAATGGCGCGCAATGAAGGGCTTAAAGTAGGCTTGCTCCGCCCGATAACCCTATGGCCGTTCCCTACAAATGAAGTAGCAGCAATGGCTGAAGGGAAGAAGGGCGTTCTCTCTGTCGAGATTAATGCCGGACAAATGGTGGAAGACATTCGTCTTGCCGTGAACGGCCGAGTTCCTGTTGAACATTTCGGACGTTTGGGTGGAATTGTGCCGGAGCCGGACGAAATCGTAAGAGCCTTGAAGGAGAAATTTTAATTTAAAAGTGGACAGTGACTGGTGGATGTATTCGTGTTGAATTGTTTTGATACCTTTAGCATAAGCGTACATCACGTCAATTGTGAAATATAAAAGTCAATAAAATGAACACAGAAATAATATCTCCGGAAAACTTGGTCTATAAGAAACCGGAATTGATGAATGACACCCAGATGCACTATTGCCCCGGATGTTCACATGGCGTAGTCCACAAGTTGGTGGCAGAAGTTATCGAGGAAATGGGTATGGAGGAAAAGACCGTCGGCGTGTCGCCGGTTGGATGCGCCGTGTTTGCGTACCGTTACCTCGACATTGATTGGCAGGAGGCCGCCCACGGGCGCGCTCCAGCCGTGGCAACTGCCATAAAGCGTTGCTGGCCTGACAGGATGGTGTTCACTTATCAAGGTGACGGCGACTTGGCGTGCATCGGAACATGTGAAACGATCCATGCGCTGAACCGTGGTGAAAATATCGTCATAATCTTCATAAACAACGCCATTTACGGCATGACTGGAGGGCAGATGGCTCCTACTACGCTGATAGGGCAGAAGACTTCTACTTGCCCTTACGGACGCGAACCTAAGCTGCATGGATATCCGTTGAAGATAACAGAGATGGCCGCAATGTTGGAAGGTACATGTTACGTGACACGCCAAAGCGTTGAGACTGTCGCCGCCATACGTTCTGCAAAAAAGGCGTTGCGCAAGGCTTTTGAGGCGTCAATGGCAGGTAAGGGCTCAAGTCTTGTCGAGATTGTCAGCACATGTAACAGCGGTTGGAAACTTTCACCCGTAAAGGCCAATAAGTGGATGGAGGAGAACATGTTCAAGTTCTATCCGAAAGGTGACCTGAAAGACACTACGGGCGAATAACCAAAAAGGTGGATGAAAACCACAGTTTTCCCTAAAAAATAATAATTATGAAAACAGAGATAATAATATCAGGTTTCGGCGGTCAAGGCGTGCTCTCAATGGGTAAGATTTTGGCATACTCGGGACTTATGGAGGGCAAGGAAGTTACATGGATGCCGGCTTACGGCCCAGAACAGCGTGGTGGAACGGCAAACGTTACGGTGATTGTCAGCGACGAACGCATATCGTCGCCGATTTTGAGCAAGTATGACATTGCGATCGTGCTTAATCAACCTTCGCTTGATAAGTTTGAACCGAAAGTAAAGGAGGGCGGAATACTTATCTACGATGGCTTTGGCGTGATAAATCCGCCAACTCGTAAAGATATAACCGTTTATCGTATTGACGCAATGGACAAAGCAGCCGAAATGAAGAATTCCAAAGTATTCAATATGATTGTGCTCGGCGGACTGCTTAATGTTTGCCCGGTAGTCAGCGACAACGGTGTGGAAAAAGCTCTTTACAAGACTTTGCCTGAGCGCCATCACGGCCTCATACCATTGAACATGGAAGCAATAAAGGCCGGGCGTGACATTGTGGAGAAACAATGAAAGTTGTTCCACATGTAGAATGTGACTTTTTGTCGTGAAAAAGTATCACAGATTTTATATCTGTGCTATTTTAACGATATTGTGTAAAACCCCGAAAGGCTTAATTAGGCCGATCGGGGCTTTTCTATTAGTTAAATAAAGAAAAATGCGAAGAAATATTTGTGTATTTAATAAAATTAAGTATATTTGCAAAAGAATGAGATAAGAGGCAGATACTAAGTGAAAACATATTTTTAATATTATGACAGAAAAAAGAGTTTATACTTTCGGCAACGGTAAAGCCGAAGGAAAGGCGGACATGCGGAACCTTTTAGGAGGCAAGGGCGCCAATTTGGCAGAGATGAACCTTATCGGAGTTCCTGTTCCTCCCGGTTTCACTATTACGACGGATGTTTGTAACGAGTACTTTGAAAAAGGGAAAGAAGCAGTCGTAGCGCTCTTAAGTGATGATGTCGTCGCATCGGTGCATCATGTTGAGAACTTGATGAATTGCAAGTTCGGCGATGTTGAGAATCCTTTGCTTGTCAGCGTTCGTTCTGGAGCACGAGCATCGATGCCAGGTATGATGGATACGATATTGAATCTTGGCCTCAACGATGATGTTGTTGAAGGATTGGCCAGGAAAACCGGGAATGAAAGATTTGCTTATGACAGCTATCGCCGTTTCGTACAAATGTATGGAGACGTTGTTTTAGGCATGAAGCCGGTCAATAAGGAAGACATCGACCCGTTTGAAGCAATTATACAGAAAGTTAAGGCTGTTCGTGGCATCAAGCTCGATAACGAGATGAGCGTGGATGAATTAAAACAGCTCGTTGCTTTGTTCAAGGAAGCCATAAAGAAACAGACTGGTAAGGATTTCCCCAATGACCCGATGGAGCAACTTTGGGGAGCTATTTGCGCCGTATTCGATAGCTGGATGAACGAGCGTGCTATACTTTACCGTAAGATGGAAGGTATCCCGGCAGAGTGGGGTACGGCCGTAACCGTAATGGCAATGGTGTTCGGAAACATGGGTCCGACATCGGCAACAGGAGTATGTTTCAGCCGTGACGCAGCTACGGGCGAAAACTGTTTCAACGGAGAATACCTTGTAAATGCGCAGGGTGAAGACGTTGTTGCAGGTATACGCACGCCTCAGCAAATAACGAAAGAACGTTCAATTAGTTGGGCTCAGCAGCAGGGCATATCCGAAGAAGAGCGTGTTGCTAAATATCCGTCAATGGAAGAGGCTATGCCTGAGATCTATGCGCAACTGAATGCTTTGCAGGAAAAGTTGGAGCACCATTATCACGACATGCAAGATATGGAATTTACCGTTCAGGAAGGCAAGTTGTGGTTCTTGCAGACACGTAATGGAAAGCGCACGGGTACGGCCATGGTGAAAATAGCTATGGATTTGCTTAGAGAAGGAGAGATTGACGAGAAGACGGCTCTTAAGCGTTGCGAACCTAACAAACTTGACGAATTGCTTCATCCGGTATTCGATAAGGATGCATTGAAGGCTGCTAAAGTTTTGACACGCGGTCTGCCTGCTTCTCCTGGTGCAGCATGTGGCCAGATAGTATTCTTTGCTGACGATGCGGCTAAATGGCATGCAGAAGGACATAGGGCGATAATGGTCCGTATTGAGACGAGCCCTGAAGACCTTGCCGGTATGGCGGCAGCTGAAGGAATTGTAACTGCAAGGGGCGGTATGACTTCACATGCAGCTGTTGTAGCACGCGGAATGGGTAAATGTTGCGTGTCGGGGGCCGGTGCGTTAAACATAGATTATAAGGCCCGCACTGTTGAAATTGACGGAATCGTACTTAAAGAAGGCGATTATATTTCACTCAACGGTTCTACTGGAGAGATTTATCTTGGAGAAGTCAAGACCAAGCCGGCCGAAGTGACTGGAGACTTTGCCGAACTTATGAATTTATGCGACAAGTATACAAAACTTGTTGTACGTACAAATGCCGATACGCCTCGTGACGCCCAAGTGGCACGTAATTTCGGAGCTGTCGGTATCGGACTTTGCCGTACAGAGCACATGTTCTTTGAGAACGAGAAGATTAAGGCGATGCGCGAGATGATTCTTGCCGGTACGGTCGAAGGTCGTGAAAAAGCATTGGCGAAATTACTTCCGTACCAAAAACAAGATTTTTATGGTATATTGAAGGCTATGGACGGATGCCCGGTCAACATCCGCTTGCTTGATCCGCCTTTGCATGAGTTCGTTCCGCATGATCTTGCCGGACAGGAAATAATGGCCAAGGAGATGGGCATAACCGTTCAGGAGATTCAGCAGCGTGTGAACAGCTTGAGCGAGCATAATCCAATGTTGGGACATCGTGGTTGCCGTCTTGGAAATACTTATCCTGAGATAACCGCAATGCAGACTCGTGCTATATTAAGCGCCGCCATCCAATTGAAGAAGGAAGGACACGATCCCCATCCTGAAATCATGGTTCCGCTCATCGGCATCGTTAATGAGTTCGACGTTCAGGAGAAGGTAATACGCGATACGGCGAAAGAACTGTTCGAAGAAGAAGGCGTTGAAATACCATTCCGCGTAGGTACGATGATTGAGATACCGCGCGCAGCGTTGACCGCCGATCATATTGCACGGAAGGCCGAGTATTTCAGCTTCGGAACAAACGACCTTACTCAGATGACTTTCGGTTACAGCCGTGACGATATTGCCAGCTTCTTGCCTGCATACCTTGATAAGAAGATTCTGAATGTCGATCCGTTTCAGGTGCTCGACCAGAATGGTGTCGGCCAGCTTATAAAGATGGCTGTTGAGAAGGGACGGTCAACACGTCCTGAGTTGACTTGCGGAATTTGCGGCGAGCATGGTGGTGAGCCTTCTTCCGTTAAGTTCTGCCATAAGGTTGGTTTGAATTATGTAAGCTGCTCTCCGTTCCGTGTGCCAATCGCACGTTTGGCTGCGGCGCAGGCTGCTGTAGAGGATACTCTCTAAGACTGGAAGCCCTCAGGCTAAATATTTCT
>CALUFA010000006.1 GCA_944319795.1 uncultured Prevotella sp. | reverse complement strand
CCGGAATGACAGAATGCTGCCGACTTCTTATTGTGTTTTGTTGTTTTGTGCAATGACAGAATGCTGCCGACTTCTTATGCTTTATAGTTTTGTGCAATGACAAAATACCGCTGACTTCATATACTTCAGAATGATTCCAACGTCTTATTTCTTATACCGAACTCACGTAAAAATGATTTCATTTTCTTGTTTCTTATAACGAACTCGCCTAAAGTTATTACCTTTGCATGAGATAAGCCGCACTCGGCACAGCGAAAGCAAACTTTCATTGCGCCCGTTTGCGTTACCTTTGCACAAGATATGGACAAGCGTAACAGACAGATATTGAAAATAGCGTTGCCGTCGATAGTCAGCAACATAACGGTGCCGCTGTTGGGATTAGTCGACGTGGCGATAGTGGGCCATCTCGGGGCGGCAGCCTACATAGGGGCGATAGCCGTTGGCGGAATGACGTTCAACGTGGTTTACTGGATATTCGGATTCCTCAGGATGGGGACGAGCGGAATGACGTCGCAGGCATTGGGCAGGCGCGACCTCGGCGAGACGGCGCGCATGCTGGCGCGCTCGTTGGGCATAGCGTTGGCAATAGCCTCGGTGCTGATAGCGGCGCAAACGCTGCTCAGGGAGGCGTCGCTCGGCATAATGCGCCCTACGGCCGAGGTGGGGCGGCTGGCGTCGGTTTACTTCAACATCCTGATATGGGGCGCCCCGGCCATGCTTGGGTTGTTCAGCCTGTCGGGTTGGTTCATCGGCATGCAGGATTCGCGTTCTCCGATGGCCGTGGCCATCGTGCAGAACATTGTGAACATAGCGGCAAGCACGCTGTTGGTGTTCGGCGCAGGGCTGAAGGTCGAGGGAGTGGCTTACGGCACGCTGATTGCGCAATATTCGGGTTTCGCAATGGCGGCGGCGATCTGCGCGACGCGCTACCGCAAGCTGTACAGGCACTTTTCGTGGGAAGGCGTTTGGCAGCGCGGCGCAATGAGCCATTTCTTCAAGGTGAACCGCGACATATTCCTGCGCACGCTGTGCATGGTGTCGGTAATGCTGTTTTTCACGTCGGCCGGTTCGTGGCAGGGCGAAGTAGTGCTGGCGGTGAACACGCTGCTGATGCAGTTTTACCTTCTTTTCTCTTACGTAATGGACGGTTTCGCCTATGCCGGCGAGGCCCTGAGCGGCCGTTACTACGGCGCACGCAACAACGCCGCGCTCGACGACACGATAAAGCACCTTTTCCGCTGGGGATTGGGCATGGCGGCGGCGTTCACCGCCGTCTACGCGCTCGGCGGCGACGCTTTCCTGTCGCTGCTGACCGACGAGCCGTCGGTTGTGGCGGCGTCTCACGAATATTATTACTGGGCGTTGGCCGTTCCGTTGGCCGGAATGGCGGCGTTCGTTTGGGATGGGGTGTTCATCGGCTGCACTATGACCCGCGGCATGCTCGTCTCCATGTTTTGCGCCGCCGCAACGTTCTTCATCCTTTATTATGCCTTGCGCGGCACATACGCCAACCACGGGCTGTGGGCGGCGTTCATCGCATTCTTAGTTGTAAGGGGAGCGGTGCAAAGCGCTATAAAAGTGAAAAGTTAAAAGTTAAAAGTGAAAAATCCATGTGACTTACCAAATGGAGTGAAAAGTTAAAAGTGAAAAATCCATGTGCTTAGTAAACATTTGGTAAGTCACATGGATTTTTCACTTTTAACTTTTAACTTTTCACTTTTAATTTATTCCGGGTATTTCATGTTTTCTTCTTTCATGTCATTGAGCACCTCGACTAGGTATTTCCTTGCCTCGAGGCGCGCCATTGGCAGATCGTGGAGCAGATAGTTGCCGCAATCGCGCGGAGCAGCGCCGGGCACTTCGCCGTCGAAGTCGGCGATGAATGCGAACGTGCGGCGCATTACGCCGAGTATGTCTGAGGGATGGAGGTCGCCGCGTACAAGCAGATAGTTGCCGGTAAGGCAGCCCATCGGCCCCCAATAGATTATGCGGTCGGCCCACTCGGGGTCGTTGCGCAGGTAAGTTGCGGCGAGATGCTCTATCGTATGGAGCGCTCCGGGATGCAACGCCGGCTCGCGGTTGGGTTCTTTCATGCGGACGTCGAACGTGGTGACGACTTCGCCGCCAACCTCGTCCTTGCGCGAAACGTATATTCCACGCAAGAGCCGCTCATGGTTGATAGTAAAACTTGGAATGGACTTCATATAAGTTAAGAATTAAGAGTTAAGAATTAAGAGCTTTTTTAAGTTAAGAATTAAGAAAACATGTCTCGTTGCTAAGGCATTTTTCTTAATTCTTAATTTCACAGTCACAAAGCGGCGATGAGACGCTTTGTGACTGTAAACGACCCTTCGGCCATACGAGCCCAAAAGTCGAAATACTGCGAAGCCTTGTTGTCTTTAAGCGGAATGTCGCTGATGATGCGGAAGCTGATGAACGGCACGCCGTAGACGTGGCACACCTGGGCTATCGAGCAGCTCTCCATGTCGACGGCAACGGCCTTGGGGAAGCGTGCGACGATGGCGCGCATCTTGTTTTGCGTGTCGACGAACCAGTCGCCGCTGGCAATAAGGCCCGTAAAGGCGGCCTTGCCCTCACACGCAGACACGGCCTTGCCCACCAAACCGGCCGGCGCGGTAAACGACTCGGGCATGCCCATAATCTGGCCGAAGGCGCATTCGTCGCCGCAATAGGCGTCGTGATAACAATATTCAGAGCCTATCACGACGTCGCCGACGCTCATCCTATCGTCGGCTCCGCCTGCCACGCCCGTGGATATTACGACGTCGGGAACGTAGTTGTCGATCAGTTCCACCGCACCCACGGCCGAGTTCACCTTGCCTATGCCGCACTTCTGCAGGACGACGTCCTTGCCGTCGATGCTGCCGAGAATGAAATCCTTATTGTTGCGGCGCTCTACCGTGGCGTCGTCCAACAATGCCTTGAGCTGGACCAGCTCCTTGTCCATTGCTACTATAATTCCTATTTTCATCTGCTTGATGTTTGTTCGGGCTGCAAAGATAACATATAAAATGAAAAATGAATAATGAATAATGAAAAATCATGGAATGCTTGAATGAAAAACAAACAATGTAGAAATGAATAATGAATGATGAATAATGAAAAATCATGAGGGGGCTTGAAGGTTGATTTTATTGCCGTGAGTGTGACATTTTGATTTCCGCGAATTATCGTTTAATGGCTTTAGAAGGGGCGTAGCGGCTTCAACACTATGGTTTGTTGATACTTTTACCGTTTTGCCCGTTTCTTTCGATGTTACGTATAACATACTGAAGGTCAACGGAATACATTCTTTTTGCCCGATTCCAGACTTGTTCTGTTATGCCGAAAGCGGCCTTTGATGATGCCAAAGGACACCTTTGGCATCGCCGTTTACGGCCTTTTGCATCACAAAAGGCCGTAAACGGCAGCCGGAAAAGCATCCTTTCGTACTGCGAACACCCGTCGGATTATGGTCTTAATGCCTGTTCGCATTGTTTAAGTAGCCTGCATTCCGTCTTTTTTTCGTCTGTTTCATGATTTTTAATTGTCAAAGTTCCTTACTTCGGCCGATGTCGTTTTGTAACCCCTTCAGCCGTAAACGCAATCAAAACGACATATACATTGACACCCGTTACCGGCCCTATTTTAATCTAAAACCCTTCATGGTTTTCATTATTCATTTTTCATTACTACATTGCTTATAATGAATATCCACATTTGCCCAATACGTTGCATCCTTTTCTAAGAAATCTGTTGCATACCGTCATTCCGGGCCGGGACCCGGAATCCAGTTTATACACTCAGGTTTTTAAGAATGGGTGATTTCTGGATTCCGGGTCCCGGCCCGGAATGACGGTATGCAACAGACTTCTTAGAAAAGGATGCAGTGTATTGGGGCAGATACGGATATTCATTTAAATTTTTCATTCAAGCATCCCAGGATTTTCCATGATTTTCCATTTTTCATTTTTCATTTTTGATTTAATATATTATCTTCGGATAATATAGGCTGCGCCCCGGCATGAAAATAAATACTCGTTTTTCTCGCATTTATTTTGCATTGCGCTCAGCTTGCACTATCTTTGCATCACGAAAAATAATCACTAAAAATACGAAAGAATAATGGAAACCTGGAAAAAATTCCTGCCCGACGTGCTGGCCGTAGTGCTGTTTGCGCTAATATCGTTCGCATACTTCTTCCCGGCCGACATCGAGGGCAAGATACTTTACCGCCACGACTCGGCCGCAGCGAAGGGGCTCGGCCGCGAAATGGCCGAGCACAGGGAGAAGACGGGCGAAGTGTCGCGCTGGATGAACTCGGTGTTCAGCGGAATGCCGACCTACCAGACCGCCCCCGAATACACCAGCTCGAAGGCCCTGGGGCAAGTGGTCAACGCCTACCACCTGTTCCTGCCCGAGAACGTTTGGTTCGTGTTCGCCTACCTGTTAGGCTTCTACATCCTGCTTAGGGCCTTCGACTTCAAGCAATACTTAGCCGTACTCGGCTCGATAATATGGGCGTTCTCAAGTTATTTCTTCATCATCATCGCCGCCGGCCACCTATGGAAGGTGATGGCCTTGGCCTACCTGCCGCCGATGATAGGCGGAGTTGTGCTGGCCTACCGCGGCAAATACCTGTGGGGACTCATAGTTACGGCTATATTCGCGGCGTTCGAGGTGAACGCCAACCACGTACAGATGACGTATTACTTCCTGTTCGTGATCCTGTTCATGGTGATAGCCTTCCTCGTCGACGCCGTAAGGCAGAAGCGCCTCGCCCACTTCGGCAAGGCCACGGCCGTATGCGCCGCAGGCGCGCTGATTGGCATCTGCCTCAACCTGAGCAACCTTTACCATACGTGGGAATACAGCAAGGAGTCGATGCGCGGCAAGAGCGAGCTCGTAAAGAAGCACACCGCCAACCAGACGGAGAGCGGGCTCGACCGCGACTACATAACCCAATGGAGCTACGGCATCGACGAGACGTGGACCCTGCTCGTGCCCAACACGAAGGGCGGAGCCAGCGTGCCGCTCGTAGAAAGCGAGACGGCCATGAAGCACGCCGACAACCAGTTTCTGCCGATTTACCAGCAGATAGGCCAGTATTGGGGCGAGCAGCCGGGCACGCAAGGGCCCGTTTACGTAGGCGCATTCGTGCTGATGCTGTTCGTGCTCGGCCTGTTCATCGTGAAAGGGCCTATGAAGTGGGCGCTCTTAGCGGCCACGGTGCTGTCGGTATTGCTGTCGTGGGGCAAGAACTTCATGCCCTTCACCAACTTCTTCATCGACTACGTGCCGATGTACTCGAAGTTCCGCACGGTGGCGTCGATACTCGTCATAGCCGAGTTCACCATACCGCTGTTGGCCATGCTGGCGCTGAAGAAGATAGTAGACGACCCCGGCCTGCTTACGCGCAAAATCAAGTTGGTCTACCTCAGCTTCGCCCTTACGGCCGGTATCGCCGCCCTGTTCGCCCTGTTCCCCACCCTGTTCTTCAGCGATTTCATATCGTCGAGCGAGATGAAGGCACTCTCGTCGCTGCCACAAGAGTACGTAACGCCCGTTGTAAGCAACCTGCGCGAGATGCGCGAAGCCGTGTTCACGGCCGACTGCTGGCGCTCGGTGCTCATCATTGTGATAGGCACGCTCTGCCTGCTGCTATACAAGGGCGGCCGGCTTAAGGCCAACTACATGGTAGGGGCGATAATAGCGCTCTGCCTGATAGACATGTGGCAGGTGAACAAGCGCTACCTAAACAACGATATGTTCGTGAACCGCAGCGAGCGCGAGGCGCCTATGCCCATGACCGACACCGACAAACTGATACTCGACGACAAGACCGACCTTGGCAATTTCCGCGTGCTCAACTTCGCCTCGAACACGTTCAACGAGAACGAGACATCGTATTTCCACAACAGCATAGGCGGATACCACCCGGCGAAACTGCGCCGCTACCAGGAAATGATAGAGGCTTACATCGCGCCCGAGATGCAGAAGATAGTGCCGGCGGTGGCCGACGCCGGCGGCGACATGGCCAAAGTGAACGGCGACAGCATATCGCCCGTGATAAACATGCTTAACACGCGCTACTTCATACTGCCCCTGCAAGACGGACAGACCGTGCCCGTTATGAACCCGTATGTACACGGCCCGGCATGGTTCGTCGACAAAATAGAGTATGTAGACAACGCCAACCAGGAGATAGACCGCGTAGGAAAGATAGACCTGCGCCACGAGGCCGTAGCCGACAAGCGCTTCAAGGAGCAACTGAAGGCGGCCGTAAGGCAGGACAGCACTTCGGTAGTGAAGCTGACTTCGTACATGTCTGACGAGCTGGCATACGACGTAAATTCGGCGAAAGGCGGAGTGGTAGTGTTCTCTGAAGTGTATTATCCCGGATGGACGGCCACGGTAGACGGCCAACCGGCCGAACTGGGCCGCGTAAACTATCTGCTGAGGGCGCTCAACGTAGCCCCCGGCAAGCACAAGATTGAACTGAAGTTCCACCCCAAATCGGTGGCAACCACCGAGACGATAGCCTACATCGCCTACGCCATATTGCTGATACTCATTGCTTTAAGTGTGTACAGAGGGCGTAAGAAGAAATAAATTTTCTAATTAAGAGTTAAGATTTAAGAATTAAGAAAATATGTTTTGTTGCAACGAGAGTATTTTTCTTAATTCTTAACTCTTAATTCTTAATTCCCCAAAAACAACGTTGCAACTTATGAAAAAACTATTGTCTTTACCTCCAAACCTTGTAAACTGCTTTCACGAAATAACAGGATACGGCCGCGAAGAGTGGTTCTGCACGAGTGACCCCGTAGGCCGCAAGCTCGGCTCAGGCGGCGGTTCCACATGGCTGTTGGAGGCCTGCTACAACGAGCACGGCGGCGGACGGTCGTTCGACGAATGGCTCGCGGCCGACAAAAGGCTGCTGCTTCACGCCGGCGGACAAAGCCGGCGACTGCCTGCCTACGCCCCTTCGGGCAAGGTGCTCACGCCCGTTCCCGTGTTCCGTTGGGAGCGCGGGCAGCGCCTCTCGCAAGACCTGCTGTCGCTGCAAGTGCCCCTTTACGAGCGCATCATGGACATTGCGCCCGAAGGCATGCACACGATGATCGTCAGCGGCGACGTTTACATACGCGCCACTCAGCCCCTGCAGCCCGTGCCCGACGCCGACGTGGTGTGCTACGGGCTATGGCTCGGCCCCGAGATTGCCAAAGACCACGGCGTGTTCGTATCGAAAAGCGACACGCCCTCGGTGCTCGAGTGCATGATGCAGAAGCCGTCGGTGCAGACGCTCGGCCGCCTGCTGAAAGACCATTTCTACCTTACCGACATAGGCGTGTGGCTGCTTAGCGACCGCGCCGTAAAGCTGCTAATGGCCCGCTCGGGGCACGGCGGCGAGCTGAAGAACTATGATCTATACTCAGAGTTCGGCTGCGCATTGGGCACCGACCCGTCGATAGCCGACAAGGAGCTTAACTCCTTGCGCGTAGCCGTGCTGCCGTTGCCCGGCGGAGAGTTTTACCACTTCGGCACAAGCCATGAGATCATATCGTCGACGTTAGCCGTACAGAACCTCGTAAACGACCAGCGCGAGATAATGCACCACTCGCTGAAGCCGCATCCGGCCATGTTCGTGCAAAACGCCGTTACCCAAACACCCATCACCGAGGCCAACCAAAACCTGTGGATAGAGAACAGTTGGGTAGGCAAGACGTGGACATTGGCGCATGAGAACATAATAACGGGAGTGCCCGAGAACGACTGGACGGTAACGCTAAGCCCCGGCCAGTGCGTCGACATCGTGCCCGTAGGAGCGGCGGATTATGCCGTGCGCCCTTACGGATACGGCGACAAGTTCCGCGGCAGCCTGCACGACGAGGCAACGGAGTTCATATCCCGTCCTTTCAGAGACTGGGCGGAGGAGCGTGGAATAGACGTAAACGCGATAGAGGGAAACGCCGATTTGCAGTCGGCACGCATCTTCCCCGTATGCCGAAACGTTGAAGAAGCCGGCCTTGCGCTGCGCTGGATGCTCGCCGAACCCGGTCTGCAGGAAGGCAGGCGGATATGGACGGAGGCACGGAAGATGAGCGCCGACGACCTGTCGGCCAACGCCGACCTTGCACGCCTAACCCGTCAGCGCGCCGGTTTCAGGGCGGCAAACTGGAGCGCGCTGGCCAAAAACCACGAGCACAGCGTGTTTTACCAAATAGACTTGGACGATGCCGCGCACGAGTTTGCCGCCTTCGGCATACCCGAACCGCCGCAGATAAGCGACACAGCGCCGCTGCTTACGCGCATACACGACTCGATGTTCCGCTCTGAGCTTGCCCGGATAAAAGGCGAAGAATGCCAACAGGCGGAAGACAAGGCCTTCGCGCTGCTGCGCGACGGACTTACCGTGCAGGCGCTGGCCGAGAAGCAGAGCCCGCGCATGTCGGTCTACGGCGACCAGATAGTGTGGGCGCGCAGCCCCGTGCGCATCGACATAGCCGGCGGATGGACCGACACGCCGCCCTACTGCCTAATGGAAGGCGGCAGCGTGGTAAACCTCGCCATAGAGCTTAACGGCCAACCGCCCCTGCAGGCATACGTGCGCCCGTGCAAGGAGCCGCACATCGTGCTGCGCAGCATCGACCTCGGCGCAACGGAAGAGGTGCGCACATACGAGCAACTGGCCGACATGCACCATGTAGGCAGCCCCTTCTCGATACCCAAGGCGGCCTTGGTTCTGGCCGGATTCCAACCCGGATACTGCTCGGAGACGTACCCGTCGCTCGAAAGCCAGCTGCGCGCCTTCGGCTGCGGATTAGAACTTACGTTGCTGTCGGCCATCCCTGCCGGTAGCGGATTAGGCACGAGCAGCATGCTCGCGTCAACCGTTCTCGGCGCACTAAACGACTTCTGCGGCCTTGCGTGGGACAAGAACGAGATAGGCCGGCGCACACTCGTACTCGAGCAGCTGCTCACCACGGGCGGCGGCTGGCAGGATCAGTTCGGCGGAATACTGCAAGGCGTGAAGCTGCTCGAGACAGGCCGAGGCTTCGACCAAAGCCCCACGGTACGATGGTTGCCGTCAGATATGTTCACCCAGCCCGAATACAGGCCCTGCCACCTATTATATTATACTGGCATAACGCGCACGGCTAAGAACATCCTGGCCGAGATAGTGCGACGAATGTTCCTCAACCAGAACGACGAACTGCGCCGGCTGCGCGAGATGAAACAGCATGCGCTCGACATGTACGAGGCCATACAGCGCGCCGACTTCGACCTCACAGGCCGCCTCGTTCGCAAAACGTGGGTGCAAAACCAAGCCATCGACAGCGGCACGAATCCCGACGACGTGCGCCGCATGACCGAGCTTATCGACGACTACGCCCTCGGCTACAAATTAGCCGGAGCCGGCGGAGGCGGCTACCTCTACATCGTAGCCAAAGACCAAGACGCCGCCGCGCGCATAAAGCAGACCCTAAACGCCGCACGCCCCAACGCCAACGCACGCTTCGTAGACATGAGCCTGAGCACGAAAGGACTGCAAGTGAGCCGCAGCTGAAGAATGTCTTTTCCTTAAACCGATAGACACATTCGACAGTTAAAACCGAATTACAGTCTTTATAGCACTATTAACGTCACAATGTCACAATGCGGCATAACCGACTGTCAGTCAAAACATTACACGGTGACATTAATACGAATCACACTGTCACCACCGTCACGCATGTGACAGTGGTGACAGTGGCATTCACGCCACTGTCACGCCATAACATATTGACAATCAACGAAATAAGCCGCACGGTGACATTGTGACAATAAAAAGCGATAAAAAAACAAACAAGTACACTAACCCATCACCGTCAAACCAGCACGCCTACTTGCAAAAGGCGGCATATCAGGCCGTAAAACGCCACCTTTTACCACGCAAAACGCCACCAACCACACTCCGTTTCGCCGCATATTAACACGAGTCCGGTATATGAAAAATAGAATCATCATAAGGCAAATGAAATCATCATAAAACAAATGAAATCATCATAAAACAAATGAAATCATCATAAAACAAATGAAATCATCATAAAACAAATGAAATCATTATAAAACAAATGAAATCATCATAAAAACGCAAGAAGTCTGTGGCATTCCGTCATTCCGGGCTTAGACCCGGAATCCAGAAAATACCCTCTTTGATTATACGTGGTTGCATGCACTGGATTCCGGGTCTAAGCCCGGAATGACGGAATGCCACAGACTTCTTGCGTTTTTATGATGATTTCATTTGTCTTATGATTATTCCATTTGCCTTATGAACATTCCATTTGTTTTATGACGATTCCATTTGCCTTATGAACATTCCATTTGCCTTACACCGAAGAATATCCGCAAACACATTTATATGCGAGTACGACCTAAGAAAAGGACAAAGCGGTAATCGACACAAAAACGGCACCGGATTCACATCCAATGCCGCTCAAAAAATGTCTGGTAAAAATCGGATTCACATCCGATGCCATTCAAATTGTCTGGTAATTAAAATTTAACAGTTTGATTACTTATTGATATATTTCTTTCCATTGATGATTACCAGACCTTTAGCATTCTTGCTTACACGCTGTCCGGCGATGTTGTAAGCAGGAGCGTTGGCGTTGTCAGCCTTGTCTGCAACAACCTCGGTGATGCCGGTCGGGTCAGATGTAAGAAGCGGGAATTTCGTAACTCCATCTTCACCAATCAACGTAACGTCAACAGGCTGGTCGCTGAAGCAAATACCCTTCAAAGACATCTTTGAACCGGCTGCACTGAAAGTGTAGTTATACCCTGCGAAAACATCAAACTTGATAACGCCGAGACCGTTTCCTGCAGAAGCAGCTTCGGGATTGCCGTGGAAGATACGGATTGCCTGGTCTATCTTGCCAAGCGAAGTGTCATAATAACCATACTCGTCACCGGGAAGCGTGAAAGAGATCAGACCATCGGTACTCTCAACATTGGGATCTTCTGCAACCTGCATTGCAAACGTGTAAGCAACAAGCATGTTTCCTTCGAATACGGCATAAGCCTTGTTTGAAGAAGCCTTGTGGGCTACATAAACAACTCCATCCTTCTTTGCCTTAAGATTGAAGAATGCACCAGTGGTAGGAAGGTTGAACCCGTCAGTCGGAGCCGTACCAGCATCATCCTTAGGATTGTTAGAACCGGTTATACCATTGGTTGAACAATCCATAACCACCGTACCGAACTGAATAGCTGAGAAATCGTTAGCAGCTACACCTGTTGCCTTGTAATCATCAGTAGCACCAATAGACAATGTGAAATTCTCATTGTCATCAATAACCGTTCCGGCCTGAACTGTGAAAGCAGTCTCAGGATCAGCTGAGCCTTGAGCTGTCATAAAAGCATCACCGTCGATAGTGAAAATGCTCTGTGCATTAACAGACATTGCAGCTAAAACCAAAGCTGCGCTAAGTAACATCTTTTTCATAATCGATTTTTTTAATTTGTTAATAATTTAAGTTTATAATAGCATTTAAATACTATTCGAATCTATTTAAGGGAAGTGCCAAAATTTTATATGCTTGGCACCTTCCCTATCTATCAAGACTTATTGTTTCTTACCGGTAAACGTCCTCGTCGTTTGCAATGTCAACGGCGGACGTCCGGCTTGCGTCGTTGTCTCTGAGAACGAAAGAGTTAAATTACCATCAATCACCTGATCACCGTACATGCTTTCAGACAAGACTCCACCAGTAGGATTGACTATAGTATATCCCCTTTCACTGTTTCCAGAGCAGTTGGCAACATCCGTCTTTTCCTTTTCAATAATAGGAGCTGCAACATTCAAAGTAATATTAACAACCCATTGCCTGTTTGGAGAAATGGTTATCGTGCCCTCTGTCGTATTACGTGAAATCTCCTCACTGGTACCTGTGTTGACAACCACTTCTTCCCATGTGCCGTAATAAGTGCCAGCAACCTCTTCCTCAGGATGCTGAACTCCGGCACCATCACCTCCATCATCGTCGCTACATGCGGTAAAACCGAACGTAACGGCCATGAATGCCATCAATATATACAATTTCTTTTTCATTTTCTTGCAATTTATTTATTAATGAAATTAATATCCAGGATTCTGATCCTCGGACGACATACCGTCGTTGCTTGAAATTTCAGTCTCAGGTATCGGGCGATACCATTTGATTTCACCTGAAACATTCTGCATTGAAGAAATATCATCAACGTGATTGTTAAACGCAAGGTTATAACGAACAAGCTGCTTTGTACGGCGAAGGTCGACCCAACGCGTCAACTCTGCATACAACTCACGCGCACGCTCATCGAGAATGAAGTCAAGCATGTTGAAACCGGAGATTTTAATTGCGACTCCATAATTAGCCAAATCGTTATTGAGGTTAGGCGCATGTGCACGGTTGCGCACAGCATTCAACTTCTCCCACGCTTTAGACGTATTACCTGCCATATAGTAAGCCTCGGCTGCCGTCAAATAAGTCTCAGACGCATGCAACAGTACAACATCCCTGTAACTGTAAGTATGGCTTCCGCCCATCGTCGCATTCGGGTCGTCCCACTTCTTAACAGCAGGTGATATATCCATTTGATCAGACAAGTTGTTCTCGCTAAGGGACTGGGAATAAATAGTAGGCTCTGAGAAGTTTCCGTCATCATCAAAATGGTATTGCAGAATCTGCCCGTTAAGCAACAATACTGCATTTGCAACTTTAGGATAATCAGAGGTATGAGCGAATTGTGACTTGTGCTCGGTCAGATAGGCCTCAAACTCATCGCGCGAGACATAAGTCGGTGCATAGTAATTACATATAGGCAGTTCATCCTTATCTACCGAATTATTGTAATATGCAAAATAACCTGCCTTAGTCCAGTCGGCAATACTACGGTCATACTGGTACATCGTCGTCATGAAAGTACCTGCCCAACGTTCGTCACCTTTTTCCCACAAGGCCAAAGAACGTGTGTTAAGAGACTGCTGTGAAGTCGAGTTCTTTTGTCCCAATGTAGGAGCACCGTAATAATGACAATAATGTTCGCACAGTGTATGGCCGCCTTCAGACAGGTCACCAGGCCATCCTGCCCTGTCATACTGTACAGCGAAGAACGTTTCAGGGTTATTCTCCTCATTGTCGGGCGACCATTTCTCTTCAAAAGGTTGCGTAAGGCTTATTCCGCTAATTGCCTCCTCGGCCATTTGAGCCGCCAATTCAAAATACTCGGTAGATGTCTTTTCGATAGAGCCGGTCGCGGCATCGGTGAGAGTAGTATTGCAGTCCCAACCGTGAGCAAGATAGAATTTCGCAAGCAGAGCACGCGCTGCACGCTTATTTACGCTGCCATCGTGAGACTCGTCTGGAATTTCAGAGTTGTTGATTACTTCAATAAGGTCATTCTCGCAATTCGTATAAATGATTTCAACGTCAACGCGCGGATAATCACGGTTGGAGTTTTGGATGTAAGTGTCGCTATAAGGCACAGCTCCGAACTGCTGTGTAAGATAGTAATATCCCAAAGCACGGAGGAACTGTCCCTCTCCATAATATTGAGGGAACTTATCTCCACTGTAATACATCATGCCATTTCCGTTATTAACCAATCCATAGCATGCCACATAGTAGTTTTCAACATCCTCGTTGTTCGAGGCCAAACTATACTCTTGGAAAGCCGAAGGCGATCCATGACGGCAAGGCTCATAAAGGTCTGTGCCATCATCATTTATTTGAATCGCCGTAGCTATGGTTTTCAGAGGCTGGTAGGCATAAGCCCTGAAGGCCTCAATGCCTTCCTGCGTCCTGAAATAAACTTCAGGATCGTTTACGTCACCGCCGGCAGACTTGTTATCGGCCTCAAGATAGTCTGAACAGCTTGTGGCAGACATCAGAGTCAGCAGGGCTGACACCATGATATATGATATTTTTTTCATTGTCTTCGTATTATTTTATAATGATTAGAATTTAAGACTTGCACCAAACTCCCATGTAACAGTGCTCGGTCCGTCGTTCTCAGCACCACCGCCTGCCCACTCGGGGTCGAAACCTTTATAGTCTGTCCATACGAACGGGTTGGTAACCGTGCAATAGAGACGCAGGCTGCTGATGCCGACCTTGCTCATCCATTTCTTCGGGAACGTATAACCGAGCGTAATATACTTAACCTTGACAAATGAAGCATCCGTGATGGCCTGGCACTGTTCACCTTCGCGGCTGAAAGCTGCTTTAGAACTTCCATTAAGACCGTTAGAAGTACCTGCCTCATTCGGGAATGGATAAGCACCGTAATGAGTGGTCTGCTGATAGACAGGATTTATATATGTACCGTCTGCGGCAATTCCATCACAATCAATCAAAGTTCCAGCAGGAATGTAGTAATCAACATCAAGGTGCATCCAACCACGATCCCTATAATCCAAGTTACTTGCCAAGAAGTCAGCATATACCTTGTAATTCTGCTTGGTATACAGAGAGGCGGACAAATCCCAATTCTTATACTTCAACGTAGTTGTGAGGCTGCCTGTCCAAGCAGGATCCGACCTGAACACTTTCTTATCGGCATCAGTAATTGCTCCGTCGCCGTTCACATCTTCGATTTTCGGGTTACCTTCCTGCAAGCCGTAGCAAATATTATAATATTCGTACTCTTTCATTGTTGTACCGGGTACGAGTCCTTTAGCCACAGCTATTTCGGTGTCAGGAACTGTCATCTCACGGTCGGAAACGATTCCAATCCAATTGTAACCATAAACATTATTGATAGTACGGCCTACAAACAATCCATCGTTAGGAAGGTCACTGCCTGAGCCGTTGATCTCCTTAACCTTATTTATATTACGGGCAAAACTTGCGGTAATATCCCAATACCAATCCTTGGTGTCAACAGGAATACCGGTCAATGTAAACTCTATACCCTTATTTTCAACCTCGCCGACATTAGTATACATTCTCATCGGATCACCACCGTCGTCAACACCGGCCTCAAGAGGCAAGGTCACCTCGTAAAGCAGGTCTTCAGAATTTTTCTTGTAAATATCGATGCTACCACTAAGTCTGTTGCGGAAGAAGCCGAAATCGATACCGAAGTTTATTTCCTTAGAGGTTTCCCATGTAATATCCCTATCGACTATAGCGTTGGGATAGAATGCAGTTACGTAAGAGCTGCCGAACGGATAATACACAGAGCCTCCGGCAACAGTAGTCCTCGTTGCATAGTTGCCCACACCGGTGTTATTACCCGTCACACCGTAAGAAAGGCGCAGTTTCAAGTTAGAGAGCCATTTTACGTCGCGGAGGAATTTCTCTTGGCTGGCGCGCCATGCTGCTGCTACCGACGGGAAGCATCCCCAACGGTTGCCCTTCTCGAACTTTGAAGAACCGTCCCAACGCACCGTTGCGGTCAACATGTAACGCTCGTCGTAAACATAGTTGGCACGGAGTGCGTAAGAGACCATGCTGTTTTCGCTGTAAGCGTTGCTCGTATTGGTGCCATCAAACGTTCCTGAAGCAAGGTTGTACCACTGCGAGCCGTTGAGCACACCGAAAGCAGCCTGTTCAAGGTCCTCGCTGTCGTTAGCAGTCATTGAGAACAGTCCCATAACATTAAGAGCATGCTTCTCAGCGAACACATTATCATAAGTTACAACGTTGTCCCACGTATAAGATATGTCGCGTGCCGTGGCAAGTGTTGCATGATTCACTATTTCACCTTCAGAGTTTTCAGCACCTACGACCAAGCCTCCTGCATAATCGCGAATTACGTCAGTAAACGAACCGTCGCGATAGAACGAGAAGTTAGGAGAGAAAGTCGACTTTATAGTAAGCCCCTTTACCGGGTTGATCTGCAAGTACACATTTCCAAGTGCCCTCCATGTCTGACGCTTATGCGTATATGCGTCCATGCTATAAAGCGGGTTTGCAGAATTGGAGAAATTGTGGCCGGTATCATCAGTTCCCATAGCATAAGAACTACCGGGAGCGTAATTTTTGTATATTTTGCCGTCCTCATTATAATAATATCCCGTATAGCCTTCGCCGGGAATATTACCGTTGGCATCATAAATATATCCGTTTCGCTCGTCCGGCCGTCTTGAATACGGTTGGGCAAACGGATTCATCCTATAAGCAAGTTCTATGGCGTCGTCGTTGGCATAGCTGTTACGGATGTACGCAAGATTGACGTTGAACCCCGCGCTGAACACCTTGTTTATCTTTGCGTCGACACTACCCTTGAAAGAGAACTGATCCCTGCGGTCACCTTCATAGATACCTTTTTCTTCATTGTAACCGAGGCCGAAGTGGTAACTCGTCTTATCAGTCGCACCGCTTATTGCAATATAATGGTTCTGCTGCGAGCCATTACGCGTAGCGAGATCTGCCCAATCCGTAGTACCACCTGCAGCCAGCAACTCCTTCAATACAGACGTGCTCGGGTCGTCGTTCGTCCTAACCAAAGCCATTTGGTTATAATTGCCCATTACATACCCCGGTGCGGCAGCTGTCGACTGTCCCGGAGCACTGCTAAGGAACTTAACGAAACGATAGTCATAGAACTGGCGTCCTGTTTGGAATTCAGGCATACGGGCAATTTTCGAGAAACCATAATATCCATCGTAAGAGATGGTAGGCTTCTGTGTTTTATTGCCGATGCCCGCGCCGCTCTTAGTCGTCACCATAATCACACCGGCCGTAGCGCGCGAACCGTAGATGGCCGTAGAAGAAGCGTCCTTGAGCACGTCGACGCGCTCGATGTCCTGCTGGTTGAGGAAGTCGATATTGTCGCAGATCATTCCATCGACAACATAGATAGGTTTAGTGTTAGAGTTGGTTGAAGACTTACCGCGGATTTCGATGTCGAACTCGCCGCCGGCACGCCCGGAACTCTTAGTAATGTTCACGCCCGGAACTGCGCCCTGGAGGCCTTCCATTACAGTGGCCGCACCCTTGGCCGTAATGTCTTCGGTGCTCAGCGAGCTTACCGAACCGGTAAGGTCGTTCTTTTTCATCGTACCGTAACCTACGACTACCACCTCGTCGAGCGCTTGGTTGTCCTCCTGCATCACGATGTTCAGTCGCGACTGGTTGCCCACGCTGACCGTCTGCTCTTTGTAGCCGATGTAAGAAATGGTAAGTTGTGTTGACTCGGTAGCGTTAGGGATGCTGAAGTTACCGTCGATGTCGGTAATGGCTCCGGCCTTACCGTCGGCACTGATGGTGACTCCAATCATCGGTTCGCCGCTGGCGTCCCTCACGGTACCTGTGACCGTCTTCTGCGCGTATGCGCAAAAGGCTGTCATAGACAGTAGTGAAGCCAATAAGGCTTTTCTGATTTTGTTGGTCATAAATGTTTGTTTTAGTTGTTAATATATGGCTTTACCAATAGATTCCTGCCATGTTAGTTCATCGGGTAGTTTTCATTTCGTCTTGTTCTCAACCGGAGTATGTCGCTACGTCCGAACCTTACATCCTCAAATCATAACATTGTTTTCAACACTGCATAAGTCGATTGCAAAAGTACAAAGAAGTTTTAAAATTACCCCCCCCAGAACGTTAATTAGCGTTAAACAACTGCTTTTTAACATTCACAGTACGCTAAGGAATGTAGATTTTCCCGTTTTTCATGGGTACAAACAACAAAAACATATTTTATAGACGTTATTAACGTCACAATGTCACAATGCGGCATAACCGACTGGCTGACAAAACATTACGCCGTGACATTAAGATGAGCCGCACCGTCACCACCGTCACGCATGTGACAGTGGTGACGGTGGCACCCATACTACCGTCACGCCGTAACACATTGACCTTCAATAAAATAAGCCACACGGTGACATTGTGACAATAAAAAGCCGCAAAAAAACAAACAAGTACACAGCCAGTCAGCGCAAAATCCACACGCCTACTTGCAAAAGGCGGCATATCAGACCGTAAAATGCCACCTTTTACCACGCAAAACGCCACCGTTCACACTACGTTTTACCGCATATTACGATGCCCACGGGGCATTAACCAACGACTGTTAGGTACAAGAAAACCTCTGTAAAACTAAAAATCTTAGAGAAAATCTAAGATTAATATCCTCATTTTGCCAAATACTCCATCCTCATTATACGTGAGTTTCGGTATAAGAAAATTGTAATCATTCTAAACTGTAAGAAGTCTGTTGCATACCGTCATTCCGGGCTTAGACCCGGAATCCAGTATAAACGCGAGTTCGGCATAAGGATTTTACGCAATAAGCCTTATGCCGAACTCGCGTAAGTATAAGCAAACTCTTTATTTGCAAAATGGTGTTCTCTGGATTCCGGGTCTAAGCCCGGAATGACGGTATGCAACAGACTTCTTACAGTTTAGAATGATGTAATTTGTTTTTAGAATGATTACAATTTTCTTATGCCTAACTTACCTTACTTCATCTTGTTTACGGCATCGGCCAACGGCGTGCCTAACGGGGGAACGCCTTGCGGAACGGTTGCCGGCTCAGGGGTCTTGTCTTTTATTGCGGCTTTCATTTCGTCTTTCGTGGCATAACGGATACCGGTTACGAAAAACTCGCCGAACTCCTCACCCCTTCTGAACTTGTTTTTCTTTCCCGGCAGTTTAAGCGACAGATCCAAATAATCATACTTGCAAAGAAGGTTGGCCAACGTCGGCATGCCAGCGCTGACGTCATACGTTTCGCCGAATTTCATGCCGTTGAAGCGCATCTTCAACCCAAACAGGTTCACGTTAAAACCATTCCCTTCCATAAAGGCGCTATCGGCGTAGACGGTCAACGTCTTTGCCACGGTATCGTTTCTCATACCCCAAACAACGCCTTTCCACCCACGGTCTACTATTCCCGATAAAGAAGAATCATTCAGGAATCCCTTGTTGCGGAAGCGGTCGAGGAGCGTATGCTTTTTCAGCTTAGCCCAATCCTGGCTGCAATAATTGCCTAACACGTCGTCTTCCGTCACGCCGTCGGCGCGCAGAATCTGCAGGAAGCGCACCTTGCGCCTTATGCGCCCCTTGCTCATCGGCACGTAAAAATCGAAAGAACCGTGGCGGAACGACGACGGAACGGAGTCGACAATAATGTAATTGCGCACGTAAGCGGATATCACCATATAGTCGGGACGCTCATATCGTGCCGTTACTTCCGGTATCGTATAAGTATAAGGTGTAAGCCTTACGGTTGAGCCGGCTACCGTATCGACAACGAACTCTTTGCCGACGTAGTTTATATGGTGTACCGCCACGCGCCCCTTATAATCCGCTGGCAATGGCAGCGAGCCGTCTTCGCCGCTGACGCCGGCACACTTTCCGCCCTCTACAAACACGCTTGCTGCAGGCACGGGGGTGCCGTCGCCTGCGTCAACAAGCCTTATCTGCGCATTCGCGCAAAAGGCTATCAACGATAAAACAGCTGTTACAAACGATTTTCTCATGGCAAAAACATGTTTAAATTAAGAGTTAAGAATTAAGAAACGAAGTTCGGCGTTAAGCCAATTAAGAGTTAAGAATTAAGAAAACAGGTCTTGCTGCGGCAATGCATATTTTCTTAATTATTAACTCTTAATTCTTAACTTAGCGCGAAGCGCTTACTGCTTGTTGGCGCGCTTGCGGTCGTTGTGGTCGAGGATAATCTTGCGCATTCGCATCGACTTTGGCGTAACCTCCACAAGCTCGTCCTCCTTGATGTATTCGAGGGCTTCCTCGAGCGAGAGCACGGTGCGCGGAATGATGCGGGCCTTGTCGTCGGAGCCGCTGGCGCGCGTGTTTGTAAGCTGCTTGGCCTTGGTGACGTTGACCACGAGGTCGTTGTCGTGTACGTGCTCGCCTACCACTTCGCCGGCGTAGACGTCTTCGCCCGGGTCGATGAAGAACTTGCCGCGGTCTTGCAGCTTGTCTATCGAGTAGGCGTAGGCCGTGCCCGTCTCCAATGCTATCATCGAGCCGTTCACGCGGCGTGTGATGTCGCCCTTGTATGGCTGGTACTCCTTGAAGCGGTGGGCCATGATTGCCTCGCCCTGGCTGGCGGTGAGCACGTTGGTGCGCAGGCCGATTATGCCGCGCGAGGGTATGTCGAACTCTATGTTTACGCGGTCGGCCTGGCTCTCCATAGAGGTCATCTCGCCCTTGCGGCGTGTAACCATGTCGATCATCTTGCTGGCGAACTCCTCGGGCACGTTGATCGTAAGCTCCTCTATCGGCTCGCACTTCTGGCCGTCGATTTCCTTGTATATCACCTGCGGCTGGCCCACTTGAAGCTCGTAGCCCTCGCGGCGCATGGTCTCGATGAGCACCGAAAGGTGGAGCACGCCTCGTCCGCTTACTATCCATTTGTCGGTAGCGTCGCCGAAGGGGGCCACGCGCAGCGCCAAGTTCTTTTCCAATTCCTTCTGCAGGCGGTCGTTGATATGGCGGCTGGTTACGTATTTTCCCTCCTTGCCGAAGAAGGGTGAGTCGTTTATCGTGAAGAGCATGCTCATCGTAGGCTCGTCTATCGCGATGGGCGGCAGCGGCTCGGGATTCTCGAAGTCGCAAATGGTGTCGCCTATCTCGAACTTCTCAAGGCCGATGATTGCGCAGATGTCGCCGCTCTTCACGCTTGCGGTCTTTACGTGGCCCATGCCCTCGAAGGTGTGCAGCTCTTTTATCTTGGTCTTTTCCTGCGAGCCGTCGCGGTGGCAGATGGTGATGTTCATGCCCTCGGTCAGCGTGCCCCGGTGTACGCGGCCCACAGCTATGCGGCCCGTGTAGCTCGAATAGTCGAGACTGGTTATGAGCATCTGGGGCGTACCCTCGATTGCGCGCGGGGCGGGAATCACCTCCACTATCTTGTCCAACAGGTAGTTTATGTCGTCGGTCGGGGTCTTATAGTCCTCGCCCATCCAGCCGTTCTTGGCCGAGCCGTACACTACGGGGAAGTCTAACTGGTCTTCGGTGGCGTTGAGGGAGAACATCAGGTCGAACACCATCTCGTACACTTCCTCGGGACGGCAGTTGGGCTTGTCAACCTTGTTGACCACCACAATCGGCTTCAGTCCTATCTGCAGGGCCTTCTGGAGTACGAAACGCGTCTGCGGCATAGGGCCTTCGAATGCGTCGACCAGCAGCAGGCAGCCGTCGGCCATGTTCAAGACGCGCTCCACCTCGCCGCCGAAGTCGGAGTGCCCCGGAGTGTCTATGATGTTTATCTTAGTGCCTTTCCAGTTTATGGATACGTTCTTGGAAAGGATTGTTATGCCTCGCTCACGCTCAAGGTCGTTACTGTCGAGCACTTGTCCGCTGAGGTCCTGCCCCTCGCGGAACAGGTTGCCGGCCAGCATCATCTTGTCCACGAGCGTAGTCTTGCCGTGGTCTACGTGGGCGATAATCGCAATGTTTCTGATGTCTTGCATACTAATACCTTATAAAATCGGGTGCAAAGGTAGTATATTAAATTAAAAATTAAAAATTAAAAATTAAAAATGTACTGATTCGCAGGCCGTTTTCAGCATTTTGTAATATTGCATTACGCCCTGTCGGCGCAAATAGTCCGCAATGTCAAAAAGCCATGATAACAACACGAAACGGTATCAATGTGTCAACGGAAGAAAGTCAACAGTTTATCGTGAAATAGAAAACGGCATGGCTGCAAACGGCCTTTGGCAATGCCGTTCACAGCCTTTCGTCCTGCCAAAGGCTGCCTTTTCAATGCGAATTGAGCGCTTATCGCAGGCACGAAGGTCGCCGCTTCATGCCGCATTGACGGCTTTTAGCGTTGCAAAACACGGCCTTTCGCACCGTTTTCCGCGCCGATTTATTACACAAATCACGCGTGCACATGTGTAAGGTATTGGCGTCTCGCGTTTTAACTTTGCACACTTCTACGTGCGTTATCTCCGCCGGAAAGTTTTGTTTGGCCAAATAACGCTGCCACGGAGCGTCAACGTAAATCAATGTGTCACGTCTTTTCGCCATGCCGCAGCAAAACGTTAGGCGTAAGTTTTGCGTTATATGGTTTTACAAAAAGCCGAATGTTAAAAAACACTTGCACGCCGACAGATTTTTCATTTTTCATTTTTCAATTTTCATTTAATGTCGTACCTTTGCATCCGATTTCGGAAAATCCGATGCATTCGACGACGGCCGCGCCCGTGATTGAGGCGTAAAGCCGACCGAAGGATGTAATTTAAAACTTTTAATCAATCACAAACAAATGTATTTAGATTCAGCTAAGAAACAGGAAATCTTCGGCAAGTACGGAACGTCTAACACTGATACCGGCTCGGCAGAGAGCCAGATAGCACTGTTCTCATACCGTATTGCCCACTTGACGGAGCACCTCAAGAAGAACCACAAGGACCACGTAACACAGCGTTCGCTGACAATCCTCGTCGGCAAGCGCCGCCGCCTTTTGGACTATCTGTACAAGCGCGACATCAACCGCTACCGTGCAATCATCAAGGCTCTCGGCCTGCGCCGTTAAGCGGAAACGTAAGAAGAATAGCTTAAAGAAAACTTAAAGCGCCGAACGGGCATTTGCCGGTTCGGCGCTTTTGTATTTATAAGAAATGGTTAAACCGGCAACTTAGCATCAACCGAATACGCCCCATACTTCCGCATCGACCCAACAAGCACACATGCCTACGCGAACGGCAACGCCAAAAACAGCAACGCTCCGACAAGAAGGACGGCCGACATGACGAAACGGGGACTTTTCAAACGGTCGCGGCACGCTAAAGACAACGCCACGCAGAACAATCCGACAAGAGCGGTCAAGGCAGCCACGGCCAAGTAAGGCGCTTGACCGAACCACGCCGGTATAGTGAAATACTCCAATCCGACGAAAATATACGACGAAACGAGCAACCAATCCAATACTTTTTCCTTATCAAATAATTTGCGCATGGCGTCCAATTGTACAAGGTTCGACAAACAACAGGCTAACTACCTGACACATAATGAAGGATGTATCCTACCGCGAGAAATATTCCGGCGACTTTGATTGCGACATTCCTTCTACGGCGCTTGCCGCCGGTATGCCGCATATAACAAACTATCTCAAATGCGCAAAGCAGTATAAAAACAAGCCCTACGGCAACAAACATCCACGGCTCTGCGTCAGCTTTATGGTTTAACGCGAAGGTAATCACTCCGATAAAACCAAACGCTAAACTTGAAACGTCGTCCCAATCGATCAATGCCCCTTTGTTTTCTGTGTCGTTTTCCATAATAATACCGGTTTTATCAATATCTCAATCGAGTATCTCGCCGAGCGGACGCATGACGAACTCGCGCTCGCGCATCAGCGGATGGGGTATCTTTAGATCGGGCTCGTCGACGTGAAGGTCGTCGTAAAGCAGGATGTCGATATCTATCGTGCGGTCGTGATAACGCCCGTCGACAGACTTCTCCGTGCGCCCCATCTCGCGCTCTATGGCCTGCGTCGCCTCAAGAACTCCGCGCGGACTGAGCGAAGTCTCCACACACACGGCGGCGTTGACGAACATATTGGCCGACGTGAAGCCCCACGGCTCGGTCTCAAACATACTGCTTACGCGCACTACACGCCCCACCCGCTCGCCCAAAAGCCTTACGGCGGCGGATATGTTGCCACGGCGGTCGCCGAGGTTGGAGCCTAAACCAAGATAAACGGTGTGCACTTCGTTAAGTTAAAAATTAAAAATGAAAAGTGAAAAAACCAAATGCCATGTGGAAGGTAATGGATTCTTCACTTTTCGTTTTTCACTTTTCACTTCATTTAGTCGTTGACAATAAGCAGCGCGTCGCCGTAGCAGCCGAACTTGTAACCGTTCTTCACGGCCATGTCGTAAGCCTCCATTACAAGCTCGTAGCCGCCGAACGCGGCGGTGGACATGAGCAGCGGCGAGAGAGGATGGTAGAAGTTGGCTATCATCGAGTCGGCCACGCCGAACTCATACGGGGGGAAGATGAACTTGTTAGTCCAGCCCTCGTACTCTTTCAGCAGCTTGTCGGTGCCTACGGCGGTCTCCGTAGCCTTAGCAACACTCGTTCCTACGGCGCACACATGGTGGCCGGAGAGCTTGGCGTCGTTCACCGTCTTGCAGGCTTCCGCGCCTATGAACATCTGCTCGGAGTCCATCTTATGCTTCGTAAGGTCTTCCACCTCGATGTCGTGGAAGTTGCCTAAGGCGCAATGCAACGTGATGAAAGCGAACTCGATGCCCTTTATCTCCATGCGCTTCATCAGCTCGCGGCTGAAGTGAAGGCCGGAGGCCGGAGCGGTGACGGCGCCCTCGTTCTTGGCGAAAATGCACTGGAAGTCGTCCAAGTCTTCGGGAGTTGCCGGACGGCGGTCTACTATATAATGCGGCAGCGGAGCCTCGCCGAGGGCGTAAAGGTCGCGCTTGAACTCGTCATGCGGACAGTCGTAGAGGAAGCGCAGCGTGCGTCCGCGGCTCGTAGTGTTGTCAATCACCTCTGCCACCATCGTCCCGCTGTCGTCGAAAAACAGCTTGTTGCCTATGCGTATCTTACGGGCAGGCTCAACAAGAACGTCCCAAAGGCGCATCTCCTCGTTCAATTCGCGCAAGAGGAACACCTCTATCTTTGCGTCGGTCTTCTCCTTCGTGCCGTAAAGACGCGCCGGGAACACCTTCGTATCGTTGAAGATGAAAGCGTCGCCCTCGTCGAAATAGTCGAGCACATTGCGGAAATCGAGATACTCGGGGTTGCCGTCCTTATCCTTCAAAGGCTCACCCTTGTCGTCCGTCTTGTACATGTCTATCTTCCCTGACACACGGTGCAACACCATCAGCCGGCACTCGTCGCGGTGGTACGGCGGATTGAGGGCGATCTGCTCCTCGGGCAACTTAAACTTAAATTGTGACAGTTTCATATTTTGTTCTCCTCCGTTATTATGTCTTCTATTGTCTGTTTGTCGAGCCACTGGGGGAAATCGTCGAGCGTAACGCAGTCTTCCACGCGTATGTCCCCCACCCTCGTGCGCCGCAGGGCGGTAAGGTAAGCGCCGCTGCCGAGGGCCTGCCCTATGTCGCGGGCAAGCGCGCGGATGTACGTTCCCTTGCCGCATACCACTCGAATGGACATCTGCATCAGCTCCGGCGAGAACGACGTAAGCTCTATCTCGTCGATTTTCAGCGTCTTGGGCTTAAGCTCCACGTCGCGGCCTTTGCGCATAAGGTGGTAGGCGCGGTCGCCGTTCACCTTGCAGGCCGAGTAAGCCGGGGGCACTTGCTGTATCTCGCCGACGAAGCGCTTGAGCGTTTCCTCTATCAGGGGGAGCGTGATATGCTCCGTGGGATACGTCGCGTCGACGGGGTGCTCCATGTCGAAGCTGGCGGTGGTGGCGCCGAGCTGCAGCGTGGCCGTGTATTCCTTTGTGTGCGACTGAAGTTCCTCGATGCGCTTGGTGGCGCGCCCCGTGCAGAGGATAAGCACGCCGGTGGCCAGCGGGTCGAGCGTTCCGGCGTGGCCGGTCTTCATACGCTTCACGCCGAGTTTCTGCGAAATAAGGTAGCGCACACGGGCCAACGCTCCGAAACTTGACATGCGGTAAGGCTTGTCAAGGCATATTATCTCTCCTTCGTGGAAGTTCATCGGCCGTCAGTCAGTCATTTTCATCTCTACGCCGCACAGCGTGCAGATGATTATTACCAAGCCTACGATTATGCGGTACCAGCCGAACGCTGCGAAACCGTACTTCGTAACGTAGTTGATGAAGAACTTTATGGCGAGTATGGCTACGATGAACGCCACGACCGAACCTATGATGAGCATCTCGAGGTTGTTGCCCTGGGCGAGGATGGAGCCGTCGCCGTGGGTGAGCATCTTGAACAGTTCGAGACACGTAGCGCCGAGCATCGTGGGCACGGCGAGGAAGAACGAGAACTCGGCGGCGGCCTTGCGGGTGAGCCGCTGCGACATTCCGCCGACGATAGTCGACATCGAGCGCGACACGCCGGGTATCATCGAGATGCACTGTATGAAGCCGATTATCAGGGCGCGCTTGTAAGTCAGCTTGGTGTCCTCGCTGCCCTTGTTGAATATGCGGTCGCAGAAGAGCATGAACACTCCGCCTATGATGAGCATCCAGGCCACGAGCTGCACATTGCCGAGGTTTGACTCGATGAAGTCGTTGAACGCCAAGCCGAGCACGACGGCCGGCAGCACGCCGACCACGAGGCGCGCGTAGAAGTCGTACATGGCGCGCCAATACGACTTGCCCCGGCTCTCGGCGTTGGGATAGAAGAAGCGTTTCCAGTAAAGGCAGATCACCGAAAGAATGGCGCCGAACTGTATTATCACCGTGAAAGCCTTGACGAACGGCGTGCTCTCGACGCCGAGAAGGCTTTGCGCTATAATCATGTGCCCGGTGGAAGATACGGGCAGGAACTCCGTCAGGCCTTCAACGATGGCTATGATGACGGTTTCGAGTAAATCCATAAGTCTGTCAGTTAATTGCTTTAGTTATTTTCCTTTTCGTTATTCACGTTCTCAACGCCGTCTGAATAGTCGTCCTTCGGCTTACGGATGATGGCGTAAACCATCGAGGCGAAGCCTATGAAGCACACGGCCGGGGCCACTTTTATGCGCATGGGGCTGAAGATTTCAGGGTTGAAAGATCCGTCCTCGGTCCCTCCGCCGCTCATAAGAATGAAACCAATGATTACCACAACCATTCCCACTGCAAGGAGAATGAAGTTCATACGGTCGAAAGCAAAATTTCTTCTATCCATGTTTAAAATTAAGTTGACAAGTTCACAGAGACAAGCAGACAAGGAGATTTGCCTTGAAACTGCCGGACCTACTCACTGCCACAATGTTTAATTATTATTTTGTTTATTCTATTCAAATCTGAGCGGACAAGGAGATTTGCCTTGAAGCTGCCGGGCCTGCGCTGCCGCGGTGTTTAATTGTTACTTTTTAATTGCCGATCCAAAATCCGTTTGTCAGATTTTATACAGGTCTCCGGCCTTCATGCGCAGGAACTTGTTGACCGAAACATACGCGCACAGCAGCGTTATGAGCACTCCGAAGAGGAACACAGAAGCGCCCGTCACGGCCATCACCTGCCACGTAACCACCGTCATAACCCCCGGCTCGTAGCTATACAGCACGTATATGCCAGCGGCAAGAGCGGCGTCGGCTATCACGGCGGCAAGCACGCCTATGCCTATGGCGTTGCGCACGAAGGGCCTTCGGATGAATCCCCACGACGCACCGACCAGCTTCATCGTGTGTATGGTGAAGCGGCGGGCGTACATCCCGAGCCTGACCGTGTTGTTGATGAGCGAGAACGACACGCACGTAAGCAGCACGGCGAGCACGAGCAACACGAGGTTTATCTTGTTAAGGTTGCGGTTCACGCTGTCCATCAAGTCTTGGGGATAGGTTATGTCGGTAACGCGCTTGTCGCTCTTAAGGTTCTTCGCAATCCACCTTAGCGAGTCGGTGTTGGCGTATTGCGCCTTCAGTTGCAGCTCTACCGAGGCCACGAAGGGGTTCATGCCGAGAAATTCGCTCGGGTCGGTGCCCATAGCCTCGGTCTGTTCCTTCAGCGCCTGTTCCTTACTTATATATGTAATGTGGCCTATGTAGTCCTGCTTGCGCAGCTCTCCGCACAACTGCCGCGCCTCGGTGTCGGTTATGTCCTCGCCGAGCATCATCGTCACGGTAAGGTTCTCCTTGACGTATGCCGACAGGTTGCGCGCCGAAAGCACGGAGAACACGACCATTCCCAACAAAATCAGCACTAACGCAGTGCTTATACATAAAGTTATGCCCTGCAATCCGTGGCGGACGCGGGCTTTTTTCTGCTTCTTAACCATTACTTAAAGGCTATAACACACCTAATTTGCTGCAAAGTAACAAAAAAAAGTTCGCATAGGCAACGCTTTAACTACTATTAACGCGAATCGGCCGTAAGTATACCAAATACGCATCCATGCGCCGACGCATTCCGGCCGTTTCCGGCCCCGGTGCAGACAAGCACCGTAACACACTGATAGCCAACACGTTGCAAAAGGCCGTCTTTTAGGCGCAAAAAGACGGCCTTTTACAGGGTAAAAGGTTACCTTTCGGAATGCGGAAGGCCGCCTTTCGGCCGGCAGCCCGTATTTTGCATGCAAGCGAAGGGGATACGCGGCATATCTGATTTCACGTCGTCCGCACGTCCAAAAAAGGCACGAATAGTGCCGATATGCACATCATAAATGCAGAAATCACGCCAAAAAGCCGTTTATTCAAATATTATTAATTACTTTTGCAAACACAAACGACAACAACCTAAATTAACAAAATCCGCAAACATGGGCAAAAGACATCATTTGCTGGCCTTGCTGGCAGCATGCTCGATAGCACTCCCGGCAATGTCGCAAACAGGAACCGGCAACGAAGGAGAGGCGAAAACAATAAAGCCGCTCAACAACCTTGAAGTGTCTATCAACGCCGGCTCTACGGGCGTAGGCTTCGACGTATCCTCTTACGTACACAAAATGGTGAGGGTGAGGACTGGTTTCGACTTCATGCCGAAGGTGAAACCGACGATGAACTTCCTCATCGAAGGCGGAAGATACGACAACGACGGCAACTGGATTACGACGCAATTCGGCGAAATGGCGAACATGCTCGAGAACTTCACCGGCTACGAGACCGACGACAAGGTGGCGATGAAAGGCGAACCGACGTTCTGGAACTTCAAGCTGCTCGTCGACGTGTTCCCCTTCAAGAACAAGAACTGGCACTTCACGGCAGGCTTCTACGCCGGCCCGTCGAGAGTGGCGAAGGCTTACAACAAGACCGAGGAAATGCCGTCGCTGCTCGCCGTAGGCATATACAACAACCTCTACGACAAGATTCTTTCGGGCGAACCGATCTACGGCGACAACGTATATCTCGACCCTGACATCGAGGACAAGTTCCTCGGCTACGGACGAATGGGCGTGCGCGTAGGCGACCGCGTGTCAGACGGCACGCCGTATCTTATGGAGCCTGACAAGGACGGAATGGTGAAAGCCGACATGAAGGTGAACGCCTTCAGGCCGTATCTCGGCTTCGGATACACCGGCCGCATCATAAAGGACGACGACCGCTACAACATCGGATTCGAGTGCGGCGCAATGATATGGGGCGGCACTCCCGACCTTATAACCCACGACGGAACCAACCTTACGAAAGACATTAAGAACATAATGTACAGCGTAGGCGACTACGTTGACGTGGTTAAGAAATTCAAGGTGTTCCCCGTAATCAACCTGCGCATCACACGCAAGCTGTTCTGAGACAAGCCTGCACGCAGGCCGCAACGGCCACATGCCGTAAGAAAGATACTTAAAAAGCCGCAACTTGGGTTCAAGCTGCGGCTTTTTAAGTATGTAATCAGTACTCAACCTTATCGTCCTTGGCCTGCCAAAGTTCGAAGGCCCGTATGGCTTCGTTGCGCATCATCGGCACCGAAGGAAGCCTGCGCCCGTCGCGCGGCAGGGCAAGCTCGTCGTAAATGAACGAGTCGTCGAAGCCTATCGCCTTGGCGTCGGCCTTCGTGTTGGCGTAATACACCTTGTCGAGCCTCGCCCAGTAAATGGCGCCGAGGCACATAGGGCACGGCTCGCACGAAGTGAATATCTCGCAACCGGAAAGGTTGAACGTGCCGAGCGCCTCGGCCGCACGGCGTATCGCGCTGACCTCGGCGTGCGCCGTAGGGTCGTTGCTCGCCGTCACGCGGTTCACACCCGTGGCTATTATCTCGCCGCCGCGCGCTATCACGGCGCCGAACGGGCCGCCACCTTCGGCCACGTTCTCTATCGAAAGCCTTATGGCCTCGCGCATGAGTTCGTCGTTGGTCATATTTAAGCAGACAAGTAAACAAGTGACAAGCAGACAAGGAGATTTGCATTTTTGCAAAACGAGCAGACAAGCAACAAGGCAAATCTACTTGTCTGCTTGTCTGCTGACCGCTCGTCTGCTACAAAAAATTAGAATTCCGCATTCTTCGGCGTGCGTGGGAACGGTATCACGTCGCGTATGTTCTGCATTCCCGTCACGAAGAGGATTAGGCGCTCGAAGCCCAAGCCGAAGCCTCCGTGGGGGCATGTGCCGTACTTGCGCGTGTCGAGATACCACCACATGTCCTTCATCGGGATGTTGCGCTCCCCGATTTCGCCCATCAGTTTGTCGTAGTTTTCCTCGCGGACGCTGCCTCCGATGATTTCGCCTATCTGTGGGAAGAGCACGTCGGTGCCCTGAACAGTCTTGCCGTCGTCGTTTATCTTCATGTAGAACGCCTTGATGGCCTTCGGGTAACCGGTCATGATGACAGGCTTCTTGAAGTGGTGCTCCACGAGGTAACGCTCGTGCTCGCTGGCCAAGTCCATGCCCCACGATACGGGGAACTCGAACTTGTGGCCTGCCTTCACGGCCTCTTCGAGTATGCGTATGCCCTCAGTGTACTCCAAACGGACGAACGAGCCCTCGACAACCGAGCGCAGACGCTCGAGCAGGGTCTTGTCGATCATCTTGTTAAGGAACTCCAAGTCGTCCTTGCAGTTGTCCAAAGCCCACTGCACGCAATACTTGATGAAGTCCTCCTCGAGGTCCATGAGGCCGTCGAGGTCGATGAAAGCGACCTCCGGCTCGATCATCCAAAACTCGGCCAAGTGGCGCGGAGTGTTTGAGTTCTCTGCGCGGAACGTCGGGCCGAACGTATAGATTGCTCCCAAGGCGGTAGCGCCAAGCTCGCCTTCGAGCTGTCCGCTGACTGTCAACGACGTCTGCTTTCCGAAGAAGTCGTCGTCGTAAACAATCTTCCCGTCCTTATCCTTCTTAAGGTCGTAGAGGTTCTTCGTAGTAACCTGGAACATCTGTCCTGCGCCCTCGCAATCGCTTGCGGTGATCAGCGGAGTGTGGAAATAGAAGAACCCGTGGTCGTGGAAATACTTATGTATGGCGATGGCCATGTTGTGGCGTATGCGCATAACGGCCCCGAAGGTGTTCGTGCGCAGGCGCAGATGGGCGTACTGGCGCATGTATTCGAAGCTCTGGCCTTTCTTCTGCATCGGATAGTCGCCGCCACACGTACCGTAAACCTCCAACTCGCGGCACTGAAGCTCGACCGTCTGGCCGGCTCCCTGGCTCTCTACTAATTCGCCGTTGACGTTGATGCAGGCTCCGGTTGTTATCTGTTTGAGCATGTCGGCGTCGAACTTCGACGGGTCGACCACGACCTGTACGTTCTTAATGGTAGAACCGTCGTTCAACGCTATGAAGTCGACCGACTTGCTGCTGCGGTGGGTGCGCACCCAGCCGCGCACGTTGACGATTGCCCCGAAGTCTGTACGGGCAAGCACATCGACAACTTTTGTCCTTTTTATCTTTTCCATGTTATTTCCAAGAAGTTAAAGAATTTAAAGAAGTTAGAGAAGTTAAAGCCGCATGCATCGCAGTTTCACACCCTCGCACCTTCTCACATTCTCGCCTTTATTTCATTTTCACCTTTTCAATTTTTCAACTTTTCACCCTTACTCAAAAGCTCCCATGCGAAGCATGTCGACCTCTTTTTCCGTAAGGAAACGCCAGTCGCCGCGGCGCAAGTTCTTCTTAGTCAGTCCGGCGAACTGCACGCGGTCGAGCTTTACGACGCGGTAGCCGAGGCTCTCGAAGATGCGGCGCACTATGCGGTTCTTGCCGCTGTGTATCTCGATTCCCACCTGGCTCTTGTCCGTCGGGCTGGCATACTCGATTGCGTCGGCGTGCACTTCGCCGTCGTCGAGCGTTATGCCGGTGGCTATCTGCTGCATGTCGCTGGCTGCGACGTTCTTGTCAAGGAAGACATGATATATCTTCTTTTTCAGGAACTTGGGATGTGTGAGCTTGCTGGCGAGGTCGCCGTCGTTGGTGAGAAGCAGCACTCCGGTGGTGTTGCGGTCGAGGCGGCCTACGGGATAGATGCGCTCCGGGCAGGCGTTCTTAACCAAGTCCATGACGGTTTTGCGCTGTTGTGGGTCGTCGCTGGTGGTAACAGTGTCCTTCGGTTTGTTGAGAAGCACGTAAACTTTCTTCTCCATCTTGACCGGCTGGTCGTGGAACTTAACCTCGTCGGTGCGCAAAACTTTCGTTCCGAGCTCGGTAACGACCTTGCCGTTTACCGTAACCACGCCTGCCTGGATGAACTCGTCGGCCTCACGGCGGCTGCATATTCCGGCGTTGGCGAGGAACTTGTTCAGGCGGACGGGCACCGTCGGGTCGACGTGCTCTTCCTTATATTCTATGCGTTTCTTAAGGCTGTACTTAGCGTTTGGGTCGTAGTCGGCCGTGCGCTGACGGTTATAGCCCTGGCGGTTGTAGCCTCCCTGGCGCGGCTGTCCGTAGGCGTTGCGCTGATAGCCGCCACGCTGGTAGCCGCCTTGGCGAGGCTGATAGCCGCCTTCTCCCTGGTTGGCGTTGTAGCGCGGACGGTAACCCTGCTGCTGGCGCTGGCCGTACTGGCCCTGACGGGGCTGGTAACCGCCCTCGACATCCTTGTTGTAATGCGGGCGATAACCCGTCTGCTGACGCTGGCCGTACTGCCCCTGGCGCGGCTGGTAGCCCTCTTCGCCTTCCTTATTATAATTAGGACGGTAGCCGCCTTGTCGCGGTTGGTAACCACCCGGGCGCTGTTGGTAGCCGCCTTGCTGGGGTTGGTAGCCTCCTTGGCGGTCGGCGTTGTAGCGCGGACGGTAAGGGCGCTGCGCCCCACCCTGCTGCTGCAAGCCTGCGCCGAAGCCTTCGGGGCGGAATCCACCGTCGTCCTTGTTGTAACTCCTGTTGGGCGTATATGCGCGCTGCACCTTTATGCGCGGGCGCATCGGCCTGTTTCCACTCTGGTTGTTAAAGCCTTCGGTCTGCTTGTAAGCCTCACGGCTTGCGTCGTTTTGTCCTGCAGACAAACTCTCGTTCTTGTTTTCCAATTCTTCTGACATAATCTTAATTATTAATGCCTCACGGCGGTTAGTATTCTCGCTTGTACGGTTTTAGGGTTATGAGGTTCTACGGTTTATGGTTATTGGGTTTTACGGTTGTGGGGCGGATGCCGTCTTGCCGGCTTATGCATTGCCGCCGGCGGCCGTATGACCTTATAACCGCATAACCTTAAGACCGTATATTACATTCCCGTATAATTATGCGGCGTTATGGCCATGAGTTCGGCCTTCACTTCGTCGCTTACGTTAAGTCCGTTGATAAATTCGTGGATTGTCTCCTCCGTCATCTTCTTATTCGTGCGCGTAAGGGCCTTCAGTGCCTCGTAGGGATGGGGGTAAGCCTCGCGGCGCAGTATGGTCTGTATGGCCTCGGCCACTACGGCCCACATGTCGTCGAGGTCGGCGTTGAGCTTCTCTTCGTTGAGTATGAGCTTGCGCAGGCCCTTCAGCGTGCTCTGCAGGGCTATCATGCCGTGGCCGAGGGGCACGCCTACGTTGCGCAGCACGGTCGAGTCGGTAAGGTCGCGCTGCAGGCGGCTTACGGGCAGCTTGGCTGCAAGGAACTGCAGTATTGCGTTAGCGATGCCGAGGTTGCCCTCGCTGTTCTCGAAGTCGATCGGGTTTACCTTATGGGGCATGGCGCTCGAGCCTACCTCGCCGGCCTTTATCTTCTGCTTGAAGTATTCCATTGAGATGTACATCCAAAAGTCGCGGTCGAGGTCGATGATTATCGTGTTTATGCGGCGCAGGGCGTCGAAGATGGCGCCGAGGTTGTCGTAGTTGCTTATTTGGGTGGTCCACTGCTCGCGGCAGAGTCCGAGCTTTTCGCTTACGAACTTGTTGCCGAACTCGCGCCAGTCGTACTGGGGATAGGCTACGTGGTGGGCGTTGTAGTTGCCCGTGGCCCCGCCGAACTTGGCCGTCATGGGGCACGCCTCGAGTTGCTTGAGCTGCTCGGTGAGGCGGTAGACGTAGACCATTATCTCCTTGCCGAGGCGCGTGGGCGAGGCCGGCTGGCCGTGGGTCTTGGCGAGCATGGGCACGTCTTTCCACTCGTCGGCGTAGTCGGCGAGCTGTTGTATCAGCTCTTTCAGCATCGGGACGTACACGTCGGCCAACGCCTCTTTTATCGAAAGGGGCACCGAAGTGTTGTTGATGTCCTGCGAGGTAAGGCCGAAATGGATGAACTCCTTATATTTGTCGAGCCCTCCGATTGCGTCGAACTGCTCCTTGATATAATATTCCACGGCCTTCACGTCGTGGTTGGTTATGCCTTCAATCTCTTTCACACGGGCCGCCCCGGCCTCGTCGAACTTCATGTAAATATCGCGCAGGCGCGGAGCCAGCGACAGGTCGAAGTCGGCCAACTGGGGCAACGGGAGCTCGCAAAGGGTGATGAAATATTCTATCTCAACACGTATGCGGTAACGTATGAGAGCGTATTCTGAAAAATAGGCGGCAAGCGGCGCCGTCTTTGACCTATACCGCCCGTCAATCGGCGATATGGCCGTAAGCATGTCAAGATCCATAAATATAATACGTATTAACGGCTGCAAAATTAATAATTAAAATCCATTCATGCGCATACAAACATGATAAATATTTGTTACTTAATGCTTTTTAAGCATGGGCGCACCGCCCAAGAAGCGTCGATGGCACTTAATACGCCACGTTTGCGAAGGTTGCGGAGCATGGAAATGAAGACAATGAAAGCAGCAGCGACGATGCGCCGGCAACGTAAACGGGCAGTGTTTTTTGACCGTTTCATAAAACACTGAATAACAGCACATTACGCCTGGCAATCAAAAGGCTACCTTTCGGGCTGCAAAAGGCAGCCTTTTAAAGCGCCAAAGGCTGCCTTTTACACGCTGAAAGGCAACCTTTGGCAAAACCGTGGTTTACGGCCTATAACGGAACAAGCGCAAACGCCGGCGGCTAACGGCCGGGATCAATGCGCCGACATCTTAGAAAACAGGTTGATGACGACTACGCCCGCTATTATCAGCAGCATGCCGGCAATGGCCGGAAGGTCGGGCACCTGGCGGAACATTACCGCCCCGACGACGGTGATGAGCACTATGCCGACGGCCGACCACACGGCGTATGCCACGCCGACGGGTATCGTGCGCAACGAAAGGCTGAGGAAATAGAACGCCGCGGCGTAACCTACAACGACGACGGCCGACGGCAACAGGCGCGTGAACTGCTCTGACATCTTCAACGCCGTAGTGGCGACGGCCTCGGCAAGAATGGCCAAAGCCAAGAATAAACAATTGTTCATAATCTTACTACTTTATTTATTTTCAGCGTAAAATTACGAAAAAATAAACATACATACAAATTTACGGGACGCGCCGGAGCCGGTTTTTTATAAGAATTTAACCGCGCGGAGCGCACGGGTTTAACAAAAATTCAAGCGTTCCGCGGTAGTTTAGCCTGCAATAAAAACCAAAAGACAAACGCAAAGAATGCGGCATCCGCCACGCCCGGCAGGCAACAACGTTGCAGCAAACATTGTTTGCACACGCAAATAACAACCCGGAAACGGACTATTTTTTGCAGAAAACTAAAAAAATGGCGCTAAAATTTTGCAGGAACGAAAAATTGCCGTATCTTTGCACTCGCTTAACACAAGCAAGGGCGCTTAGCTCAGCTGGTTTAGAGCATCTGCCTTACAAGCAGAGGGTCGGGGGTTCGAATCCCTCAGCGCCCACGATAATCCTCATCACCGAAACAAGGCGATGAGGATTTTGTTTTATATCCACCCCATTGCAACATACGGCATAATAAATCCGCCCCGTTGCGCTTCGGTAACGCAACGGGGCGGAAACAATATTTTTAAGAATGCCTTAATTGCCCATGTCAGACATGAACTTGATACGCACGAGCCTTATCTCGTCTTCGCTGTAATCGCCGCCAAGCTCGTCCATGGCGGTCTCGAGGTCGTCAGTATCGCTCTCCTTGAAATATTCGTAGATGTCGTCCACATGGTCGTCGTCCATCACTTCTTCAAGGAAATAGTCGATGTTTATCTTCGTTCCGCTGTAAACAATGGCCTCAACCTCGTCGAGCAGCTCTTCAAACTCCAAGCCCTGGGCCTCGGCTATGTCGTCGAGCGCCACCTGGCGGTCGATGCTCTGTATTATCTTAACCTTCAATACGGACTTCTTCGCCACCGTCCTTACACGCAGTTCCTCGGGCCGCTCAATCTCGTTCTCATCGCAATACTTCTTTATAAGGGCGACAAACTCCTTGCCGTAGCGGCGCGCCTTACCGGCGCCCACGCCCTGTATGTTCTGCAAGTCGTCGAGCGATACGGGATAAACCGTAGCCATCTGCTCCAACGAAATATCCTGGAAGATGACGTAAGGCGGAAGTTTCACCTTCTTGCTTACTTTCTTGCGCAAGTCTTTCAGCATCGAATGGAGCGTCGGGTCGAGTGCGGAACTTATGCCGTCGTGGCTATCCTCTTCCTCGTCTTCGTTGAATTCATTATCCAAGACAATCATGAACGACTGCGGATTTTTCACGAATTTCTTGCCTGCCGGGGTAAGTTTCAGAATGCCGTAGTTCTCTACGTCTTTCTTCAGATACCCTGCGATGAGGGCCTGACGGATTACGGGATTCCACAGTTTTTCGTCCATATCCTCGCCCGAACCGAACTCTTCCAACTTGTCGTGCTTATGGGCTACGATGTCGTTGGTGTCCTTCCCTTCAACAAAGTCTATTACGTAATCGGTGCGGAAGTCTTCCTTTATCGCGGCGACGGCGCTGAGCACTACCGTCAAGGCGTCCTTTCCTTCTATCTTTGTCTTAGGATGCAGGCAGTTGTCACAGTTCCCACAGTTGTCCTCGCCGTATTCCTCGCCGAAGTAATGCAACAGCATCTTCCTGCGGCAAACCGACGACTCGGCATACGCCGCGGTCTCCTGCAACAGCTGGCGGCCTATGTCCTGCTCGGCCACAGGCTTGCCTTCCATGAACTTCTCGAGCTTTTTCAGGTCCTTGTAAGAGTAAAACGCTATGCATTTCCCTTCTCCGCCGTCGCGCCCGGCACGGCCCGTTTCCTGATAATAGCCCTCAAGGCTCTTCGGAATGTCATAGTGGATGACGAAACGCACGTCGGGCTTGTCGATGCCCATGCCGAACGCTATCGTCGCAACAATCACGTCGATGCGCTCCATAAGGAAGTCGTCCTGCGTGGCGGAACGCGTACCCGAGTCCAATCCGGCATGGTAAGCCGCAGCCTTTATGTCGTTGGCGCGCAGCACGGCGGCAAGCTCCTCCACCTTCTTACGCGACAAGCAGTAGATTATTCCGCTCTTTCCAGGATTCTGCCTGATGAACTTTACGATCTGTTTGTCTATGTCCTTAGTCTTATGCCTAACCTCGTAATAAAGGTTGGGACGGTTGAACGAGCTTTTAAACTCAGTTGCGTCAAGTATGCCGAGGCTCTTCTTTATGTCGGTACGGACCTTATCCGTAGCCGTAGCGGTCAACGTGATGACGGGCGCATTGCCTATTTCGTTGATGATGGGGCGTATCCGCCGGTACTCCGGTCGGAAGTCGTGCCCCCACTCCGAGATGCAATGAGCCTCGTCTACGGCGTAAAACGAAATCTTGACACCGCGCAAAAAGTCAACGTTGTCCTCCTTCGTAAGCGACTCGGGGGCGACATACAGCAGTTTCGTCTTGCCTTCGATGATGTCCGCCTTCACCTTGTCGATGGCCGACTTGTTAAGCGACGAGTTCAAGTAATGCGCCACCCCGTCGGTCTCCGTCATGCCGTTAATCACGTCCACCTGGTTCTTCATGAGCGCTATCAACGGCGAAATGACTATCGCCGTGCCGTCCATTATCAGCGACGGGAGCTGATAGCACAACGACTTTCCTCCGCCCGTCGGCATCAACACAAACGTGTTCTTGCCGTCAAGCAGGTTGCGTATTATAGCTTCTTGATTACCTTTGAACTTATCAAAACCGAAATATTGTTTCAGCTTTTCATTAAGATTAACGTCGTGATTCATACAACCAACAGGGTAACTTTTTTAATTGTAATACTTCATTGGCAAACATGTCAGGCGCTTTCCAGCTTGTTGAAGTGCGCCTTCTCAAGCTGTCTGCGCGCATAATCAAGAGTAACCTCGAATGTCTTGACATCCTTCGACGGTATTTCAAACATCGCGTCCATTATCACACTCTCGACAATCGACCTCAGTCCGCGCGCCCCGAGCTTGTATTCCATAGCCTTGTCTACTATGAAGTCGAGAGCCTCGTCGGTGAAGCCAAGCTCAATCCCGTCCATCTCGAACAGTTTCTTGTATTGCTTTATGATTGAGTTTTTCGGCTCTACGAGGATTGAGCGCAACGCTTCGCGGTCCAAAGGATTAAGATAAGTGAGGACGGGCAGGCGGCCGATGATTTCAGGTATCAGGCCGAACGACTTCAAGTCTTGCGGCAGTATGTACTTCATCAGGTCGTTCTTGTCGATGTTGCGCACGTTCTGAACGGAGTTGTAACCGACCACATGGGTGTTCATCCTTTGGGCGATCTTGCGCTCAATGCCGTCGAACGCGCCGCCGCAGATGAAGAGTATGTTCTTCGTGTCGACGTGGATGTATTCTTGGTCGGGATGCTTGCGTCCGCCCTGCGGCGGCACGTTGACCATAGTTCCTTCCAAGAGTTTCAGCAAACCTTGCTGCACGCCCTCGCCGCTTACGTCGCGCGTGATCGACGGATTGTCGCTCTTGCGCGCTATCTTGTCGATCTCGTCGATGAAAACTATGCCCCGTTCGGCTGCCTCTACATCGTAGTCGGCCACTTGGAGCAGGCGGCTGAGTATGCTCTCGACATCCTCGCCCACGTAACCGGCCTCGGTGAAGACCGTCGCGTCGACGATGGTGAACGGCACATCGAGCAGCTTGGCTATCGTGCGGGCCATCAAAGTCTTGCCCGTGCCGGTGCTGCCGACCATTATTATATTGCTTTTCTCTATCTCTACGCCGTTGTCGTCTTCGGGTTGTTGGAGCCGTTTGTAATGGTTGTACACGGCTACGGCGAGGCAACGCTTGGCATCGTCCTGCCCGATGACGTACTGGTCGAGGTAATCCTTTATCTCACGCGGCTTCGGCACCTTCTTCGGCTTGAACTTGGAGCCGCCCTTCTTGTGCTCGGCATCGAGCACGCCGGTTGACTTCACTATCTCGTATGCCTGCGCGGCGCAGTCTTCGCAGATGAATCCGGTCAAGCCGGTGATAAGCAGTTTCACCTCATGTTCGCTCCTTCCGCAGAAGCTGCAAACCTTTTCTATCCGATTATTCCTATTCGTCATGATTACATTGGAAATAACATCACAACAACAATCATTGCCTTACCTGGCGTCGCCGTCAGCGGGTTGTCCCTCCACTGGAGCCGGGCTGCCTGCAGTTTCGCCGCCTGCGGTCTCTTTCTTCCTTACCAGCACGGTGTCTATCATGCCGTATGCCTTGGCTTCTTCGGCCGTCATCCAATAGTTGCGGTCGGAGTCCTTATATACCTTATCGTAAGGTGTGTGTGAATGTTCGGATATTATCGTATAAAGTTCTTTCTTGAACTTGAGTATCTCCTTAGCTTCTATTTCTATGTCGGAAGCCTGTCCCTGCACTCCGCCGAGCGGCTGGTGTATCATCACGCGGCTGTGGGTGAGCGCCGAGCGCTTGCCTTCCGTGCCGGCAACGAGCAGCACGGCGGCCATCGAAGCGGCCATGCCGGTGCATATCGTGGCCACGTCGCTCGATATGAACTGCATCGTGTCGTAGATGCCGAGGCCGGCAGTGACGCTGCCGCCGGGGCTGTTGATGTAAATAGAGATGTCCTTGCCCGAGTCAACCGAGTCGAGGTAAAGCAGCTGTGCCTGAAGAGTGTTGGCCGTGTAGTCGTCGATCTGCGTGCCGAGGAAGATGATGCGGTCCATCATCAGGCGCGAGAACACGTCCATCTGCGTAACGTTGAGCTGGCGCTCCTCAAGGATGTAAGGGTTGAGATATTGCATCTGGGCCTTCATCACATCGTCGAGCACCATACCGTTCATGCCGAGATGACCGGTTGCATATTTCCTAAAATCGTTCATTCCTATATTAAATTAATAATGAATAATGAAAAATGAATAACCGCTCCGCGTTCGGCGGCGCGCCGGAAGTTACCGCCACGTTCCGCCGACTCCTGCCGGCGGCATTGCATTTTCCACCTGTTACCATTCCATGCGAAAAGGAGGTTTCCGGCCCTTTTCACTTGTTCATGCGGAACAAAGTTAATAAAAAAGTCGGAAACCTCCTTTATATTAGGGAAGTTTTTTTGCTAAAAAATATTTATTCGCCCTGCATCAGCTTGTTGAACTCGTCCAAAGTAGCCGTTTTCTCATTGAGTTTCACTACCTTCTTGAGGGCCTCGGTCAGCTTGCGGTCGATGCTGCGGTCAACGAACGAGTCGATATACTCCTTCTTCTTGAGCATGTCGGTAGCGTAGTTGTCGATGTACTCTTCGGGTATGTTGTTCATTCCGTACTGTGCGAACTGTGCGCGTGCGGCTTCCTTAGCGGTCTCCTTGATGTCGGCGTCCTCTATCTTTATGCCGTTGGCCTTAACGAGCTGCTCCTTGATAAGGTGCCAAGTAAGCTCCTTGATGCTCTGGTCGTAGTTCTTGTCTACGAACTCCTGGCCCTTGTCCTTGTTGTTGTTGAGCATCACGCGCTTCAGGATGGCGTCGGGATAAACCAACGCGCCGACCTTGTCCTCCATGTACTTGCGCACGTCCTGGATGAACTTGAAGTCGGTGTCCATTGCGAACTGGCCCTTAAGTCCCTCCGCAATCTTCGCACGGAAGTCTGCCTCGTCCTTCACCGCGTCCTTACCGAACACCTGGTCGAACAAATCCTGGTTCACCTCGGCCTTGGCATAACGAGATATTTCGGTAATTTGGTAGCTGAAGTCTGAGTTCATGTCGGCCACTTCTTCCTTCTTAATCTTAAGCAGCGAAGAAACCTCGATGTCGCTCTCCGGGTAAGCCTTCTTCGGGTTGAACGTGATTATGTCGCCCAGCTTGCAGCCGTCGAACAGCTTCTTCTGGTCTTCCACCTTAATATATTCGGGCATCATCACGGCTCCTTCAACCGTTATGCCGCCTTCCTTGGTGTTGCCGTTCTCGTCGAGCTCGCGCAAGTCGCCCTTCAGCATGTCGTGCTCCTGGTACTCCTCAACCTTGTCGTAGTGGCCGGCACGCGACGCGAACATGTCTATCTGGCGGTTTATAACGTCGTCGTCAACCGTTATAGTGTAGTGGTCGATAGTGTCGTCGCCGGTCAGCTCGGCCTTGAACTCGGGTGCTACGGCTATGTCGAACATGAACGTGTAGGGCGCTTCCTTCTCCATGTCTACGGGCACCTGCTTGTCCGAGGGCAGCGGCTCGCCGAGCATCTGGATATTGTTGTCTTTCACATATTTATATATCTCTTCGCCCAACAGCTTGTTAATCTCGTCGACTTTGGCCGTCGTGCCGAACTGCTTCTTGATCATTCCCATCGGAACCATGCCCGGGCGGAATCCCGGCACGTTGGCCTTCTTGCGGTAGTTTTTCAGTGTCTTCTCGACATTCTCCTTATAGTCAGCCTCTTCTACGGTCAAGGTCAACAGTCCGTTCACCTTGTCTGGATTTTCAAATGAAATTTTCATCTTTGGTCTTTTATGTTATTTTTAATGATTATCGAATGCGAGCTGCAAAATTACTGAATATCAATGTAATTACCTAATATAATGTGGAAAAAAGCCGAAAAATTTGTTTTTTTAACCCGAACGCATCATCAAGAACCGCACATAATCCCGACAGGCAGCCATGTATGCCACCGTCTATTAACGTGAGTTCGGTATAAGAAATAAGAAAATGAAATCATTTTAAAGCGTAAGAAGTCGGTGGCATTCCGTCATTCCGGGCCGGGACCCGGAATGACGGAATGCCACCGACTTCTTAAAGCCAATACAACACGATACTTTTTATGGAATAATCCTTATACCGAACTCACGTTCTATTATAATAAAAAGACATCCATAAAACACCGTCGCCGAACAGCAACAATGGCGCAAAAAAACGCATGAATTGCGAAAGGCATCCTTTTACGCTGCAAAAGGTTACCTTTCATGCGCTAAAAGGCGGTCTTTTACAACGCAAAAGACCGCCTTTTACAACGCGCTGGGTATCAATGCGTTACACAAGGCACAAGCAAACGCATGCCGTCAGATGTCGACATACGCCGACAACAGCACTTCCCGGCCGCGCAGGGGCAGGCTGTAATAATTATAATTAAGGCCCGTAAACGAGGCTTCCTCATACGTCTTGCGGTTGAACAGGTTGGTAAGCCGCATGCCGAACTCCAGCCGTTTGGTGGCGACGAAGCGCACCGAGGCATCGAGAAAACTGTTGCGGCGGTAACGCCCGTGTCCCACTTCGAGCAGGTTGAAGTCCCATGACACGCCGACGTCGAGGTTCTTTACGGGAAACAAGTGCACGCCGGCTACGTTGTAGAACGTCTTAAGGACGTTGTTGCCGTGTACATAGGCGCTGCGGTCTTGCCAAGACAGGTTGAAAGTGGGCTTTACGGACAGGCTCATCCACTCGAGCTTGTTCCATCTCAACGACAAGGCGGCCGACACTACGTTGCCCGTAACGGTGGCCGTAACGCCGTTTTGGGCTACCGGCATCTCCGTGCGGTTGTAGTTCAGCGAACCTTTGAGCGACACCCCGGAGCCGTAGAAAGTCTTGTCTGCCGTGGTCATGACGTACAGCATGCGCATGTCGGCGTCTTTCCAGACGGGGCGAACCGTAGTGAAACGTCCGCCGTAGACGTATTCGTCGTAGTGGTCGCGCCTGCTCCATGATGCAGTCGCTATCAAGTTCCACACGAACATGTTTACCACGTCGGTATAATTCAAGCCGAACGAGGCGCGCGCCGACCGCGTCCATCCGATACGGTCGGCCGTGGAAACACGCGTGCGGTAACCTGAGAAATATTCAACCGGCGTAAGTATGCCGGTAAAAACGTCGCGCCCCAAGCCTCCCGACAAGTTCATTTTCCAAAACGGCGAGAACCTGTGACGCCAGCTTACGGCAGGCGAAAGATATGCCTCCGTCTTATCACCCGACGCGCTCCAAGGTATTCTCGACATGAAAATGCTTGCCGGAATGCTTACGCTGAAATTCCCACGCCGGTAAGCGAGAGTGTAACCGGGCGTAAACGAATGCTTCATGTACACGGTGCGGTGGTTTTCTCCGCCGTCTAAAGCCACGGTGCCTGCGTGTACCTCGAATGAGTAAGCAAGAGAGAAGCTGTTTGCGCCGGCGTAAAACTGCGTGCTTACGCTGTTGCGCGTCATAAAGTTTTCAATTTCAACGCGCTCTTTCATGTCGTATGTTCCGGCGGAAAAACCGCCCTGCGGCGCAACACCGGGCGCCGTGCCTGCGGACGGCCCGTAACCGGAATCTGCTACGGTGAACGTCTCGCTGCGGCGGAAATACCTTGTCAACGAATTTACCGAGTACGTATTAGCCCCGGCATTGATGCTCATGCTCAGCTTGTTCTGCACGTAACCGGGATGCCGCTCTGTACGCTCGTCAAGGCCGCCTGAGTTTGGCGAGTCGGCCTCCTGCCAAAAGTCCTTACCGCTTGAATACCTGTCAGACGATATTGAGCCGCTAAGCTCGTCGACGAAATAAACCTTAGGGGCGTTGTGCTCATATCTTAGACGCGGCATCAGCGTGCTTGTCCGCGTCTTGCTGCGGTCGCGCTCGCCGAGCGAGAGCGTCCCGTTGCCGCCGTAAAAGGCAAAAGTGCTGTCGTTAAGTATGTCCGACGTTCCGTAAAAAGTAATGTTGGCGCGAAGGCTGCCGTAGCGTCCTAAGCGGCGTTGCATGTTCAGTCCGGCCGAATAAGACTTGTTCCTGAGATAGCGTTTCTCGTCTATCGGCGGCATGATGAAGTCAGACGCCTGCACCATTTCCGACGGCAAAGGCTCGTAATTGTAAATATCCGACGCGTTGACATGCTCCTTCGCGTCGTCAGACAGGCTTTCGCCGTTGTTGTTCATCTTGGCCGTAAACAGCATCTGGTTCTTCTTTCCTATCGAGACCAAGGTCAGTGCGTTGTTCCACAACACGTCGCTAAAACCGCCCAAGCCGCCCTTCACCTCGCCGAAAAGCCGCGCCTTATAGCCTGGTTTCAACTTGATGTTGAGCGTGGCGCGGTCTGACGGCACACGGCCTTGCAGCGCACGCACGGGCTGGTCGTTCTCCATTACCTGCACAGTGGCCACCGCCTCGGCCGGCATGTTACGCGTAGCATAGTTGTATTGGTTGCCGAGCAGGTCCTGCCCTTCGATGTTGAACTTGTTTATCGGCTTGCCGTTATACGATATTGCGCCGTCGTCGGCCACCTCGATGCCCGGCATTTTCTTCAGCACGTCTTCCATATACCGGTCCTCTTTGCCGAGAAACGCCGCCACGTTGTAGTTTATCGTGTCCTTGCGCCGCTCTATCGGGCTGGCCTTTACGGTCAGTTCTTTCAGCATTATGCCCGAAGGCTCGAGCCGCACCAGCATGCCTTGGCGAGCGTCCTTGACGCCGATGCTTTTCCTTTCATACCCCAAGAGCGTAAATTCCAGCGCAGACGCTGCGCCGTCAAGCTGCAACGTGAAGCCTCCGTCGCCGCCGGTAATGGCGTAAGCCAGCAGCGAGTCGGCTGCGTTGACGGCCTTCACGGTGACATAAGGCACGGCCTTGCCCGTCTCGGCGTCGGCCACCGTGCCCGTGACAAGCCGCTCGGGCGTTTATGGGTAGGCGGCAGTGAGGAACAGTTGGAGGAGCAACAACGACGGCAATACGCGACATAAGGGTACGAAACGCGCGCGTTTCATACGCAAGTTGGATACAGTCAACATAATCATTCTTGTTTTTCAGTCTTACGGCTTTACGCCTTTCATTCCAACTCTATCGGATTGTAAGGCGCTGAGAGTTTCTTGCCTTGCAGGTCGTCGGGCAGCGCCGTACCGGGATATTTCATCAAAATAAAGTTTGATAAATCTTCATAATACTTGCGTATTGTCTCCCTCGCCTTGTCGCGCGGCAGTTTTATAATGCCGTCGTCGGCACGCTGGTAAACCTGAACTACGCCCCGGCAAAGCTCCACGCCGTTCAAAGTGAACACATGGTCGCCACGGCCGTCGCCCACGGCGAAGATTAATCCCGGCAGTCCGCCGAACATATAAGGGCCTAAGGGCAGTCCGTATTCGGGCGAATACCACGCCGTCCAGTCGCGTCCGCCGAACCGGCACACGGCCTTCTTGCACTTTACGCCGCTTACAACGCTGTCGCCGGCGGCCAAAGTCCACGCTAATTTGGGCGTTGGTTGCACGTACTGCAACTTTAAGCTCGGGCAGTCAAACCGCACGGACACTTCTCCCGACTTAAAGCCGGACACCAAGGAATACTCATAAACGGGATTTTCCAAACTCATGTTTTTTGCCATATACTCCATAGGCGACTTGCCCTTGCGGCAAAATGCGTCGGTAAGCGAATCGCGAAGCAGCGCCTGGTTGTCAATGAAACACGTATAAGCATCGCCAACGAGCAGGACTGTCTGCCCACGCGTGAGCTTGTCAGCCTTGGCGGAATCACGCCTGAACGCGTACTCGTAATAGATTTTAGCATGCGCTGTGTCGTACACATGCCTTTCAACCGGCGTCAGCGGAGGCAACCCGCCACCGCTTACGGTTTGGGCTGAAGCCATGAGGGGCAAAACCAACACGGATAACAAGGAAAACAATTTATTCTTAATCATTTTTTTAAAGTAACGTTATGTCCTTCACGTTAAACTAAATTCTTAAGTTATGCAAAGGTAAGCAAAAGCCCGGACAACGACAACTAAGATGTATAGTTTTAACTTTTGTTGCGTTAATAGAACTAAACATGTTAGTTAATTTGCAACGAAATATGAAGCCTCAACAATGAAAATATTCCACCACTTTCAGCCTGCTATCACGGGCCATGCGCCCAACGTAATTGCAAAAGGCGTCCTTTTACACTGCAAAAGGTTGCCTTTCATGCGCTAAAAGGCGGTCTTTTACAACGCAAAAGACCGCCTTTTGCAACACATTGGCAATCAAGACGTTACAAAACGCAAATCTGGTATAAGAGAGATGCAACCATTCTAAAACGTAAGAAGTCTGTGGGTAATGTCATTCCGGGTCCCAGCCCGGAATCCAGTATATGCAACCAATTTATTTATAAGATGGTGTTTCCTGGATTCCGGGTCACGGCCCGGAATGACATTACCCACAGACTTCTTACGCTTTAGAATGATTTCATTTTCATATTTCTTATACCGAACTCACATAAGGTTAGGCGCACGCCGCCGAAAAAACAAATTATGCCGGACAAGACGGCATGAAACAGCAACCGTCTTGCCCGGCATTATAATATGTAACGTAAGGAATCAATCCGCCATACGCCGCTTGCCTACCGGCGTAAAGCCAACATTTCACGCCTCCTCGGCGGCCTCGCGCGCACGTTTTTCCTCGTCGATGCGCTGGAAGTCCTTCTGGCGCAGCACGAAACTGTTGGTAAGATACTTCTCACGGACGACCTTGTTCTCGGCCAGTTCCTCGGGAGAGCCTTGGAAAAGGATGCGCCCTTCGAACAGAAGATAGGCTCGGTCGGTGATGCAGAGGGTATCCTCGACGTTGTGGTCGGTTATCAGTATGCCTATGTTGCGGTACTTCAGGCGCCACACTATGTGCTGTATGTCTTCCACGGCGATAGGGTCTACGCCGGCGAAAGGCTCGTCGAGCATGATGAACTTAGGGTCTATGGCTAAGCAGCGGGCTATCTCCGTGCGCCTGCGTTCGCCGCCCGACAGGCGGTCGCCGATGTTCTTGCGCACCTTCTCGAGGCGGAACTCGCGTATCAGGCTCTCAAGTTTCTCTATCTGTTGCTTGCGCGTCAGGGTGGTCATCTCAAGCACGGCGAGGATGTTGTCCTCAACGCTCAGCTTGCGGAAAACGCTCGCTTCCTGCGGCAAGTATCCTATTCCGGCGCGCGCACGCTTGTAGACGGGGAAGTCGGTAATGTCCTTATCGTCGAGATATATGTGGCCTGCGTTTGGCACGATAAGGCCCGTAGTCATATAGAAAGAGGTCGTCTTGCCTGCTCCGTTGGGGCCGAGCAGCCCCACGATTTCGCCCTGGCGCACATTTATCGACACGTCGTTGACCACCGTGCGCTTGCCGTAACGCTTCACGAGGCCCTCGGTGCGCAGCACCATCCCGCCCTCTTGAGGCGCTTCCATGTTGTTAGTCGTTTCGTTCATCCTATGCTTTGTTTTGCTGCAAAAGTAGTAAAATTGTGCCTAATAATACTTTATAAACGCAAAAACTCTACCGCGCTTTGCAGTTTTTTAGTTATTTTGGTTACTTTTGCGGTAAGATTCGCCCAATAAAGGAATATGCTATTACATAAATATCTCACCAGTTTCGGACGCTACCTCATACTCATGGGGCGCGCCATAGCACGCCCCGAGCGCATGCGGATGTTCCTGAAGCAATACGTCAAGGAGATGTCAGCGCTCGGCGTAAACTCCATCGGAATAGTGCTTTTAATATCGTTCTTCATCGGAGCGGTGATCTGCATACAGATAAAGCTAAACGTACAAAGCGCCTGGATGCCGAGGTTCGTCACGGGATACGTAACCCGTGAAATCATGCTCCTCGAGTTCTCATCGTCCATAATGTGCTTGATCCTGGCAGGAAAGGTGGGATCGAACATAGCGTCGGAAATCGGGACGATGCGCGTAACGCAGCAAATCGACGCCTTGGACATCATGGGAGTGAACTCGGCCAACTTCCTCATACTGCCCAAGATACTCGGGATGATGACCCTCATGCCGTTCCTCGTTATCTTCAGCACCGCATCGGGCATCATCGGAGCTTACGCCACGGCGTACATCGGCCACGTAATCAGCCCGGAAGACCTTACGCTCGGACTGCAGTACGACTTCAACCCGTGGTTCATGTACATGAGTATCATAAAGAGCCTGTTCTTCGCCTTCATCATAACGAGCGTGCCGTCGTACTACGGCTACACCGTCGAAGGCGGCTCGGTGAACGTGGGCAAGGCCAGCACCGACGCCGTTGTGACGAGCAGCGTGCTGATACTGTTCTCGGACTTGTTCCTCACGCAGATACTGTCTTAAGCAGACAAGCAGACAAGTCAACAAGCAAACAAGGAGATCAGACTTGCCTGCAACAATTAAGAACAACAACATCCAAGCCGGCGGACAAATCTCCTTGTTTACTCGTCTGCTTGTTACTTGTCAACTAATTAACAATGATCGAAATCCGTAACCTCTGCAAATCGTTCGGCGACAAGGACGTGCTTAAGGACGTAAGCGCCGTGTTCGAAGACGGAAAGACAAACCTCATAATAGGCCAAAGCGGCTCGGGCAAGACCGTGCTGATAAAGAACCTCGTAGGACTTCTCTCCCCTACGAGCGGCGACGTGTTGTACGACGGGCGCAGCTTCGTAGCCATGAACAAGAAGGAAAAGGCGTCACTGCGCCGCGAAATGGGCATGATATTCCAAAGCGCGGCACTGTTCGACTCGATGACGGTGCTCGAAAACGTGATGTTCCCGCTCGACATGTTCTCGTCGATGACGCTCCGCGACCGCATACACCGCGCACGGACGTGCCTCGACAGGGTAAACCTGACGGGCACGGATCATAAGTTTCCAGGCGAGCTTTCGGGCGGAATGCAGAAGCGCGTGGCCATAGCCAGGGCCATATCGCTCAATCCCAAATACCTGTTTTGCGACGAGCCGAACTCGGGTCTCGACCCGAAGACATCGCTCGTAATCGACCAACTGCTGCACAGCATCACCCACGAGTTCGGCATTACGACCATCATCAACACCCACGACATGAACTCCGTGATGGGCATAGGCGAGAACATTATCTTCATCCACGAAGGACGTAAGGAATGGGAGGGCGTAAGCTCGCAAGTGATGGGCAGCGACAACCAGAACCTTACAGACTTCATCTTCGCCAGCGACCTGCTCAAGAAAATGAGAAAAGCGGCGCTCGATAAAGTTAAGGGTTAAGAAACGAAGTCCGGCGCTAAGACCGTTAAGAGCTAAGAATTAAGAGTTAAGAAAAGCACTCTTGTCGCGGCAAAGCATCGAGTTACAACTCTTTACTCACAGTCATACAGCCCAACAATTATAAGTCATTTTTTCTTAATCAGCTTAGCGCTGAACCTCGTTTCTTAACCCTTAATTCTTAATTTGCTTACAATATTCCAACCATTTAATCCTTACGCTTATGTTAAAACTTAAATTATTGGCCGTTGCCGCATTGTTATTTTGCACGCATAAGGCCGGCGCATGCACGGGCATCACGCTTAAAAGCCAGGACGGGAGCACCGTAGTGGCGCGCACGATAGAATGGGGCGGCAGCGACTTGAACAGCCGTTACGCCATTGTTCCGAGAGGTTACACGCAGCAGTCTTACGTCCCAGGCGGAAAGAAAGGCGGCATGACGTTCACCGCCAAGTACGGATTCGTAGGGCTGTCGGTAGAGCAGGAGGAGTTCGTCACCGAGGGACTTAACGAAGAAGGGCTGTCGGCCGGACTGTTCTACTTCCCCGGTTACGGCCGGTACGAGGACTACTCGGAAGCCGACAAGGCGGAGAGCATAGCCGACTTGCAGCTCGTTTCGTGGATATTGGGCGCCTTCAAGACGGTCGACGAGGTGAAAAACGGGCTGAAAGACGTGCACGTCATTGCCATCGACCCGCGCGCGTCGACGGCCCACTGGCGCGTGGCCGACCCGTCGGGCAGGCAGATCGTTGTCGAGATCGTCGACGGGAAGGTGAACGTCTACGACAATCCGCTCGGCGTGTTGACCAACTCGCCCGGCTTCGAATGGCAGATGACGAACCTCAACAATTACGTAAACCTGTATCCGGGCACGGCCAAGCCCAAAACGCTGGGAGGCGTCAAGATCGCATCGTTCGGCGCGGGCAGCGGTTTCCTCGGCATCCCCGGCGACGTAACACCGCCCTCGCGCTTCGTCCGCGCGGCCTTGTATCAGGCCACGGCGCCGGCGCTCGCCACCGCCGACAAGACCGTAAGGCAGTGCTTCCAGATACTCAACAACTTCGACATTCCCGTCGGCATAGAGACGGCCGAGGGCGAAACGGCCGTCGACATACCAAGCGCGACGCAGTGGACGTCGGCCACCGACATGGCCGGGCGCAAGATTTACTACCGCACCATGCACGACAGCGCAATCAGGATGATCGACCTCGGCAAGATTGACTTCGCCAAAGCGGAATATAAGTCGACTCCGCTCGACAACGTAAAGGAGCAGCCTTTCGTCCCGGTCATAAAATAAACAGCGCACATTACGCAGGCGGCGAATCCGCCGTTGCTTTTCTTTCAGTCAGCATCTTTTTGCGTACTGAAAGAATAGCAACGGCGGATTTTTTGTCCGGCACCGGAAAACCGTAAGCAAAAACGCTTATTCTTATCACCGTAAAAAACAATCGCACGGCGATGAAAACCGAATTAAAACCAAACGACACGCATTTAGTTTCAAATCAAAAGGTTGCTTTTCACCTTGCGAAAGGCAACCTTTTACAATGCAAAAAGCCGTGAATCGGAACATGAAAGGCTACCTTCCGACAGGCCGTCGGCAACGCCCAATATTATATATTAAGGAAAAGGAGGAAGCCGTTGTAACAATTCATAAACACGGACGTAAACACTTGTTCACCTGAATGATAACGTTTGTTCACCTGAATGATAACGTTTGTTCACCCTGATGATACCGAGTTGTAACACTGATGTCCGAACTTTGCAGCCGAAAACAAGAATGAACAAAAGAAGGATGAAAAGGACTAAAAGATGGTTAAGCGCCGCGGCGTTCATGTCGCTAATGGCCGTTCAGGCATTCGGCGCAGACATTACGGACGTAGACGTTAAGGGACGCGTGAAGGACAGGCAATCGCAAGAACCGCTGATAGGCGCCACGGTAAAGGTGGTAGGCAGCAACGTGGCCGCCGTGACCGACATCGACGGCAACTTCCAACTGTCGGGACTGAAGGACGGAATCTATGACATCGAGATTAAATACATAGGATATAAGACGGCCGTAAAACGCCAGGTGAAGATTGAGGATAACAAGATTACGACGCTCGACTTCGAAATGGAGAGCGACAACCGCCAGTTGGCCGCCGTCGAAGTCGTGGCAAAAGCCAACCGCGAGTCGGAGAACGTGACGATGATGGAGCAGAAGCGCTCCATCATCGCCGTGCAGACCATCGGCGCGCAAGAGCTGTCGCGCAAGGGCATAAGCGACGCCCAGGCCGCCGTCGCCAAGATTTCAGGCATATCTAAGCAGGAAGGCGTGAAGAACGTTTTCGTGCGCGGGCTCGGCGACCGCTACAACATCACTACGCTAAACCGCTTCCCTATACCGTCGGAAGACCCCGAGTACAAGAACATCGCGCTCGACTTCTTCTCGACGGACATCATTCAGTCGATCGACGTGAACAAGGCGTTTTACAGCAACACGCCGGCCGACGCCGCCGGAGCCGACATCAACATAACGTCGAAGGAGCTAACCGGCGACGGGAAACTCAACATCAGCGTGTCAGGAGGATTCAACACGCAGACAGTTTCGTCAGACTTCCTGCGCTTGGACGGCGTCAACGCGCTCGGCTTCGCCGACAAGACGCAGCCCGGCGGCAACCTCGACACATACAAGTTCAAGAACTCGCTCGACCCCTCGAAGCAAAACCTCCAGGTAAACCAAAGCTACTCGGTGTCGGGCGGAAAGAAGTTCAAGATTAACGACAACTCGCTGTCGTTCTATCTCGTGGCAAGCCACAACAAGAACTTCACCCACTATGACGAGGAAGTGCGCAACTCGACGACCAGCGGCACGCTGTCGCAAGACATGGACGGCGACATCTCACAGGTTGAGACGAGCCAGGTAGCCATGGCCAACATCGAGTACGCCCACAAGCACAAGCACCGGATAGGCTACAACTTCATGATGATCCACGCCACGAAAGAGTCGGTAGGCGAGTATCTCGGCATGGACGGCGACTACCAATCGTCAGACACATACGAAGGTTTCATGCGCCGCCAGCAGACCAACGACAACCTGCTCTTCGTAAACCAGCTCATCAGCAAATGGCAGCTCGGCAAGCAGTTAGACCTCAACGCCGGACTATCTTACAACACAATCAGCGGCAACGAGCCCGACCGCCGCATCAACAACCTCGTAAAGACCGACCGCGGCTACGTGCCGATGAAGGGCACCGGCATCCAGCAGCGCTACTTCTCGGAGCTTGACGAGAAAGACTTCAACGCCCGCGCCTCGCTCGTTTACAAGCTGAAAGACGGCTTCGAGCAGAACTCCAACGTACAGATCGGCTACATGGGACGCTTCATCGACGACGGCTTCGAGGCCACCGAATACGACATGTCGGTAGTCAGGCAAAACGAGTTCGACATCAATAACGTCCGCTTCGACGACTACTACAACCAAGGGAACTACGCCGACGGAGTGTTCCAGCTCGACCGCAACATCGACGAATACAGCGTAAAGAAGAACATCCACTCGGCATACGCCGAGGCGACATACCAGTTCACCTCGAAATTCATAGCCAACCTCGGCCTGAAATACGACGACGTAAACCTCAAGGTTGACTATAACGTGAACCGCGGCGGCAGCCAAGGCCGGCAGGAAATAGACAAGTCGTACTTCCTACCAAGCCTCAACCTCCGCTACAACTTCAACGACAAGCATGCGCTCCGCCTCGCCGCAAGCAAGACTTACACGCTGCCGCAGGCCAAGGAAATATCACCCTTCCGCTACGTAAGCGTAAGTTTCAACAGCCAGGGTAACCCTGACCTGAAACCGTCAGACAACTACAACCTCGACCTTAAGTGGGACTGGTACATCTCCCCCTCCGAGTTGTTCTCGGTAACAGGCTTCTACAAATACATAAAGAACCCGATTTCACGCATCGAAATAGCCAGTGCCGGCGGCTTCCTCTCATACGAGAACATCTCAGACCATGCCACGGCGGCCGGCATCGAAATGGAACTGAAGAAACACCTCTTCTCGCATGCCATCGAAAACGAGGGACTCAGCCGCCTCACCCTCGGCCTTAACGGCGCTTACACGTACACATGCGCCAAGGTTCCGCTCGCAACCGACCCGTCAGGCTCACAGCTTGAAGGCGCCGCCCCGTGGCTGCTCAACGCCGACCTGACCTACCTCTACCGCAATGGTGGCAACTCATTCACCGGCGCATTAGTGTTCAACTACTTCAGCGACCGCATCTACACTATCGGCACAGAGGGCTACCAAGACATCATCGAGAACGGAATACCCACGCTCGACTTCGTCGCCTCGGCACAGCTCGGCAAGCACTTCGCAATCAACCTGAAGGCCCGCAACCTGCTGAACGCCGCCCACCAGCTGACCCGAAAGGGCAACGCTACCAACGACGAAGTAGTGCTGAGCAAATACAAGAAGGGCATGGACTTCAGCATCGGCCTCTCTTACAACCTGTAAAGCAACTTTCCCGAAAACAAAGAGAAAAGACAATATTATTTTATTCATCAAATTATTTAGCAACATGAAGAAATTATTTCTGAGCGCAATGGCATTCCTTGCCATGATGAGCGCAGTAAGTTTTACATCTTGCAGCGATGACGAAAACAACGACGACCAGGATGGCGTAACACCGCCGGCCGAGACCGTAGAGCTGAAAGGCGTCATAGAAAACGAAATGAAGCTCGACGCAAGCAAGGAATACCACCTGACCGGAACGGTGACCGTTGCCGACGGGGCGACGCTCGAGATACCGGCAGGAACAGTGATCAAGGCCGCACAGGGCTTCGATAAATACATCATAGTAGCACAAGGCGGTAAAATCAACGCACGCGGAACGGCCGACAAGCCTATCATATTCACCGCCGACAGCGACAACGCAACGTCGGGCTACTGGGGCGGACTCATCATCAACGGCAAGGCTCCTATCTCGGGCGACGCCGAGGGACAAACCGCAGCAGCCGAGGTTGACAACAACCAGGAGTACGGAGGCAGCGACGCAGCCGACAACAGCGGCGTCATAGAGTACGTACAGCTGCTCTACACTGGCGCACGCTCAAGCGCCGACATCGAGCACAACGGCCTTACGCTCAACGGCGTAGGCAATGCGACGACGATAAACAACATCTACATCTCCGAAGGTGCCGACGACGCTATCGAGTTCTTCGGCGGAACGGTGAACGTAACCAACCTGCTCGCCGTGAACTGCGACGACGACTGCTTCGACTTCACCCAGGGTTACAGCGGCACGCTTGACAACTGCTACGGCGTATGGGAGAGCGGATTCACCAGCACCGAGGAAGATCCGCGCGGCGTAGAGGCCGACGGCAACCTCGACGGCAACGGGCCCGACCACACTCCGCAGGCCAACTTCACGATCAAGAACATGACCATCGTCAACAACTCTTCAAGCCAGGCAATGCAGGATGCGATCAAAGTTCGCCGCCTCGCTACGGCCCACATCAGCAACGCCTTGGTAATGGGAAGCGGCGAAATACAGAACGTCATCGACCTGACTGACAGCAAAGACGACGCCAATACGGCTACTGAAATCAGCTTGACGAACAGCGCCGCCAACGTAAGCAGCGACGTTGTAAACTCGAACGAGCAGTATAACGGCGTGAAAATCGTAAGCGGCAACACCGGCGCAAACACCGCTGTGTTCGCATGGACGGGTTACGACTTCAGCGGAAACGGCAGCACTGCGCCTGCGCTCGAGGATGAAAACATGCCTACGGAGATAACAAGCGACGTGACGCTCGACGCCGGCAAGCAGTACTACATCGAGGGAACAGTGCGAGTTAAGGCCGGCGGCGTGCTGAGGATTCCGGCAGGAATGACTATCAAGGCACGCAACGGCTTCGGCAACTACATCATCGTAGAACAAGGCGGACAAATCTTCGCAGAGGGTACGGCAGACGCTCCCATCACCTTCACTGCCGACAACGAGACTGCCAAGGCTGGCTACTGGGGCGGCATAATCATCAACGGCTACGCTCCCATCTCAGGCGAGAATGCCGTAAACGAGGCTATGACCGAGGTTGACAACAACATTCCTTACGGCGGCGACAAGACTAACGACAACTCAGGCGTGCTGACCTACGTGCGCATACTCTACTCGGGAGCGCGCTCAAGCGCCGACATCGAGCACAACGGACTGACGCTCAACGGCGTAGGCAACGGCACTAAGATCGAGAACATCTACATTGCAGAGGGTGCCGACGACGCCATCGAGTTCTTCGGAGGCAGCGTAAACGTAAGCAACCTGCTCGCCGTGAACTGCGACGACGACTGCTTTGACTTCACTCAGGGCTACTGCGGCACGCTGACCAACTGCTACGGACGCTGGGAGGCAGGCTTCACAAGCACGGAGGAAGACCCGCGCGGCGTAGAGGCCGACGGCAACCTTGACGGCAACGGGCCCGACCACGCTCCACAGGCCGACTTCAAGATAGAGAACATGACTATCGAGAACCTCGCCGAGAACCAGGCGATGCAAGACGCAATCAAGGTGCGCCGACTCGCCAAGGCTACCATTAACAACGCCCTCGTACTGGGCTCGGGACTAATCGAGCAGCTCGTAGACCTGACCGACAGCAAGGACAACGCAGCCGACGGCACTGTTGTAAACGTTACTAAGGGCGCCACCAACGTCGAAGAGGACACCAACAGCAACAACCCTGCAGGCGCAACGGTCAACATAGCAGCAGGCAACGCCGGCTGCCCGACCGACATATTCGGCTGGACGGGATACGCTCTTTAAAGTTAAGAGCCTTCGAAAATTAAGAATTAAGGGTTAAGAAAGTCTGCTAAAGCATATTTTCTTAACCCTTAATTCTTAACTCTTAATTCAAACACCTTCCTCCAAATACCATTTGGAATACTCCACATAGTGCTTGGCGAAGCTCTCGGCCTGGTCGGGACGGGTCTTTTTCAGGAACTTCGCAGGCACTCCGCCCCATATCTCGTGAGGGCCGATTTTAGTGCCTTGCAGCACAAGCGCCCCGGCGGCCACTATCGCCCCTTCGCCCACCTCGGCGTTGTCGAGCACGGTGGCACCCATTCCTATCAGCGCGCCCCGGCGTATCGTGCAGGCGTGTACCGTAGCGTTATGGCCTACGGTAACGTCGTCTTCCATGAGCACAGGGCCCGTAGTGTTAGTTACGTGCACGCACGCGCCGTCCTGAATGTTCACCCTGTCGCCCATAGTTACGGGCGCGACGTCGCCGCGCACAACCGCGTTAAACCACACCGAGCACTCGTCGCCCATCGTGACCTCGCCCACTATCGCTGCGGTCTCACTGAAATAACAGTCCCTACCCCACTTCGGGGCGAGACCCTTAACTGTCTTTATCAAAGCCATACGTCTTTACTTGTTTTTTATTCCGCATGCAAAGGTAAGGATTAAATTAAGAATTAAGGGGTAAGAATTAAGAAAAAAATGGAATTAAAGAAGTTAGAGAAGTTAAAGAAGTTAGAGCCAATAGTCATGTATATTAAATGATTAAAGAAGTTAGAGAATTTAAAGAAGTTAAAGAAGTTAGAGCCAATAGTCATGTATATTCATACAAGGCATTCGGCTTTAACTTCTAACGAAGCGTTAGCGGAGTGATAACTTCTTTAAATTCTTTAACTTCTTAATACACGGCAAACGGCGTTGCAAAAGGCTACCTTTTAGAGCGTAAAAGGCCGTCTTTTGCAACGCCGTTTGCCATGTATTATATTGTAATTTAAAGCCTGCCGATTAATTACACGTCATAAGGGCGCAGCCGGTTAAAAGCAATTACGTTAATCAGAAAGACGTTATTTGCTTACAATTTTCAAAGAGCCAGCCGGCCGCCATGCGCCAATCACTCAGCGTGAAGCGTGCCTACGACGTATTCAGAGCATGTGCCGATACGGAACTTTGCGCCCCACTGCCCCAAGCCCGAGCTTACGTAATAGCGCGTGCGGCCGCGCCGCCACGGGCCGTAGGCGTTCTCGTACACGGCTTCGGTTATCCACGAAATAGGCCAAAGCTGGCCGTGGTGGGTGTGTCCGCTGAACTGGAAGTCCACTCCCGAGCGTTCGGCCTGCTCGAGATGGTAAGGCTGGTGGTCGAGCAGGATGACGTATTTCGACCTGTCAACGCCCCGCATCAACGCCCCGAGGCTCTTGCGCCGGCGGTTTGAGCGGTCGTCGCGCCCTACTACGACAATGCCGCCGACGGTCATCGAGCTGTCGCGCAGCAGTGTGATGCCAGCCTTGCGGTAGAAGTCGGCCGAGCCTTCGGCGCCGGCGTAATACTCATGGTTGCCGAAGCAGGCCACCATCGGGGCCTCTACGCGGCGCAGTTCGGCAGCCATGTCCTCGGCAACTATCGGGCGGAGCGAGCCGTCAACCACGTCGCCCCCGAACAAAACAAGGTCAGGCCGCTCGGCGTTTATCATGTCGACCCAGCGCGCCAATTCGGCACGGCGGTTGTGGTAGCCGAGGTGGAGGTCGCTCGCCATCACTATCTTAGCCCCTCCGCCGACGGCCTTCGCCGTGGGCAGATCGACCGTGTGCCGCCGTTTATCCATGTAGTTGAAGTAACCGTAGGTGAAAACGCCCGTGAGCAACACTACGATTACGGCCAAAGAAAGCCAGTTGGAGTACAGCCATGCGCGCGGAACGAGGCCGACGAGCCGCCCCAAGTCGAGCAAGATAAAGAGCAACACGGCGTAAAGCAGTATGAAAACCACCGAGTTGCCCGTTTCGTAACACGCACGGGCAAGCGGCAGGGACATGCCGTCGACGGCATGCGAGAAGTTGAGCAACGTCGTGCAGAACGCCATAAGGCACACCCCCACGACCGCCCACTTTGCCGGAACGGCCAACGGCAAAAGGCACCAAACGTGCCACAAAACATACGAAAGCCCGGCCAACGGCAGGACTAAGAAAAGAAACATCCACATCGTTGTCAATAATTTAAGATGGGCCCGACGGCCAGAAACATGACACAAAAGTAACGAAAACATCCGAAAACATAACCGAATGGGATGCAAAACGAGTAAAAACGATAATAAAACAAGTAAATTTTATACAGCCAAGGGCAAAACGGCATGCCGCACGCCGACGGCAAACGCCGCACGGAAGCTGACGGATTTACATGAAAACGCCATGCTTCAACCTCTTAAAAAATGTTATTTTGACCGAAAAACGGATAAAAACCATTAACTTTGTAAAGATTTGGGACACCCGTGTAAAGGCTGTAAACGCCACGGATACAAAACATATAATGCGTAATTCCAACTAAAAACAAAATTATATGAGAAAACTTTTACTCACACTTACGCTGCTGATCACGGCCGCCGCAACGGCCGTGGCGGCTCCGGTAAGCCTCGAGCGGGCACGCGCCGAGGCGATGAAAGCATTAAGCCAAGGCAGGCTTAACGCCCCGGCGAAGGGCGGAGCGGCGGCAGGCCCGGCACAACTGAAATTGGCAAAACAGGCCGTAGGCACTAAGGGCAAGGCCGCGGACGCCACGCTCTACTACGTGTTCAACAACGGGAACAACGGCGGCATGGTGGTCATTGCCGGCGACGACCAAGTGCGCCCGATACTCGCCTACACCGACAAGGGCGGCTACGACGCGACGGAAACCAACCCGGCCGTGCGCTGGTGGTTCGAGGCCATAGAGGCCGCGATGACCTCCGTCATCAACAACGGCGGACAGACATCGCCCCAAAACAGGGCGGCCGAAGAACCGGGAAAGGCCGTTAAGCCGTTGATACAAACGCAATGGGGACAAGACGAGCCCTACAACCTGCTCTGCCCATACGACCAAGAGCACGGCGCGCAGAGCTTGACAGGATGCGTGGCAACGGCTATCGCGCAAGTGCTTTACTACTGGCGCTATCCCGAACACGGCACGGACACGGTAAGTTACACCTCGTACACCCACGGGTTCGCCATCAACGAGAACCTCGAGGACTATACGTTCGACTACGACAAGATGACAACCACGTACTCTGAAAACTCAAGCGAAGAGGCCCGGCAGGCCGTAGCCGAACTGATGTACGCCTGCGGCGTGGCAACGGAAATGGACTACTGCGCGTATGCCTCGGGATCATCACCATATCCGCAGATGCTGATCGACTATCTCGGTATCGACCAGTCGTGTACCCAAGCCTACCGCAAAAACTTCACTACGGCCGAATGGGAGGGAATCATCCGCAAGGAGCTTGACGAGGGAAGGCCGGTGCTCTACGGCGGAGCCAGCGTCAACGGAGCCCACCAATTCATCTGCGACGGCTATGACGAGACCGGCCTTTACCATATAAACTGGGGCTGGAGCGGTGAATACGACGGCTACTTCGACTTAGCCACGCTTAATCCCTACGACCTGGTAGGCTATAATTTCTCAAGCGACCAAGACATAATATACGGCATTAAGCCTTTGGGCTACGAAGGCGAAACGGCTTACAACAACAGCATATACTACGAAGCGTTAAACAGCATGACAAGCAGAAGCGTACCTTTGGGCGAGAACGTGGATTACGGCATTACAAGGCTGATATGCCAAGGACACGACTTCAAAGGCTACATTGGCTCTGCCCTGTACGACGCCGAAGGCAACTTGACCGACATGAAGCTCGACGAAGAATTTGAATTACCAAGCAACTATTATTACAGTAATTACAATCTAACTTACACCCTGCCCCAAGGATTGGAAGACGGAACATACACCCTGCGCCCAATAAGCGGCACCTCGCAAGACGAATGGCAGCCGATGAAAGGCGCCGAAGGCATGGGCACGGTGACGACTCTTGTCCTGACGGTTGAAAACGATACGGCCACGCTCGCCAACGGCGAGGCTCCCGAACTGGCCCTTAGCCTCGGCGGCGACGTTGAAGTGAAAGGAGGCTCGGTGTACACGGGCTACACAGCCGAGGTAAGCATACCCATAAAGAACGATGGTGCGTACTTCAACGGCAGCGTTTACGTCAAAAACATCAAGCACAACATCATCAACTTCAACGACAACGTGATAGTAGACGCCGGCAAAACGGCTACCTTGCTCGCCTCGCTTCCTATCGAAAACGACACCACGGCGCAAGAATACGTCGTTTATTTCGAAGACCTTAACGTTGAACCAGACACAATAGGTACGTTCGTCCTCACACCGCAAAAGCCGGCGGAGGGCGCTCCGCAAATCACGGGTAAGGGCATAACGCTCGACAAGAACACCTTTACGGCTGACGAACCGCTCGTGCCCGCCATCACGCTCAGCAACTCCGGCGGATTCTACGAAGGCTATCCCGTCGCCTTCGTTCACGTCTACGGATACACTTGGACGCTCACCGGAGACGCCGTATTGCTGAACAAGGGTGAGGAAAAGACCGTCGGCGTAAACATCCCAACAAGTTACATACTCGATTGGCACAAGGTAGAAGAAATGTCGGGAACTATCACTCCGGGATACTACGACCCCGCAACGGGCCAAAACGTTGAACTTGAAGGCGAAGTGGCATTCACCGTCACCAAGGACGGAGAAGCCCCGACGGTTGACCTCAAGCTCGAAGGCGGAGCAACGGTTGAGGGCGGCAAGGCTTACACCGGCCAAGAGGCGACAGTGAACTTCACGCTCGTAAACAACGGCGACGACTTCAACGGATTCGTAGGCATCTGCTATCCGGCAACCGGCGACAGCCTGACCGCACAACGGACGATAATCGCCGCAGGCGAAAGCAAGCCCGTGCAGATGACTATAACGGTACAAGACGAACCGGGAGAACAGCTCTACGAGGTTTACTATGAGGACGTTCTCGGCGGCACTCACTCTGCCGGCACGTTCACGATCACGGCCGAACAGGCTACCGGAGGCAGCCCCGTAATCGTCATGGACTCGCTTAAGGTGCTCACGCCCGACGTCGAAAAAGACGGCATGCTCAGCTTCCAGGCCAACCTGAGCAACTCGGGCGGAATGTACGAGGGCGTTATCAAATACAACATCATGCTCAAAGGGCTCAACGGCGGAGGCACCGGCGGAATGTGGGGCGAGGACACCGTCAGCATAAACGGCGGCGAAACGTATGTGAAAACGTATGAATACGACCTCTCGTTGCTTATCGAAAGGCTCAACATCGAGACCGCCGAAGGCGAGATTTGGACTTACTACGTTGACCCGGAGACGGAGGAATACGTACTTATCGACGACTCAGGGCGGTTCAACGTCAACCTGTCTACCGGAATAAGCACAGTAGAGGCTGAAGGGGAAGACGCTCCCGTCTACACCATAAGCGGCCTGCGAGTAGGCAATGCGGCCGACCTTAAGAGCCTGCCGAAGGGAATCTATATTACCGGAGGCAAGAAAATCGTAGTGAAATGACGCCGAACGCTAACGCATTAAGCGCCGTTGCATGATATAAAAGGCCGCCGCGCCGAACAGGCGTGGCGGCCTTTTTACTCGTTTACAGATAGGCGTCAACCTGACGGCAACGCCGCACGGATGGCGGAAACATGCGATATAACGCAAATTTAAATCTTTAAACAAACTGATATGAGAAAACTTTTACTTACGCTTACGCTGCTGATCACGGCCGCCGCAACGGCCGTTGCGGCTCCGGTGAGCCTCGAGCGGGCACGCGCCGAGGCCATGAAAACATTAGGCAAGGCAAAGCCCGCCGCCCAAGTCAAGGGCAAAGCGGCTGCCGGACAGCCTAAACTGGAATTGGCAAAGCAGGCCGTAGGCACTAAGGGCAAGGCCGTGAACGCCACGCTCTACTACGTGTTCAACAACGTGAACGACGGAGGCATGGTGGTCATTGCCGGCGACGACCGGGTGCGCCCGATACTTGCCTAAACCGACAAGGGCGGCTACGACGCGACGAAAACCAACCCGGCCGTGCGCTGGTGGTTCGAGGCGATAGAGGCCGCGATGACATCCGTCATCAACAACGGCGGACAAACATCGCCACAAAACAGGACTGCCAAAGAACCGAGAAAGGCCGTCAAGCCGTTGATACAAACGCAATGGAACCAATTCGAACCGTACAACCTGCTCTGTCCTTACGACCAAGAGCACGGTGGACTTAGCCTATCAGGATGCGTGGCAACGGCTATGGCACAAGTGCTTTACTACTGGCGCTATCCCGAACACGGCACGGGCACGGTTAGTTATACGACTATAACCCACGGCTTCGCCATCGAAGAGAACCTCGAGGACTATGCGTTCGACTACGACAAGATGACAACCACGTACTCTGACGACTCAAGCGAAGAGGCCCGGCAGGCCGTAGCCGAACTGATGTACGCCTGCGGCGTGGCAACGGAAATGGACTATTGCGCGTATGGTTCGGGAACGAACATAAGTCCGCAGATGCTCATCAGCTATTTCGGAATCGACAAGTCGTGCTCACAACTCTACCGCGCATTCTTCACAACGGACAAATGGGAGGAAATCATCCGCAAGGAGCTCGACGAAGGGCGCCCCGTGCTTTACAGTGGGAGCAGCCTTGAAGGCGGCCACCAATTCGTCTGCGACGGCTACGACGAGACGGGGCTTTACCACATAAACTGGGGTTGGGGAGGCAGTCTCGACGGCTATTACGACCTCGCCACGCTTAATCCCTACGACTTGGCCGGAACCGGTTTTACAGCCGACCAAGACATAATATTAGGGATAAAACCGGCCGAACAAGGCGGAGAAGCAGCTGACACGGCATCTCTTGGATACGAGGCATTGGTAAACATGACAACCGGGGAAACGGCGCTTGGCGACAGCATAAGCTACAACATTATAATGCTGAGAGTCACAGGAAACAATTTCAAAGGATACATAGGCACGGTGCTATACGACGCGGAAGGGAACATGGTCGACGCTGTAAACGAAGAAGAATTTGAATTACCCATTTTTTATTTTTATGACTACTATCCCATCAACTATGCCCTGCCGCTCGACCTCGCCGACGGAACGTACACCCTGCGCCCGATATACGGCACTACGCAAGACGAATGGCAGCCGATGGACGCGGTAAAAGGCTCGCACATGGCTGAAACCATCGTCGTAACGGTTGAGAACGGCGTTGCCACCGTAAGCGAAGGGGACGTTAAACAACCCGGCCTTGCCATCGACGGAGAGGTTAAGCCACGGGAAAGTTCGATATACGCAGGTTCTACGGTGGAAGTGGAAATCCCCATAAAGAACAACGGCGACTACTTCAACGGTTACATAAACGTGAAGAGTAAGAAAAACGACGAGCCCGACTTCACCGACAACATGATTATCGACGCAGGCGAAACCTACGTGCTTTTGGCAGCGCTTCCTACTGACAGCGTAGATACGGAGAACGAGTTCATAGTGTATTTTGAAGACTGCAACGCACGCCGCGACACTATCGGAACGTTCACCATAACCTCACAGATAAAGGCGGAGGGAGAACCTAAGATCTCAATTGAAGGCATAACGCTCGACAAGAGCACATACTCGACCAAAGACAAGCTCGTAGCCTACGTAACGATGAGCAATGAAGGCGGATTCTACGACGGCCACCCCGTGGCGTTCGTAACCACCAACGAGAGAACATGGATGTACTACGGAGACGGCATACAGATAAACAAAGGCGAGCAAAAAATCGGCACCGTACAGATAGACACAAACTTCCTGCTCGAGAATTGCGGAGTTAAAGAGTTGTCAGGACTCATAATTCCCGGATACTACGACCCGACGACGGAAGAATATTTAAGTAGTTGGTACGTGGTTGGATTCGCCGTTACCGAAGACGGCGAGCCGCTGGAGTTGGACCTCAAGCTCGAAGGCGGAGCCACGATCGAGGGCGGCAAGGCTTACGCCGGCCAAGAGGCAACCGTGAACTTCACGCTCGTAAACAACGGCGACGACTTCTACGGCAGCATAGGAATCCCCAATTATGCAACCGGCACATACATGGACGTACAAGAGACTTTAATCTACGCCGGCGAAAGCAAGGACATGCAGATGAACATAACGTTGCAAGACGAACCCGGAGAACAACTCTACGAGGTTTATTACATGGACTCTTTCCAAAACGTAAACCTTGCCGGAACGTTCACAATCACGGCGGAACGGGCTACCGGAATAAGCGCCGCAGAGGTTGGGACTGAAGGGAAAGACGCTCCAGTCTACACCGTAAGCGGACAGCGCGTAGGCACGGCGGCCGGCCTGAAGAGCCTGCCGAAGGGCATCTACGTCACCGGTGGCAAGAAAATCGTAGTGAAATGACGCAGGGCGCAACCGCATTAAGCGCCGTTGCATGACATAAAAGGCCGCCACGCCCGTTGCGACGTGGCGGCCCGTTTACACATTTACGAGCCTTATGACAACGCCGCACGACGCGACGGGAAAATGCAATATAAACCCGTCGGCTGAATTATTTTTAGTTGAACGACGATGATTACAGTTTCAAACGGTGTCTTTTCAGCTTTCAATACATGGCCTTTTGCCCTGCAAAAGACCACCTTTCACGCTATAAAAGGATACCTCTTGCATGCTTGCATGAAGCAAATAAAAACCGTAAGTAAAAGCCGTCGGAATGCGACAAATAGGAAGCGCAAGCCATAAAGGGGCGCAAATTATTCCGCCGACAAGTAATATGACGCAAAATAAAATCTTTAAACAAACTGATATGAAAAAACTTTTATTCACACTAACGATGCTGCTCACGGCCGCCGCAACGGCCGTGGCGGCTCCGGTAAGCCTCGAGCGGGCACGCGCCGAGGCCATGAAAGCATTAGGCAAGGCAAGGCCCGTCGCCCAAATCAAGGGCAGAGCGGCTGCCGGACAGTCCAAACTGGAATTGGCAAAGCAGGCCGTAGGCACTAAGGGCAAGGCCGTGAACACCACGCTCTACTACGTGTTCAACAACGGCGACGGCGGCATGGTGGTCGTAGCCGGCGACGACCAAGTGCGCCCGATACTCGCCTATACCGACAAGGGCGGCTACGACGCAACTGTAAACAACCCGGCCGTGCGCTGGTGGTTCGAGGCCATCGAGGCCGCAATGACATCCGTCATCAACAACGGCGGACAGACATCGCCACGGAACAGGGCTGCCGAAGAGCCGGGCAAGGCCGTTAAGCCGTTGATACAAACGCAATGGGGATACTTCGAGCCGTACAACCTGCTCTGCCCATACGACCAAGAGCACGGATCACGGAGTGCTACGGGGTGCGCGGCCGTGGCTATGTCACAGGTATTTTACTACTGGCGCTACCCCGAACACGGAACGGGCACTGTAAGCTACACAACCGCCACGCACGGCTTCGACATCAACGAGAACCTCGAGGGCTATACGTTCGACTACGACAAGATGACCACTACGTACTCTGAGAACTCAAGCGAAGAGTCGAGACAGGCCGTAGCCAAACTGGCTTACGCCTGCAGCGTGGCCGCCAAGGCTGACTACTGCTGCGCATACGATGGAGGAACGAACTTTATTCCGAACATGCTCATAGACCATTTCGGCATCGACCCGTCATGCACCCAAATCTACCGTAACTACTTCACGACGGAAGAATGGGAAAATATAATCCGCAAAGAGCTCGACGAAGGCCGACCCGTACTATACAGCGAGGCCAGGGAAGCGCGCACGGATTCATCTGCGACGGATACGACGAGACCGGCCTTTACCACATAAACTGGGGCTTCGAGGGCCTGGCCAACGGCTACTACGACCTCGCCGCGCTTAATCCAGAAGACATGACGGCCAATGGTTTCCTTGACAAACAGGCTATAACATACGGCATAAAGCCATTAGGGCATGAAGGAGAGACGGTTTATGACAACAACATGTTCTACGATGCGTTAAGCAACATGACAAGCGGAAGCGTTGCCGTGGGCGGAAAAGTCGACTACGACATAATAGGAATGGTATGCAACGGGCACGACTTCAATGGTTACATAGGCTCGGCCTTGTACGACGCCGAAGGCAACATGGTGGACATGGAGCTTAACGAAAAAATCGAAATCCCCGTGGACACCTATTATGACGGCCACCGTATGACATACACTCTGCCGCAGGAATTGGAAGACGGCGGATACACGCTGCGCCCGATAAGCGGAGTTTCGCAGGACAAGTGGCAGCCTATGGACGACGGAAAAGGTAAAGGTGCGGTGACAACGCTCGCCGTAACAGTAGAAAACGGCATGGCCGCCGTTGCCGACGGCCCTGCCCACAAGTTGTCACTCGGTTTCGACCGCGACGTTGAAGTGGAGGGAGGCGCGGTCTACGCAGGCCGCAACGCAACAATAAGAATACCCATAAAGAACAACGGCTCGCACTTCAACAACTACATATATGTAAAGAACGTAAACAACGACAGCTGCGACTTCTACGACAACATGATAATCGACGCGGACGAAACGGTATCCATGAACGTACCGCTTCTTATCGGGAACGACACCGCCGAGCAAGAATACGTCGTTTATTTCGAGTATCTTGACGGCAAATCCGACACTGTGGGAACGTTCACCCTAACGCCTCAACAGCCGGCAGAAGGCACACCGCAGATTACATGTAAGAGCTTAACGTTCGACAAGGTAGCGTACATGCCCGACGAAGAAATCGTTGCGCACATTACATTAAGCAACTCGGGTGGGTTCTACGAAGGCTTGCCCGAAATCATGGTTTACAGCGACGGGTACAGATTTATATTCTACGGAAGCAAAATGCAGCTGAATAAGGGAGAAGAAAAGAGCTGCGACATAAATGTAAGCTCTGAGTTCATTTTAAATACAATGGGCGATATTGACGGAGTTATCGGAACAGTCTGGCCCGGATACGGCGACCCTGTTACCGACGAATTCATACAAATTGAAGGCGAAGCGAAATTCTACATTACGAAACAAGAGCCGGCTGAGGGCGAGCCTCAGATCTCAATTGAAGGCATATCGCTCGACAAGAGCACGTTCACGACCGAAGAAGAAATCATCATAGCCTACGTACCGATGACCAATACGGGCGGATTCTACGGCGGCTACCCCGTGGCGTTCGTAAGCACTAACGGGCACGAATGGAGGTACTACGGGGACGGCATAATAATAAACAAAGGCGAACAGAAAATCGGCACTGTACAGATAGACACCAACTTCCTGCTCGAGAATTGCGGAGTAAATGAGCTGTCGGGAGTCATAATGCCCGGATACTACAACCCGACAACGGAAGAATATTTAAGAGGTGAATACGTTATTGGATTCGCCGTTACCGAAGACGGCGAGCCGCTGACGGTTGCCCTCAAGGTGGAAGGCGAAGCCACGGTTGAAGACGGCAAGGCTTACGCCGGCCAAGAGGCGACCGTGAACTTCACGCTCGCAAACAACGGCGACGACTTCTACGGCATCATAGGAGTTCTCGATCCTGCAACCGACACCTACCTGAACGCACAAGAGACGTTAATCTACGCCGGCGAGAGCAAGGACATACAGATAAACTTAACGATGCAAGACGAACCCGGAGAACAACTCTACGAAGTCTATTGCATTGACGTTTTCTCAAACGAGAACCTTGCAGGAACGTTCGCAATCACGACGGAACAGGCAACCGGAATAAGCACCGCCGAGGCTGTAGCTGAGAAGGATGACGCTCCCGTCTACACCGTAAGCGGACAGCGCGTAGGCACCGCGGCCGACATTAAGAGCCTGCCGAAGGGCATCTACGTCACCGGAAGGCAAGAAAATCATAGTGAAATGACGCCGGGCGCAACCGCATTAAGCGCCGTTGCATGACGTAAAAATCCGCCACGCAAAACAAGCGTGGCGGATTTTTACGTTTATTGCGGAAAGTGCGGCTACGCTGGAAACAAGAAGTCGCGCCGTGGAAGCAGATGTTCCACGGCGCGACTTTATTCGTTTCAACGGCCGGATGCCGTCACTTAAGCACCTCTATGGCACGCCTAAGCCTCCTTAGCGTTTCGTCCTTGCCGAGGAAATGGCTGATGTCGAACATGCCGGGGCCCTTGCCTATGCCGACAAGAGCCAAGCGGAAGGCGTTCATTACGTCGCCCAACTTATAGCCCTTGGCCTCAACCCAAGCCATAACGGCCGGTTCTTGGCTTTCGATTGAGAAGTCGTCGAGTCCCTCAAGAACTTCGGCAAGCTCGGCCATAACCTGTGCCGAGTCGGCTTTCCAACGCTTGCGCACGGTCTTTTCGTCATACTCCGTAGGCGGAATGAAGAAGAACGAGCACAACGGCCAAAGCTCTTTTACGAAATCGACACGGTCTTTCATCATGGCCGCCACCTGTCTTACGCGCTCCATCGGCTCGTCGATGCCGTTACCGGCGACTATCGGGGCGAACAGCTTAGCTATCTCGTCGTCGCTCTTGCGCAGTATGTACTCGTGGTTGAACCATATCGCCTTCTTATAGTCGAAGCGTGCGCCGGCCTTGCTGCACTTCTCGATGTCGAACTGTTCGATAAGCTCATCCATCGTGAAAAGCTCTTGTTCGGTGCCCGGGTTCCAGCCCAACAGGGCGAGGAAGTTGATCACTGCCTCGGGGAAATAGCCCTGCTCGCGGAATCCGTTGCTGACTTCGCCCGTCTTGGGGTCGTGCCATTCAAGCGGGAATACGGGGAAACCGAGCCTGTCGCCGTCGCGTTTGCTCAGCTTGCCCTTGCCGTCCGGTTTCAAGAGCAGCGGCAAGTGTGCGAATCGGGGCATCGTGTCCTCCCAACCGAAAGCACGGTAAAGCAATACGTGCAACGGCGCGCTGGGCAGCCACTCTTCTCCACGTATTACGTGGGTTATCTCCATCAGGTGGTCGTCTACTATGTTGGCCAAGTGGTATGTAGGCAGTTCGTCGGCGCTCTTGTAAAGCACCTTGTCGTCGAGAATGTCGCTCTTTATCACCACGTCGCCGCGGATCATGTCGTTTATGTGTATCTCCTCGCCCGGTTTAACCTTGAAGCGGACAACGTATTGCACGCCGTCGGCAACGAGCGCGTCGACTTCTTCCTTCGCCATCGTAAGCGAGTTGCGCATCTGCAGGCGCGTATGTGCGTCATATTGGAAGTTCTTCACCTCGCTGCGCTTTGCCTCGAGCTCCTCTGGAGTGTCGAAAGCGATATAGGCCCGGCCGGCATCGAGCAGCCTGCCCACATATTCCTTGTATATCGAGCGGCGCTCGCTCTGGCGGTAAGGGCCGTGCTCTCCGCCGAAACTTACGCCTTCGTCGAACTTTATACCGAGCCAACGGAACGACTCGATGATATACTCCTCGGCACCCGGCACGAACCGGCTCGAGTCGGTATCCTCAATCCTGAACACCATTTCGCCGCCCCTCTGGCGCGCAAACAGATAATTGTAAAGAGCCGTGCGCACGCCGCCGATATGCAACGCGCCCGTAGGGCTCGGCGCGAAACGCACCCTTACTTTTCTCTCTTCCATAGCCTTGTTAGCTTGTTATCTTATTAATTTTGTGCAAAAGTATAACATTTTTAGCAAAGTAGAGTATTTTTTTAGTATTTTCGCAGACAGTAACATAAGGTTGTAGGGTTTTTCGGTCTTACGGTCTTACGGTTTTAATGAAACACGAAACGTAAAAACGTGCAACCCGGCCAACGCCGGCGCAACGACCGCAAAACCCCGAAAACCGCATAACCTTAAAACCGCAAAACAGCAAATGTCAAAATTCGCAAAAACAAACAACAAGCACATAAGCCGCTGGCTGCTGTACATAATGCTCGTGGCCGGCACGGTTGCCGTAATAGTTTTTTTCCTTCCGCGCAACAGCGGGCCTCAGTTCCGCTACGACATCGGCAAACCGTGGATGTACAGTTCGCTGATAGCCAAGTTCGACTTCCCCATATACAAGACCGAGGACGCCATCAAGACGGAGCAAGACAGCTTGGCGAAAGCCTTTGAACCATACTTCAACTTCGACACCGAAACGGGCAAACGCCAAGTGGCGCACTTCCTTAAGAAATACAAGGACGGCATTCCCGGGCTTACGCCAGACTACGTTCCGCTGATAGCCGACCGCCTGGGGCGCCTTTACAACGAAGGCATAATCGACGCGCCTAAGTACTCAGACCTGAGCCGCGACACGCTCGCCGTCATACGGATTGTAAGCGGCAAGAGCGCGACGAGCGTGGAAATATCCGGCCTTTACTCTACAATGACGGCTTACGAGCGGCTGTTCTCCGACCCTAAGATTGCCGCGGCCAAGCAGATACTGCAGCGGTGCAACCTGAACGAGTACATACAGCCCAACCTTATATACGACGAAGACCGCAGCGAGGCCGAGCTCGGCGACATGCTCAGCGGCATACCGCTGGCCAGCGGCATGGTGTTGAGCGGACAGAAGATAATCGACCGCGGCGAGATAGTGAACGATTATACCTACCGCGTGCTCAGTTCGTTCGAGAAAGAGACCCAAAGGCGCAGCGCAAGCGTCAGCGCCGTGCCGTCGACGATAGCCGGGCAGGCGCTCTTCGTCACCACGCTCGTAATACTTTTCACCACGTACATACGCCTTTTCCGCAAGGACTACCTCGACAAGCCGCGCAGCATCGCCATGCTCTACGCCATGATTACGGTGTTCCCCGTGCTCGTATCGCTGATGATGACCCACAACGTGCTGAGCGTCTACATACTGCCATTCGCAATGACGCCCATATTCATACGCATATTCCTCGACTCGCGCACGGCCTTCAACGCCCATGTCACGATGGTGCTGATATGCGCCGCCGCCGTGAAATACCAATATGAGTTCATCATAGTGCAGCTCGTGGCCGGCCTCGTGGCCATATACTCGCTGCGCGAACTGTCGCAACGCGCCGAGATATTCAAGACCGCCCTGCTCGTAACCATAGGCTGCAGCGCCATGTACTTCGCGCTGCAGCTGATGCAGGACAACAGCATTTCTACCATGGACCACGGCATGTACATGTACTTCGTGGCCAACGGCGTGCTGCTGTTGTTCGCCTATCCGCTGATGCTCATCGTCGAGAAGATGTTCGGCTTCACGTCGAACGTCACGCTGATCGAGCTGTCCAACACCAACAAACGCCTGCTGCGCACGCTCAGCGAAGTGGCCCCGGGCACGTTCCAACACTCGGTAATGGTGGGCAACTTGGCCGCCGAGATAGCCAACAAGATAGGCGCCAAGGCGCAATTGGTGCGCACCGGCGCGATGTACCACGACATAGGCAAGATGAAAAACCCGGCTTACTTCACCGAGAACCAGATGGGCGGGGCCAACCCGCTTAGCGCAATGCCGCGCATCGACGCGGCGCAGATAGTGATAAGCCACGTAACCGAGGGCCTGAAAACCGCCGAGAAGAACGGTCTGCCGGGAGTGATAAAAGACTTTATCTGCACCCACCACGGCACGGGCAAAACCAAATATTTCTACGTTTCATACAAGAACGAGCATCCCGACGAGCCCGTAGACGACACGCTGTTCACCTATCCTGGGCCCGACCCGTTCACGCGCGAGCAGGCGATACTTATGATGGCCGACACTGTGGAGGCCGCGGCGCGCTCGCTGCCCGAATATACAGAAGAGAGCATAGCAAAACTCGTCAACAAGCTCGTAGACCAGCAGATGGACGACGGGCATTTCAAGAACTGCCCGATAACGTTCCACGACATAGCCGTGGCCAAACAAGTGATGATAGAAAGGCTGAAAGCCGTCTACCACACACGGACGAGCTACCCCGAACTGAACAAGCAGACCGCGCCGCACAAAGAAGAACAGCCGGCGCCGGCAGCCGCCGGAAACGCCACAACAGCGCCCGAAAGCGTAACGCCCCGGGCGGAGGACGCGCCACAGGCGAAGAACGAAGAAAAAACGGACAGCGGCAAGGACAAAAACACGATAGAACTCGACTGATTGCAAAAGGCCGCCTTTCAGAACGTAAAAGGCGGTCTTTTGCATCATAAAAGGCCACCTTTCAGACGGCGGAAGGCGTCCTTTTTATATTGCATTGAATATCAACACGTTAAGCCGCAAGCAATTTTTACGTTCGCAATATGCTGCCGGCATTCCGGCCAACAGATTACGGACGCAACGCCGCATGTAAGCATATTTAACCATGATAGCGACATTCCGACTAATTGTTGTGAAATTTAGGATATGCGTTTCTCGGCAAAAATGCGTTCCTTTGCAAACAAAACGAATACAATGCGGCCGCGGCACGCCCATCAACACAAGCGCCCGTGCGGCACAGGCGGCCCAACCCCACATCAACAACAAGAAAAAAATACGACATGAACATAAAGGAGATTAGCACGAACGCAAGCAACGCAAACGAATACCAGGAATACAGCGACGGGCGCATAGCCGTAATCGACAAGATGCCCAACGACGAAACCGCCCGCAACCAACGCACCAGCGGAATAGTGGTGATATTGTGTACGGACGGCTCTATGTCGTTCCAAATCAACGGCAACCACAACACCGCCCACCGCAACGACATAGTAATACTATCGCCCGAGATGATAATCGACAACAAGCAGATAAGCGACGACTTCAAGTTCCGCTGCATATCCGTATCGCTCGACTATGCCATCAAAATGTTGCCGCTGTCGGTAAGGAGCTGGAACTTCAAGATATTCTTCGAGCAACATCCGCGCATACCGCTGTCGGAAAAAGGCGTAGCCATATTCAACAGATACTGCGACCTGCTGAAATGGAAACTGGCCGACAAGTCGAACCCCTACCGCGAATACATCATAGACGGGTTGATGCAAGCCTTTGTGTTCGAGTTCCGCCACCTTTTCGACGGGTACGCCAATCTTACCCCACGCCCCATATCGTCGGCCGAGAACATTTTCGGCAGCTTCGTCGACCTACTTGCGACGTCGTATCCCAAGCACCGCAACGTAGCCTATTACGCAGACAAACTCAACATAACGGCAAAATACCTTTCGGTAGTATGCAAGAAGACAAGCGGCAAAAACTCTTCGAAAATAATTGACAGCTACGTGCTGAAAGACATCGAGAACCTTCTGAGAAACTCAAAGAAAAGCATCAAGGAGGTTTCCAACGAGCTGGCCTTCCCCAACACGTCGTTCTTCGGCCGCTACGTAAAGAAAAACTTCGGATGCACGCCGGTCGAACTGAGACGCAGGCTTAACGGAGTTGAATAATTCTTAATGCATAATGCACAATGCACAATGCATAATTCACAATGCACAATGCATAATTCATAATGCACAATGCATAATTCATAATGCACAATGCATAATTCATAATGCGCAATGCATAATTGGGTTGCGCCGACGTTTATTAATCTGTCACAACTTAGAATGTTGCCATTTTTTATTAACTTTGCACACGGCGCAGCCCAATTATGAATTATGCATTGTGAATTGTGAATTATGAAATACGTTGACATCATGCTCCCCGTGCCGTTAGACGGCCTCTTCACATACTCAGTTCCGCCGTTGCTTGAGGGCAAGGCGGAGCGCGGAAGGCGCGTGCTCGTACAGTTCGGCAGGAACAAGACCTACGTAGGACTTATCATAAGGCAGCACAACGACAAGCCCGGCTTCGCCGTCAAGGACATCAACCTCGTTCTCGACGACGAACCGATAGTAACCGACACGCAACTGGAACTATGGCGATGGATCGCGGCTTACTACATGGCCGCGCCCGGCGACGTGCTGTCGGCGGCACTGCCCGGCGGACTGAAATCAACCGACACTTACAAGCCTAAGACGGAGACATGCCTCGCGCTCGCCCCGGCGCTTAGGAACGAGCGGGCCATGCACATAGCGCTCGACATGCTCGGGCGCGCCGACAAGCAGCTGAAAGCGCTGACATGCTTCCTCGCAATGACCCGTTGGGACACTATCGAGGGCGCTACGACGCGCCGGCCCGTGGCCGAAGTGACGCGCGACGAACTGATGAACACGGCCCACTGCACCGCAGCGGTAATTAAAAACCTTATTGACAAGAAGATACTCGTAACCTACGAGCGCGAAGTAGGCCGCCTGAACAACGGCGGAGAGCCTCATCCGGAAAGGATAAAACCGCTGAACGACGCGCAGCAGGAGGCTTACGGGAAAATAGCCGAAGGCTTCAAGACGAAGAACGTGGTGCTGCTACACGGCGTAACGTCGAGCGGCAAGACCGAAATATACATCCATATAATACGCCGGGCGCTCGAAAAGCACAAGCAGGTGCTCTACCTGTTGCCAGAGATAGCGCTCACCGTGCAGATGCGCCAACGCCTGCAAGCCGTGTTCGGCAACCGTCTCGGCATATACCACTCTAAATACTCAGACGCCGAGCGCGTGGAGATATGGAAAAAACAAACCTCGGCCTCGCCCTACGACGTTATACTCGGAGCGCGCTCGGCCGTGCTGCTGCCCTTCACGCGGTTGGGGCTCGTCATAGTAGACGAAGAGCACGAGACGTCGTTCAAGCAGCAAGACCCGGCGCCGCGCTACCACGCGCGCAGTACGGCGATAATGCTCGCCTCGATGACCGGCGCAAAGGTGCTGCTCGGCTCGGCCACACCGTGCGCAGAGACATGGCACAACGCACGTTCGGGCAAATACGGGTACGTCCGCTTGGACAAGCGGTACGGCGACATGCAGCTGCCCGAAATCGTGGTGGTCGACACGAAAGACCTCACCCGGCGCAAGATGATGACCGGCCCCTTCTCGCCCATGCTGCTGTCGGCCGTGCGCCATGCGCTCGACAACGGCAAACAGGCAATTCTCTTCCAAAACCGCCGAGGCTTCGCGCCGATGATGGAATGCAGGCAATGCGGATGGGTGCCCCACTGCGAATCGTGCGACGTGTCGCTGACTTACCACAAGAACCTTGGCCTACTGACGTGCCACTACTGCGGCCGCACGTATGCCGTGCCGCAGGTTTGCCCGTGTTGCGGCAGCCGCGACCTACGCGGACGGGGCTACGGCACGGAAAAGATAGAAGACAAGGTGATAGAACTGTTTCCCGAAGCGCGCGTTGCACGCATGGACCTCGACACCACACGCACACGCAACGCCTACGAACGGCTGATAAGCGACTTTTCCGCCCACCGCACGGACATACTGATAGGCACGCAAATGATAAGTAAGGGGTTAGACTTCGACCGCGTATCGGTGGTGGGGATACTCAACGCCGACTCGATGCTCAACTACCCCGACTTCCGCGCCTACGAACACGCGTTCACGATGATTGCGCAGGTAAGCGGACGAGCCGGGCGGAAGGGCAAGCGCGGCACGGTGATACTGCAGACGAAAAGTCCGGAACTGCCAGTAATAACGCAAGTCGTAAGAAACGACATCGACGGGTTCTACACCGACCTTATGGACGAGCGCCGCCTGTTCCGCTATCCGCCGTTCTTTCACATAATCTGCGTCTACCTAAAAAACAAGGACGACGCAGTTGTAGGTTCGGCAGCCCACGCCTTGGGAGAACTGCTCCGCTCATGGTTCGGCGATCGCGTGCTGGGGCCCGACAAACCGTCGGTGGCGAAAATAAAAACGATGAACATACGCAAGATAATGCTGAAACTCGAAAACGGCATAGACCGCGTGAAAGTGCGCGAATACCTTGATAAAGGAAAAAACACCGTCTTGCAGGACAAGCGCTACAAGACGGTGCAAGTGTATTTCGACGTCGACCCTATGTAAGCGAAACGTTCTTACACGGGCGTGCCGGTTTACTTCACTTCGGTAAGTACGTAAGTCATGCCTGATTCGGTGGTATAGCCCTCGTCGACCTCAGTGTCGCTTTCAGTCATATACAAGCGTCCGCCGCGGAAATCAATGTCGACATAACCTCCGCCGTAACCCGACTCAAAGTCGTTAGTCCAAGAATACTGCATGACACCGGCATCCTCGTCGGCCCAACGCCACGTTGAAACGGCCAACTGGTCTTCGGTATAATAAACCATGTAAGTGCCCGTCTTGGTGAATACCACCTGCTCAGGCCAACCGCCTACGATGTCGTCAAGGTCGTCGAGGTCGCTATAATCATCCTCGCTGAACTCGGGATCGTTCTTCCTCGCCCAGTCAATCAGGTTGTCCACCAACTCTTCAAGCGAATTTCCCTTGATGTCCAACATCTTACGGCCGTTGAGCTTCACAAACAGCTGGCACTCGGAAATCTGCCAGGTGCGGCACAACATCAGCGACTTGGAACTGTTGAAATTCTCGTTCTGCTTCGTAGCCGTAATTGTTTCGGTAGAACCGCCGTTAGGCGTGATTTCAAGCGAGAACGCATTTCCTGAGCCGTCTTGAGTAACTTTTACCGTTCCGAAACCGTCAAGATTGTAAACGCCGTCGGCACCCACGGTGTAAGTTCCGTAAAGAATCGGCGAATAAACCCTTGTCGCATGCTTTGACCCGGCGTTTACGACGATGGATGATTTTACCAATTCAGCCAACTTACCACTGACTGACTCCTTACCGACGCTTGCCAACGGAGCGTAGGCTGGTTGCCCGCCGTCGTTCATGGTAATGATGTAATTGCCGCTTTCGGTAAACTCGATCGACTCGTAAGAGCTTCCGTCGTCGGAAATCTCATACTTTGCCGCCTGGCTTTCAAAAGCTGGCGGATTGAACGTACCAGTGCCTTCATCGTCGTCGTCACTGCCGCACGACGCCAAGCAGAACGGCACCATTCCAAGAACAAGGCACATGAGAAGCGCCTTCATTGCTTTAAGACTGATTTTCTCCATAACTGATTTTATTTGATTGATGAATATTAGTTCTACATGTATAATGTATTGCAAAAATAGGTAAAATATTCTATTACCGTAATCTTTTTATAGCAAAAAAACAAAATTATCTTCAAACAACATCAATAATGTAACCTTATCGGATAAAAAATGGAAGCATCCCGCTTTAGGATGCCTCCATTGAAAATGTCAAAATACGAATTATATCCTACTTAAAAATAATAAGCAGCAGACACTTGCCATGTATTTGAACGGCCACGGAATGCCTCCTTCGCACCGTCGAATACGGTTATCTCACCTGTCTTTCCGCAAACAATGTTGTAGTTTGCACCTATCTGCAAATGACTGAGCAACATGACGCCGAGACCAACGTTGACGCTGAAAGTAGACTTGCTGAGCTCCCAATTGGCATCGTCAGTTATCTTTTGAATCTTATCGCCGACGTTGAATCCGAACTGAGGACCGGCTGCAACATAAACGGCAGCCAAACTGCCCAAACCTATGTCGTAACGAAGGTTGATTGGAATGTTGATTGCCTGTTGCTTGATTTTCTCGTCGGCTCCTTTCACCTTCGCCTCACGCTGGTCGTAAAGAGCTGATGCGTCGATGCCAAGTCCAACGATAGGCAAAGTGAACTTAACAGTAGGGCCGATGAAGAAGCCGGCACGGTTGGAAGCATCAATAACGTCGCTGCTGAACGACATGTCGGTAACGTTCAAACCGCCCTTCAGACCGAACTTGAACTGAGCCTGAGCCGGAATGGCCACCAAAGTTGCCGCAACGAGTGCGACGAGTGTAAATAACTTTTTCATACGCATAAAGTTTTATGTGTTAATAATTACCAGCCCGTTTCCACAGGCCGGCCTTACCTAAAAAAGAATCAATGTCTTTGCCTGCGCACCGTAACACGGGCAGCCGACGAACCGCCGCCGGACGACTTGCTGCGCGAACGCTTCTTACTAACGGTTGTCGACGAAGCACGGCGGTTGCGCTTAGCCTTACGCCCCTTCTTGTCTTTCACCTCTGCCTTGGCTATGCTGTCGAGCGAATCCTTACGCGCCTGGTCGCCCCAAATGTTTTTCTCGAATGCGGCAAGTTCGCCTTCAATACGCCTTTGCTCTTTGGCAAGAGCCGAATCAGTAGGACAATACTGGGCAAGGGTACGTCCGAGCATGTTCGACGTCTTATAGATCTTGCCCTCATACAAGTTGCGCGTAAAATAATCGTCCATGCTCATCGTAGCGGCATTGTTAAGGTTGCTCGTCATAATGACCTGTTTGCCCAAGTATGGCGCTATGTCGTCATACTTCACCCAAAACAGCGGATACTTCTGCTCTCCGTCGCCGAAATCGTCGGTACGCCAAAGCACGGGGCAAAGGGCTACCGGCTTAATATGGAACGTTGCCGAAGCCTGGTCGAAATAAGCGCTCTCCTTGATGTAATACGACTTCACCTCGCTTGAGGGGATGTCGCTGTCGTCGATCGTAACGCCTCGGTTGGTGCGTTCGTAATAAATATGGTAATTGTCAAGAAACGCCTTACGGTTTATCTTCGCCGAGTCTGTGAACACCTCGTTGCCGTCAAGACGGTATTCGTAAGCCGGAATGGTACGCATAATCAACTTGAACAAATAAGTGAAAAGGTTCATCTGCGAACCTATCGGCTCTACGGGGTAATACAAAGGGGCATTGGCGTCCTCTTCGAGGAAAATCTCACGGTAAATGTCCCTGCGCCAAACTACGTCTTCGGACATCTTGGCCGCCACGGGATAAGAGATTTGCGCACGCGTGGTAAGCGTTTGCGCGTTAGACGCATTCTGCCTTTGCTGCTGCCTGCGGCGCGCAGCCGGCTGGGCTACGGCCGCGTCAACGGCGGACACGAGCAACAACAATGCCACGGCAGACGCCTGCAGCAAGGAATACCAACCTCGACGCCCGGCGAATGATATGTTCTTTTTATACAAGAGACCTGTCATATTCAAATAATTCTTAAATCAAAACTTACTTCACGATTACTTCCATCGACGCCGGCAATGTACGGTTTATGCCGTCAGGACCCACCGCCGAGATGCGCGTTATATAGAAACGCTTGTTACGCGACAAGCGGCGGAACGTCTCACGCTGGCGTTGCGAGAATGAAGCGCCGTTTGACACCATCGGAACCGCATTACCCATATTATCGTAGAAAACGGCTTCAAAGCCCAAAACCTTGAAAGGTATGTCCAACAAGCCGTCGTCGATAGCAGCCTTTATGCCGTCGGCCGACATAAGCGAAGCCTTAGCAAGGCCGCCCGTGCGGAAGCGGTTGTCGCCTATCTGTATGTAAGGAGTCGGGTCGGGCAACTTGCGCACCTTGAAAGTAAAGCCCCCTACCTGACGGGCCGTACCCGTCTGAAGCGACATGACATTGATCGTAACATCCTTGCCTACCGCCGTCGGACGGGCTATATACTTACCTGGTCCTACGGGTTGAAGCGTTCCGCCCGACATCGTAGCCGACACCTTATTAAGCGGAACACCGGGAATGCTTATGCTTATAGGATTGCTATATCCGGCGTAAAGCACGTTCATCAGGTCGGCCGACACTGTCGCGCTCGGGTCGACAACCGTGTATTTCTGCGTAAAGTCGCGGCGTATAACGTCGCCGTTGCCGTTCTGCATGGTGATATAACCGGTGAGGTTGAACTCGCCCGTGCGGCCAGTAACTATTTCATACGTATTGTCACGCAGGTTCACCTGCCGTCCGCCGATGTAGATTTGCGGTTTCTGCGTAGTGTCGACAGCCGCCATTACAATCTGGGCCGAGAACTTATCACCACGCACGATGGTCTGCGAATTTGGTATTACGAACGCGCTCAACTTGTTGACGCGTATATCCTTCATGTCGATATTGGCCACAAGGGTGTGCAACACTTCGCCTTCGGCATAACGGACATCGCTCTGCAACTTTGTGAGCAGCGTTACGGCAGCGGCAACCGGCATGTCCTCAAACATGTATTCCTGCCAGTTCTTGCCCATTGTACGGGCGTTCTTAGGCAGCGTTGTCGTCAGGTTGCTGGCTATTATGGCCTTTTGGCGTTCGTCGGTTACCATAGTCAATATGCGCTCACGGAAAGAGTTGATAGCATCAAACAGCTTCTTGCCGTTTCCCCTGCCAGGTGCAAGCATCACTTGGTTTGCCGCCTCGAGGTCGTCTTTCCGCTCTATGTTCATCACATCGCCGTCTTCCCCGTCGGCTTCCTTGACTATGGCCACTTTGAGCTCTTGCGCAAAATTGAACAGCGAGTCGCTCATCCGCTTCACGGCCGTGGCCTTGTCAAACCACGCCTTCACCTTTTGCGGGTTAGCCTTCATCTGCGCCTCGAAATCGCCATAAAGGGCATCGTTCTCAGCAGCCGAGTTGTTCGTAGTGCGGTGCAAGCTCTCTTCTACGATGGAAAAGCCCTCAAGCACTTCGGTCGACACGTTGAGCGCGAGCATGGCCATCAAGACGACATACATCAGGTTGATCATCTTCTGGCGCGGGGATACCGGTCTTTTCTTTATTGCCATTCTCTCTAAACTTCAGTATTGTTCCCGTTGGCCGCGGTGGCCCGCATATTAACGGTCATGGCCTCGATCATACGGGCGTAAATCTTGTTAAGCTGCTCGATCTGCGACGCCATCTTGCGCGACTGCTCGTTGATTTCGTCAATCGTGCCGATTTGCGCGCTTGCGCCTTTAAGCTGCATTTCGTACACCTTGCAAATACCTGTGAGCGTGCGGTTGAGGTTCTCCATCTCTTCCGAGTCGCGCGTAAGGCGTGCGCTCTGTTCCGAAACCTTTGTCAACATCTCGGTCAGCTTCTTCAGTTCGTCTACATAATTGCTTGTGGCCTCTTCCATTTCCGGCGACACTTGCTGCTGGGCCGACACCCAGCCAGGCACCGCCTGCCCGGCAACCACAGGCTGGCCTGACTGTACGGCAACGTTTACGCCGTCTTCGGTTGCGGCAGCTTGAACACCGTCAGGCAGACTTCCGGCCTGCGTCCCTTGAACGGCCTGGCCTGCAACGGGGCCCACATAAGCCACCATTCCCGGCTGCAAAACAACGCCCTCTTGCTCCGTCTGTCCGGCTTGCGGCGCCTCTTCGGCCTCAAGTTCCTCATCTTCTGACTCGTCAGTACCTACATGCGTGGGCAAATCCTTGCCTATCGCCGTCTTGTCGAAAGGCCGGTCGAACGCTGAGATGAAGAACACGATGACCTCGGTGCCCATACCGAGATATAGCATGAGATTGGCTCCGGGCAAGTGGGTCAACTTGAACAACGTACCCAAGATTACGATTGACGCGCCCCAGCTGTACGCGTAGTTAAGGAATGTTTGTCCCGGAACGCTGTCCAGCCACTTCTGGAGGCGGTAAATGATGTTATATTTGCTGTATTCGGTCATTATTTCTTTCTCCCTTTTTGTTTTGTGCTTGTTGTTGACGCAAGGCTCCTTACACAACGGAAGCCTATGTAGCAGCGCGGCTGGTTTTGGTATTCCCATGTGCGCCACGCCGAGCGTATGAACGACTCGGGGTCTTTCCACGAACCTCCGCGCACGCTCTTTTTCTTGAGGCGGTACGGGTCTTCCTTGGCGGCATTGTACCTCAGCTCGGGGTTAAGATCGTTCATTGCGTCGATGCCGGCCTCGGTGTACGTGGTGCTCGTCCATTCGGCAACGTTGCCGGCCATGTCGAACAGTCCGTTCGAGTTGGACGAGAACAAGCCCACACGGCTCGTTATCAGGTTTCCGTCCTCGGTGTAATTACCTCGTTCGGGCTTAAAGTTGGCAAAAAAGCATCCGTCTTCGTTCTTCACGTCCACCTGTTCCCATGGGAACTCCGTACCGTCCTTGCCGCGTGCGGCGTATTCCCACTCGGCCTCGGTAGGCAGGCGGTAACGCTGGATGTAACGGGCCTCACGGCCGAGCCCTTTCAGCAGGTAATCGGTACGCCATGCGCAGAATGCGTTGGCCTGTTCCCACGTAACGCCGACAACGGGATAGTCGTTATACGTAGGACTGCTGAAATAAAGGCGCATGTACGTCTCGTTGTCAGAGTTTACGAAATCGTTCACCCAGCACGTCGTGTCGGGGTAAACGTTGACGATGTATGTATTAAGGAAGTCCCACGGGCCGCTGAGCGGACGGTCGATAGTCTGGCGCACTATGCGTCCCTCGTCGTCGATGTATGCCGTGTCCTTCGAAATCATCACAACTTCGTCGGGGTCTACCTGTACGTCGGTGTTCAGGTTGCGCTGCGCCGGATCGAGCCTGTTGCGGCGCAAGGCGGCCGTCGTATAGTCGTAAACCTCGTAACGGTAGTTCATCTGGCTGGCGTCGAGCATCTTCTCGCCGGTGACGGGATTGGTTACATACAGACTCTCTATGGCGCGCTGCTCGTCCTCGTTGGGCTTGCGCGGCAGCGCCTTTTTCCAGTTCAGGTGAGGCGTAACGGGGTCGCCGTTCTTATCCTCGGTTATCATGTAAGTCTCGTCGCCGCCGTAGGCAGGGTCGGCAAGACGTGTGCGCAGGATTGAATCGCGCACCCAATATACGAACTGGCGGTACTCCGAGTTGGTAACCTCGGTCTCGTCCATCCAAAATCCGTCGACCGATATTTCCTTAGTAGGAGTCTGCCGCCCCCACAGACTGTCGTTCTTGTCGATACCCATCTTAAGGTATCCACGCTTAATCATGGTCATTCCGTAAGGCGTTGGCTCGGTGAAGCTCCTGCCGCCGACGCCGACCACCTCGCCTCCACGCCCCAACGACGACATCCTGCCGCCGAAACAGCCCGTAAGCACGGCCGTGAAGAGCATGGCGAACGCCATTGCCATTATATCTGTTTTCTTCATAATCTTATAATATTCTTACGCTCTTATGCTTGTTCCTTCCCTTCTTGAACAGGTTCACGTCCATCTGGTAACCCAGTATCAGCTCGTGGCTGCCGTTGCCTATGCTTATGGCCGACGTGTAGACCTCGTAGCTGTAACCGATGTGTATGCCGTGGAAGTTACCGCCGACGAGCACCGTCACTGAGTTTGTCGGACTGTAAGAAACTCCTCCGTAGAGCACTTTCTTATCGTTGGTGTAAACCAAACGGCCCGAAACGTCGCCGCGCCACGCCACGCCGTCGGTCCTTACGAGAACGGACGGATGTATAGTAAGAAACGGATTTCTCAGCTTTATATTGTATCCTCCGGTCAAATAAAACGTAGGATCAATCTGCAATTCGTTTGTTTCGCCCAATTCGACGAGCGGCGAAGTGACATGCTGGGCCGACACGCCGACATACCACGGGCCGTGCGTATAATACAAGCCGAAGCCTATGTCGAAGGCGCTTCCGTTGACTTCCGACGTCGAGAAGGCAGGGTCGCTCGTGTCCTCCACGTCGAGCTCGGAACCGTCGAAGCCCTCGCTCAGCAGTCCCAACTGCACACCGGCGCTGATCATGCCGCCGAACAGCCGGTGCTTGTAAGCGTATTGCAGGGAAAAGCGCTGGTGGGTGAACAGTCCTATCTGGTCGTTAAGCAGCGAAACGCCCACGCCGTGATAGTTTTTCAGCAGATACAACGGCATGTCCGCCCCGACGTACATCGACTTGGGATTGTTCTCGAACCCGGCGAAGCTCATGGCATACGCCGCGGCAATGTTCAACTTCTGCTGCTTGCCAACGGCCCCGGCGTTGTAATACGGCTCCAAGTCCCAGTAATGGCTGAACGCCACGTCGTACTGCGCACCGGCCTTCGAGACGGCGAGCAGCAGCAACGCTGATATTATGTAAAGACGTTTTCGCACGATAATATAACGCAACCCTCGCGGTTTTATTGCACTAAAAACGAATATGAATAAAAAAGAGTTGCATATTACAATGCGGAATGACATGTTGGGAAACTAACCACCGACGGCCAAAAAGCAGCTTTTAGGTCCGTCATTATTCAGTTTCATTCATCCCACATAGACTCCATGTCAAGCCTTGCCCGCTCTTCTAAGTCATGTATGTCTGCCTGATACTCGTCCAAAGCCCTTTCTATCCTTTTCAACTTAGACAAATACGAACCATTCCCTTCGTATATTTCTTGTAACTCCGCAACAACACTTGGCGATACGAACAAACAACGGCGGTCTATCAAACCAACCAAATAATCAGTATCTTCCGCTACAAGTTCCTCAAAGCATGGTTCATCTGAATATTCGTCAATGGCAATGGAACTATGTTTGGCAATCCAATCTCGGTCAAAAGGCGGTTTTAATTCAAGGCAATCGTCAATGGAATCAACATCTTTAAAAAGTTTCTGCCCGTCTAACGCAAGCCCAACGGCATCACGCTGTTTCCGCTCCAGCACAGACGGATAGGTAAAGTGATTAAAATTATCGAATGAAATGTATCCTTGATTTATCATCCTTACGACATCCCGATAAAAGCCGTTAGCCAAAAGCCAGCATAAAGTGCGCCCTGCATGTTTACCTTCCCTGATTAAATACCATTCGCCGGCATTAATACCGCTTCTCGACCTTGCATCTCCCCAATACTCCGTAACCTTAAAATGTGCCTCTAAATACATTCGGCCAAAAACACTATATGCCACCACACGGGGATTATCAATACCAGAAAGCTCAGGGGAATAAGGAACTCCTTTAGACGCAAGCATGTCAAAAATATCATACGTCAAAATTCCCGATCCAACGAAATCAAGCCTACGGAAACCCGAAATAAGAGCGCAGGCCCTACGCATTTCACCCACATGAATGATTAAACTCTTAGCATTAATGTCGTAAACGCCATAACGATTCTCGAACAAGTCGTCCGAACTCATCTTGTACCGCTTCAACAACGAAAGATAACTACTGGCATCATGCTCATAAGGCATCATTTCGCCGTGCACGTCGTCATAAAAATATTCACGTAAATTGTCATAAAGCAACAGATACCTACCTTTTATTATAAAACTCGTAGCTTTTCCTGACGGTATCATGGACTTATCGAACTCACTCCTATTCCATCCCCAGCACTTCAAAAGGCAACAGTAACGGTGCTTCTTGTCTTCGTCAAAACAACAAGTCATTGCTTCAGCCGAATTCTCCCCGTACAAATAAGAGCAACCGTCAAATCCGCCATTGCCGCCACTGTCCCCAAGAAAATCCGACACAGCAGAAGAATCAACAACGGCTCTTCCATCGTATATCACAGATTCACAAATGATATACTCTGAAATCGATGCAGCTTTAAAATCCGTACTCCAACCGTCAAATTCATCGGTCGAGACATTCTCGCTTTTTACGACCGTAAACAAACGGCGCAGCCTAAATTCGCCCAAAGTCTTATCCGAGTCCTCATCATAAGTTTCAAAACCGTACAAACAAGCATTCTTAGGCCCGATAGGAATTTTCACAAATTCCCCTTTGGAGTTGATTGCCAGTTGGGCGGAACAATTTCTTTCAACAAAATCAATTGACTCCTGCCGTTCTCCGACATAGACAAGCGCAATGCCGTTGACCATGCGGCCTATGGCGATTTCAGCATTTTCAATACAGTACTTATACCGCCTGCCCAAAACAGAACGCACATTACCCTTGACTTCTGCTATTTCTTCAAAAGTCAGCACTTCTTCTATCCGCCTAACAACAGACATAATAGTACAAATTGATAAATGGGTTACCTTATATGAATGTCCGCAATCAACCTAAATACACAGACTTCTTAGAAAAGTATGGAATATTGGACAAAACGAGAAAGTGGGGATTTTCACCGTCCCCACTTCCGTTGATTTTCAGCTTGTTAGTCAATAACTTACGCCGAGCAAGCGGCTTAATACTCGTCCTCGTTGAATAGGAAATCTTCTTTCGTAGGATAGTCGGGCCATATATCCTCGATGCTTTCGTAGACATCGCCTTCGTCTTCTATCTCTTGCAGATTCTCCAACACCTCGAGGGGAGCGCCCGAGCGTATGGCATAGTCGATCAGCTCGTCTTTTGTTGCCGGCCACGGCGCGTCTTCGAGTTTCGAAGCTAATTCAAGTGTCCAATACATAACCTTAAGTTTTTACGTGTTTTTATCGAGCGCAAAAGTAATATTTTTTTTCTTATTTGCAAGATTTCTGCCACGTTTTTTCTCTTACACCGTCAACAAAGTTTAATTTCCGGGCAAGGACGAACAGATAGTCACTCAAACGGTTCATGTATTGCAGCACTTCGGGGTCGAGCTCGGTGGTTTCGGCGAGGAAGAATATCCTGCGCTCGGCGCGCCGGCACACCGTGCGGCAGACGTGGGCCATGGCGGCCTCGTGCGAGCCTCCGGGCAGGATGAAGGCCGTCTGCTGCGGTATCCCGGCCACGATAGTGTCGATTTCCTTCTCGAGAGTCTCCACCTCGGCGGCGTCGAGCGTGTACGACGGGGCGAGCTGCGTCTTGGTCTTGTCGGTAGCGAGATACGAGCATACTGTGAACAGGTTGCGCTGTATGCGGTAGATGAGGTTCTTGTCGGGGCCGTCTTTCATGAAAGAGGCCAGCAGGCCGAGGTCGGCGCTCAGTTCGTCGACGGTGCCGTAGGCTTCGATGCGCGAGTTGGTTTTCTTCACTTTCACGCCGCCGACAAGGCTCGTCGTGCCCTCGTCGCCGGTCTTGGTATATACCTTTGTTATTTTCATAGTCGTAAATGGTTAAAAGTTTATAATGTAATTCTGCTTGAAACGCTTTTTGTCAAAAAACACCAATCCGCAATAATACAGGTCGAACGTTACCACTCCGGCGCGTTCAGCCACTATCTTGCGCCACAACCGCCGCGCCTGCTTGTTGCGCCGTATGCCGAACAGCACCGCCACCGCACCGTCGGCGGCACCGTCTGCAAAGGACCTGAACGCGCCGGCAAAGCCTTCACTGGGCGCAATCAGCGCGAAGCCAACCCCTACGGGCAGCCCGCCTGCGCATTCGCACGCCGGCCTTACGTATTCGGCCGACTTGCAGCCGGCTTTCACGTATGCTTCCAACGCAGCGTCGGCGCAGCCGTATTCTACAACCGTGCGCGGCCTCACATGGTTGGCCAGCCGCAGGCAAAGCTCGCGCAGCTTGCGCGCAGTAGCGCTACCGGCCGGGTATGCCTCTGACAAAGGCCCGTAAGCGTAATACGGATAATGTTCGTTTATAACGTAACGCACGATCCTATACGCCCACGGCGACTGTATGCCGAAGCCCCGGCACCGCCTTATCCTGCACAGCCATACTATGATACGTCTTAACTCAAGCATAACTACGTAGCAGCCTTGCCGAAAACACATTACGCTCGCGCGCCGCAGGCCGATGTTGCAAAGATATGTATTTTTTACGGAAAAAACAATATTTAAACGAAATATATCAACGGCGTTGCCATGCATCGTGCACGGAGCAGCACGGCGGATGCCGCAAGGCGGAAATGTAACATACGGCCTTTTACGACGCAAAAGGCCGCATATTGAAGCCTCAAAGGCATCCTTTCGCACCGCAAAAGACCGCCTTTTATAAAACACTGGGAACCAACGTGTTACAACACAAACCAAGTCCGCCGGCCGCGCCTTCCGCCCGGGTGCGTCGCGCCGGGCGGAAGGCGCGGTTGGGAACATGCGGTGTTAATCTTGCGTTACACGACGCAACAAAATGACGGACATTCTTGGTTTTACGTCGATTTTAAGCTAACTTTGCGCAAAATAAAAGCGACAACGCTATTATGAAATCTTTAAGGGAATTATATAGAATAGGTAAAGGCCCGTCGAGCAGCCATACGATGGGGCCTCAGAAAGCGGCAAAATTGTTTTTGGAGAAACACCGCGGCGCAGCAGCGTTCGACGTTACGCTTTACGGCAGTCTCGCAGCTACCGGGAAAGGGCACATGACGGACACCGCCATAAAAGAAGTGCTGCAGGAAGCCGGACAAGTAACAATCAACTGGCAACCTGACGTGTTCCTGCCATTCCATCCTAACGGAATGAAATTCGTGTCGTTAGATGCCGACGGGCATGCCACCGACGAATGGACGGTGTACAGCATAGGCGGCGGCGCATTGTCGGAAGGGAAAATAGAAAACGACATTTTCGATTCGCCGGAAGTGTACGAAATGAACACCATGACGGAAATAATGAAATGGTGCGACGACACGGGGCGCGGATACTGGGAGTACGTAGACCAATGCGAAGACAGCGGAATATGGGACTATCTCATGGAAGTATGGAAGACCATGCAGGCCAGCGTCGAACGGGGCATCAACCATGAAGGACGGCTGCCCGGACCGCTCAACCTCGCAAGAAAGGCCCCGAGCTATTACGTCAAGGCGTCTGGCTACAAGCAGTCGCTGCAGTCGCGCGGCCTCGTCTACGCATACGCACTTGCCGTAAGCGAAGAAAACGCATCCGGAGGCACGATAGTAACCGCACCTACATGCGGCGCGTCGGGCGTGCTACCGGCCGTGCTCTACCACCTGTCGAAAGGACATGACTTCAGCGACACACGCATCCTCCACGCCCTTGCAACGGCCGGACTGATAGGCAACATCGTAAAGCAAAACGCATCAATATCCGGCGCCGACGTAGGATGCCAAGGCGAAGTGGGCGTGGCATGCGCAATGGCCTCGGGCGCGGCCTGCCAACTATTCGGAGGCAGCCCCTCGCAGATAGAATACGCAGCCGAAATGGGATTGGAACACCACCTCGGAATGACATGCGACCCCGTATGCGGCCTCGTCCAAATACCATGCATCGAGCGCAACGCGTTCGCCGCCGCGCGCGCCTTGGACTCAAACCTCTATTCCGCATTCTCGGACGGCAGCCACCGAGTATCGTTCGACAAAGTAATCAACGTGATGAAACAAACCGGACACGACATACCCTCGCTCTACAAAGAAACAAGCGCCGGCGGATTGGCAAAGAACTTCTATACGCGCGCAAACATACAATAACACATTTACCCGAAACCGACATGATAAAGCCCGGCAGGTTGACATTCAAACCTGCCGGGCTTTATTATGGGCCGCAACGCCGCCCGTAACCACCCACCAAGCTACTTACCGGTCATGCAAAAGCAATATCCAGGCATGTAAATTCTAATTACTGACGGAATCTCAGTCAATAATTAACTATTTGTATTTATAAATAACATTTATTAACCAACAAGGGGGTAAAATTAAACTTATTTGTATCTTTGCATTGTGCAATGCACAATACGCCCACACAAACCGAAACTTGCTCACATAAAATGGGAAAACAAACACAGACAACCCAAATAAATAATTCATTAACATTAAAAAACACAAGAAATGAAAAGGAAACTATTAAAGCCCTGCACGGCCGTATTTGCCGCGGCCGCCCTTATCTTAGCAGGATGCACGGCCGACGAGCTGGCAAACGGCGGCGTAAACAACGTATCGCCCATACCCGGAGATGTGGCTAAGTCAGGCACTGTGAAGTTCGGCAATAATACGACAATGACAATCGGCGAGAACGGGAAAGGGCCGTCGAAAGCCATGACAAGGAGCGTGGCTGCGCCGCCCGAGAACCCATCGCAACTCATCACGATGACCGACATCCCCACCTACGACGTGAACGACCCTGAAACGAAAGTCTACAATGACGGTGACGAACTGGCTTTCAGCTATAGACCTGATACAAGGAAAATGAACCACGTCGTACCGGCAGGCGCCAAATGCGTGTTGGACAATGAAGATTTCAGTTTAAGCGCCGGTTACCACGTATTTGTCGAAGGAGAACTGAAAGTCAGGAACTACGATGGGTTTAAAGATGTATATGTAGTACTCGAAGGCGGCGTGTTGGATCTGAGCGAACTCGACGAGCCATTCGAATACCCTGTTATTATCGACGAAGGAGCCACTGTAATATGGCCCGAAAGCGGATTCTTACAGAGAAGTTTGAACGCAGAATTCTCAATCATGACCGAAGGTGATGTAAATATGGGTGACGGCGCGCTCGAGAATGTCACCAATATGTTTGTAGGCGGCGACCTAAGATGTGGTAATATAACCTATTTGGAAAAAATTGATTACAGCAACACTCCGTGCCTGTATGTAGGAGGCGACCTTTGGGCAGAAAACATCACTCTTGGAAAAGGCACCAACCTGTACGTGCAAGGCTCACTGCATGTATCAGGCACGCTGACGCTAAACGATGACACCAATCTTACCGTTGGTTGCAAACTGGAAGCTGGCAAAATAGTGGGCAGCGGCATGGACATTTTCATCACAGCTCCTTATATCAAGTCAGACACGACTTTCTTGGAGTCAACCTCAATGCCCGACCCGGCAATCTTCTTAGAAAACGGCTCTGTTGCAGACCTCGGCGACCTCACCATTGAGGGACACAAGGTATTCTTCTACCTCCCCGACGCAGAGGCTGAAGCCCTTATACAGTGTACAGACTGCCATCTCTACCGTTTGGAGGATAACGACCTGAGCCACACAATCAGCGAACAGTTCTACTTCAACTACAAGACCCTTACAATAGAAGACGCGGAAGGCACCCCGATTACCGCCGCACCAGCCAAAGAGAACGTGGCCACAATCAATTCATGGAACGGCCAAAGCTGCTCTCCGGGCTTCACTGTTAAGGATGAAGAAGGCGAAGAACAACCCGACACCGACGGCGACATCACGCTCGACATCTCCAGCAGCATCTTAGAGGATTACACAATCCAGGCCGACGACTTCGCTATACGCATAAACGGCGTTTACGACGAAACAGTGGAAGTTATAGGCGAGGAAGGTTATGCAACCGCAAATTTAGGCTTTATCCAAGTTACTGCCGACCAGCTCAAAATAACACTCTCTGGCTTAAACGATGCCAATATCCTGCCTGACACCGACTATACATACGAGGCATGGATATGGGTGAAAAACAGCAAACAGGCCGATGATGGTACCGGCGCATACGTGGAATTGTTCGACGCTGACATGAAGCGTGAATGGGTTGGCGGCCAACCGGGTAATGATGATGATCCCTATGGAGAGGATGTCACCAAAGACTATGTTACAGTTACCTCACCCGCAGGTTACACCGTCCGCTACAATGTCTATCGCGGCATCAGCGGAAACCCATACACCTCGCAAACCAATAACGGCCTTACCACCCCGTTGGGCGACACTCCGTACATCAAAGTGTCAATACATGTTCAAAAAGATGAGAATGCCCCTGAAAACAACGTAGTTCCCATCTATTAAATCGCACCAAAATCATAAAATGAAAAATCGTAACCGCTATGCTGCACTCCGTGTGGCATACGGTTACGATTCATTCTTTTGCCCTGAGACGATAAAAAAAATAGAATGTCTCCATGTATTCCCCATACAGCAGAATAAATACAGCCCCATAAATAATAAACCATATAGAACATGTATTCAGCATGTTAAATCCAAGAATCCATTAGCCAATCGAAAAAACATATTTTGGAAAACACGCTTGAACTTTCGGGAAACAATTTAAGGCTGACATACAAAGGAATCTACCTTAGCGACATGATCATGAGCGACCTGATGATCGTCTGACTTTCAGTCCGTCGGCCCTACCGCGTTAGCCAGCCCATACCCGGCTCCAATCCGCACACCCGGCTGACTGTTCCGTCATATTAGTCCCGTCTGCCTAATAAGTCCCGTTTACCCAGTTTTTTCTAACCGGTCACATCCGTCCCATTTGACTAACCGGCCCCACCCTTCCCAATCAGTCCCTTCAGCGCATCATCCAAGAACCGACGAAAAAGCGTCCGCCGGAGGATTCACCCCCCGGCGGACGCAACTCAAAAAAAAGGCGGCCTCCTACTCTCCCGCATCGCATCGCAGTACCATCGGCGCAGGCGGGCTTAACTTCTCTGTTCGG